>DASZOV010000145.1:0-50695 GCA_035550595.1 Vicinamibacterales bacterium
GAACCAACAGAACCTGAACCCCGGAACCCGAACCCCGGAACCTTGAACCCTGGAACCCGGAACCGATCCATCACTTCTTCATGAGCACGAACTGCACGCCGATGGATGTGTGGCGTGTGATTTCGTTTCCGCGCTTGTCGATGATCACGATGCGCTGATCCCAGACCGTACCGACTGGAGCGACGAGCCGGCCGTCGTTGGCGAGTTGGTCGATGAGGGCGGGCGGCACCTCAGGTGGAGCGGCCGTGAGGATGATGCGATCGAACGGCGCGGCCTCGGGCCAGCCGTCGTAGCCGCTGGCTGTGCGCAGATGGACACGGTCGTACCCGAGCGCGGCGAGCGTGCGTGCGGCGCGGTCGGCGAGCTCCGGCACGATCTCGAGACTCCACACCTCTGCGCCCATCTCTGCCAGCACGGCCGTTTGATAGCCGCTGCCCGTGCCGACTTCGAGCACACGCGCGCCTGGCTCGACGCCGAGCGCTTCGGTCATCCACGCGACGATGTAGGGCTGCGAGATCGTTTGGCCGAAGCCGATGGTGAGCGGCGAATCGGCGTAGGCGGCCGCGCGGGCATCGGGTAGCACGAATGCTTCACGCGGCACACGCGCCATGGCGTCGATGACGCGTTCGTCGCGGATCCCGCGTGCGCGCAGGTCGAACGGATCGGCGCTTCGGCCTGGCGTGTGCGTGGTCCGATCGGGATCGTCGGCCATCGCGCTACCGCCGCTGGATGAGCTCCGCTGCGCGCACCGACGCGCCGATGAGGCCGGCCTTCGGGTTGAGGATGACCGTGACCGGGATGTTCGCGAGGAGCGTGTCGAGCGGCGCCTTGTCGCGGAAGGCGCGCATGAAGCCGCCTTGCTCGATGGCCGGCAGGATCTTCGGCGCGATGCCGCCGCTCACGTAGATGCCGCCAGTGGCCACCGATCGCAGCGCGAGATTGCCCGCTTCGGCGCCGTACGCCTCTACGAACATGTCCAGGGCCTCGACGCAGCGCGCGCACGAACCGGCCAGCGCGTTTTCGCTCACCGCGGCAGCGGCCTCGTCTTCGCCTGCCGAGAGCGCCGTGCAGCCGTCGCCCGGCGCGTCGCGATGGGTGAAGCGCGCAACGTTGACGAGTCCCGGGCCCGACAGCACGCGTTCGTTCTCGACGCGGCCGAAGCGGTTGATGAGCATCTCGGCGAGCGCGAGCTCGCGCGCGTTGCGCGCGGCGAAATCCGCGTGGCCACCCTCTGACGGCGACGGGACGAAACGCCCGTCCACGTAGTGCAGCTCCGCTTCGCCGAGTCCGGTGCCGGCGGCAATGATCGCCGCGTTGCCCTGCGGCTTCGGATCGCCGGCCTGCAGCACGCAGCGTTCGTCCGGATGGAGCACGAGCACCGAGTACGCCATCGCCTCGAGATCGTTCAGGAGCGCGGCGGGGCAATGACCGAGTTGCGCCGCGACGACGCCGAGATCGACGTGCCAGCCGGCGTTGGTGAGCACGGCCGTGAGCCCGTCGACGAGACCGGCGACGCCCGCGCACACCGCGTCCACGCGTGGACGGTCGACGTCGTCGAGGAACGTCTGCACGAGGTGCGCGAAGCTGTCGAAGTCCTGCGTCGCATATTCGCGCGTGACGACGTCCTCGGGCCGGCCGCCCGATGGACGGAACAGACCGATGAGCGTCTTCGTGCCGCCGACGTCGGACGCGAGGATGAGAGGAGACGGAGGCATGTGGGAAGTTAGAAGTTGGAAGCCAGAAGCCAGAAGTGTGCGGCCACAAGCCGGACGTTCGCGCGTGCTTGCACGGTTCGGCGGAACGGCGGCGATCGGCGGTCGCAGTCTGACTATAATCCTTCCATGTCTTCTGCGCCTGCCATCACGCACGTCGGTTTCATCGGTCTCGGCATCATGGGGAAACCGATGACGCGCAACCTGCTCAAGGCGGGTTTCGACGTGACCGTGCACAGCCGGACGCGATCGAAAGTGGACGAGCTCGCCGGTGAAGGCGCGCACGCGGCGGACAGTCCCGCGGCCGTGGCCGAGCGATCGGATCTCGTCATCACGATGGTGCCCGATTCGAGCGACGTCGAGCTCGTCGCGCGCGGGCCGAAGGGCGTGTTCGAAGGGCTGCGCAAGGGCGCGATCGTGGCCGACATGTCGACGATCTCGCCGTCGGTCACACGCGCGTTGGCGGAAGACGCGGCGTCGCGCGGCGCGTCGTGGCTCGATGCACCGGTCTCGGGTGGCGACTCGGGCGCAATCGCCGGGACGTTGACGATCATGGTCGGCGGCGACGCGGCGGCGTTCGAACGCGCGCGGCCCGTCTTCCAGGCGATGGGCAAACGCATCACGCACATCGGACCGTCCGGTCACGGCCAAACCGCGAAGCTCTGCAATCAGATTCTCGTTGCCGTCAATCTGCTCGCGACGAGCGAATCGCTCGTCCTGGCCGCCAAGGCCGGGCTCGATCTCGAGCGCCTGCACCAGGCGCTCTCGGGCGGCGCCGGCAACAGTTGGTCGTTCGAGAACCTCGGTCGCAAGATGCTCGCGCGCGACTTCGCGCCCGCGTTCATGGTCCGCCTCCAGCAAAAAGATCTCCGCCTCGTCGGCGAAGCCGCCCGCGAGCTGAGCGCGCCCGTTGTCGGCACGTCGGTCGTCGAACAGTTGCTGCGTGCGCTCGAGGCATCGGGCCGGGGCGACGATGGCACGCAGGCGCTCGTCACCGTGCTCGAATCGCTTGCGCAGACGACCGTGCAGGGAGCCCGTGCGTAAGATCGCGCGTCACCGGGACACGAGCGCCGCGCTCGACGCGGCGGCTGCGGTCCAGCCGTTGGTGGGACAGCGCGTCGCCCTTGCCGGCAAGCTCGGTCTGCTCACACGCCGCGACGTGCGGTCGCTCGTCGAACGCCTCGGCGGTTCGTTCTCGCCCGAGATCACCGCGGAGACGACGGTCGTCGTCGCCGGCGATGACGCGGTCGACGTGCCGCCGACGGTCACGCGCGTGCTGAGTGAAAGCGATCTCTGTCGCGAGGCCGGCCTGCCCGATCCAGCGACGCTGCGCGATCAGTACTACTCGTCGCGCGATCTGCGCGGCATGTATCCCGTGCTGCGCGACGAGCACCTGCGCCAGCTCGAGCGATGGCGCCTCGTGCGTCCGGTCGCGGGCCGCTATTCGTTCTCGGACCTCACGGTCATTCGACAGGCCGCAGCCGGGATCGAGCGCGGCACGCCGCTTCAGGCCATCCTGCGCGAGTTGTCATCTGACCCTGACGGCCAGTTGGCGCTGGACTTCGCGGCCGCCTCGCCGGGCGATCGCCAACCAGCACGCGTCGTCGCGCTGCCGGCGCGGCCCGGCGTGGCGAAGGCGCCGTCGCTGCCGGCCACGCGCGCGGATCAGATTGCCGCGGCCAACCAGGTGCTCGCCGCGAAGTACTTCCTCGAGGGCGCGGAACTGGACGACGGGGAGCATCGCGATCTGGACGCGGCGGCCGCGGCCTATCGCCGCGCGGCGCTCTTCGACCCGCAGCTCGTGCCGGCCATCGTCAATCTGGCCAACGTTCATTACGAACGCGACCGGCTCGTCGAGGCGGAAGCGCTGTACGAGAAGGCGATCCGTCTCGACAACGAGTGCTTCGAGGCGTACTTCAACCTCGGCAACATCCACCACGATCTCGGCCGCTATCAGGACGCCGTCGCCGCCTACCAGGACGCGCTGGCGCTCAATCCCACGTATCCCGAGGCGCACTTCTACCTGGCCGTCACGCTCGAGAAGCTCGGCCGATCCGCCGACGCCCGCCCGCACTGGCGCGAATACCGCGCGCTCGCCCCGGACGGCGAGTTCGTCGAGCTCGCGAAAGAATTCTCGGAATAACGCGCGCGGCCGCACTCGCGGGTGCGACCGCTTACGTTCGGTTCACATCACCTGCGAGCCGCGATCCTCCGGCCATGCTGGCCAGCGGACCGCGGCCCACAGTTCGTTACTTCGTTCGTGGCTTATTGGTGTGACGCCGCGTAGTCGAGCGCGAACTGACGGAGCGGCGTGCTCGTCAGTCCCAACCCCGCGGCTTCCTCCGACGCCCGGTCGGCATCCCAGTGATCGACGACGATGCGTTTGATGAGCCACATGGCCGCGGCACGGTTGCCGGTGGCGCAGTGGATGAACGCCGGTTCCGCGCCCGGCGTCCGAAGCGCGACGAGGAACGCGTCCGCCGACTTGGGATCGGGGTTGGCGCCGTTGACGGGCACGTGGAAGTACTTCAGGCCGGCACGTTCGGCGGCCGCCTGTTCGGCTTCCACGTTGGCGCCGGGCTCGTTCGCCTGACGCAGGTTGATGACGGACGCAAAGCCGAGCTTCTTGATCTCGGGCATGGCCGTGTCGGCATCGACGGCGCCGGCGCACGCGACGGTCGTCTCGACGTGAGCGTAATTCCGGACACCCGCGACCACCCCTTTGACCGGCTGCTGGGCGCCGACGGGGAGAGCGAAGACAGCGACGATCCCGAACGCGAGGATTGGTCTGAGCATCGACGGATTGTCCACGAGCACCTGGGCCAACTCAATGAGAATCCGTCAGCTCTGCGATTCTTTCGGCGCCATGGCTGCTTTCATCCGCCGCTGCAACTCGTCGTCCGGCACGTCCTCGACGTGCGTCGCGAGATACCAGTAGTGGCCGAACGGATCTTCGAGCATGCCGCCGCGATCGCCGTAGAACTGGTCGGTGATCGGACGGATGGACGTGGCGCCGGCCTCGATCGCCCGCGCGAAGGCCGTGTCGACGTCGGCGAGGTAGACGTGCAGCGTCACGGGCGTGCGCTCGCCGCCTTTGGGCGCGAGAAAGCCCATCTCGGGAAACTCGTCAGCGAGCATGATCCGTGAATCGCCGATCTGGATCTCTGCGTGGCCGACGCGGCCGTCCGGCTGCATCATGCGCAGATATTCCGTCGCACCGAACACCTTGGCGTAGAACTCGATGGCCTTTGCCGCGCCTTTGATGCAGAGATACGGCGTGACGCTGTGATAGCCCGGCGGAATGGGAGATGTGGCTTTGGGCATAACGGTTCCTCCTATCAAGGGCGTACCATAGGGGAACAAAAAGCGAAAATCAACGAGACGACGCCGAGAAGCGCCGCGCACATCGCAGCCGCGTTGATCGCGGTTCTACGTCTTGACCGAACCCACCCGGAGACGATCGAACCGTTTCATGATCTCGACGGGCTGATAGGACGCGACGCGGTCGAGTAGGGCGTTGACGTCCGTGTCGGCCAGCACCAGGTCGCGCTGTTCGGCGGCGAGAAATCGATCCTGGACGGCTCGTTCGAACAAGGCCAGCAGCGGGTCGTAGTAGCCCTCGACGTTCAACACGCCGCACGGCTTCCGGTGCAGGCCGAGCTGCGACCACGTCAGGACTTCGCAGAACTCTTCGAAGGTGCCGTACCCGCCCGGCAGCGCAATGAAGGCGTCAGATGCCTCGGCCATGCGGGCCTTCCGTTCGTGCATGGACTGGACGACGACGAGTTCCGTAAGGCCGTTGTGAGCGACTTCCCAATCGACGAGCGCCTGAGGGATGACGCCGATCACGCGACCGCCCGCGTCGAGCGCCGCGTCGGCCACCACGCCCATCAACCCGACGTTGCCACCACCGTACACGAGCGTCAGGCCTCGATTCGCGAGCGTGCGGCCCAGCCGCTCAGCCAACTCGCGATAGATGGGTTTGTCTCCGAAACTGGATCCGCAGAATACGCAGACTGACTGCATCGTCACGCCTTCGGCAGACGGCCTTCCAGCCTCGACGTCCATGAGGTGGAAAGACTGGAAGGACGGTCGCTCTTTTCGAATCTACTCCGACAGCAGCCGCAGCCCGAACGCCTTCTCGATGCCTTCGAGGCCCTGGCGTTCGTGAGGATCGGCCAGCGTGAGCGCGTGGCCGGCCGAGTCGTTGCGGCCCGTGCGGCCGACGCGGTGGACGTAGCTGTCGAGCCCGTGCGGCACTTCGTAGTTGACGATGAGGCCGACCGAGTCGATGTCGATGCCGCGTGCGGCGACGTCGGTCGCGACGAGCACCTTGGTGCGGCCTGCGCGGAAGCTTTCCATCGCGGCCGTCCGATCCTTCTGCGAGCGATTGGCGTGGATGGCCTCGGCGCGCAGCCCGTGGCGCGCGAGCTCGCGCGCCAGCCGGTCGCAGCCAATCTTCGTGTTGACGAAGACGATCGCCGGTTCGTGCGCGCGGCGCAGGTACTTCGCGAGGAAGCTCGCCTTCTCACGCGCGGGCAGCACGTGGGCTTCGTGCGAGATCGTCTGCGCCGGCCCGCGGCGCGATCCAACCTGGACGAACACGGCGTCGGGCGCGAGCGTGTCGGCGAACCGCATCACTTCATCGGGCATCGTCGCCGAGAAGAGCATCGTCTGTCGTGAGGAGGTCGGCGGGACGGCTTCGGCGATGCGCTTGACGTCAGGCCAGAAGCCCATGTCCATCATGCGGTCGGCTTCGTCGAGGACGAAGATGTCGACGTTCGAGAAGTCGCCGACTTTGCTGCGCAGGTGATCGAGCAGTCGCCCGGGCGTGGCGACGACGAGGTCGACGCCGGCGCGAAGGGCACGTTCCTGCGGCTCGATCGGCACGCCGCCGTAAACGGCCGCGCTCGACACCGACGCGTGATACGCGAAGCCCTGAATCTCGTCGTCAATCTGCGTGACGAGCTCACGCGTGGGCGCGAGCACGAGCGCGCGCGTGACGCCGGTCGGCGCCGCGCCTTCGCGGCGCAGGTGCAGCAGCCGCGCGAGAATCGGCAGCAGATACGCTGCGGTCTTGCCCGTGCCGGTCTCGGCGCAGCCGATGAGGTCCTTGCCCTGGAGCGCGTACGGCAACACCGCACTCTGGATGGGCGTCGTGCGCTCGAAGCCTCGCTGCTCGAGCGCGTCGAGCAAGGCCGGGTCGGTGATGAGCGTGGCGAACGGGATCGGGGCGGGGTCGAACGGGGCGGACTCGCGGGTCGTGGACGTCGACGTGGGTGCGGAACGTCCGGACCGGTGGCCCCCCGCGCGGGGCCCGGCGCCACTCCCGCCGCGTCGGCGGCGGCGATGCGGGCGATCGGGGGTTTGAGCTTCTGTGGTCAACTGGGTGCGAGCTAACGAGCGCGGAAGGTGATGATGCCGCGGACGGGATCGTACGGCGAAACGCCAACCGTCACGCGATCTCCGGGAACGACCTTGATACGAAAGCGGCGCATGCGGCCGCTCAACTGCGCCAGCACCTCGTGTCCCGAGTCCACCTGCACGCGGTAAAGGCCGCCGCTATGGACCGCCGTGACGGTGCCCTGGACATCTATCAGATCGTCCTTGCTCAAATTCGCTGTCCTTTCATCCGTATAAGCATAGCAGGGAAGGGGAAATGGGCAGAAGACAAGGGGCAGAACCAAGAAAAGATGGCACCGCGAGCCCCCGAACGTCGTGAGGGCGGCGAAGCGCCGTAGCGTTGGGGGTGGGGCCCCAACGCATTGCAAAGAAGATGACAGGACAGGGGCGGGGGCGGGGAGGCAACGCAACTGAAAAGAAGGCTCTTACATCCCCTGCACGGCCTCCCGAACCCTTTCGGCCAATTCGGCGTAATTCTCGCCTTCGAGCGTGAGGGGCGCGCCGAACGCGACGCGCACGGGGCCGCGTTTGGGGAAGCGCATGGTGCGGTGGAGGACCGTCTCGAGGCCTTCGAGGCGGACCGGCACGACGGGGACGCCGAGCCGGGCGCCAATCATGCCGACACCGGGCATGAAGCGGCCGATCTCGCCGTGCTCGGTGCGCTTGCCCTCCGGGAAGATGAGCACGGAGTAGTCATCGGCCAGCACTTCGCCGATGTAGCGCAGCGTCTGCCGCGTGCCGGCTTCGCGCTGCGGCAGAGGGAACGCGTTGAAGAACTCGGACGAGAGGTAATAGTTGAGGCTGTTCGTGAACCACTCCCGGCGCGAGTAGCGTTCCGGATAGAAGTGCGCCATGAAGAATTCCTTCGCCATTGCCGGCGCGAGCCGATAGCGCCAGCGTGCCGGCAGCGCGAGCAGGATCGCGGGCGTGTCGAGATGACTCTGGTGATTCGCCGCGAAGATGACGGGCCCTGTGAGTCCCTTCAGGTGATCGAGCCCTTCGACCTTCATCTTCATGAACACGAGGCCGAGCGGCAGGATCCATGTCGGCAGACTGATGCGCCGCAGGAACCACGCGGGCCAGGATCGATTCCACGACGGGAAGACGATGGGCCCGTCCGCGCTACCCGCCGGCCGCGCGCGCGACGTCGTCGTCCGCGCCCCGTCCCGAGTCTCCGCCGCTTCGCCACCGTGCGCGCCTTCGATGGCACCGTCGGGCAGCACGAGCTGCTCGATGTCGCCAACGCGTGTCGCTCCGGCCAGTGCGGTCTCGTCGAGCGTCGTCTGAAAGGCACTCTCGAGCGCCATCATCAGCTCGACGCGATCGAGCGAGCTGAGTCCCAGCTCGTCGAGCGTCGTGTCCGGCGCAATCGCGCGCCCCGCCGCGTAGCGCGCGACGATGTCGGTGACCGACGTGCCGGCCGTGCGCGCGGACGTCGTGCCGGACGACTCGCCGGCCACCCATCGCTGCAACTCGCGGCGCTTCAGTTTCTGCGTGCCTTCCGTGCGAGGCAACGCTTGGCCGGGCCAGATCGACGTGCTCCACACGCGCTGGTGATCTTCGAGCCCCCCATTCGCGCCGCGCACGATGGCGTCGACGTCCGCACCCGGCTCGAGGACGAGCACGGCGTGGATGCGTTCCTCGCCGTCGACCGTCCGTCCGACGACGGCCGCGTCGGTCACACCGGGTTGCGCGAGGAGCGCGCGCTCGACGTCCTCGGGGAAGACGTTCAATCCCTGCGGCGTGACGATCATTTCCTTCTTGCGGCCCTTGATGAGCAGCCGCCCGTCGGCGTCCAGTTCGCCGACGTCGCCCGTGTGGAACCAGCTGTCCTCGAACGCCGCGGCGTTCTCGGCCGCTGCGCCGCCGGTCGCGCTGCGCTCGCCCTCGGGCACGTAGTAGCCGGACGTCACGTTCTCGCCGCGCACGAGAATCTCGCCGTCCTCCGCGATGCGCACCTGGACGCCGGCAATGGGCTTGCCGACCGTACCGCGCGACGCGTGCAGCGGATGGTTGAGCGTGACGATGGGCGCCGTCTCGGTCAGGCCGTAGCCCTGGACGACGAGGAAGCCCAGCTTGCGCCAGAAGGCTTCGAGCGCCGGATCGAGTGGCGCCGCGCCGCAGACGATGCACCAGAACTTCCAGCCGAAGAGGTGATGAACCGCGCGGTAGCGCCACCAGCGCCAGGCCCAGTGCTTGCCGGCGAGCGTGTCCGGACCGGCCGTCTCGGGCGCCGTGCGTTCGACGTGCTCGCGCAGCACGTCGAGCACTTTCGGCACGCACACGAGGACGGACACGCGTCGCGACTTGATCTGCCGCAGGATCTCGACCGGGCTGTAGCCGTGCGAGAAGACGACCGTGCCGGCGAGCATCGGCGGCACGAAGGTCGCCATCGACTGGCCGAACATGTGGCTGAGCGGCAGGAGATTCAGGAAGCGCAGCGGATGGAAGGGCCGGATGTAGCGGCGATACTTCGCGATCTCGCGTTCGATCGGGATGATGTTGGCGAGCACGTTGCGGTGCGTGATCGTCACGCCTTTCGGCTCGGCCGTCGCGCCGGAGGTGAAGAGGATCTCGGCGAGTCCGCGACCTGACGGATCAACTTCGAAGTTCGAACTTCGAACTTCGAAGTTGGCTCTATCTGTGTCGACCGCCGCTTGCTGCGTCAATCGCCAGATCGCGACGTCGGTCTTCGGCGCTTCGACTTCTTCGCCGACGAGCACGAGCTTCGCTTTGACGATCGACGCGATGCGCAGGACGAGATCGGGCGACGTGCGGTAGTCGACCGGCACGACGACGACACCGGCGAGGAGCGCGCCCCAGAGCGCGACGATCCACTCGGCCCGGTTCTCGGACCAGATGAGGATGGCGTCACCCTGCGTGACATTCGCATCGCGAAGGCGCGCGGCGAACGCGCGCGCGGCCTCGGCCACTTGCCGATAGGTTGCCTCCCGGACCCGATAGCCGTCGTCGTGAACGATGAACGTGTCGTCGAGGGTGGCGAAGTCCTCGAAGAAATCGAGGAGCGTGTCACGGCGCATCTGGCTCATAATACTGGCCATACCTTTTCAGGAGGTTCCGATGAGGCGAGTGGCACTGTTTCTGACGGCGCTGGCCATTGCTGTGCCCGCGATGGCGCAGCGCGGGCCGCAGCCGGCTCCGATCGACGTGCCGTGGAACGACGCGATCCCGCCGGGCACGGCCGATCAGGCCGCGCGCGCGCTGCAGGAGTCGTCGCGACACGGCGAATGGGTCGACATCAAGACCGCGAGCGGCACGCCGTTGCGGTCGTTCGTCGTCTATCCGGAGCGACCGGACAAGGCGGGCGTCGTGCTCGTCATCCATGACATCCGCGGCATGTCGGACATGGCGCGCGCCGTCGGTGATCAGCTCGCGCAGGACGGATTCATCGCCATCGTGCCGGACTTCCTGTCGGGGAAGGGGCCGAACGGCGGCGGCACCGATTCGCTCGGCAACGGCGTGGGCCAGGCGATCATGGGATTGACGCCGGCTGACGTGAAGGCGGGCCTCGACGCGGCGATGGCCTACGGCAAGACGTTGCCCGCATCGAACGGCAAGACGGGCGTCGTCGGCTTCTGCTGGGGCGGCGGCCAGAGCTTCAACTACGCGGCCGCGCAGCCGGATCTCGATGCGTCGGTCGTCTATTACGGTCCGGCGCCCGGATCATCGGACGGGACGCTCGACACCGCGCTCGCCAACGTGCACGCGCCCGTGCTCGCGTTCTACGCGGGCAACGACGCGCGCATCGGCGCGACGGTGCCCGCCACCGAAGCGGCGATGCAGAAGCTCGGCAAAAGCTACGAGCACCACACCTACGACGGCGCCGGGCACGGGTTCATGTTCGCGCAGGCAGGCGCCGGCGGCGCCAACCTGAAAGCGGCCGAGCAGTCCTGGCCGCTCGCGATCGCGTTCTTCAAGAAGAACCTGCAGTAGCGCGCGTCGAAGACGCGAGGTTCACAAAGGGTTCCCCCAGGGCCTTCAGGCCCCGGGGGAACCCGGAACCCGTTCTCTCCGCGCTACCGGATCGAAATCCCGCCCGACATCACCATCAACTGATTGCGTCCGCGCGCGCCGTAGGCGCCGAACGTGTTCTCGGGTCGCGTCTGATAGAACCGGATGTCGAACGTGAACGCGAGATGGCTCTTGAAGAACCATCGCGCGCCGCCACCGAGATTGAGCGTCGACGAGCGCGGCGGGTCGTCGGCCGGACGCGTGTCGCCGAGATAGCTCGCGAAGGTCATCGGGCCGGTGCCCGCGCTCAGATAGCTCCAGCCATCGCGGTGTCCGAAGTTCAGCGAGATCTGCACCGAGAAGCCGCGCAGTTGCTGCTGCACGATCGGACCGGCGGGCGTCGTCGTTGTCTCGGCGCGCTGGGCGTGACCGCCGGCCAGCACGCCTTCTCCGCCAATGCCGAATGCGAAGCTGCCCTTGCGCAGCGGATAGAGATGGACGCCGACTGCACCGCCGAACACGCGGCCCGGAAGCTGATCGGAACTGACCTGGAGGTCGCTGGCCGTCACGATGTCTTGTCCCAGCCCCGTATAGAAACCACGGACGTCCGCGACCATGATCGGCAGCGGCTGCGGCGCCTGCTGTGCCGAGGCCGGTCGAGCGGCGGTGAGCGCGAGAACAGTGAGGACGACGGAGCCGGCGAGCGCGGATGGTCGTGTCGATCGCATCGATCTTGAAGCGTATCGCGACGCCGGCCGCTTCCGTCCGGATTTCGCCGCGCCGCTCATCCGTCCTTCTTGGCCTCGGCGGCGACGAGCGTTCGCGCCAGCGCAAGGCCCTCGTCAACGGTTGTGATGCCGCCGTCGAGCTGTCGCTCGTAGACGTGGTGCAGGATGCGTCCGACCGCGGGCCCAGGCGTCATGCCCATCGCGAGGAGATGCCGGCCGAGGACGAGCGGCTTCGGCGCCGCATGCTCGACGCCGAGCGCGCGCGCGCGGGCGAGGAACGCCTCGATGGCCGAACAGTCGAAGTGCCCGCCACGTCCGCTGCAGTCGGCGCGCGCGAGCCGGGCGAGCAGTTCGAGATCGACTTTCTGCGCGAGCCGGCGATAGGCCGCGTCGGTCACGCCGTTTGGCGCTTTCAGGAACGCACCGGGCTTGAGGTGATGCGCGACCATGCCGAGGACCGCGCGTCGTACGTCGAAGCCATCGATGGTGTGGACGTTCAGTCGATCGAGGAACGTCGTCGACGGCGCGACGCCCGCTTCTTCGTGCCCCGGCGATCGCAGCCGCCCATCGATCACCGCCGTCGTCGCCGGCTTGCCGAGGTCGTGACAGACGGCGGCCAGCATGATGGCCGCCGCTCGGCCGCGATCGAGATCGTCGATCTGCTTCCGCGCCTGGTCCACGACCATCAGCGTGTGCGTCCAGACATCACCTTCCGGATGCCACTCCGCGTCCTGCGGGCACGACGCGAGCGGCACGAGCTCCGGCCACAGACGATCGACGACGCCGAGATCCCAGGCGAGCGCGAGACCGAGAGACGGGCGCGGCGCCTGGAGCAGCAGCTTCTCGACTTCGCCCCAGATGCGTTCGGCAGGGAGATCGTCGAGCGGGATGGACCGAAGGAGCGCGTGCGTGTCGGCGTCCACGGTCAGTTCGAATCGCGCGGCGAACTGCAGCGCGCGCAGCACGCGCAGGCTGTCGTCGGCGAAGCGCGCGGGATCGACGACACGCAGTACGCGGGCGTCGAGATCGCGCCGCCCACCGAATGGATCGAGGATCTCGCCCGTGAGCGGGTCGCGCGCGATGGCGTTGATGGTGAAGTCGCGCCGGCGCGCCGCGTCTTCGATCGAGAGTGACGGATCGCCTTCGACGGCAAACGCCTTGTGCCCGCGGCCCGTTTTCGACTCACGCCTCGGCAGCGACACGTCGATGCCGGCGATCTTGTAGACGGTGAAGCTTTCGCCGACCGTGTCGACGCGCCCGAACGCGTCGAGCACGGCGCGCAGGCGTGGCGCATCGAGGCCGAAGACTTCCAGGTCGAGGTCCTTCGGCGCGCGGCCGAGGAGCTCGTCGCGCACCCAGCCGCCGACGACGAGCGCGCGTCCGCCCGCGGCGCGAACGGCCTCGGCGAGCGCACGGACGAGCTCAGGTGTCGGAGCGTCCGGTGGCGGCATGGTGCGGTTTGCGGTGTCGAGTGAAGCGCTGCACGACGCGGTCGGCGACCGACGGCGCGAGGACGCTCATCGCCGAGAGCAGCCACGCCGGCCGGTACGGATAGACCTCAGGCCGTGGATGCACGAGGCAATCGACGATGCGCCGAGCGACGGCGTCGGCAGATTGACGAGGACCAGCGCCTTGGACCGCATGGCCGAAGTCGCGCGCGATCGCGTCGTGGAACTCGGTCACGGTCGACACGGGCAGCACGACCGACGCGTGGATGTTCGTCCCCGCGAGGTCGGCGCGGAGCGCTTCGAAGCACGCGATCTGCGCGGCCTTGGTCGCGCCGTACACCGACGAGCCGCCCACGCCGCGGCGGCCGGCGATCGACGAGACGGCGATGAGATGTCCGGCGCCCTGCCGGCGCATCTGGACGAGCGCCGCGCGCGCGGCGTAGAGCGTCCCCATCAGGTTGACCTCTACCAGCCGTCGCATGACCTCGTCGGATGTCTCGTCGAGCGGGCCGTGGTAGCCGATGCCCGCGTTGCAGATCATCGCGTCGAGCCGTCCGAACGCGTCGACGGCACGCGCGACGAGCGCGTCCATATCCGCACGGCTGGTGACGTCGCCGGCCACGGCGAGCGCGCGCCCCCCGGATCGCGCGATATCGGCCACGAGCGCCTCGAGCCGATCGCCGCGCCGCGCCGACACGACGACGATGGCTCCTTCAGCCGCCGCGGCGCGGGCGGTCGCCGCGCCAATCCCGGCCGACGCACCGGTGATGGCAATCACACGCTCGGAAAGTCGGGCCATGCGATGTTCATTCTGCGATAGGTTTCGCGTCTTCGCGTCTTCGCGTCTTCGCGCGAGACCGCCTGCGCGATGTCATCTTCTTTGCAATGCGTTGGGGCCCCACCCCCAACGCTACGCGCTTCGCCGCCTTCGCTACGCTCGGGGGCTCGCGGTGTCATCTTTTTTTTCACACTTCTGGCTTCTGTCTTCTAACTTCTAACTTGACCCATTTCTTCCTTCGCCAGGCTCTTGAACACGAATCCCAGATTGGCGGGCCGCTCGCCGAGGCGGCGCATGAAGTACGGGAACCAGTCCGTGCCGAACGGCACGTAGATGCGGACGTGATAACCGGCGTCGACGAGCGACGACTGCAGGTCGCGGCGGATGCCGTACAGCATCTGCAGCTCGAAGCGATCGCGGCCGATCGCGCGGTCGGCGGCGAATTGTCGCGCGCGCGCGATGAGCGCCGGGTCGTGCGTCGCGATGGCGGGGTAGGTGCCCGACGCGAGCAGTTGCTCCATCAGCGCGGCATACGCGGCGTCGACGTCCGCTTTGCGCTGAAAGGCGATGTCCTTCGGCTCACGGTACGCGCCTTTGACCAGCCGCACGCGCGCGCCGAGCTCGTTCATGCGCGCCACGTCACCGGGCGATCGTCGCAGGCACGCCTGGATGACGACGCCGATGTTGCGCGTGCCGATGCCCCAGAGCGACTCGAACACCTCGAACGTGTTCTCGGTGTAGGCCGACCCTTCCATGTCGATGCGGACGAAGAAGTCCTGGCGCGTCGCCACGTCGAGCACGCGCCGCAGATTGTCGATGGCCGTGGCGCGGTCGATGTCGAGTCCGATCTGCGTGAGCTTGACCGACAGGTTGCGGCTGATGCCCGCGTCGGCGGCGGCCTGGACGATGGCCATGTAGGCGCGCGTGGCCTGCATGACGCCGTCGCGCGTGGTCATGCGCTCGCCGAGATGATCGAGCGTCACCGTCAACCCGCGCGCTTCGAGCCGCTGGGCAGCGGCAATGGCATCGGCCGTCGTCTCGCCCGCGACGAAGCGGTGCGCGAAGCTGTGCGGACGCCGCAGGCCGACGCGCGAGGCGATCGCCTTGAGGACGACGCTGTTCGCGAGAATGGAGAAGGTCGCCTTCGACAGCGACGCGAACATCAGTGCGTGGTCCCGGCCGCGAACAGGTGCTGAATGGTGCGCGCGTAGTAGCGCAGGACGATCCGATCGCGCACGCGCAAGCGAGAACCGGCGGCGGCGAGGACGCCGCGCTCGATGAGCGGGTCGACGCCCTCGTCGACCGCCTGGCGCGCGGTGCGCACGGCGAGATTCGCGCCTTCGGCCGCGAGCACGGCGAGTCGTTCTTCGATCCGCGACGTGAGCTCGCTGCGCGTGATCGACGGCCGCATGGCCGAGGCCACGAGCGCGGTCGGCAGCACTTTGTACTGGCGGCCGACGGCCTCGTGCGCGCGGTGCGCGAGCTTCACGAGGTCGCGCCGCGACTCCGGCGCGTAGTCGGCCAACGGAATCGGCGCGCCGAAGGTGACGAACGCGCGCGATCGATAGCCGACGGCGTGACGCGCCATCTCGGCGACTTCCTGCGCGAACGGACGCGGCCGCCGCTTCAGGGCCTGGCGCGAGATGATGCGGTCCTCGAGCACCAGGTCGTAGGCGATGGCCATCGGCACGATCGACAGCTCGCTGCGATCGGCATGGAGCGCGGCCTGCAGCAGTCCGGTCTTCGGCGCCTTCAGCTCGCCGCTGTAACTGCGTCCGCCTTCCGCGTAGTAGAGCAGGTCGCGGTATTTCAGCAGCTCGGCGACGTACGCGCGGAGCGTGATGAGGTACAGCGGATCCTTGTTGTTGCGCCGGATGGGAATCGCGCCCGTCACGTGCCGGTGCAGTAGACCGAGCGCGCCGCCGAACAGATTGATCCCCGCGGCCACGAGCGGCGGGCGCACGCCGTTGTCGTCGAGCACGAGCGGCTCGATGAGATAGTCGAGGTGGCTCTTGTGATTCGAGACGAAAACGACGCGTCCACGCCGCGTGGCGTCGACGGCGATGTCGACGTGCTCGGCGATGCGGCGCACCTTGCGAAGGATCGGATAGAGCGGGTGCTGCAGCGCGCGGTAGAAACGGTACCGCTGCGTCGTGCGCAGCTCTTCGAGATACGACTCGACACGCTGGCGCGGATCGGCGTCCGACTCGCCGTGTCCGCTCCGCAGATACCTGGCCACGTCGTCGCGCGCCAGGACCGCCCGCGTGAGGTCGTCGGGTCTCACCGCAGAAAAATATAGCAGAGCGCCGAGCGATGAGCCGAGCGGTCCACCGCTCAGAGCGCCGCGATCACGGCGTCGGCGAACGCGCGCGTCGAGGCCGTGCCGCCCAGGTCGCGCGTGCGGACGCGACCGCCGGTCAGCACGCGATCGAGCGCCGCACGAATCCGGCGCGCGGCGTCCATCTCGCCGATGTGCTGCAGCATGAGGAGCGCCGAGAGCAGGAGCGCGGTCGGGTTGGCGACGTCCTGCCCCGCGATATCGGGCGCTGTTCCGTGCACCGCTTCGAAGACGGCCACGGCCGTGCCGAGGTTCGCGCCCGGCACGAGGCCGAGTCCGCCGACGAGACCGGCGCAGAGATCCGACACGATGTCGCCGTACAGGTTCGGCAGGAGCAGCACGTCGAACTGTTCCGGCTTCATCACGAGGTGCATGCACGCCGCGTCGACGATCCGTTCGTCATAGGCGACGTCGGGATGGCGCGCGGCGACCGCGCGCGTGGACTCGAGGAACAGCCCGTCGCTGAGCTTCATGATGTTGGCCTTGTGGATCGCCGTCACGCGCTTCCGCCCGTTGGCCTCGGCGTAGTGAAACGCGAATTCGGCGATGCGCGTCGACGCCGCCTCGGTGATGATCTTCAGGCTCTCGACGACGCCCGGCACGACGGTGTGTTCGACGCCGGCGTACAGATCCTCGGTGTTCTCGCGGACGATGACGAGGTCGACGTTCGTGAAGCGGCTCGCGACGCCAGGCAGGTTCGCGACGGGACGCAGGTTCGCGTAGAGACTCAGCGCCTGCCGAAGGCCGACGTTGACGCTCGTGAATCCATGTCCCACCGGCGTCGTCACCGGACCTTTGAGCGCGACGCGGTTGCGCGTGATCGAGTCGAGGAGCGACTGAGGCAGCGTCTGGCCGGTGCGCTCGACGGCGGCGACGCCCGCATTGTGGCGATCCCACGTGATGGCGACGCCGCTCGCGGCCAGGATGCGGGTGACGGCATTGGTGACTTCAGGGCCGATGCCGTCTCCGGGGATGAGCGTGATGGTGTGGCGGGATGCAGGCATCGCCATATCAGGTTACCGGTTCGCGACCGATCGCGTGGGGACGACCCACGGCGTCGCGTCGTCTGGCATATACATATATATCGATGCGCTCCAGCGTCGTGTCGACGTCCGCGCCCGATCGTCGATCGCTCGGTATCAGCGCGCGGGCGTCGTGGATCCGTGCGGCCGCCATGGCGCTGGCGCTCGTCGTTGTCTTCAACGGCAATTTCCGCGCGATCAACTCGCGTGACACGGCCGTCAATCAATACGCCTCGCTCGCCATGGCGGCGACCGGCGGCGTGGACCTCGATCGATATCCCGCCCTCGTCAAAGTCGGCCTGGCGCGCGGGTACATTCAGATCGTCAACGGCCAGGCGCGCTCGTCCTATCCGCTGCTGCCGCCGCTCATGGCCGTGCCGGGCTACCGCGCGGCGATCGACCTCGGATGGATCGACGCCAACGCGCCGAACGCGGCGTGGCTGGAAGGCATCGGCGCGCTGACCGCGAGCGTGTGGGTGGCGCTCGCCTGTGCGTGCGTGTATTTCACGATTCTCCGCTGGCGTCCTGACGCACCGGCCGCGGCGATCGCGCTCGCGTGCGGCCTGGCAACGCCGTTGTGGTCGTCGGCCTCGCAAGCACTCTGGAGCCATGCGCCGGCGGCGTTGTTGCTCGGCGGGGGCCTGCTCGCCGTGTTCGGCACGCCTCCACGCTCATCGTGGCGGGTGCCGGCACTCGTCGCGGCCGGCGCGCTCATCGTCTTCGCGATGTCGTGCCGCCAACTGCTGCTGGTCTTTCCCATCGGTCTTGGCGTAGGACTCTGGCGTTCGCGTGAGCCGCGACGTCATCTCGCGGCCTTCGCGATTGGCGCCGGCGTCGCTGGCGTCGTGATGCTGATCGCCAATCGTCTCGTGTTCGATACGTGGCTCGGCGGACAGGCCCATCTCTACACGGCAGGCGTGAACCAGGACACGCACGGCGTGGCGAGCGCGTGGAGCGGCCACTGGCTGTCCGGCATGGCCGGAGTGCTCGTGAGCCCGAGCCGCGGCCTGTTGATCTACATGCCGATCGCGGGGCTTGCGGCGATCGGGGCACGTGACGCGTGGCGCGACGGCGGCCTCCCGCGGTACGGACTGGTTGCTGCGACGACGGCCTTTCTCGTGCTCTGGGGCCAGTACGCCGTGTGGTGGGGCGGACATTCGTACGGTCCACGCTTCGCCGCCGACATCGCGATTCCGCTCTCGCTGCTGGCGTCGTATCCGCTCGCGCGCTGGCGGGCGATTGGCGTGCGCGCGCGTCGCGCGATCCTGGCCGCGCTCGTCTGGTCGATGGCCGTTCAGGCCGTCGGCGCGCTGTGCTATCCGGCCGGCGAATGGAACGGTCTGCCGCGCGACGTCGATCTCGCGCACGAACGTCTGTGGGACTGGCGCGACTCGCAACTCGTCCGCACTCTTTCGGCCGGGACGTACGGTCACTACAAGGCGAGCCTCTCACGTACGACGGAGACGCCGCCTGCGACGCATCCCTGACGCGGCGCGCCCATCAACGTGTGGCTGGGCACGAGGTTTTCGGACTATTGTTGTCCCTTCAGCGCCTGGTTGCACGCTGGGCCGCGGCACGCCTCGCCGCGGCCGTCATCGAGGAGCGTTCGGCATGAATCGCTATCCCGGTCATCGAGCCGTTGCCATCGGCCTCGTCCTCGCAGGACTCGCGGTCGCGTGCGGGCGATCGACGCCCTCGCCAGCGGCCTCCGAGACGCCGACGATTCCGTTCGAGAAGTACACGCTGCCCAACGGCCTCGACGTCATCCTGTCGGAAGATCACCGGCTGCCGCTCGTGGCCGTCGACGTCTGGTATCACGTCGGACCGGCGAACGAGGCGGCCGGACGCACGGGCTTCGCGCACCTCTTCGAGCACCTGATGTTCCAGGGATCGAAGCACGTGCCCGGTGACTCGCACTTCCGGTTGCTCGAAGCCGCGGGCGCGACCGACGTCAACGGCACGACGGACTTCGACCGGACGAACTACTTCGAGACGCTGCCGTCCAACCAGCTCCAACTGGGGTTGTGGCTCGAGTCCGATCGCATGGGCTACCTGCTCGATGCGGTCGATCAGATCAAACTCGCCAACCAGCAGGACGTCGTCCGCAACGAGCGGCGGCAGTCGATCGAGAACCAGCCGTACGGCATCGTCCAGGACGCGGTGTTCCACGAGCTCTTCCCGAAAGGTCATCCCTACTACGCGAACGTCATGGGCACGCACGCCGACATCCAGGCGGCGAAGCTCGACGACGTGAAGAACTTCTTCAAGCAGTACTACCGGCCGAACAACGCGAGCCTCGCGATCGTGGGCGACTTCGACAAGGCGACCATCAAGGGACTCGTCGAGAAGTACTTCGGTACGCTCCAGCGCGGGCCCGACGTGCCGCCGGTCACCGTGACGACGCCGCCCATCACGAGCGAGCGGCGCGCGGTCGTGAAGGACCGCGTGCAGTTGTCGCGCGTGTACATGGCGTGGCTCACGCCGCCGTTCTTCAAGCCGGGTGACGCGGACGCCGACGCGACGGCGAGCGTGCTCGGCGGCGGCGATTCGAGCCGCCTCTACAAGACGCTCGTCTACGACCGGCAGATCGCGCAGAACGTCAGCGCGTCGCAGGAATCGCTCTCCCTGGGATCGGTCTTCGAGATCGTCGCCACCGTGCGGCCGGGCCACACGCCGGCCGAAGTCGAACAGGGGATCACCGACGTGATCGAAGGCCTGCGGCAGAAGGCGCCGGACGCGCGCGAAGTCGAGCGCGCGAAGAACACGTTCGAGACGCGGATGCTCAGCGGCCTCGAAGTGCTGGGCGGGTTCGGCGGTGTGGCCGACACGCTGAACCTGTTCAATCACTACGTACACGATCCCGGCTACCTGCCGACCTATCTGAAGGAGCATCGGGCCGTGACGCCGGCGAGCGTGCAGGCGTTCGCTCAGACATACCTGACGTCGAACGCGCGCGTCGTCGTGTGGGCCGAGCCGGGGCAGCCGGATCTCGGACCGAACGTGCCGACACCGCCCGCGCCGAAGGTCGCAGCGGGCACGGGTGCCGAGTCGGTGAACGTCGAGGAAGCATGGCGCGATCATCCGCCGGCCGCCGGGCCCGAGCCGACCGTGTCGCTGCCGACGCCGGTGTCGTTCACGCTCGACAACGGCCTGACGGTCATCGAACTTCCACGGCCGGGCATGCCCGTGGCCGCGGCGCGGCTCGTGCTGAAGACGGGCGGCGACGCGAATCCGGCCGATCGGTCGGGCCTCGCGAGTTTCACCGCGTCGATGCTCGATCAAGGCACGACCACGCGCGACGCGCTCACGATTGCCGACGACGCGGCGCAGATTGGCGCGTCGCTCGGGGCGAGCTCGACGAAGGACTCGATCTCGGTCGGCATCGGGTCGCTCGTGCGCAACTTCGGTGGTGCACTCGATCTGCTCGCCGACGTGACGCTGCATCCGAACTTCCCGCAGGCCGAGGTCGATCGGCAGCGAACGAGCCGCCGCGCGCAGTTGACCGCGGCGACGCAGGATCCAGGCACGGTCGCGTCCGTGGCGGCGATGAACGCGCTCTACGGGGCCAATCATCCGTACGGCTACATCGAGCTCGGCACGCGCGCGGCCCTCGATGCGACGACGCGCGATGACCTCGTGTCGTTCTGGCAGCACAACTTCGTTCCCTCGAACGCCGCGCTCATCGTCGCCGGCGAGATGTCGGAGGCGGAGCTGCGACCGCTCGTCGAGAAGGCGTTCGGCGCGTGGCCGAAGGCTGCCGCGCCTGCGGTGACCGTGACGACGCCACAGCCGCCGACCCCGAAGATCGTGATCGCCGATCTGCCCGGCGCGCCGCAGACGTTCCTGCTCGTCGCCGGCCTCAGTCCGGCGCGGTCGACGCCCGACTACGCCGCGATCAACGTGATGAACGACGTGCTCGGCGGCTTGTTCTCGAGCCGCATCAATCTCAATCTGCGCGAAGACCACGGTTACACGTACGGGGCCGGGTCGCAGTTCGTCTTCCGCAAGGGCGAAGGCCCGTTCGTCGTGCAGACCGCCGTGCGGACCGACGCCACCGCGCCGGCCGTGAGCGAGATCTTCAAGGAGATCCGCCGCATGACCGCCGCGCCGATGTCGGCCGACGAGCTGACGATGGCCAAGGACGCGATCATCCGCGGCCTGCCGAGCGACTTCGAGACGAGCAACCGCGTCGTGTCGGTGCTCGGCGATCTGTTCGTCTACAACCTCGGGCTGGATTACTACGCGAAGTATCCGGGGATGGTGTCGAGCGTCACCACGGACGCGGCGCTCGCGGCGGCGAAGACGTACTTGAAGCCGGGGCAGATGATTGTCGTCGCGGCCGGCGATCGCGCGAAGATCGAAGCGCCGTTGCGGAAGCTCGGGATCGGTCCCGTCGAGGTGCAGCCAGCTCCGGCTCAGTGAGCGTCGCGCATCTCGGCGAGCATCAGGCCGGCGCCGGCGAGAACCGTCGCGAGCATCAGGCCGCCGGCGAGACCGTGCAGCCGGCCGAACTCGATCCGGCGCGCGTCAGTCTCGGCGAGCGCGGCAATCGCGCCCGACGTTTCGCGGCGGATCGTGTCGATGCGCGGCGCGATGACGAGCGCACTCGCGACGCTCGCGGCGAGCATGCCGATCGTCGTCCACAGCCGAAGCTTCCAGTGACGCGGCCGTGGACCGAGCGCCGCGCGGACGCCGAGCGAGAGCAGAACGACGAAGCCGAGGGCCCAGGCCGCGTATTGCGCGCGCTCGAAGATGGCGCCGAAGACCTGTCCGGCCAGTTCGCGGCCGGTTGACGGCACGGCCGCTTCGAGCACGGCGAAGATCGACGGCGCGCCGAGCCCGCCGAGCGCCACGAGACCGCCCACCCACAGCGCGAGCGCCAGCAGCGCGACGAAGCGAAGAAACGCCATCCGGGAGATTATGAGGGCTGGGTGCGCTGCGGCTCAAGGCGAGCCGCGGCGGCACGAGGGCCGCGCGAGTACAATACGGGTTCACCTGTCATGCCGAGACCATCACTGTCCGTCCTCCACAACCTCGCCACGCAACTCCGGATCGACTCGGTGCGATCGACCTCCGAGGCCGGGTCCGGTCATCCGACGACGTGCCTGTCGGCGGCTGACATCATGGCGGCGCTTTTCTTTGCCGAGATGCGGTTCGATCCGAAGGATCCGCACCATCCCGAAGCCGATCGTTTCGTGCTGTCCAAGGGCCACGGTGCGCCGATCCTCTACGCCGCGTGGGCCGCGGCCGGCGCGTTCCCGCGCGAAGAGCTGCTGAAGCTGCGGACGATCGGATCCGATCTCGAAGGCCATCCGACGCCACGGTTGCCGTTCGTCGACGTCGCCACGGGATCGCTCGGTCAGGGCCTGCCGGCGGCGATCGGCATCGCGCTCAACGCGCGCCGCATCGGATCCGACTATCGGACCTACGTGCTGCTCGGCGACGGCGAGACCGCGGAAGGATCGGTGTGGGAAGCGGCCGAGGCCGCGGCCACGCAGAAGCTCGACAACCTTTGCGCGATCACCGACGTCAACCGTCTCGGCCAGAGCCAGCCGACGCAGTGGGGACACGACCTGGACGCGTTCGTCTCGCGCTACACGGCGTTCGGGTGGCACGCGATTGCCATCGACGGTCACGATCTCGCCGCGATCCTCGCCGCACTCGACGAGGCGCGCGCCACCAAGGGCAAGCCCACGATGATCGTGGCGCGCACGCTCAAGGGCAAGGGCGTCAAGCTGTTCGAAGACAAGGAGAACTGGCACGGCAAGCCCCTGAAGAAGGGCCCGGAGACCGACCAGGCCATCGCCGAGCTCGAGGCGCAGTACATCAAGACGAACGATCCGGCGGCCGTCATTCCGAAACCGGCGGCGCGCAAGACCGAGGGGCCGCTGCCCGACTTCGTCGCGAAGATGGCGGCGCCCACCTACAAGGCCGGCGACGCCGTGGCGACGCGCGAGGCGTTCGGTGAAGGACTCGTCACGCTCGGCGCGGTGGACGCGCGCGTGGTGGTGCTCGACGCGGACGTGAAGAACTCGACCTACACCGACAAGTTCCAGCACGCCTATCCGGATCGCTTCTACGAGAACTTCATCGCCGAACAGGTGATGGTGGGCGCGGCCATGGGCTTGGCGAGCCGGGGCGCGATTGCGTTTCCCGCGACGTTCGCGTGCTTCCTCGAGCGCGCGGCCGACTTCGTGCGCATGGCCGGTATCTCGCGGCTCAACCTCAAGCTCGCCGGAACGCACGCCGGCATCTCCATCGGCGAGGACGGTCCGTCGCAGATGGCGCTGGAAGATCTCGCCATGGCGCGCGGCGTGCCGGACTGCTCGGTGCTCTATCCGTGCGACGCGGTCAGCACGATTCGGCTGATGGCGCTCGCGGCCGCGACGCCTGGTCCGGCGTATCTGCGCCTGAGCCGGCCGAAGACGCCGACGATCTACTCGGCGTCCGAGGCGTTCCCGCTCGGTGGATCAAAGACCCTGCGCGAAACCCCGAACGATCGCGTGCTCGTCGTCGCCGCAGGCGTCACGGTGTTCGAGGCGCTGAAGGCGCATGACGCGCTCGCGAAGGATGGGATCGCCATCCGCGTCGTCGACGCGTACTCGATCCAGCCGATCGATCGCGACGGCCTCGTCCGCGCCGCTCGCGCGACGGGCGGACGCGTCATCACGGTCGAGGACCACTACGCCAACGGCGGCCTCGGCGACGCGGTGAGCGAGGCGCTCTGGGACCAGGGCGCGCGCGTGCAGCGGCTCGCGGTCCGCGAGATTCCCCGCAGCGGCAAGCCCGATGAGCTGATCGAGAAATACGGCATCTCGGCAAAGGCCATCGTCGCGGCGGTCAAAGGGTTCAAGGACTGAGGCCCGCTTTTCACCAGTCGAATCGGGTGCCGCCGAAGATCGCGCGGCCGGTGCCCGGATTGAACAGGGCGGACGTCGGCGTGGCGGTTCCGGCGGTGATCGTCGTCGAGATGTACCGTCTGTCGAGCAGGTTCCGTCCTTCGAGATAGGCGGACCAGCCGGCTCGGCGATCGTAGCCGGCCCTGACGTTCAGGAGCGCGAACGGGTCAACGGTGAGGCTGTTGGCGTTGTCGGCGAAGAACGCCTTTGGCATCCATTCGACATTCGGACCGGCGTAGAAGCCCGACGGATGACGGTAGAGCACCTCGGCGCGAACGCTGTGTGGTCCGACGCCGGGCAGCTCGTTGTTCCCGAATCGCGCGTCGTTTTCGAAGAAGAAATCGCTGTACGTGTACGTGGCGTTGAGCCAGACGCGATCGTCCTGCGTGAACGACGACGCGAGCACGGCAATGCCCAGGCCGGCTTCGAGGCCTTGATGGACGGTGCGGTCGGCGTTCACGACCGTGCACGGGCTGTACGGGGACGTCGTCAGACACTGCAGCTCATTGCGGAGCCGCGCCCGATAGACTGAGACGTCCCAGGTGATGTCGGGCCGGTGCGCGCGCGTGCCGACTTCCCAGGTCGTCGCCGTCTGCGCGTCGATGTCCGTGCTCGCCGGCGAGGCGAACGAGTTGACGTCGAAGCTCGGCACCTCGGCGCTGCGCGAGATGTTTCCGAAGATCTGGGACGTCGGCTCGACGTCCCAGACGACGCCGACCTTCGGATCGAACAGATCGAAGGTGCGGCGTCCCGACTGGTCGCCGTCCGACAGCAGGCGATCCTGCCGGTCGCGGACCGCGTGCAGGAACTGGCCGCCCGCGACGAGCGCCACGTGCGGCGCGACGAAGAACGAATTCTCGACAGACGCCGACTCGTTTCGCGAGCGGTCGCGTGTGGAGAACAGCAGTGCCCCCTTCACGGCGCCCGTCAGATTTTCGTACTCCTGGTAGTCAATCGTGCCGTCGTGCACGTTCACGCCGGCGATGAGGCGGTTGTGAAAGCCGCCGATGCGCCGGTCGGTCGTCGTGCGCGCGAACGCGCCGTAATCGTTCACGCGATAGTCGAGATAGCGATAAATGGGATGGTCCACGTGGCGCCGCACACCGAACAGGCCGACCTCCACCGCGGTCGTTCCCAGGCGTAGCGTGGTCTTGTCGGCGATGCGCACCGAGTCGATGTTGCGTTGCTGATCCTGCCGCACGAACTCGGAGTCGGCGGCCTGCGGCGAGGACAACGCCGCAGCCTTCGTGACTTCTCCGGGCAGGCGCTGCCGCCACGTGTTCGCGTTCACGTACACGCGCGTCTCGGCGTCCGACGAGAATTGATAGCCGACGTTCGCGCTGACGCGTTCCATGCGGCCGTTGCTGTGCTCACGGTATCCGTCCTCGCGCTGCGCCGATCCGGTCACGAAGTAGTCGAGCCGACCCGAGACGCCGCCCGTGCTGGCCTGTCCTTTCACCGACCCGAAGCTGCCGACGTCGAGGCGGCCTTCCCAGCGCGAGGTGTCCCGTCCGGTGGGCGTGACGAAGTTGACGGCGCCGCCGAGCGCATTGGCGCCGTATCGCAGCGCGTTGGCGCCTTTGAACACTTCGACGTAGCGGTACGCCGTGGGATCGATCTCGAAAAGGTCGAACAGGCCGTCCGCCGTGTTGATGGGAATGCCGTCCATGTACATGTTCACCCCGCGATTCCCGTAGTTGCGCGTCAGACCGGAACCGCGGATCGACACCCGCGCGTCGATGTTGGACTTGGGCTGCAGCGTGAGCCCGGGCACCCACCCGAGCACGTCCTTGATGGTCGTGGCGGGTCCCGTCTTGAATTGCGCGTCGGAGACGACTTCGACCGCACCGGGTGCACGCTGGACGTCAGCCGTGGCGCGGGCCGTGCTCGGCACGGTGAGGGAGTCGTCAGCGGTGACGATGACGTTCGCCGAGAGCGTTTGGAGGACGAGTTGGAAGTCGGCGGCGGTCGATCCGGACGCCGCGACGGTGACGCGTCGTTCGGTGGTCTGAAAGCCGGGCGCGGACACGCGAATCGCGTGCTCGCCGGGCCGAAGGCCGTCGATCCGATATCGACCGTCGCGGTTCGCCATGGCGCCGTGAGGCGTCGTGGGGTCGTCGATGACATCGACCCGCGCCCCCGGTACGGACGCGCCAGTCTGATCCGAGACGACGCCGTACAGGACGGCCGACGGCTGCGCGTGGATGGCGGTGACGTTCGCCGTCAACACGAGTGCAGCGAGGCCGATGATACGGAAGACCGTGAACGACATACGTGATGTGCTCCGAAGCGGGTATCCCGAGTATAGGAATCGCGCCGTACGCATGAACATGCGTCACGTTGTCGCGGCGTTCTCGTGGCGCGGCACGAGAAGGTTTCGGCATCGTCTTGTGGGGGACGTCGATGCTCGCCGTGGTCGCGAGCTGTCTCGTGGTGATTCGCGTCGTTCGCCGCAGTACGGCACGGGCCCACGGCGGTCCGCCATCATGTCTCGATCTGGAAACGACCGAGGCGGTGTGGCTGTCCGAGCAACTCGACGACGAACTGCGCAACCTCGACTGAGCGCGGTGAAGAAAACAGGGGACAGGACGATCTTTCCTGTCGCCTGCTCTCCGTGGCCTGTCTTCTCGCCTACGCCAGGCTTCGCCGCTCGATCGTCATGTAGAGCGGCGCGACGCCGAGCAGCGCGAGCAGGCTCAGCGTGGCTGCGCCCGCGCGGTTGACGATGATGAACTCCAGGTGCTCGCCGGCTTCCACTTGGAACGCGATGCGCTTGCGGAACAGCGTGTTGTGCGCGCGCAGGACGTGACTGCCGGGCCGAACGTCCTCGGTGAACGCCTCGCCGTACATCAGCGTCACGGGCGCGCCGTCGTCGAGGCGGGCGACGATTTGGCGCTGTTGGCAATCCTCCGGGTGCGCGCGGCTGATGGTGACGCGCGTGCGCAGTTCCTGATCGAAGGCGTCGGGCGCGTGTGACGAAAACGTCGGCGTGGTGCCGTTGGCGTCGGTCGCGGGTGTACGAACGGTCATGCGTGACGGGCCTTGTCTGACAGGCGTCCCTCGCCCGGAACCCCCGCTATCCGCGCAGGTTCCTGACCGCCTCCGCGGCGGGTGAGTCCGGCCAGACCGGACGTGGCCTGGCGGTGTACTGGGCGTGGGCCAGCTCTCCCTGAAAAAATACGACTTCCGAGGCCATGAACGCCAGTCTCGCCCACACCCGCACGAGGATGTAGAGCAGGCCGAGGCCCAGCACCTGCCAGTTCGCGGCTGACGGAACCGGCGCGACCTGCAGCCACAGCCGCGCGACGATGAGCGCCGCGACGGCGTTCAGAATCGCCAACCCGGCGATGCGCCACGCGCGCCGGCGGACGAACCGCACGGCGGCGGCGGTCGTGCTGATCACGCTGCGCCGGTCCTCGACGACGAAGCGGACGTTGATGAAGTCGACCATCAGCACGACCGCCGTCAGACAGACGAAGAAGACGAGATACAGGCAGCCGCGCAGCACGACGGCTCCGTCGCCGGACGCGAGCTCGCGCGCTGCGCGTCCATAGGCGACTGTGAACAGCAGCGGGTGCAGCCAGCGGAAGAGCAGCCAGTAGGCGGCCGCGACGAAGGGCGCGAGCCGCAGGAACCGGAAGAAATAGGCGCCGCACGCCGAGAAGAACGCGACGGTCCCCATGCGCCGCCCGCGCGCGAGCCGCTCGAGGACGCCGCCGGTGAGAAAGACCCACAGCGCGATGTCGACGACGACCGCGGTGACGATCGACCGATCGAAGGAGCGGCCGTCGATCGCGCGGCTCACGATCGCGAACGCGCCGCCGAACTCGACGAGCGCGCGCGTGAACGTGCGGCCGACGTCTTCCCTCGTCGCGGGGAGCTCGGCCGTCCATCGCGCACGCCATCCGTTCGACGCGGCCTCGGCTTCGACGCTCGTCCCGGCGTTTGCGTGCGTCCCGGCGTCGAGCGCGTCGGCGAGCGGCAGCGCCGCGAGGGCGATCACGACGAGCAGTCCGGTCGTGAGCGCCGGCGCGCGGACGACGCGGCGCCACCCTTCGACGAACGCGCCCAGCACGGTCGCGCGTGGATGCACGACCGCCGGCGTCGTGTCAGGCGAAGGCGGCATGGTTGACCGGGTCGAGCGTCGCGCGCAGACTGTAATTCGTATATTCCAGCGAACGAGCCGGAGCCTGGCGGGCCACGAGGCCGGCGGGCACGGCAAGGAGAGCGGCGGCAAGCGCGACGCGCGGCGCGACAAGCATGGACTGGCGACAGATCCTACTGCACGGCCGCGGCCAGGTCGTCGGTGGATGCCGCAGTGACAGTGAGCGATGTGTTCAACGGCCGTTCAAGGAGTGCCCGATGAGACGAGCGACTGGATCGACACGTGTTCTGGTGTTTTCCATGATGGCCGCGGGCCTGCTGGCGTTGCCCGTGGCAGGCTGGGCGCAGGATGCGCCAGCCGCGCCGGCAGCGCCCGCCGCGCCAGCGGCTCCAGCGGCCGCGGCGACGCCTGCCGCGCCAGCCGAGGCCGCCGCACCGGCGGCTGCGACGCCTGACGAGGCCAAGGCCTTTCTCGGTGACTGGGTGATCGCCGTCGAGGCTCCAGACGGACCGGCGAACGTCGCACTGTCGCTTTCGACCGCCGACGGCAAGGTCGTCGGCAAAGTGAGCTCGGGCGTGCAGCCGGAGACCGTCATCACCGACATCACGCGCGACGGCGAGTCGCTGCTGCTGCGCTACACGTTCGACTACCAGGGGATGTCGATTCCGACCAACCTCTGGCTCACGCCCGCCGCCGACAAGATCAACGCGGACTTCTCGTTCGCCGACGGCCAGTTCGAGATGCCGGGCGTGGGGACGCGCAAGAAGGGCTAGCGCGCGTCGTGTCGCGGCGCGCCGGTGCGTTCGAGTCGACTGACGGATGAGGAAGGAGCTCGCCACCTTCGTCCTGCTGGTCGTGCTCTGCGCGATCGTCACGGCGCTCAACCCGCGCTTCCTGTCACCGGTCAACCTGCAGAACACGGCCCGGCTGGTCGGGGCGTTCGGGATCTTCAGTCTGGGCCTCGGCCTGGTCATCATCACGGGCGGAATCGACCTGTCGGTTGGTTCCGCCTTCGCGCTCCTCGGCGTGCTGCTCTCGATCATGCTGACCGAGTGGCACCTGCCGTGGCCGTTCGCCGTGCTGCTCGTCATCGGCCTGGGCGCGCTGCTCGGCGCCTTTCACGGCGTGCTCATCACGCGCCTCGGCCTGCAGCCCTTCATCGTCACGCTCTGCGGCCTGCTGCTCTATCGCGGGCTGGCGCGGTTCATCGCCGGTGACGAGACGAAGGGATTCGGCAACGCGGAAGGATTCCGAACGTTGCAGGCCGCGGCAACAGGCAGCGTGTTCGGCCTTCCGATGCCGTTCGTCGGCCTCATCGTGGCGAGCCTCGTGATGTGGATCGTGCTGCACCGATCAGTCTTCGGCCGCCACGTCTACGCGACGGGCCGGAACGAGATCGCGGCGCGCTATTCGGGCGTGAACGTGCACCGCGTCATTGTGGCGACCTACGTCATCATGGGCGTGCTGACGGGCGTCGGCGCGATCATCTTCGCGTTCTACACGAACTCGGTGTCGCCGTCCTCGCACGGCACGTTCTTCGAGCTGTACGGTATTGCGGCCGCCGTGCTCGGCGGCTGCAGCCTGCGAGGCGGCGAAGGCTCGGTCATCGGCATCCTGCTCGGGACGACGCTGCTGCAGGTGCTACAGAACCTCGTGAACCTGCTCGGGATTCCGAGCTCACTCAACTTTGCCGTGATGGGCGGCGTGATCCTGATCGGCGTCGCGGCCGACCGGGTGGTGCAGCGCCGCGCCACGCGCGTGACGGCCGGCTGACCGGCGAGAGGAGCATCGAACATGACGTCGAAGATCGCGGTCCTGACGGCTGCCACCGCCCTCGTCATCCTGGGCGGGTGTTCGCGCGCCAAGGCGCCCGCGCACAAGCTCGCCTTCATCACGAACAACGCGGCTGACTTCTGGACGATCGCGCGCCGCGGCGTGGAGAAGGCGGCGTCCGAGCTGCCCGACGTCGACGTCCAGTTCCGCCTCGGCGACGGCACGGCCGCCGCGCAGAAGCGGATCGTCGACGACCTCATGGCCGCCGGTGTGGACGGCATCGCCATCAGTCCCGTCGATCCCGCGAACCAGATCGGCATGCTCGACGCCGTCGCCGAACGCGCCGTCGTCTTCACGCACGACAGCGATGCGCCCGATTCGAAGCGCGAGTGCTACGTCGGCACGGACAACGTGGCGGCCGGCCGGCAGGCCGGCGAGCTCATCAAGGAGGCGCTGCCCCAGGGCGGCAAGATCGCGATGTTCGTCGGCAAGCTCGACGCGCGCAACGCGCAGGACCGGCTGCAGGGCATCAAGGAAGCGATTGCTGGGACGAAGATCGAAATCCTCGACATCCGCACCGACGACACGGATGAAGTTCGCGCCAAGGCGAACGTCTCGGAGATGCTCGTCGCGCATCCGGAGGTCGCCGCGCTCGTCGGCCTCTGGAGTTACAACGGACCGGCGATCGTCAACGCCGTCCGCGACGCCGGCAAGATCGGGAAGGTCAAGATCATCGCCTTTGACGAGGACGCCGAGACGCTCGCGGGTGTGAAGTCGGGCGCGATCGTCGGTACCGTCGTGCAGCAGCCGTTCGAGTTCGGCTATCAAGCGATCACGCGGCTCGCCAAGGTCGTCGAGGGCGATCGTTCGGGCATTCCGGCCAGCCACCAGATCTTCATTCCCACGCGCGTCATCCGCCAGGCGGACGTCGAGGCGTTCCAGACGTCGCTGAATACGCTCCTGGGCCGCTAGCCGGCGGAGGCGCGAAGCATGGACGCGCCCGTCCTCGAGCTCCGCCGGATCGAGAAGCGCTTTCCCGGCGTTCACGCGCTGAAGGGCGTCAGCCTCGAGGTGCATGCGGGCGAAGTCCTCGCGCTGCTCGGCGAGAACGGCGCCGGTAAGTCGACGCTCATGAAGATCGTCGGCGGCGTCGAGCGGCCGGACGCGGGCGAGGTGCTCGTCGCGGGCGCGCCGGTCGTCATTCGCGACGTGCAGGCCGCCGCGGCGCTCGGCATCGCGTTCATCCACCAGGAATTGAACCTGCTCGACAACCTCGACGTGGCGGGCAACGTCCTGCTCGGCCGCGAGCCGACGTACGGCGGACCGCTGCGCCTCGTCGATCGCGCGCGCATGCGGGCGCTCGTTCAGCCGCTGCTCGACGATCTCGGGCTGAAGATGACGCCGGCGACGCCGATGGCCGGTCTGTCGATCGCGCAACAGCAACTCGTCGAGATCGCGAAGGCGCTGTCGATCGACGCGCGCGTGATCATCATGGACGAGCCGACGTCGAGCCTGACGCCCGCGGAGACGACGCGGCTGCACGCGGTCGTGGCCGAGCTGCGGCGGCGGGGCAGGGCGGTCATCTACATCACGCACCGGCTCGGCGAAGTCGAGGCCATCGCGGACCGTGCGGTCGTCCTGCGCGACGGCGCCAACGCGGGCGCGCTCGCGAAGGACGAGCTCACGCACGATCGGATGATCCGGTTGATGGTCGGACGCGACCTCGCGGCTGCCGCGCCGGCCGCGGATGCGACGTCGGGAGCACCGCGCCTGCGCGTGACGGAGCTTCGCACCGCACGCTATCCGCGCCATGCCGTGTCGTTCACCGTCGGGCGCGGCGAGATTCTCGGCGTCGCGGGCCTCATCGGCGCAGGCCGGTCGGAAATCGCGCGCGCGATCTTCGGCATCGAACCACCGATCGCTGGCACGATCGAGCTGGATAGCGCGGTCGTCGCGATCGCCGATTCGGCCGCCGCCATTCGCGCCGGTGTGTGCCTCGTTCCCGAGGACCGTCGACTCGAAGGGCTCATCGTCGATTTCTCGATCCGCGAGAACGTGTCGCTGCCCGGACTCGAGCGGCAGGCGAGACATGGGCTGGTGTCGGGCGGCGGCGAACGCGAGACGGCCGTGGCGATGTGCGAGCGGCTGCAGGTGAAGGCGCCGTCGATCGACGTGCGGGCGGCGACGCTCAGCGGCGGCAATCAGCAGAAATGCGTCCTGGCGAAGTGGCTCGCGCTCGAGCCGAAGGTGCTCATCGTCGATGAGCCGACGCGCGGCATCGACGTCGGCGCGAAGGCGGAAATCTACGCGCTGCTGCGGGAACTCGCGGCCGGCGGCATGGCCATCGTGATGATCAGCAGCGACATGGAGGAGATTCTGCGCGTGAGCGACCGCGTGGCCGTCATGCACGAAGGACGACTGGCCGGTATCCTTGCCGGGAGCGAACGGTCCGAGTCCAACATCATGACGCTGGCTGTCGGACGCGCTCTGCTATCATCGGCCGATTCAGTGCGCCGCCGGGTCGACTGACCACGGCAATGGAATGTCAGCCCATGCCCATGAACGCTCTCGGCGTCGACGACCGCGCCTTGGCAGCCTTCTGCGCGCGACACCACATTCGAAGGCTGTCGCTGTTCGGCTCGACCCTCCGGGGAACTGCGCGGCCCGACAGCGACCTCGACCTGTTGGTCGAGTTCGAAACAGGCCAGGAGCCGGGACTGCTCCGCCTGACTCGAATGGAGTTCGAGCTGTCGTCGCTGGTGGGCGGCCGAAGGATTGATCTTCGGACGCTTCGGGATCTTTCCCGATATTTCCGCGACGACGTGTTGCGTACCGCCAAGGTGCAGTATGCAGCCTGAGGATCGTGTCCGTGTCGCCCACATGATCGATGCGGCCGATGCGCTTGCCAGTTTCATCCGCGGCCGTGTTCGCGCGGACCTCGACACCGACGTCGTCTGGAACACCGCATCGACCGAGATTCCCGCACTCGTGCCCGCGCTGACGGCGCTCCGAGACACGTAAGGATAGAGCCCCGACAGGGAACCTGGAACCCCGTGTCCCCTGAGCCTGAAGGCTCAGGGCTCCACAAACCGGCTCAGAGCTTCACGGAATGGGATTCGTGCCACGTCCACGCGTGGCGGACGATCGTCTCGAGGTCGGCGTACTGACACGACCAGCCGAGCACCTCGCGCGCTCGTGACGGAGCGGCGACGAGTTCCGGTGGATCGCCGGCGCGGCGTGGCGCTTCGACGAAGGGCACGTCGCGGCCGCTCACGCGCGTTACCGTGTCGATCACGTCACGCACCGAATGGCCGCGTCCGGTGCCGAGGTTCAGCGCCTGGCTCGGCGTGCCGTGTTCGAGGCCGTCGAGCGCGCGCAGGTGCGCGTCGGCCAGGTCCGCCACGTGGACGTAGTCGCGCACGGCCGTGCCGTCGGGAGTCGGATAGTCCGTGCCGAACACCCGCACGGGCGGTCGCAGCCCCTGCACGGCGCCGATGACGAGCGGGATCAGGTGCGTTTCGGGATCGTGATCTTCGCCGATCTCGCCGTCGGGATCCGCGCCGGCCGCGTTGAAGTAGCGCAGGGCGATCCAGCGCATGCCGTGGATGGCCTCGTACCAGCGCAGCATCTTCTCGATCATCAGCTTCGACTCGCCGTACGGATTCACCGGCGCCTGCGGATGCGCCTCGTCGATCGGCACGCGGATCGGATCGCCGAACGTGGCGCACGTCGACGAGAACACGATCGTGCGGACGCCGGCTTCACGCATGGCCTCGAGCAGGTTCAGCGTGCCGAAGGTGTTGTTGCGGAAATACTTCGCTGGGTCGTGCATCGACTCGCCGACGAGCGCGCTCGCGGCGAAGTGCACCACGGCTTCGATCCGGCGGGAGCCGAGGACGTCGACGAGACGTGCCGGGTCTGCGAGGCTGCCGCGCTCGAGCGGTCCCCACTTCACGGCCCACTCGTGTCCCTGGCTCAGGTCGTCGAACACGATGGGTTCGTGCCCCGCCGCGGCGAGGCGCTTGCAGGTGTGGCTGCCGATGTAGCCGGCGCCGCCCGTCACGAGAATGCGCATGGGATCGTTGGTCCTCGATCGCGGGACGCGTTACGTCCGATCGATCCGAATGGCGCCGGTATGCGCGGCGCCGGGAGAGCTGCCATTGAATATGTACGCATCGCGGCCCGTCTCGGCTGTGTATTGGGCCGCGATGCTGCGGACCGCATCACTCGCGTCCATCGTGCCCAGAATCGCGACCGTGCCGCCGCTACCGCCGCCCGTGATCTTCGCGCCCAGGATGCCGCGGGCCACGCCGGCCTCGCGCGCGAGCGCGACGAGGCGATCCGTTCCGTCCGATCCGAGACCGCACGCCGAGTAGCTGGCGTGCGACTCGTACATCAACACTCCAAGCCTGACGGGATCGGCCGTGGCAGGATCGCGGCGAAGCGCGTGCGCCCACTCCGACACGCGCGCGTGTTCGTGGACGGGATGCGCGGTCGGCGTCCGGACCGCATAGCGTCTCGACGGATCGACGCGCGTGACGAGATCGGTCGTGCCGCCGTAGCGCGCGAGGAACGCGCCGCCGTCGATTGCCTCGGGTATCGACGATGCGAACGCACGGAAGGCGTCGGCGCCGACGTTCGCGAGATAGCCATGCCACCGCGGATCGTCGATCCGCATGTGTCCTTCGCGTTCGCCGGGTGCGACGTGAAGTCCAGCGAGATCCGCGAGGATGCGGTATCCCATGAACGCGCCGACCCGCACGGCACCATAGTCCGCGCCGGTGACCGCGTGGCGAATGCCTGAATCGACACCCCACAGCGCGAGTCCATCGGGCAGCGAGACATGTCCCTGAAGTTCGGCAGGCTGGCAGAGGAGCGCCATGAGGCGGTCGGCTTCGCCGCAGGTCGACGTCATCTGATCCATCACGCCGCACGGCGCGCCGACGACGAGGTTCTCGACCTGCTGGCAGCGGACGGCGCATTCACGCGGATCGATCGAGACGTTCCAGGCACGCGTGACGGCTTCCATCGTCGCCGACTCGATGGCCGCCGACGAGCTGACGCCCTTGCCCTCAGGCACGTCCGATTCGACGAGAATCGTGGCGCCGTTCGTGAAGCGAGTGCCCATCTCGCACGCGAGCACGTGAAAGACACCCGCGACGTACGCGGCCCATCGCCGCGACGGATCGGCGGCGAACCACGCGCGCACGTCGTCGTAGGAGCGATGTGGATCCGCCACCAGATCGAGCGGCACCTCGGCGCGGCGGTCGGCTTCGCCCTGACGGATGGACACGATCGCGATCGATGGCTTCGACCACGGCCGAACCGCCACGCGCGTGGCCTCGCGGATGGGCCACTGCAGCACGAGCGCGCCTGAGTAATCAGCGATGCCGCCCATCACGTCGAGGCGTCCAGGCGCGCGCGCGATCCATGCCGGGCCACCTTCGCCGTCCGGCTGCGGTGGCCAAGCGCCGGCGTTCAATCGCGCGGAGACGTCGGTTGCGAAGCGCTCCAGATCGGGCGCGCGCGTGGAGAGCGGGCCAACCGGACGAAACGTCACGCGAGGAGCCCTCGGCGGCGGAGCGCTTCGCGCAAGTGCGGCTCGACGACGTCACGCACGGCGGCGTTCGCGTAGCCGATCCAGCTCACGTCGCTCGTGACGTCGAGCGGCGCGGCGAGCGGCCGGCCGTGCTCGTCGGTCACGATCACGCCGAGCTCGCGCGCGATGAGCTCCGTGCACAGATCGTACGGATGACAGCAGAGGGCCGCGCCACCAACTCGACGTCGCTCGACGAGCGGACGGAGATCGGCGACGACGCGGTCATGGCCCGCCATCAACTCGTAGAGTTGTCCGCCGCTCGAGATGTACTGGTCCTCGAACCACTGCGCCTTGCCCGGTTGCGGCGGACCGAGCACCGCGGCCGCGATCTCATCGTCGATGGCCGCGAGCTCCGCCCGGTTGCCCGGGAAGAAGCGCGCGATCGTCGCGAAGCCGTGGGCGACGGTTGTCGCCGACGATGGCCGGATCTCGATTGGCGTGCGTTCGCCCGTCAATCGGTTCGTGCGAAGTGCTGCCGCGCCTTGGCCGCGCACCGCCCAGAGCTCGTCCGAGAGATGTTGCTTGACGAGCGGAATCTCCGTCTGCACGGCGAGCTCGATGTCGGCCAGCGTGTGCGGACCGGGCCCGGCCGCCACGCCCGTGAGAATCCACGCCGGCCGCTTCTGGTACATCACGCCGCGCGTTCCGTCGATCGGATCGACGATGAGCGTCCATCGTGCGCGTTTCCGGTCGGCGCCGGCCGGAATGACGACCTCGCCGCCTTCGAGCCCTTCAGCGACGAGCACCACGGGCGCCTCGCGCGTCGCGATTGTCCGCTCGATTTCGTCCGCGAGCGAGTGCTCGGCCACGGCATCGATTGCGTAGATCGTGTCGCCCTCGACGTCGCGCGCAACGTCCGACAACGCGCCTGCTGCCGCACGCTCGCATGCCTCGACGACGTGTCGGCGGATGTCCCGATGGATCGCCTGGATGGGCTCGAGCAGAGGATGTGCAGGCGTCGTCATCGCGCGGTAGGTTCCGAAATCGATCGGTAGTGCGGGCCGCCCGCGGCCACGAGCTCCGCGGCCTTCTCCTCGGGCGACGTGTCGCTCAGGAAGTTGCCGCCGCCAATTTCCGGCCCGGCCAGGTACTTGAGCAGGTTCGGCCGACGCAGCGGCGGGTGGAACTCGATGTGGAAATGGAATCCGCGCGCATCGTCTCGCACCGGCGCCTGGTGGAGCGCCATGACGTAAGGAAACGGCATCCGCCACAGGTTGTCGAACCGGATGACGACGTCGCGCAGCACGGTCGCGAGATCGCGGCGTTCCTCGTCGTCGAGATCGGCAATCGAGCCGACGCTGCGGAGCGGAGCGACGAACGTCTCATACGCATAGCGCGCGAAGTACGGCACGAACGCGATCGCGCTGCCGTGTTCGGCGACGAGGCGCCGGCCATCCTGACGCTCGGCCGCGATGACGTCCTGGAACAGCACGCGTCCCGTCTCGTCGAGATGCCGGCGTCCGGCGGCGAGCTCCGTGCCGATGTACTTGAACGTGAAGTTCGTCGCGTAGATCTGGCAGTGCGGGTGCGGATTGCTGACGCCGACGGCCTCGCCCTTGTTCTCGAACACGAGGACGAAGGTGACGTCCGGGTGACGCGCGAGCTCGCGCATCTGGTCCTGCCAGGTGCCGAGGAGCGCGTCGACGCCGTCGACGTCGAGCTCGGCGAGCGTGACGTCATGCCGCGGGCTGTAGCAGACGACGCGTGCCAGGCCGGTCGCGGGCCGATTGCGATAGATGCCGGCTGGCGCTGGAAGATCGCGAGGCGCGTCGCCGACACAGGGATGGTCGTTGTCGAAGACGAACGTGCCGGTGTAACGCGGATTGACGGCGCCGCTCACGCGCGCGTTGCCGGGGCAGAGATAGCAGCCAGGATCGAAAGCGGGCGGCTGCGCGGAGGGCGGCGGCAGTTCGGCGCCGGACCATGGCCGAGACTGCCGGTGCGCGGCGACGATGATCCACTCCTCACGCAGCGGATGCCAGCGTTCCTCCCACATGATCGCGCGCCGATGTTATCAACGTCCCGCGCCAGGCGCCCGCAACCGGAGCGGTCGACGCAGCGGCTCGGTCGGGTGCGTGCTCAGCGCGCGTGGATCGTCAGCACGACGATGCTCGACGCGGGCACCTCGTAGGTGAACGTCGGCGCGACACCGGTGACCGTCGACGCGACCGGCACGACGGCCTTCGGCGCCTCGATCGAGTTGGTCGCCTGCGGATCGCCTCCGAGCGTCAGCGCCTCGGCGGTTGGGGCGAGCGTGCCCGCACCTTTCAGGTCGAGCGTGACGGGCGCGGCGGCATCACCGGCGTTCACGAGCTTGACGTAGATGGCGCCCGAGCCGCTGTCTCGCGTCGCCGACACGAAGACGTCCGTGTCGGTTGCCGACGCGCGCAGCATTTCATCGCCGATGTGCGTGCCGAAGAGCTTGATGGCGTAGTAGCTCGGCGATCCGTAGACGCCGAGCGTGTCGTAGCCGATGAGGTTCGGCCGCCACTGTCGTGCGCCCGGGTTCACGTTGACGAGGAGCGGCGCGTAGCAGTTCATCACGACGATGTCGGCGTTCTTCTCCATCTGGGTCATCCACGCCGCGTCGCCGAGCGCGGCGCGCATGTTCGGCGTCGGCGCCTCGCCGCGCGAGCGCGGATTCCACGGCTCGAACGGCGTCTCGTACGCGCCCCATTCGCCGACGAAGATCTTCGGTCCCTTGCGGTCGTACGTCTCGTATTGGCCGCGCGCCATCTTCAGGAACGTGTCGACCGGCCGATAGTAGTGCTCGTCGACGACGTCGGGCGTGAGGCTGTGGACACGGCGGGCCTCCGGCTGTTCGAATCCCACTGTCGAGATGACCTGCAGATTCGGGTAGCGCGCCTTGATGGCCGCGTTGAATTGCGCGAAGCGCTGATCGTAAGAGCCGGAGCGGTCGAAGAAGTCCTCGTTGCCGACTTCCACGTAGGTCAGGTGGAACGGCTCGGGATGTCCGGCCTTCGCGCGAACCGATCCCCACTTCGACGACGCGGGGCCGCTGACGTATTCAATCTCGTCGAGCGCGTCCTGGATGTACGGCTGGAGGTCCGGCCCCGGCGTGACGTGCGCGCCCTTGAGCGAGTAGCCCGCGTACACGGCCAGCACCGGCTCGGCGTGCATGTCCTCGCACCACAGCAGGAACTCGTAGAGGCCGAGCCCGTCCGACGATCGGTACGTCCACGGCGCCATGTGTCCCGGCCGATCCGACAGCGGACCGATCGTCTTCTTCCAGTCGAAGCGGTCCGCGATCTGGTCGCCTTCGAGGTAGTTGCCGCCAGGGAAGCGCAGGAACTTCGGCTGCATGTCGACGAGCATCTGCAGCAGATCCGGACGGAAGCCGTTCGGCTGATTCTTGAACGTCGGCGGGAAGAGCGACACGAGACTGAACCACACGGTGCCGGGACGATCGATCGTCAGCGCATAGCGCGCCGCGGCCGTGGTCGGCGTGTCGCCGGTCGTGAGCGTCAGGTCGTACTGCTTCCAGTCCGGCGTCACCCGTGCGACGCGTCCGCTCGCGTACGTCGTCCGGCCATCGGTGCTCTGGATGGAAACGGTGACCGGCCCCGTGAAGCCGCGCGTCGCCTTGGCGTAGAACGACGCGCGGTAGGTCGTGTGCGGCCGGACGGGAATGCCCCAGTACCCCTCGTTGGCGATGCCGGCCGGCGTCGTCGCCGAGGCGCGCGTGACGTCGAGGCGGAGGCTCGTGCCGATCGTCTTGTTGAGCGGCGCGGCCGGGTCGAGCGCGATCGATGCGGCGGTGCCGTCGTGCTCGACGGTCGACCAGTGCACCGGAGACGACGCGTCGTCGAGGAACGCGCGATTCTGGACGAGCTCGGCGTACAGGCCGCCGTCGTACGCGTGGTTGATCTCCTCGGTCATCAGGCCGTAGAAGAGCGGGCTCACCTTCGCGACGGGCGCCGAAGCATCGATGGCAATCGTGGGACCGGCCGCGCGCGTCGCCGTTGCGGCGGCGGCGATGCCGAGGGCCAGGAGAAGCGCCGTCATCCGTTGTCTCGTCATGATCACGACTCCCGCGGGCGGCCGACCGTCGGCCGCGCCGCCCTTGATTTCATCGATCGGCTTGTGTACTTTCCCGGCACATCTTATATGAAACCGGTTCCACATCGCGGTGCGCACGAGCGACGTCGTCGAGCGTCGCGCGCGTTGTCGAGGAGGCCGTCATGATCCGTCGATTGTCCTGGTGCGTCGCTCTGCTCGTGTCCGGCGCGGTGCTCGTCGCGCAGCGGTCCGGTCCCATTCCGCAGCAGCTCACGTTCACGCCGTATCACGCCAGCGGCATCTACGACATCGGCGAGACCGTCGGATGGACCGTGACGCCGGGCCCGACACCGCCGACCTACGCCTACCGCTGGACGATCCGCCGCAACAATGCCGTCGTCCTGAAGGAAGGGACGCTCGATCTGTCGACTGGACACGACACGATCGAGATCGTCGGCGACCAGCCGGAGATGATCTACGTCGCGGTGCAGGCGTATGACGCGTCGGGGCAAGCCGCCGCGGCCGCGCCGGGCGGAACGACGTCATTCGTCGGCGGCAACACGGGACTGAATCGCGGACTGTACGCCGTGGGCGCGGCCGTCGCGCCCCGCAGGATCGGGCTGTCGACGCCGCGGCCAGCGGACTTCGACGCCTTCTGGGATGGCAAGCTCGCGGCACAGGCGGAGATGCCCGTGAACGCGGGCCTGACGCCCGTCGCGACCGACGTGCCGGGCGTCGACCTCGAGATGTTCCAGCTCGACGCGTTGGGGTCGCAGGTACACGGCTACCTGGCCAAGCCGACGCGCGAGGGGAAGTTTCCAGCCCTCATGCAACTGCAGTACGCCGGCGTCTACGCGTTGAACGCGGAAGCCGACGCGCGGCGTGCGGCCGATGGGTGGCTCGTCGTCAACGTCGACTCGCACGACAAACTGCCGTCGGATCCGTCGGGCGGCGTGCCGCGCAACTATCAGACGATCGGCAACACCAGCCGCGAGTCGTCATATTTCCTCGACATGTACCTGCGCGACTCACGCGCGCTCGATTACCTGCGCTCGCGGCCGGACTGGGACGGCAAGACGGTCGTGCTCATCGGCGGCAGCATGGGCGGTCAGCAAAGCCTCGCGCTGGCGGGCCTGCGTTCGAAGGACATCACGGCCGCGCTCGTCTGCGTGCCGGCCGGCGCCGATACGAACGGCGACCTGCACGGCCGCAAGGCCGGCTATCCCAACTGGCCGTCGGACAATCCCGCCGCGATGACGACGGCGCTCTATTTCGATCCGGTGAACTTCGCGTCGCGCATCACGGTGCCCGTCTTCGCGGGATTCGGCTTCATCGACACGATCTCGCCGCCCGCCGGCGTCTGGACGGCGATGAACCAGCTCGCCGGACCCGTCGAGGTGCTGCCGATGATCGACGCGAACCACGACAACATGACACCCGACAAGACGCGCCCGTGCACGACGCGGACGAACGAGATCCTCGACACGATCGTCCACGGCGGAACGTTCACGCCGACAGTGCAGGACCTGCCGTGATCAGGGAGACTGCATTGAGAAGTCTTGCAACCTGTTGGCGATGTCGTGTCGTGGACAGCTACTCTTCGATTACTCCAGTTGGTCGAACACGTACCCTTCGAAGATCGCGATGTGGCGCGGCTGCCCCCAGCTTGAGTAGCAAGTGGCGATCCCGGCACCGAACAGTTCGCGGAACAGCGGCAGCACGGTCCGCCCGCTGCCATCCTGCACGAGCCACTTCTTCCGCACTGCGGCCGGCATACGGGTCAGCGCGCCGCTCTTGTACAGCTTTCCCTCCGCGTACTCTACCGCGGCCACTGGCTCGAATGAACCCTGCGTGATCAGTTTGCGAGAGGCAGCGTATGCCATCTGTTCTGGGTTCGCCTGAAAGAATGCGCGCGTCTCGCCGGCCATCAGGTCGGCGACCTGCAAGCCGACCTCGTCCTCCGACCGTCGATCATGAACGAATTGCTTCACGAAGGTGTGGAGATCCCACCGCATCTCGACGTCCAAGTCCTTCAGGTTCGTGAGGGCGGCCAATACACCGTCGATCATAGTGATGACCGCCTGGTCTTCCTTCTTCTCGCGTGGGTCGTAGATCACGGTGAAGGGAGACTCGAACGTAGCAAGCATGTTCGCCACGCCGCCGATTGATAGCAGGAGGAGCTTCTGAATGAGTCCCGCTTGTCCAGGTCCCTGTGCGTCAGCTTGTAGCGCCAGCGCTGCGTCCCTGTAAAGTGCCGCGAAGTCGCCAGGAATCTCTCGCTTCCCATGCAAGAAGAGCGTAGTGCGCACATGCTCCAACACGAACGACCGCAGTGGCGTATAGAACACATTGATGAATACACCGTGAGCCTTGAAGGCGTCGCGGAGCTTCATGGCCAGCCTGCGGCGATCACGATACGCGAGACGCTTGAACTCGGTGTGCTTGAATTCACGTTGGCCCGGGCTCGTCAAGCGGCGGTACTCCTGAAACACCGGCGCCATCGCGTTGCTCAACGCCTCGTGCTGAGATTCGGGGATGCCCACGATCGCGTGAACGAAGTAGCCGCGCTCCGAAAACTCGAAGAAGCCACGGAAGGACTCGTCAACAAATACGAGGTAGGGCTTGCCGACGTGTGGTCGCCAGTACTTCAGCCCCGGGCACGTGAGCAATGGTTGAGGTGTCGGCACGAATCTCGGGACGAGCTTGTGCATCATGCCTCATCGTCGCACCGACGTCGGCGGCCGTCGCGGTGTGAGTCGCCTCCGTCGTGTGGCACGACGCGATGCGGGCTCGCAGTGACATGGAACCACGTGATCCGTGCGCGGCGCGTATACTACGCCAGTGTTGCGTGCTCGGGCGGTCTCAATGCAGATCCCGTGGACTGGACCGCCTCTTTTCAGCCGGAGCTTCCCGATGCGGATGATGGCTTTGGTATTCGGCACCCTTGCCGCGCTTAGCCTGGGTCCCGCTGCGCAAGGCGGTAGCGATGCGATGACCGTCGGCGGTGTCAGCTTGCGCTTGGGAATGCCGAAGGAATCGGTGCTGAAGGTCTTGTCGCCGAAGTTCAACGTTGACGAAGCCGCGGGATTCGTGCGGACGAAATCAGGGCCCCCGTTTGCGATCGTGGGTGTCGTGGGCTTCGACGGTCAGCAGCGACTCGACTACATGTCACGGAACTGGGAGCCGTCCGATCAGCAGGCGGGAGTGCCGTTGGCGGAAGCACTGCTCGGTGCTCTCACGCAGATCACGTCGCCAACGTCAAGCGGTGTTCGTGGCTGCGCTGACTGCACCATCGCAATCAAGGACACGCCATCGCCCGGAGGATCCAACGTGAGGACCATATTTTTTTACCGCTCCGGCAGTCCCCGCACGATCAGACTCGACATCCTCCGCCTCCAGTCGCCTGATCCGACGCTGCCCGGTGAAACAGCGACAATAACGGAGGAAGTGAGTTCGCGGTAGCGCGGCGCGAGTGCTCGCCGGACGCGATGAATTGTACCGGCTTCAGCGGAGATGGCGACAAGCTCCCGCCGCCCTTGAGGACGGGAAGACGGTCGTGCTCATCGGCGGCAGCATGGGCGGCCAGCAGAGCCTCGCGCTGGCGGGTCTGCGGTCGAAGGACATCACGGCCGCGCTCGTCTGCGTGCCGGCCGGCGCCGATACGAACGGCGACTTACACGGCCGCAAGGCCGGCTATCCCAACTGGCCGTCGGACAATCCCGCCGCGATGACGACGACGCTCTATTTCGATCCGGTGAACTTCGCGTCACGCATCACGGTGCCGGTCTTCGCGGGATTCGGCTTCATCGACACGATTTCGCCGCCCGCCGGCGTGTGGACGGCCATGAACCAGCTCGCCGGACCCGTCGAAGTGCTGCCGATGATCGACGCGAACCACGACAACATGACGCCGGACAAGACGCGCCCGTGCACAACGCGGACGAACGAGATCCTCGACACGATCGTGCACGGCGGGACGTTCACGCCGAAGGTGCAGGATCTGCCGTGATCCGCGTCCCGCGCTGACCGGTCGAGGGCCGACCGGCGCGGCCCGTGCGACGCGCGTCGCAACGCCGGCGAGGAACTGTTCCATGCGCACGCGTCTCCTGCTGCTGGCCGCAATCGTGGCGGTCGCGATCGCCGCGATGTCCGCCGCCCGACGACAGGCCGTGCCCGCGGCCATTCACGTCGATACGCGCGTCGTCGTCGGACGCCTCGATCCGTTCTGGGCCTGGTTCGGCCACGACGAGCCGAACTACACCTACACCGCCAACGGACAGAAGCTGCTGTCGGAGCTGCAGGCGCTCAGCCCCGTTCCGGTGTTCATGCGCGTGCACAACCTGCTCACGAGCGGCGACGGCGTGCCGGCGTTGAAGTGGGGGTCGACCAACGTCTACACGGAAGACGCCCAGGGCCGGCCGATCTACGACTGGCATGTCCTGGATCGCATCGTCGATACGTACATCGCGCGCGGCATGAAGCCGCTCGTCGAGCTCGGCTTCATGCCCGAGGCGCTGTCGTCGGCGCCGCCGGGCATGGCGTACCGACACTTCTGGAAGCCCGGCGATCCGTACAACGACATCTACACGGGGTGGACCTATGCGCCTCGGGACTACGGCAAGTGGGAAGCGCTCTGCTACGAGGTGACGCGGCATCTCGTCGACCGCTACGGCCGTGCGAACGTGGAGAGCTGGTGGTTCGAGCTGTGGAATGAGCCCGACATCGGCTACTGGAGCGGCTCGGTCGGACCATCGCGGCGCGGCGATCCGGAGGCGGCGGCGAAGGCCGCGACCCGGCGTGCCGAGTACGACAAGCTCTACGACTTCACCGTCGAGGGCGTCCGCCGCGCGCTGCCCACGGCGCGTATCGGCGGCCCCGAGGTGACGGGCGGCGCGCAGGAGATGCTGCGCGGGTTCCTGGAGCACACTTCGGCGGGCACCAACTACGCGACGGGCCGAATCGGCACGGCGCTCGACCTCATCACGTTCCACGCGAAGGGCAGCCCGAGCTTCGTCGACGGCCGCGTCCGCATGGGCGTCGCCAATCAGCTCAGGAGCATCGATCGCCACTTCCTCGTGATCAAGGACTTCCCGATGTACGCCGACACGCCGGTCGTCATCGGCGAGTCCGACCCCGACGGCTGCGCGGCGTGCGGCGCGACGTCCTATCCGCAGAACGCGTATCGCAAGGGGACGCTGTACGCGACCTACACGGCGCTGCAGATCGCGCGCACTTACCAACTCGCCGACCTGCGCCACGTGAACCTACGCGGCGCGGTCACCTGGGCGTTTCTCTTCGAGGATCAGCCGTACTTCGACGGCTTCCGCGATCTGGCCACGAACGGCATCGACGAGCCCGTGCTCAACACGTTCCGGATGCTGGGACAGATGGAGGGCTCCCGCGTGCAGGCGTCGAGCTCCGCCGGCCTCTCGGTGGAAGAGATCCGCGACCACGGCGTCCGGACTTCGCCGGACATTTCAGCGCTGGCGGCGCGATCCCCTCGCTCGGCGACCGTGCTCGTCTGGAACTATCACGACGATGACGCCCCGGCGGCAGAGGCGCAGGTGACGTTGACGATCGACGGCCTGCCGCCCGGGAAGGCCACGGTCACGCACGACCGCATCGACGACCATCACAGCAACGCGTACGCGGCGTGGGTCCGGATGGGGTCACCGCAGGCGCCGACATCCGCGCAGTACGCCGCGCTCGAGCGTGCGGGCCGTCTCGAGCCGCTCCGTCCCGATCGGCCAGTCGAGATCGGCGCCGACGACCGCGTGACGGAAGTCTTCGACCTGCCGCGTGAGAGCGTGTCGTTCGTGAAGGTGAGCTGGTAGAACGCGAGGCTACACCTTGACCGTGTCGGTGGCGTTGAAGTGCCTCACGAGCGCGTCGACGAGGCCGGGGACGGTGTAACTCTCGGGCACGATGACCGCGCGGACGCCAAGTGCGACGGCGGCGGCAGCCGTGACTGGGCCGATGACCGCGACGACCGTCGTGTTCAGCAGATCGGCCGCCTGTTCCTCGCCGATGAGCGCCGCGAACCGGCGGACGGCGGTGGCGCTCGTGAACGTGACCGCGTCGATCTGGCCGTCGAGCAACTGGCGATAGAGCTCCTGCGCCGCCTGCGAGTCGGGCGGGGCGACGGCGCTGCGATAGGCGATGAGATCGGTCACGGCCGCGCCGCGTTCCTCGAGATCGCGGTGCACGCTGCTGTGGACGTGATCGGGCCGCACGAGCAGCACGCGTCGTCCGGTGAGCGATCCGCTCGCCGCGACGATCTCGCCAATCGGATCGCCGCCGAACTCGGCCGACACGACATCGGCGACGAGTCCCGCGGCCGCGAGCCGATCGGCGGCCGAGGGGCCAATCGCGCACAACCGCACGCTGCCGAGCGCGCGCAAGTCACGCGGTCCGCGCCGGATCGCTGCGAGGAAGCGCGTCACCGCGCCTGCCGATTCGAAGACGATCCATTGATACAAATCGACCGATGCCGCGGCCTTGTCGAGTAACTCCGGCTCCTCCGGCGGCAGCACGCGGAACGTCGGCGCCTGAATCGGCTGCGCGCCGGCACTTTCGAGCAGATCCACGAGATCGCCCGCCTGCTCCTGCGATCGCGTGACGACGATGCGGCGGCCGAAGAGGGGACGCTCGTCGAACCAGCGCAGGTGCTCGCGGAACCGCGCGACGGCGCCGACGACGAGCAGTGCGGGATCCGTTGATTCATCGGCCGACGTGCGATCGAACAGCGACTGCACCGTGCCGGCAACCGTCGTCTGTCCGGCCATCGTGCCGCGTGAGACGAGCGCCGCGCCGGTCTCGGGCGGCACGCCGTGATCGAGAAGCTCACGAAGGATCGCGGGCACGAGGCGTCCGCCCGCGAAGCACGCGAGCGATCCGTCGATGTGCGCGACGGCATCCCAGTTCACTTGCGGCAGTCGTTCGGTCGTCTCTTCGTGGCCGCGGAGGAGCACGACGGCGTCGCCAGCGTCGGGGTAGGTGAGCGGAATGCCGGCGTAGGCCGACGAGCCGATGGCCGCGGGCACGCCGGGCACGACCTCGAAGGGCACGCCCTGCTCGTGCAGGAAGAGCGCTTCCTTCGCGCCGCTGTCGAACACGAACGGATCGCCCCACTTGAGCCGCGCGACCGTGTGGCCGTCGCGCGCTTTCTCGGCGATGAGCATCGACAGCGCGTCCTGCGCCGTGTCGCGTTCGGCCGGTGCGCCGGCGGCAATGCGTTCGGCTTCGGGGCGCGTCCAACGGAGCACCGCCTCGACCGCCCGGTCGTAGACGACCACGTCCGCTTCGGCGAGCAGCCGGACGCCGCGCGCCGTGATGAGGCCCGCGTCGCCCGGTCCCGCGCCGATCAGAAAGACTCGCCCCATCATGCTCATGGCCCCTTTGGCGCGAAATAGCCCGTGCGTGTGCGGGCGGTAGCGCCCTCGCGCGTGGTGCGGACGGCGACCTCTCGCCACGTGCCGTCGCGCGCCGTGTTCTTCGACACGTAGCCGATGACGTACTGATTCGCGAGCTCGTCGGCGATCTGATCGTAGATGGCCGGCAGCTCCGACGCGTCGTCGGCGAAAAAGATGCGGCCGCCGCTCGACTGCGACAGCATGCGCAGGCCGAAGTCGCCGCCCTGCGGCGGCCGGCCGTCCACCGTCCGCCGGTCGCGCAGGCCGATGGAGTAGATCGTGACGTCCGACCGCTTCAGCCGATCGAGCACGTCCTCGTAGCGCAGAAGACTCGTCGTGTCCTCGCCGTCCGACAGCACGACGATGGCCTGGCGGCGAATCGCATCGCCCGAGCTCTCGCCGACGTCGGTCAGCTCGCTGATGGCGACGTACATCGCCGTGTAGAGCGACGTCGAGCCGCCGGTGCGGATCGAGGCAATCGCGCGATCCAGCTCGGCGACGTTGCCCGTGAAGCCCTGGCGGACATCGATCTCGCTGTTGAACGCGACGACCTGCGCGACATCATGCGGGCCGAGTCGCTTGACGAAGCCAGCCGCCGCCTCGCGCGCCACGCCGATCTTCGAATCCATGCTCGCGCTGGAGTCGATGAGGATCGACAGCGCGATCGGCTGCGGATCGCGTGCGAAGACCGCGATGTCCTGCGGCGCGTTGTCCTCGAAGATTCGGAAGTCGGATTGGCCGAGGTTCGTGACGGGCCGGCCGGATGGGTCGGTCACCGTCACGCTGAGCAGCACGGTGTCCGTGCCGCCGTGAAACACCTGGCGTGCGGCGATCGGCGCAGCGGCCAGCACGAGGCCTGCCGCGACGATGGCGACGCCGCGCCCGACCGTCATTGATTCGCCCAGGACGGCACCGACACGTGCCACGACGAGTCACGGCCGGTCACGGCGACCGTTCGCGGCGGGACGAGATCGTCCGGCCGCGCATAGACGACGTCGTAGCGCGCGCCGATCGCGGTGGCGACCTTGCCGAAGGCCTGCGGCAGGCTGATCGACGCGAGCACGGCCTGTGTGCCGCCGCCTGACGCCGACGCGACGTCGGTCACGACCATCGCGCGTTCACGCCGCGCGAACGACTGCGGCGGCGCAGGATCCTGCAGTTCGACCGTCCAGAGCGGCGCGTGCGCCTGGCGCAGCGCATCGGCGACGGCCGTGTGCGACGTCGTGCTGAACTCCGGTCCGGCCGAGACCACGAAAGCGACAATGACGGGCCGCTCGGCGCCGACCGACGTGAGGCGCGTCGCGACGTCGACGATCGCCTCGAGCCAGTACGAGCCTGCGCCCGGCGTCGGGAAGATGCGGCCCACGGCGCGATCGACGGCTTCACCCGCGGGCGAGAAATCCAGCGCGCGCGTCGGCCGTTCGCCGGACGTCTCGACGAGGACGTGCGGCGCCGGCGACAGCTTCGCGACCGTCGTCGAGAACGTCGCGAGAGCCTGGCGCAGATCGGTGATGAACGTCAGCGCGGCCGCGCTGTTATCGACGACGAGCGCGACGTGCGTGGGCGGCGGCGCCGGGGAGACGCTGAGAACTTCGCGTGCCACGCCGTCCTCGCGCACCGTGAGGTCAGAGGGCTGCAGATGTTCGACGGGCGCGCCGGCGCCGTTCGTGACGCTGACCAAGAGATGCCGGCCGCCGGCATCCGCCTGCGCGTCCATCGTGTGAGGCCAGGCACACAGCGCAGCGGCCATCACGAGCAGCACGCCGAGGCGGCGGAAGCACCAAGTCATGAACGACGTCCCATTCGCAGTATACCGGGGTACGATGGCGGCGATGGACGAGTCCGAACGCGAGAACGAATCCCGGCAGGGGCCCGTGCCGCTGCCCGATCGCGCCCGCAAAGCGGCCGCGGCCCGGGCGAGCTCCATGCAGGCGCTCGGCACGCTCGGCACGGTGGGGCTGACCTTCGTCGTGGCCATCGTGATTGGCGTGGCGATCGGCCTGTGGCTGGACCGGCTGACCGGTTGGTCGCCGCTCTTCTTCATTGTCTTCTTCCTGCTGGGACTGGCGGCCGGCATCACGAACGTGTACCGCGCCATGTCGCGCCTGCCGAAGTGAGCGGCGCGCGATTGGGCCGCGCGACGAACGACGGCTGGCTCGACCGCATCGAGCGCCGGGCGCTCGCCATTGCCGTTGTCGCCGCGGCGGTGGCGTGGATGATTCCGGACGGCGGCGCGTCCATGGCCGCGGCCGTGGCGGGCGGGGCCATTCTCGCGTTCACGAGCTACTGGACGATCAAGCGATCGGTCAGTCGCCTCGCTGATGCCGCCGTCGCACGTTCCGTGGAGTTCTCGACCTCCGGGCCGAGGGAGCACGTCTCCGCGCCGCGGCTGGGTACGCGCGGGGCGCTTCTCATCGTCCTTCGTTACGCTTTACTGGCCGGAATGGCGTACGTTATGATTGCGCGTTTGCGACTGCCCCCGGTTGGGCTGTTGTGCGGTGTGTCGGTGACGATGCTCGCGGCGACGGCCGAACTGGTCTGGAGGCGTCGCTAGATCACTGATGGACAAGATTCACGAGCCGCATTTGCTCGTGCAGTGGGCCAACCTGCTGTTCGGGTCAATCGTCGAGTCGGCCCGCCTGGCGCTGCACCTCAAGCCCACGCCGCCGGGCCAGGACGTCATTCCCGATTTCCTGGTGATGAGCGCGATCATCTTCCTCGCGTTCGTCGTCCTCGGCTTCATCGTGCGGTCGCGGCTGTCGGTCGACAACCCGAGCCGCTGGCAAGTCGTGCTCGAGGATCTCGTCCTCTCGCTGCAGGGCATGCTCGACGAGTACATCGGGCCGAAGGGCCGCAAGTACCTGCCGCTCGTGAGCTCACTCGGCGGCTACATCCTCGTCGGCAACTATCTCGGTCTCGTCCCCGGCTTCATGGCGCCGACGAGCAACATCAACGTCACCTTCGGGTGCTCGATCACGGTGTGGGTGTACTACCACCTCGAGGGCATCCGCACGCACGGCCTCTTCCGCTATCTGAAACACTTCTGCGGTCCGGCCGGCGTGCCGGTGTTCATGATCCCGATCATGCTCGTCATCGAGCTCATCAGCCACGCGGCGCGCGTCGTGTCGCTGACGCTGCGGCTCTTCGGCAACATCTTCGGCGAAGAACTCGTCATCCTCATTCTGGGTATGCTGGTGCCGCTCTTCATCCCGATGCCGATCATGCTGCTCAGCTTGATCACGGGCGGGCTGCAGGCGTTCATCTTCGTGCTCCTGACCGTCATCTATCTGCAGGGCGCCGTCGTCGTCGAGCATGCCGAGGCGCACGGCCACGACGCGCACGACTCGCACGTGCCGTTGGACGAGGCCGTTCCGGCCTAGGCCGCAGCGTCACCAGGCGTCGGATCCGAGATGCGCAAGACAGTTCACGCCGGCGGGGGCGCCGGCTCCGTCAGACCGAATTCGCAGGAGGAGCGATCGTGAGCAA
>DASZOV010000146.1:0-2308 GCA_035550595.1 Vicinamibacterales bacterium
CGGCCGAGCGGCTCGACGAGCGGCTTGTACGGCGTCGACGTCGTGATCTCGTCGAACGTCTGCACGCTCTGGAACCGGCGACCAGCGGACGTCGGCTTGTACTTCCGAATAGGCATGACTGCGATCCCTCGATTCGAGGCCGGCGGGGCGCGGCAGGCCGTCGCCCCGGCGCGCGCCTAGACGCCTTCCATGATCTCCGGCATCTTCTGGCCGGGCCGAAGCCGGACCCACGCCTTCTTCCAGTCCGAGCGCTGACCGGAGAACCGGCCCTGCCGCTTGACCTTGCCGTGCATGATCGCGGTGCGCACGTGGGCGACCTTCGATCCGAGCAACGTCTCGACGGCGCGCTTCACCTCGACCTTGGTCGCCTGGCGCGCCACTTCGAAGACGATCACCGGATGCACTTCACGCGCGATCGTCGTCTTCTCGGTGACGAGCGGGCGGCGAATGACGTCGGTGAGCTTCATCCCAGCACCTCCTGCAGGCGCTCGACGGCGGCCTTGGTCGCGATGATGCGCGTCGTGTTCATCACGTCGCGCGCGGTCACGCGGCCCGACAGCGCCAAGGTGACGCCGGCGACATTGCGCGCCGATCGCGCGAAGTTCTCATCGAGCACGCGATCGACGACGAGCGTTCGGCCGCCGGCCGCGCCGAGCCGCCGCAGCAGTTCGGCCACGGGCTTCGTCTTGATCTCGGACGCCTTCAACTCGTCGACGACGATGACCGCGCCCGCCTGGAGCTTGGCCGCGAGCGCCGAGCGCAGCGCGCCGCGCTCGACCTTGCGCGGCAGCGTGTAGGCGTAGCTGCGCGGCTGCGGCCCGAAGACCGTGCCGCCCTTGCGCCAGAGCGGGTTGCGCACTTCGCCGACTCGCGCGCGCCCCGTGCCCTTCTGGCGCCACGGCTTGCGGCCGCTGCCCGCGACGAGCGCGCGGTTCTTCGTCATGTGCGTGCCGCGGCGTTCGGCGGCGTTCTGCCGCACGACCGATTCCCAGATGAGCTCGCGTCGCACCGGGCCCGCGAACACGCCATCGGCCAGGTCGACCGTGCCGACCTTGACGTTCTCTCCGTTGACCACATCGACAGTCATGGCTCTGCTCACTTCTTGCCGCGCTTCTTCTCGGGCTGCGGCTGCGGATCAGGCTTGCGGGCCACGGCGCGGCGCACGATGACGAGGCCGCCCGGCGCGCCGGGCACCGCCCCGCGCAGGACCAGCAGATGCTCACCGGTATCGACGCCGACGACGCGCAGGTTGCGCGTGGTCACGCGGTCGGCGCCCATCCGGCCCGCCGCGCGCATGCCCTTGACGACGCGCGAGGGAAACGACGAGGCGCCAATCGACCCGGGCGCGCGGTGGAACATCGACCCGTGCGTGGCCGCGCCGCCGCCGAAGTTGTGGCGCTTGATGACGCCCTGGAACCCACGGCCGCGGCTCGTCGCGATGACGTCGACCCGGTCGCCCTTGGCGAAGATGTCGACGAGCACCGAATCGCCCGCCTTGAGTGGATCGCCTCCCGGCGCCACCTTCAGCTCGCGCCGCACGTGGGTCGGCGGCACGTTGGCCTTCTTGTAGTGGCCGGCCGTTGGCTTGTTCACCTTGGCCGGGCCGTCCTCGACGAGGCCAATCTGCACCGCTTCGTAGCCGTCGGTCGCCGCCGACTTCGCCTGGACGACGACGCACGGGCCGGCCTTGATGACGGTGGCGGGCACGGCGGTGCCGTCGGCCTCGAAGACCTGCGTCATGCCGACCTTACGACCAATGATTCCAGTAACTGCCATCGTTGTTTACCTGCTCGCGGGGCCCCACCCCCCGCTCGCGCTCGCCGCTCCCGCGGCTCGCCCGCTCAACACGCTCACTACGTTCGCGGTTTCGCGGACTTACTTGTGCTCCTTGCCGAACGCCTTGATCTCGACGTCGACGCCGGCCGGCAGATCGAGCTTCATGAGCGCGTCGACCGTCTGCGGCGTCGGCTCGAAGATGTCGATGAGCCGCTTGTGCGTGCGGATCTCGAACTGCTCGCGCGACTTCTTGTCGACGTGCGGCGAGCGCAGGACGGTCCACTTGTTCTTCTCGGTCGGCAAGGGCACCGGCCCGGCCAGCCGCGCGCCGGTGCGCTTGGCCGTGTCGACGATCTCGGTCGTCGACTGGTCGAGAATCCGATAGTCGTAGGCCTTCAACCGAATACGAATCTTCTCGCTGAACGGGGTCGCCATTATTTGCCCTGCACCTTCGCAATGACCTCGTCGCTCACCGACGCGGGCGCCGGCTCGTAGCGATCGAAGTGCATCGAGTACGAACCGCGGCCCTGGG
>DASZOV010000147.1:0-25499 GCA_035550595.1 Vicinamibacterales bacterium
GGAGCTGCGGTCGGCGGTCATCGCCAACGAACGCGGCGAGCTGGTCTTCGAGCAGCGTGACGTCGAGTTTCCACGGTTCTGGTCGCAGCAGGCCACCAACATCGTCGTCTCGAAGTATTTCCGCGGGCAGATCGGGACGCCCTCGCGTGAACGATCCGTCAAGCAGCTCATCGGGCGCGTGGTCGACACGATCACCACGTGGGCGAGGGCGCAGCACTACTTCGCGTCCGAGGACGACCTGCAGGCGTTCAGCGACGACCTGAAGCACCTGCTCGTCTATCAGAAGGGCTCGTTCAACAGCCCCGTGTGGTTCAACTGCGGGTTCGAGAAGGCGCCGCAATGCTCGGCGTGCTTCATCAACTCGGTGCAGGACACGATGGAGTCGATCCTCGGTCTGGCGAAGACCGAGGGCATGCTGTTCAAGTTCGGGTCCGGGACCGGGTCGAACCTGTCGGCGATCCGATCGGCGCGAGAGCTGTTGGCCGGCGGCGGCACGGCGTCCGGGCCGGTGTCGTTCATGAAGGGCTTCGACGCCTTCGCGGGCGTCATCAAGTCGGGCGGCAAGACGCGGCGCGCGGCGAAGATGGTCATCCTCAACGCCGATCACCCCGACGTCGTCGAGTTCATCAACTGCAAGGTCGAGGAAGAGAAGAAGGCGTGGGCGCTCATCGACGCCGGCTATGACGGCTCGTTCACGGGCCCGGCCTACGCGTCGGTGTTCTTCCAGAACTCGAACAACTCGGTGCGCGCCTCCGACGAGTTCATGCGCGCGGTCGTCGACGACGGCGAGTGGCAGACGCGCGCGGTGCTCGCGCCGCACGCGCCGATGGACACCTATCGCGCGCGCGACCTGATGCACCAGATTGCCGAGGCCACCTGGGTCTGCGGCGATCCGGGCATGCAGTTCGACACGACGGTCAACGACTGGCACACCTGCTCGAACACGGCGCGGATCAACGCGAGCAATCCGTGCTCGGAGTACATGTTCCTCGACGACTCGGCGTGCAACCTGGCGTCGATCAACCTGATGAAGTTCGTCAAGGAGGACGGCGAGTTCGACGCGCCGGCATTCGCCAAAGCGTGCGAGACGTTCATCACGGCGCAGGAAATCCTGGTCGACAACGCGAGCTACCCGACCAAGGCGATCGAGAAGAACAGCCACGACTACCGGCCGCTCGGGCTCGGCTACGCGAACCTCGGCGCGCTGCTCATGTCGCGCGGGCTGCCCTATGACAGCGACGCAGGGCGCGACTACGCGGCGGCGATCACGGCCGTCATGCACGGCGCGGCCTACGCGCAGTCGGCGCGCGTGGCGCGCGACCACGGCGGGCCATTCGCCGGCTACGAGAAGAACCGCGAGCCGATGCTGCGCGTCATGCGCAAGCACCGCGCGGCACTGAAGGACATCAACCGCACGCACGTGCCGAAGGATCTGTTCGCCTTCGCGCGCGACGTGTGGGACGAGTGCGTCGAGCTCGGCGAGGACCACGGCTACCGCAATGCGCAGGCGACCGTGCTCGCGCCGACCGGGACGATTGGTTTCATGATGGACTGCGACACGACCGGCGTCGAGCCGGACATCGCGCTCGTCAAGTACAAGAAGCTCGTCGGCGGCGGCCTGATGAAGATCGTCAACACGACCGTGCCGATGGCGCTCGAGCGGCTCGGGTACACGGCCACCGAGATCAAGGAGATCGTCGACTACATCGACGAGAACGAGACGATCGAAGGCGCGCCGCACCTGAAGGATCGCGACCTGCCGGTGTTCGACTGCGCGTTCAAGCCGGCGCGCGGTGTGCGCTCGATCCACTACATGGGCCACATCAAGATGATGGGCGCCGTGCAGCCGTTCATCTCCGGCGCGATCTCGAAGACCGTCAACGTGCCCAAGGCGGCGACGGTCGAGGAGATCGAGCAGGCCTACATCGACGCGTGGCGCTTTGGCGCGAAGGCCGTCTCGATCTATCGCGACGGCAGCAAGCGCACGCAGCCGCTGAACACGTCGAAGGACAAGGCCGCCGTCGCCGCCGGCGAAGCCGCGGCCGGCCCGCATCGGCATCGGCTGCCCGACGAGCGGCAGTCGATCACGCACAAGTTCGACATCGCCGGGCACGAGGGCTACATCACCGTCGGCCTCTACGAGGACGGCATGCCGGGCGAGCTCTTCCTGACGATGGCGAAGGAAGGGTCGACGATTTCCGGCTTCGCCGACGCGTTCGCACAGGCGATCAGCTACGCGCTCCAGTACGGTGTGCCGCTGCAGGACCTCGTCGACAAGTTCAGCCACGTGCGGTTCGAGCCGTCGGGTATGACGAAGAACCCCGACGTCCGCTTCGCGAAGTCGATCGTCGACTACATCTTCCGCTGGCTCGCGACGAAGTTCCTGTCGCCCGAAGCGCAGTATCGCGCTGGCGTGAACGTCCACGAAGAGACGACGACGCCCGAACAGCTCGTGCTCGACGTCGCCGCCACGGCGCCGAAGCCCGACTCGGCTGGCACACCCGCCGCACCGCCACGCGCCGCCGCGTTCGCGGCGATTCAGAACCAGGAAGACGCGCCGCCCTGCTCGACCTGCGGCTCGATCATGGTCCGCTCGGGCGCCTGCTACAAGTGCACGAACTGCGGCACGACGAGCGGATGCGCGTAAAGGCAACTTCGAACTGCAAACTTCGAACTTCGAAACGGGTTCTTTTCGAGCTGGAGACTTGGGCTCCGCGGAACGACGAACCGACTTCGAAGTTCGAAGTTCAAAGTTCGAACTTGTCAGGCTTCAGGCTCCGCCACGGCTCTTCGTCCCCGACTTCCACTGACACATAGCCTGCGTCGCTGACGCACGGCCCAAGAATCGCGACGAACTTCGCTGGCGCGTCCGACACGTTGAACGACGCGTGGACGATGCCTTTGGGAATGAAGACCGAGTCGCCCGGGCCGAGGCGGCGCCGGTCGCGTTCGATCCACTGTTCGACTTCGCCAGCGACGACGTACAGCACCTCTTCCTGATCGGGGTGGACGTGGAAGTCGTGGCCGTGTCCGGGTGACAGATCCACCTCGATGACGACGAGCTGGCTCGCGCCGGTCGTGGCCGGACGGCTCATCCAGCCGAGCGTGCCCCAGGGCAGTTGTTCGCGTTCGACCTGTGTGGACGGAAGGAAAGTGCCGCGCATGGGCGGATTCTATACAGATCGCCTGGAGCGACGCTTCGTGCGCTGGCCTGACACGCGCCGAGCAGGTACCATGCTCTCGCAGGCTCGTTGCACATGAAGCAGACGATCTGGGACGAAACCGCGCGGCGGTCGATGGTCGAACGCGTCTCGCGCGTCACGCCCGATACGCACGGTCGGTGGGGGCGCATGACGCCGCACGACATGCTCGCGCACCTCACCGACTACGCGCGGATGGCCCTCGGCGAGCTGCCGGTTCGTCGCGCGCGCGTGCCGCTGCGTTATCCGCCCATCCGCCAGTTCGTCATCTACGCGCTGCCCATGCCGCGCAATGTGCCGACCTCGCGCCAGCTCGTCGCGCGCACGACCACGGACTGGGGTGAGGAAATGGGCACGCTCTGCCACGCGATCGATCGGCTCGCGGCGCGGAAGGAAGGGGAGCTCCCCGAACATCCAGCGTTCGGCCGGCTCAGCCATCGCGCTTGGGGCGTGCTCCTCTATCGGCACATGGATCACCATCTCCGCCAGTTCGGCGTCTGAGCGCGTCCAAAGCGGCATGTCGACTGACGACCTCGACCGCCTGGCTGACGAGCTCGAAGCTGGCCGCCTGCCGCCCGCGCGCGCGACGGATCTGGACGCGTGGCTGCGCGTCGCGGTCGAGCGCGACGCGAGCGACCTGCTGCTCCTCGCTGGCGAGCCGCCGACCCTGCGCGTCGACGGCGTCATCGTGCGATGTGAAGGGCCCGTGCTCGACGGCGTCGACATCGAAGAGATGGTGCGTCCCGCGCTGCCGCCCTACGCGCTGCGTCGCTACGAGGAGGACGGCATCGCCGACGCGTCGAGACGCGTGGCGGGGCTTGGCCGCTTCCGATTGAATCTCCATCGCGAGCGCGGCCGCGCGGCCGCCGCGATTCGCCGTCTTCCCGCGCGCGTGCCACGGCTCGAGACGCTCGACTTGCCGGAAGGCGTCGAGCGGCTGTCGCGTCTCCCGAACGGTCTCGTGATCATTGGCGGGGCCACCGGCTCCGGCAAGACGACGACGATGGCGGCGCTCGTCGAGGCGATCAACCGTCGCGACGCGCGGCACGTCGTCACGGTCGAAGATCCGATCGAGTACGAGCATGTCAATCAGCGCAGCGTCATCCAGCAGATGGAAGTCGGCGTCGACGCGCCGGATTTTCCGTCCGCGCTGCGATCGGTGTTGCGTCAGGCGCCGGACGTGATCGTCATCGGCGAGATGCGCGATCCGGAGACGATGCGCATGGCGCTTGCCGCGGGCGAGACGGGCCATCTCGTGCTGACGACGCTGCATACGACGGACACGGCGTCGACCATCGCGCGGCTGACGGATTCGTTCCCGCCAGAGCGCCAGCCGACGATCCGTCAGGAGATCGCTGCCGCGCTCGCGGCGGTGTTCGTGCAGACGCTCCTGCCGAGGCAGGGCGGCGGACGCGTGCCCGCGGCCGAGTTGCTGATGGTCAGCTACGGCGCGCGGCAGCACATCCGCCGGAACGCGTTGCAGCACCTGCACCAGGAGATCACCATCACGCGCAAGCACGGCTCGTTCACGCTCGAGGAGTCGCTCGCCGCGCTCGTCAAACGCGGCGTCGTCTCGACGGCCGACGCGGCGTTACGAGCCCATCATCCGGGCGACTTCGAGCAGGCGCTGTTGTAGGTACTGACGCGGGACAAGTTAGAAGTTCGAGGCCAGAAGCCATGTGCCGCAATGGGCCTCGCGCGAAGGCGCGAAGATCGCGAAGGCCGGATTTGTAGGGGCGGCCCTCCGTGGCCGCCCGTGTCGAGGATTGTGGAGCCCTCCGCCTTCAGGCCGAGGGGACTGAAACGCCGCCGGTTGCCGTTTGGGGCATACTCATGGCTCGGGGGTGTGCGATGGCGAATTGGCGGCAGGTAGCAACGATAACGGTCGTGGCGGGAATGGTCGTTTTCGCGGCGAACGTGGCGCGGGCCGACGACGAGCGGCTGCAGACGGCGGCGACCGTGCTGACGGAGATGACGAGCGCCGTCGACAACGACATCCCTGCCAGTCTCATGCAGAAAGCCAAGTGCGTCGTCGTCATCCCTGGCGTGAAGAAGGCGGCGCTCGGTGTCGGCGGGCAGTACGGTCGAGGGTATATCGCGTGCCGGCGTGACGTCGCGGGCGGCTGGAGCGCGCCGGGTGCGATTCGCATCGAGGGCGGCAGCATTGGATTCCAGATCGGCGGGTCCGACACGGACGTCATCCTGCTCGTGTTGAACGATCGCGGCGCCGATCGGCTGCTGTCGAGCCGGTTCACTGTCGGTGCGGACGCGGCGGTCGCCGCCGGTCCGGTCGGGCGTCAGGCGTCGGCAGAAACCGACGCGACGATGATGGCCGAGATCCTGGCGTGGTCGCGGTCGCGCGGTGTGTTCGCGGGCATCTCGCTGAAGGGATCGACGCTGCGCGAGGACGGCAGCGAGAACAAGGACCTCTACGGCCGCGAGATCTCCAACAAGGACATCGTCAACGGCAACGCTACGGCGCCTCCATCCGCCGCGCCGCTGATGGCCGTGCTCGCGAAGCTGTAACGCACCGCAGCCGCGGGCACCCGCGGTTCCCCTGACGGCTTGACAGCGGATTTGGAGGCCGACGTAGGATAGGGCCTCCGATGTTGAACCTGCTTCCGCGACGACGCCATCGGGCGTACGTCGCGCTGGTGGTCGGCACCGTCGCGCTGGCCGTCGGCGTCAACGTCGTCGTCTTCACCATCGTCAACGCGCTCTGGCTGCGTCCGCTGCCGGTCCGCGACGCGGATCGGCTCGTCTACTGCGCGAAGAGCAACTTCGGCGATAGCGAGGACCACCCATTTGATCCGCGGAGCTCGCTTCTTCGGCCGTTCCGGGGCGCGGTGGCCGGTCAGGTGGATGAGAGCAAGTTCGGACTCACACCCGTCCTCACCGTTCAGGGCCGGCAGGTTCCTGAAGTCGCGGGCATCACGGCCGGATTCTTTCACCTGTTCGGCATCCCCATTCGCGGCCGCGATTTCGTCCCGGATGACGACCTGCCCGGCTCGGCGCCAGTCGCGATCATCAGCCATCGCGTCTGGATGGAAGACTTCGGCGGCCGTGCGGATGTCGTCGGCTCGACGATCGCTGCCGACACGATGACGATCCGTGTGATCGGCGTGGCGCCGGCGGGCTTCGACGGCGTGCGGAAGGGCGACCACGTCGACGTCTGGATCCCCAGCCAGTTGCGCCGTCGTCTGTCGCCGACGTCTCTGCACGTCTGGGGCGTGCCGCTGATGGTATTTGGCAGGCTGCCGCCGGGACGCACGCTGGTCGAGGTGGAACGCGAGGTGCGCGCGAATGATTCGTATCACGAAGACTTCGCGTTGGTGCCTCTGGCTGATGTGTTCGGTTCGCCGGCATCTTCGACAATCGCCATCGACGAGGGCCCAGCGGCGGGCGTGGCGGGCGGGCTGGCGCTGCTCGTGCTCATCGGCGGATGTCTGACGCTGGCGACGTTGATCCTCGTGCACTACGAGCGGCGCGCGTCGGAACTGGCGACGAAGGCCGCACTCGGCGCCACGAGACGGCAACTGCTCGGCGAGTTGTCGAAGGAACTGGCCGTCGTCGCGGTTGTCGGAACCGGCCTCGCCATGTTCGTGGCGCAACTGGCTCTGCGTGCGATGCCGGCGCTCAGTCTGCCGGGTGGATTGGATCTTGGACGGCTCGATCTGTCGCCGGACTGGCGCGTGCTGAGCGTGGCGCTCGGCGCGACGTTCGGGACGTGTGCCCTGGCGGCCTGGTTGCCGCTCGTCCGTTTCACGCGCGGCACGCTGGCGCGAACGCTGCTGGCCGGACCGGCGACGACGTCGTCGCCCGCGACGCAGCGGCTCCGCCAACTGTTGCTGACCGCGCAGGTCTGCGCCGCCGTCGTCGTACTCGCCTCAGCGGCGCTGTTCGTGCGCACGGTCCTCTACGGGTTCGGCGGCGCGTCCGGGTTCGATGTGGACCGTACGCTCTTCGTGCGCGCGGAAGTCGCGTCCCGCTACGGCTATGCCGGCGATCTTCCAGGGTTCGAGTCAGTTGCCGCGCGCCGCAGACTACGCGTCGAGGATGCACTGCGAGCGCTACGCGGTGTGCTGCAAGTGGTCGACGGACAATCGCCGATCGGCAAGGAGCGGATGAGCATCCTGCAGCGCCCGACGGTCATCGTTACGGACGGCGGGCAACAGACATTGCGCGTCGGCTGGGTCTGGGATGCCGATGTCGACTGGCTGTCGGCGCTCGGCGTCAAGATGCTGGTGGGTCGTGCGTTACGAGCCGACGATGTTCGCGTCAGACCGAGCCGAGTCGTCGTGACGGCGTCCCTTGCCAATCGTCTCTGGCCGGGCGAAAACGCGCTCGGCCAGAGGATCGCGACGCCGGCCTTGAAAGGATTCGTTGTCGGCGTGTCATCCGATTTCGTGTACGGCTCGTTGCTGGAGCCGGCGATCGGCACGGTCGTTACCGCGTACCACGCGGACCCCGGCGTTGTCGGGTGCTGGGTCGTTCGCGCCGCCGACGCAGCGTCCGTCGTCGGTCGGGCAGAACAGGCCGTGCGAACTGCCGTGCCGGACGTGGCCTGGGTCGAGGTGCAGACCGGCCGTGACGTGGTGGCGCAGGATCTCGGCCGGGAGCGCGTCGGGGCGTGGTTCTTTTCGGGATTCGGGCTCGTCGCGCTGATTCTTGGCGTGGGCAGCGTCTTCGGCCTGGTGGCGTATCTGGCCGAGTCGCGCCAACGCGAGTTCGGCGTGCGGCTGGCGCTCGGCGCGACCGCCTCCAGACTCATGACCCATGGTCTCGGCGCCGCGCTCGTGCCCGTCGCGGTGGGCCTAGTGATTGGGCTGGGGCTGTCCGCGCTGGTCGCGCAGTTGTTCACGTCGGCGCTCGTCGGCGTCGGCGCGCTGGATCCGTGGGCTTATTCGGCGATTGCTGCTGCGATGCTCGGCGGCGCCGCATTGGCCGCCCTGATGGCCGCCTGGCGGCTGCGGCGAATCGCGCCCATCGACGCGCTTCGGAGTCACTGAGACTGACACTCCTTGCGAGGGCCAGAGGAGGGAGGCACATGCGCACAGCGGTTGTTGTTCTAGCGGTCGTGACGGCCGCACTGTTCGTCGCCGGTCCGAGACTCGTGGCTCGACAGCGACCCAGCCTGTCCGGCACGTGGACGTTTCTCGAGTCGCAGGTCACGACGCGGGACGGGCAGGACGCGCCCGCCCACATCCTGTTCGTTGACGGTGCCGGTTTCAACTGCGGGGCCGCATGCACGATTGTCCAAGACGGCCGGACGCTCCGCGTGTTGCGTCCGGAGGAGAAGGGCAAGAAGCCGCGAGATATCGTTCTCACGTTTGTGTCGAGCGGAACCAGTGCCCAGTCCGCTCACGACAACGACGCGAGCGCCAAGTGGGACGGCCAGAAACTCCTCGTCACGAACTCTATGGGAACCATGACGATCCACCAGACGATCGCCGTGCAGAGGGATCGAATGATCGTCACCAGCCAGATGACCGTCGGCACGGCCCCGGGCGAGATTTGGCGGCAGACCTACGTCAGACAGTAGAGCCACGCCCGTGGCTTCTGTCGTCGGACTCGGCAAGCTGACGGCGAGCCCTACTGCCGGGACTATTGCGGGAACCGCCATGCAGGTCCCACAGCAGTTCGGCGCCGAGCGCCGTCGTGTCCCAGTCGAGCGCGGCCGGTGCGTCGGGCACGATCAACATCACCGAGATGGTCGTGGCACGGCGTCTTGGCTCATGGCATCCTCCGGCGGGCTCCGTATTCTGGCCGTGCGAGCTCCGCGTGGACAGCCGGCGGCCGACTACTTCACGTCGAGCAACTCGATGTCGAAGACGAGCATGCCCTTGGGCGCGTCGGGCCGCGGACTGTTGTCGTAGGCGAGGTTGCCGGGGATCCAGAAGCGGCGCTTCTCGCCGACGACCATGAGCTGCAGGCCCTCGGTCCAGCCGGGGATGACGGCGTTCAGCGCGAACTCGGCCGGCTCGCCGCGCGCGACCGAGCTGTCGAACATCTTCCCGTCGGTCGTCCAGCCCGTGTAGTTCACGCGCACGGTCGACGTCGGCCCGGGTCGCACATTGCTCGTGCCGACCTTCAGCACTTTCGATGCGAGCCCGGACTCTGTCCGCGCCGCATCGGCCGGTGGCGCCGCCACGTCGGGCGGCGGCGGGATCATCGGCGTCTCTTCCTTCAACCGGCAGCCGGCGAACGCCAAGGCCAGAATCATCACGAGCCAGATCGATCGACGCATGCGAGTGATCGTCGGCGATGGAGGGGAAGGAGATCAAGCGCCGGGCGGACCGGGCGGCCACAGGGGGCCGCCCCTACACATCACGCTAACCCTTCGCGTCTTCGCGCGAGCCTCTTTGTGTCCCTTCGCGATCTTCGCGTCTTCGCGTGATCAGATATTGCTCCGGCTCTGCCCCCCATCCACGGTGACGCACGCGCCCGTGATCCAGCTCGCGCGCGGCGAGGCGAGGAAGGCGACGAGGTTCGCGACTTCCTCCGGGCGACCGAAGCGGCCTGACGGGATCTCGCGCTGGACGAACTCGGCCATGCCCTGCGGGTCCTCCTGCTGGCGGCGCCACCACGACCCGCCCTCGAATGCGATCGAGCCCGGCGCGATGCTGTTCACGCGGATGCCCTGCGGCGCGAGCTCGTGTGCCATTGCCTTGGCGAGGCTGATCTCGGCGGCCTTGACGGCGTTGTACGTGAGGCGGCCGCCGGATTCGCGTCCCCAGATGGACGCGATCATCAGGATCACGGCCGCATCCGAATGCCGTAGGTGCGGCAGCGCTAGGCGTGACATGCGGACGGCGGGGAAGAGCGTCTGGTCGATGGCGTCTTGCCAGTCGCGATCGGTTGCGGCTTCGATCCCGCCGCCGCCCGCTTTCCCGACGTTGTTCACGAGCACGTCGAGCCGGCCGCGCGCGGCCATCGTCTGCTCGATGACGGCCGCCGCGCCTTCCGGTGTCGAGACATCGGCCGCGACCTGCAGCACGCGCGACGCGTCGCCCGCGTCGGCCGCGACGATGGCCGCCGAGGCTTGCAGCGCGTCGGCGTGACGCGCGCAGATAGTGACGAGGCAGCCTTCCGCCGCGAGCGCGCGCGCGGCGGCGAGGCCGAGGCCGCGGCTCGAGCCGGTGACGATGGCGACACGATCGGTGAGATGGAGATCCATGAAATTTACGGGCGAAGAGAAACGGACGCCGCCCACGCGCTGAGCGCGGCGTTGAACGCCGCCGGTTGTTCGAGATTCGAGAGATGGCCGGCGCGCGGAATCAGGACGAGCTGCGATCCGGCGATCGCCGCGTGCAACGCCTCGCTCTGCGCGGGCGGCGTGACGGTGTCCTCGTCGCCGCAGATGACGAGCGTCGGACAGGCAATCGATCCGAGGAGCGGCGTGCGATCCGGCCGGTCGCGCAGCGCGCGGAGCGTCGACGTCAGACCATCGCTCGTCGCCGCACGTGCGAAATCGTCCAGCACGTCCACCAGATCCGGTTGTTCCGTGCGCGTCGTCGCACCGACGAGGCCGGACGTGAGATCGCGCGCGACGACGACCGGTCCCTCGGCCGCGACGCGCGCCATCGCCTGATCGCGTTTCGCGCGCCCCTCCGGCGTGTCGGCCGTGGCGCGCGTGTCGGCAAGCACGAGCCCGGCTACGCGCGACGACGCCTTCGCGGCGAGCGCGAGCGCGACATAGCCGCCCATCGACAGGCCACCGATGACCGCGCGCGTGATGTCGAGGTGCGCCAGTAACTCCAGCACGTCGTCGGCGTGGCCGTCGATCGTATCGGGGATTGCGAGCGCGTTCGCGGCGCCGGGGCCCCATCCGCGCAGATCGGGCGCGATGACGCGCCAGCCGCGCGGCGGGCGATCGATCTGCGGCAGCCACTGGTTCGCGTGAAGGGGAAACGCATGGAGCAGGACGAGCGGCGTCCCACTACCGGCTTCGAGATACCGAACGGAGCGCGCCGGAAGGTGCGCGACTTTCGACGTCACCGCGTCATTCTAACCAAGCGAAGCAGGCACGGGCTTACGTCCCCAAGTCAACTTCGAACTTCGAACTTCGAACTTTGAACTTCGAACTTCGAACAGAGGGGCGCCTCCGGCGCGTCTTCTTTTTTGAAACACGTTCCAAGTTCAATGTTCGCAGTTCGAAGTCGTGAAACGAGTTCCTGGACTGCCTCCACCAAGGCTACGGCCAGTTGCCAGCGTGCGCAGACGTCCCTGGAGCTGTGGCAGGCGGGGGCGCGTGCCGATGGCGAGCGAAAATGATCTTCGCCGCTTGATCGCCCCGTTCCGCGTTGCTACGATGCGAGGGCGTTGACGAGTCTTCCCGCGCTCACGGCCAACAAGGATCAGTCGCTCGATGCGGCGCTGTCGCGCATGCTCGGCGAGTACGAGCGCGCGCGGCGATCGGGCGCGGATCTCGGCGCCTCCCGCCAGGGCATCGTCGACGATGACCCGCACATCGCGGCCGTGCGGAAGCTGGAAGCGGTGGAGGCTGCGTACGCGCCGTTTCCGGAGGCGATCGATCCACGCCTGCGTCGTGCGCTCCACGCCCGCGGCATCGACCAGCTCTACACGCACCAGGCCGAGGCCATCGCGCACGCGCTCGCCGGACAGAACGTCGTCGCCGTCACGCCGACTGCATCCGGCAAGACGCTCTGCTACAACCTGCCGGTCCTGCAGCGCATCCTGACGGATCGATCGGCGCGCGCGCTGTATCTGTTTCCGACCAAGGCGCTCGCGCAGGATCAGTTGGCAGAGCTGCACCAGATGGCGCAGCTCGTCGGCGAGGAAGGCGGTGGCGAGGTCGGTGTGTTCACCTATGACGGCGACACGCCGCAGGACGCGCGGCGCGCAATTCGTGCCCGCGCGCACGTCGTCCTGAGCAACCCGGACATGCTGCACGCCGGGATCCTGCCGCACCATCCGCGCTGGGCGAAGCTCTTCGAGAACCTGCAGTACGTCGTGATCGACGAGCTGCACGCGTATCGCGGCGTGTTCGGCAGCCACCTGGCGAACATCCTGCGCCGCCTGCACCGCGTGGCCGCACACTATGGCGCGTCGCCGACGTTCATCTGCTCGTCGGCGACGATTGCCAATCCGAGCGAGCTCGCCGAGCGGCTCATCGGCGAACCGGTCGAGCTCGTGGACAAGAGCGGCGCGCCGCGCGGCGAGAAGTACTTCATCTTCGTCAACCCGCCGGTCGTCAATCGCGAGCTCGGCATCCGCCGCTCGTACCTCGCGGAAACGCGCCGCGTCGCGATCGAGTTCCTCAAGCGCGGCCTGCAGCTCATCGTTTTCGCGCAGAGCCGCCTGTCGACCGAGGTGCTGACGACGTATCTGAAGGACGCGTTCCAGGGACCGCCGGGCGCGGCCGACGTCATTCGCGGGTATCGCGGCGGCTATCTGCCGATGCGTCGACGCGAGATCGAGCGCGGTCTGCGGACGGGCGAGGTGCGATGCGTCGTCTCGACCAACGCGCTCGAGCTCGGCATCGACATCGGCGCGCTGGACGTGGCGGTGCTGGCGGGCTATCCCGGCACGATCGCGTCGACGTGGCAGCGCGCGGGCCGAGCCGGGCGGCGTAGCGGACGGTCGGCGGCCGTGCTCGTCACCTCGAGCGCGCCCATCGATCAGTTCCTCGCGCGCAACCCGGACTTTTTCTTCGGCGCCTCGCCCGAGCACGCGCTGGTCAATCCGGACAACCTGCACATCCTGCTCGACCACGTGAAGTGCGCGGCGTTCGAGCTGCCGTTCACGACGAGCGAGACGTTCGGCACGCTGAACGTGCAGGAAATCCTGTCGATCCTGAGCGAGGAAGGCTTCGTCCATTCGGTCGACGGCCAATGGCAGTGGACGCACGAGTCGTATCCTGCCGACGCCGTGAGCCTTCGCTCCGTCTCCTCGGACAACTTCGTCGTCGTCGACACGACGGACGGCGAGCAGGTGATCGGCGAGACGGACTTCGGGAGCGGGCCGTCGACGCTGCACGAGAAGGCGATTTACATCGTCGAAGGCCGCCTGTTCCAGGTGGAGCGCTTCGACTACGACAACCGCAAAGCGTTCGTCCGCCGCGTGGACTGCGATTACTACACGGACGCCATCACCTACACGAAGGTGACCGTGCTCGATACGTTCGAGCGTACGGATGGAGCCGCGGGCGGTGTAGCAGCCGCGCCCGACGTCGTGGCGCTCGCGGCTGGGCTGGAGAACGACACGCGCGGCGAGATGCCGGACCTCGACATCCCACCCGCGCTGACCGCGAGTCCTGGCGTGTCGCAGACGGACTTGCACTCGACGGCGCGCGCCGACGACGAGGCCGGCGTGTCGTGCCATGGCGAAGTTCACGTCGTGTCGCGCGTTGTCGGCTTCAAGAAGATCAAGTTCTATACGAACGAGAACGTCGGGGCGGGCGAGCTGGATCTGCCCGAGCAGCAGATGCACACGACGGCCTACTGGCTGACGATTCCCGCGCACACGATGGCCGCGCTGCCGTACGACACGGCCGATCGACGCGACGGCGTCGTCGGTCTCGCGTACGCGATGCATCACGTGGCGCCGCTGCTGCTCATGTGCGACGGCCACGATCTCGGATTGTCAGTAGACGGCGTCAGTCTCGAAGGCGCATCGCGGATGGGCGGCTTGACGTCGCGCGCGTCCGAAACGGAACTGTCGGCCGAGCCGTCGATCTTTCTCTACGACAACTATCCCGGCGGCATCGGTTTGAGCGAGCCGCTCTTCGCCATGCACGCGGCGCTGCTCGATCGCACGCGCGAGCTCATCAGCGGCTGCCCGTGCGAGTCGGGCTGCCCGTCGTGCGTCGGGCCCGAGGGCGCGACCGGGCCGCTCGCCAAAGCCGTGGCCTCGCGCCTGCTCGATCGCCTCGTCGCCGCTCGCGCCGCGGCATGACTCACGTTCGGCCATGCGGGATCTGACGTCACGACTGCGCGAGATCGTCCGGCGCGACGGCGGCGCGTCGCGCGTGCCCGTCGATCCGCCACGAGAACTGACCTACGTTCCGGATGTCCTTGAGCCGGTCGATCGGTCGAGCGGCGATGACGACGTTCACGGACGTCCGGCCGGCGACGACGAAGCGTGCGTCGTGATCGAGGAGCGCTACGCCGCCGATCGTTCGCACGGCCGGCGTGCCATCGACGCGTACGCGCCCGTGCCCGACGCGCCGCTGCACCTCTTCGATCCGAGCCTCGCGTCGTCGGCCGACTGGGCGCGGCGTGTGGTCTTCTTCGACATCGAGACAACGGGACTCAGCGGCGGCGCCGGGACGATCGCGTTTCTCGCCGGCTGCGGCTGGTTCGAGCCGGACGGGTTCGTCGTGCGCCAGTTCTTCCTCGCCAGCCCGTCGGGGGAGAAGGCGATGCTCGCGGCGCTCGCCAGCGTCTTCCGCGAGGCGTCGCTACTCGTCACCTACAACGGCCGCACGTTCGACGTGCCGTTCATGGAAACGCGCTGGGCGTTCCATCGCGAGCGCGTGCCGACCGACGACGTCCCGCACTTCGATCTGCTGCCGTCGGCGCGACGGCTCTGGCGCCGGCGCGAAACGGCGGCTGATGCGGGCTGCAGTTTGTCGACGCTCGAGGGCGCGGTGCTCGACTTCCATCGCGTCGGCGACGTGCCGGGATTCGAGATCCCAGCGCGCTACTTCCAGTTCCTCCGCTCCGGCGATCGGACCGTCGTCGACGGGGTGCTCGAACACAACCGGCACGATCTCGTCTCGCTGGCGGCGCTCATGTCGCACGCGCTGTGGCTCGCGCGCGAAGGGCCGATGGCGTGCCGCGAGTCATCGGAGCGGCTGGCGCTCGGGCGACTCTACGAACGCGCGGGGCAGACGGACGTGGCGGCCGAGGCGTACGATCTCGCGGCCAGGACCGACGACCTGTCGATGCGATGCGACGCGCTCGCGCACCTGGCCGTGCTCCATCGCCGCGCGCGGCGGTTCGACGAGGCGGCCGTCTGCTGGCAGGCCGTGCTCGACACCGCAGGACGACGACGTGGACCGTTGGCGGGCATGGCGCAGCGGGCGGCCGAGGCGCTCGCGATTCATCACGAGCATCGATCGAAAGACGTCGCGACGGCGCGCCGCTACGCCGAAGTGCTGCGGCGCGGTGCGGACGGACGCGGGGAACGCGATGCCGTACACCGGCTGGACCGCCTCAATCGCAAGATTGAGCGGTCCACCGGGCAGTTGAGTTGGGAAACGGGGAACTGACGCGAACAGGCTAGGCGGACGCCTGGTCCTTCTTCGACTTGCTGGCCTTGGCGGCTTTCGTCGCCTTGGCGGCGGCCTTGCGGCCCTCGGCCGACTGGGCGCCGAACCGCTTCACGAAGCGCTCGACGCGCCCTTCCGTGTCGATGAGCTTCTGCCGGCCCGTGAAGAACGGGTGGCACTGGTTGCAGATTTCCAGGTGCAACTCGGACTTGGTCGACCGCGTCTTGAAGGTGTTCCCGCAGGCGCAGCGGACTTCGATTTCTTCGTATTTCGGATGAATCCCGGGCTTCACAGCGAGCTCCTTCAGTAGGACGGCAAACCCCGATTATACGCCATCCGCTCAGACGATGACGTGCGTCCGCACCCAGCGGTGCCGCCGGAGCCGCTCGAGGAGCTTGGGATCCAGGGCATGGCCGTCGGAGACGCCCAGGTTGGCGTCCACGTGCCGGGCCTTCCGCATGCCCGGGATGACCGTGGTCACGTCGGGATTGGCCAGGATGAAGCGCAGCGCCAGGTCCGGCAGCGTCATGCCGGCCGGCACGTCCGCCTTGACCGGCTCGACGTGCTCCAGCGTCTCGGCCAGGTTCTCGGGCGTGAAGTACAGGTTCCGCCAGTCGCCCTCGGGCCAATGGCTGTCCTTGGTGAGCGTCCCGGTCAGGCTGCCCTCGTCGAACGGCACGCGCGCGATGACCGCCACGCCCAGTTCGCGGCAGAGCGGGAACAGCTCATCCTCCGGATTCTGGTCGAAGAGGTTGTAGACGACCTGCACGCTGTCGACGAGCCCCGTGCGCAGCGCCTTCAGCACGTTGGCCGGTTCCCACCGGTTGACGGAGATGCCGAACGCGCGCACGAGCTTCTCGCGCTTGAGGTCGTCGACCGCGCGCTGCCAGCGCTCGTCGTTCGCCCAGGCGTCGGTCCATACGTGGAACTGCTGCAGATCGATCTGCGACACGCCGAGGTTCTTCAAGCTCGTCTCGGTCGCCTCGCGTACGTAATCGGCGGGGAAGACGTCTTCCAGCTTGTACTCGGGGAACGCGGGCCACTTGCGATTCTTCGGCGGGATCTTCGTCGCGACGACGAGCGACTTGTCGCGATGGCGGGCGAGCACCTTGCCGAGCAGTTGCTCGCTCTTGCCGTCGCCATAGGCCAGCGCCGTGTCGAAGAACGTGCATCCTCGCTCAACCGCACGTTCCAGCGCGGCAATCGACTCGGCGTCATCCGAGCCCGACCAGCCGCCCATACCCCACAACCCATAGCCCACTTCGGACACGGGCCGCCCCAGCTTGCCGAATCGACGTGTCTGCATGGCGCCGATCATAGTCGAGGTCGGGACGTGGCGCCTCGGCACGGCTGCTATGATCGCGCGCGGTGACCGCTCGCACGCTCACGCCGCTGTCGATGACGCTTGCCGCAGCAATCACGACGGTCGTCGTGGCCGCGCCCGCGGTGCCACGGCAGCCAGCAGAGACCGTCGATACCGCGGCCATCGCGCGCATCCGCGACGAAGGCCTGCGCCGCTCGCAGGTGATGGACACGGCGTTCTGGCTGTCGGATCGTTACGGTCCGCGCCTCGACGGATCGCCGGAAATGGCCGAAGCCGGCGAGTGGACGATGACCCGCCTCCGCTCGTGGGGGCTCGCCGACGTCCACGAGGAGCCGTTCCCTGCGCGTCGCGGCTGGTCGCTCGCATCGTTTCACGCGACGATGACCTCGCCGCGCGTGATGCCGATCATCGGCGTCCCGCGCGCGTGGACGCCCGGCACCCACGGCCCGGTCACGGCGCGCGTCGTCCGGCCCGTCATTCACACCGCGGCCGATGCCAACCGTTATCGCGGCACGCTTCGCGGAGCGATCGTGCTCACGCAGCCGGCGCGGGCCGTGCGCATGCTCGAGCACGGCGATGGCCTCGTCATCCGCTACGACGATCAGAACGGCAGGTGGGCGCGCGAAGCGATGACGCCTGAAGCGCCCGTACCGGCGCCCGCCACGCCGCCGCCGGCTACCGTGCTTGCCGCGCCGGCATCATCGCCGCGTCCCGCCGCGCGTCCTTTCAATCTCCTGCAGTTCTACAAAGACGAAGGCGTCGTCGCGCTGATCGATCGCGGGCCGAACGGCGATCTGGCCGATGGCGGCAGCAATCTCTCATGGCGTGTGCAGCGCACCGACGGCGGCACCGTCGTCGCCGAGGACGGCACCGATGTCGACGATCCGGCCGGGACGCTGCCGCAGATCGTCATCGCCGTCGAGCAGTACAACCGCATGGTGCGCCTGCTCGACCACGACGTGCCGGTCGAGATGGAGTTAGAGGTCGGCGTCCGCTGGTCGGATGCGGCGCGCGCGCGGAGCTTCAACATCGTCGGCGACATTCCCGGCCGGGACAAGGCGGACGAAGTCGTCATGCTCGGCGCACACTTCGACTCGTGGCAGGGCGCCACGGGCGCGACCGACAACGCGGCGGGCGTCTCGGCGATGATGGAAGCGATGCGGATCATCCGGACCCTCGGCCTCCAGCCTCGGCGCACGATTCGATTGGCGCTCTGGGGCGGTGAGGAAGAAGGCCTGTTCGGATCGGCCGCCTACGCGGCCACGCGCCTCGGCACGGTGACGCACCCCACGCCGGATCTCGCGCGGACGACGGCGTACTTCAACCTGGACAACGGGACGGGCCGCATTCGCGGCATCTGGACGCAGGGCCGTGCGGCCGTCCAGCCGATCTTCGCCGCGTGGATGGCGCCGCTCGCCGATCTCGGCGTGACGATGGTCAGTCCGCGCGCGGTGGAGCAGACCGATCACGTCACGTTCGACGCGCTCGGCATCCCGGCGTTCCAGTTCATCCAGGAACGCTACGAATACAACTCGCGCACGCACCACACGAACATGGACGTCTACGATCGACTGCAGCCCGATGATCTGAAGCAGATGGCGGTGGTTGCCGCGGTCTTCGCGTGGCAGGCGGCCACGCGCGACGAGCCACTGCCGCGCACGACGGCACCGTCTATGGGAGGCCACTGATGATGCCGCCGCGCCAACTCTGGCTCTTCAAGCTCGGCTGCTGGACCGCCATCGCGATTGCGGGCGTCTATCTCGTCGTGCACGTGATGACGTTCGGGATCTCGGCGACCGATGCCGGTCGTCAGGCGCTGGCAATGGCCGAGTCCAGCCGGTTCGCCGTCATCGGTGGCGGCACGCACTCGCTCGCCGATCTCTTGGGCGCGGCCAGCTTGATGTTCGATATTTTGCTCGCCGCGATGGGCGCGGCTGGGCTCGCCGCGGCGCAGACCAGCGACCGCGTCGTCGTGCGCGGCGTCGCGCGCGTCTTCAGCATCGCGTGCGTCACACTGGTCATCATCGCGCTCCTCGATGTCTCGCTGGTCTTCGCGATGCTGCTCGCCGCGCTGTCGGTCTGCTTCATTCTGGCGTCGGTTGTCTCTCCCGAGGGCTGACTCTCGCGAGCGCCATTTCTTTCACGCGGCGCAGGTCCGTCTTGCCCGTGGCGAGCGTGGGCAGCGCGTCGACCGGCACGAGGTTCTCGCGCTTCGGAATCCACAGGCGCGGCAGTCCGCTCGACGCCGACAGCTCGTCCCATAGTCGATCGGCGGGAATGTCCGGCCGCGCGTAGAACGCGACGAGCCGTTCGCCTCGAACGGCATCCGGCACGGACGTGACGACGGCCACGGCCTCACCGATGGCGGTGTTGATCGCGTCTTCCACGCGCACGTGCGGCACCATCTCGCCGCCGATCTTGCTGAAGCGCGAGATCCGATCCGTGATGAAGATGAACCCGTCGTCGTCGATGCGCGCGACGTCGCCGGTGACGTACCAGCCGTCGTGGAGCGCGGCCGCCGTGGCCTCTGGGGCGTCGAGGTATCCGCGCATCATGTTCGCGCCGGTCACCTCGAGCAGGCCTTCTTCGCCAATCGGAAGCGGCTCGCGCGTCTCGCGATCGACCACGCGCGCGGCCACGCCGGGAATCGGGAGGCCGACCGAGCCGGGACGCAGGTGCGGATACGGTTCGCGATCGCCGACGTTGACGCGATTGACCGCGACGACCGGCGCCATCTCCGTGCAGCCGTAGCCCTCGAGCAGGTGCACACCGAATTTCTCGCGAAAGGCGGAGGCGAGCGGCTCGCGCAACTTCTCCGCGCCGACGATCGCGTGGCGCAGCCGCGCGAACTCCGCCGGCGTGCAGCGCCGCAGATACGAGCCGCAGAACGTCGGCGTGCTGATCAGCATCGTCACGCCGTAGGTCTCCGAGAGCTCGCCGATCGTCTTCGCGTCGGTCGGATTCGGATGGTAGACGACCGTCGTCCCGCGCAGGAGCGGCAGCCAGAACGTGCCGGTGAAGCCGAACGAATGGAACAACGGCAGGATGCCGAGGAAACGATCCGACGGGCCGATGGGGAAGATCTGCGTCAGCGAATCGATGTTCCCGAGGATCGCGGCGTGCGAAAGCTGCACGCCCTTCGGCTGTCCCGTGCTGCCGCTCGAGAAGATGATCGTCGCGAGCGGCGACGAGCCGTCCGCGGCGTTCGGACCGGCGTGCCGCGCGCGCAGCCACCAGCGCGGCGCGAGACGCGCGGAGAGGAGTCCGAGGATCTTGTCGGCGGACGTGATCGCCGGCCGCAGATCCTCGAGGAAGACCATCGCCGGCGTGGCCGTGAGGCCGGCCTTCTCGAGGAACTGACGCGACGTCACGATCGTGCGGACGCGCGCGAGATCGACGGCCGCCTGCGTGATGTCCGCGCCCAGCGTGAAGTTGAGATTGACCGGCGTCCGGCCGGCGAAGAACAGCGCGATGTTGGTGAGCGCGCTCGCGACCGTTGCCGGCAGCATGACGCCGACGTTCCGTTCGCCCCGGGTGCGGCGCGCGAGCAGCCGGCCGAGCGCGAACGACGCGATGAGCAGCCGCCCGTAGGTGAGCGACGCGCCCGTGCTGTCGGCCGCCGCGAGACTCGACCAGTACGTGCGGGCCGCCCGGACGAAGTCCAGGTGCAGGCGGTCGGACGCCGTGCGGCGCCGGCCCATCGTCTTCGCGCCGAGCTCCGCAATCGCGGCGCGGGCGACGGCGGCTGACGGCGGTGTCGCGAACCGCCGGCCAACCGCGACGAACACGCGCTCGCGCCCGCGGTCGAGCGGGCCTGGACGGTCGGAGAGCGGCGGCGCGGGCGGTACCTGTCGCCGGCTCGACTCGCTCGCGCCGGCCGACGGCGCAGCGTCCGAAGCCGCAGCTTCTATCGCAATCGCCGCGTCCGTATTGCCAGTCGCAACCACGCGCGGCGCGTCACGACGCCGCGTGTGTCGCGCCCACGGACGATCGAGATAGACGGGGATGACGGGAATCGCCGAATGCGCCGATCCGGTCAGCCGCGCGAGCGCGTCGGCGAATGGGACCGGGCTCGTCTTCAGGCTGTTGCTGCCGTCCGCAAAGAGACAGACCACCTCGCCGCGCGTCAGCGCCTGCTCGGCCGAGGCGATCGCGGCATCAGGCGTCTGTGCCGCGTCGCTCGCGGTCCAGACGTGACGACCGACCGACGCGGTGAGCACCACCGCGTCGTCGGCCGCGACATGATTGGCAATGAGGAGAACCGGCCCCTCGGCCGGGACGTCAGCGACGCCCGTCGATTCGAGCCGGTAGGGTGTGCGCGCGAGCAGCCACCGCCACATGCGGCTTCGGGCCGGCGGCCGTCTCAGTGTCGAGTGCTCAAGGACTGATCGCCCATGGCTGGCGGCTCATCGGGCGGCGGCACCGCCGGCAGCGGGCCGGCGAGCGCGGTCTGCAGCACCTGGTCCATCGTCTCGACGAGGTTCACGTTCATCGAGTCGAGAACGTTCTTCGGGATGTCGGCCAGGTCCTTCTCGTTGTCCTTCGGCAGGATGAGGGTCATCACGCCGGCGCGGTGCGCGGCGAGCACCTTTTCCTTCACGCCGCCGATCGGCAGCACTTTGCCGCGGAGCGTGATCTCGCCCGTCATCGCGACGTCGCGCCGCGTGGGCACGTGCGCGAGTGCGGAGACGAGCGCGGTGGCCAGCGTGATGCCCGCCGACGGACCGTCCTTCGGAATCGCGCCCTCGGGGATGTGCACGTGTACGTCGGTGCGCCGGCCGAAGTCGCGCGGAATGCCGAGGTCATCGGTCTTCGAGCGCACCCAGCTCATCGCGGCCTGCGCGGACTCCTGCATGACGTCGCCGAGCTTGCCGGTGAGCGTCAGCTTGCCGCGGCCCGGCATGAGCGTCGCTTCGGTGACGAGAATCTCGCCGCCGACTTCCGTCCACGCGAGCCCGGTGGCCACGCCGATCTCGTTCTTCTCTTCGGCCATCGACGGCCGGAAGCGCGGGACGCCGAGGTACTCGGTGACCTTGGGCGCCGTGACTTCTTCCGAGAAGCCCGCGCCTTCGACCACGACCTTGCGCGCGATCTTGCGGCAGATGGACGAGATCTCGCGCTCGAGGTTGCGGACGCCCGCCTCGCGCGTGTAGCGCTGGATGATCGTCTGGAACGCGTCGTCGGCGAACGTGACGTTCTCCGGCGTCAGGCCCGCGCCCTCGACCGCCTTCGGCGCGAGGAACCGCCGCGCGATCTCGACCTTTTCCTGCTCCGTGTAGCCGGCGAGCTGCAGCACTTCCATGCGGTCGCGTAGCGCCTGCGGGATCGTGTGCAGCACGTTGGCCGTGCAGATGAACATGACGTTCGACAGGTCGTACTCGACGTCCAGATAGTGGTCGAGGAACGTGTGGTTCTGTTCCGGATCGAGCACTTCGAGGAGCGCGGCCGAGGGGTCGCCGCGGAAGTCCATGGACATCTTGTCCACTTCGTCGAGCAGGAAGACCGGGTTCATCGTACCGGCCTTCTTCATCATCTGGATGATCTGGCCGGGGAACGCGCCGATGTAGGTGCGGCGATGTCCGCGGATCTCCGCTTCGTCGCGCACGCCGCCGAGCGACAGCCGGACGAACTTGCGGTTCATCGCGCGCGCGATCGACTTGGCGAGCGACGTCTTGCCCACGCCGGGAGGGCCCGCGAGCGTGAGGATCGTCGCCTTCGGCTTCTTGACCAGGACGCGCACGGCGAGGAACTCGACGATGCGCTCCTTGATCTTCTCGAGGCCGAAGTGGTCCTCGTTCAGCACCTTCTCGGCGTGCGGCAGGTCGCGGCTCTCCTTGGTCTTCTTGAACCAGGGCACCGCGATGAGCCAGTCGAGATAGTTGCGCGAAACGGTGGCCTCGGCCGACATCGGCGGCATGGCCTCGAGGCGCTTCAGCTCCTCGATCGCCTTGCGCTCGACGTCCTTCGGCATGCGCGCCTGTTCGATCTTCTTCTTCAGGTCCTCGACCTCGCTGCCTTTTTCGTCCTTGCGGCCCAGCTCGCGCTGGATCGCCTTCATCTTCTCGTTGAGGTAGTACTCCTTCTGCGCCTTCTCCATCTGCTTCTTGACGCGAGACTGGATGCGGCGATCCACCTGGAGCTTGTCCACCTCGGCTTCGAGCACGGCGACGATGCGCGACAGGCGCTCGACGGGGGCGACGATCTCGAGCAGGTTCTGCTTCTCTTCGACGCCCACCTGCAGGTGCGCGGCGATCGTGTCGGCCAGGCGCGACGGGTCGTCCACGCGCACGGCGGCGACCATCGCGTCGTACTGCAGGTTGTTCGACAGCTTGATGTACTGCTCGAACAACGACACGACGCGGCTCATCACGGCTTCGGCGTCAGCGGCCGGCTCGGTCTTCTTCGCGAGCAGCTTCACCGTGACGCGGTAGAAGCCCTTGTCTTCCTTCCACTCGACGGCGCGTGCGCGTTCGACGCCTTCGACGAGCACCTTGATGTTGCCGTCGGGCAGCTTGAGCGACTGCACGATGTTGGCGACGCAGCCCATCGTGTAGATGTCGGCCGGCTGCGGATCGTCGGTGGCCGCCTCGTGCTGCGCGGCAAGAAAGATCTTCTTGTCGGTGGCGAGCGCGTGCTCGAGCGCCCGGGTCGACGACGGCCGTCCAATGACGAACGGCATCATCATGTGTGGGAACACGACGACGTCCCGGAGGGGGACGACGGGGAGCGTTTCGTATTGGTCCATGGGGATGTGTGGTGCAGGCACTGGCCGCGTTCGCGGCCCATCAGGCCGTCAGCCCAGGCCGCCCGTCGCCGACAGCCTCATCCAGCCTTCTCGATGACCGTGATGGGCTTCTCTTTCGACTCTACCACCTCGCGCGTGATGACGCACTCGCGGATCTTCTTCTGACCGGGCAGCGTGTACATCAAGTCCAGCATCATGTCTTCGATGATCATCCGCAGGCCGCGCGCGCCGATCTTCCGGCGCAGCGTCGCCTCGGCGATCGCCTCGAGCGCGTCGTCGGTGAAGCGCAGCTTCACGTTCTCGTACTCGAAGAGCCGCTGGTACTGCCGCGTGATGGCGTTGCGCGGCTGCGTGAGGATCTGGATGAGCGCCGACTTGTCCAGCTCGTGCAAGGTGCCGACGACCGGCAGGCGGCCGACGAACTCCGGGATGAGCCCGTACTTGATGAGATCTTCCGGCTCGACCTGCTCGACGAGCGCCGACGACTCGCGCACGGCCAGGGCGCCCTCGGACTTGAAGCCCATCGTCTTCTTGCCGAGCCGCCGCGAGATCTGCTTGTCGAGCCCGACGAACGCGCCGCCACAGATGAACAGGATGTTCGTCGTGTCGACCTGGAAGAACTCCTGGTGCGGGTGCTTGCGGCCGCCCTGGGGCGGCACGTTGGCCACCGTGCCCTCGAGGATCTTCAAGAGCGCCTGCTGGACGCCCTCGCCCGACACGTCGCGCGTGATCGACGGGTTCTCGTCCTTGCGGCAGATCTTGTCGACTTCGTCGATGTAGATGATGCCCTGCTGCGCCTTCTCGATGTCGCCGCCGGCGGCCTGCAGGAGCTTCAGGATGATGTTCTCGACGTCCTCGCCGACGTAGCCCGCCTCGGTCAGCGTCGTCGCGTCGACGATCGTGAACGGCACCGAGAGCAGGCGCGCGAGCGTCTGCGCGAGCAGCGTCTTGCCCGTGCCCGTCGGTCCGATCAGCAGGATGTTCGACTTGGTCAGCTCGATGTCGTGCCGTCCACGCGACTGCTTCTGGATTTCCAGCCGCTTGTAGTGGTTGTAGACGGCCACGGCGAGCTTCTTCTTCGTCATCTCCTGGCCGATGACGTACTCGTCGAGGAATTTCTTGATCTCGACCGGCATCGGGAGCGCGGCGCGCGTCCCACGGTCGAACTTGTTGTCGTCCGCAATGATGTCATTGCAGACTTCCACGCACTCGTCGCAAATGAAGACGGTCGGCCCGGCGATGAGCTTCCGGACGTCGTTCTGATCCTTGTTGCAAAACGAGCAGCGAAGAACCTCGGTTTCGCCCGTTTTCTTCGTCGTCATTGACCCTTCTCGCGTTCCTTGTATCGGCGTCCTCTAGGACCACCGATAGCGGGACGTGACCGTTCGCTACGCTCGACGAGTGAGTACATCGTCAATGATACCGTATTCCTTCGCCTGCCCCGCGCCCATGATGTAGTCCCGGTCGGTGTCCTCCGCGATGCGCGCGATGGGCTGGCCGGTGTGCGACGCCAGGATTTCGTTGAGCCGCTCGCGCATGCGCAGGATTTCGCGCGCGTGGATGTCGATGTCGCTCGCCTGGCCCGCCAGACCCGACAAGGACGGCTGGTGGATCAGGATGCGCGCGTTCGGCAGCGAGAACCGCTTGCCCTTGGCGCCCGCCGCGAGCAGGGTCGCCGCCATCGACGCCGCCTGCCCGATGCAGATCGTCGAGACGTCCGGCTTGATGAACTGCATCGTGTCGTAGATGGCCAGTCCGGCCGTCACCGACCCGCCCGGCGAGTTGATGTAGAGCTGGATGTCCTTGTCCGGATCCTCGGCCTCGAGGAAGAGCATCTGCGCGATGACCAGATCGGCCACCGCGTCGTCGATCGGCGTGCCGATGAAGATGATGCTGTCCTTGAGCAGCCGGGAGAAGATGTCGTACGCGCGCTCGCCGCGGTTCGTCTGCTCGACGACCATCGGGATCAACTGGGCTCGGGGTTCGGACATGATG
>DASZOV010000148.1:0-12259 GCA_035550595.1 Vicinamibacterales bacterium
GCCTGTCCGTAGATCACGGCGGGGATGCGGCCTTCCCGGCGGAGACGCCCGGCGTTGTTCCGGCCGAACTGGTCGCGACGAACTGCCTCGAGCACTGCTTCCATGACGGTCCTGTCCTCTTCTTCGTCTCGCTACACGAACAGCTTGGAGACCGACGTCTCCTCGTGAATGCTCCGGATGGCCTGCGCGAGCAGGCGCGCGACCGAGAGCACGACGATCTTGCTGCACCCGGCGCGCTCGCCGTTCATCGGGATGGTGTTCGTCACGATGAGCCGGTCGATGGGCGCGGCCTCGATGCGCGCGATCGCGGGGCCCGACAGCACGCCGTGTACGGCGCTCGCGATCACCCGGCTCGCGCCGTTGTCCTTCAGCGCCTGCGCCGCCTTCTGAATCGTGCCCGCCGTGTCGATGATGTCGTCGGTGAGCACGCAGACCCGCCCGCTCACGTCGCCGACCACGTTCATCACCTCGGCCGTGCCGTCCTCGCTGCGACGCTTGTCGACGATCGCCAGGTCCGCGTCGAGCCGCTTCGCGTAGGCGCGCGCGCGTTCGGCGCCGCCGACGTCGGGCGAGACGATCGTCACCGGCCCGTAACGCTGTCGCGCGAGGTGCTCGATGATGACCGGCGCCGCGAACAGGTGATCGACCGGGATGTCGAAGAACGCCTGGATCTGCGCCTTGTGCAGGTCCATCGTCAGCACCCGGTTCGCGCCGGCCGCGCTCAGCAGGTTCGCCACGAGCTTGGCCGAAATCGGCACCCGTGGCTTGTCCTTCCGATCCTGCCGCGCGTAGCCGTAGTACGGAATCACGGCCGTGATGCGCGACGCCGACGACCGGCGGAACGCGTCAATCATCACGCACATTTCGACGAGGTGCTGGTCGACCGGCGACGACGTCGGCTGCACGATGAAGACGTCGGTGCCGCGGATGTTCTCGTCGATCTGGAACGAGACCTCGGTGTCCGGAAACCGGTGCAGCCGCGCGGCGCCGAGCGGGATCCCCAGGTGCTCGGCAATCTCGCGGGCCAGCGCGGGATGCGCGCTGCCCGTGAACAACTTCAGCGGACCATGAGCCATAACGCTATCGGACACACCACGTCGCCCGATCCCGAAAGAAACGTGATATTGGGGCGGAAGGATTCGAACCTTCGAATACGGGATCCAAAGTCCCGCGCCTTACCGCTTGGCCACGCCCCAGCACGCCGGCTCAACCGGTCACGTGCGCCACCGGGCGCGCGCGCCGGGCGTTCCGTCCGCCACGCGCCCGCTTGTGCGGTCATCGCGGGCCCGTGCAAACCCGAAAGTGTATCACAGGCCCAGCCGACGGCCCGCCTCCCGGCGGCCGATGGTTCGCGTGAGCAGCACGAGCCAGTCCGGCCGCTGCAGGCGACGGATTGCCTTGCGCGCGACGCCGTCGGGAAACACGCCGAAGACGGCCGATCCGCTGCCCGACATGGACACGGCGAGGGCGCCTTCGCGCAGGCATGCGCTGCGGATCTCGTCGATCATCGGATGGCGTGCGGCGACCGGTGCCTGCAGGTCGTTGGCGAGCGCGAGCGGTCCGCCCGGCCAGCCCACGTCGAGCGACGATGGGGCGGCCGGACGCACGCCGCTGTGGACGCGATCCTCGTCGAGCCATCGATATGCATCGGCCGTGGCCACGCCGAACGACGGTTTGATCACCACCACTTCCATCCGCCGCACGTCGTCGACCGGATAGAGCTCGTCGCCGCGACCGATGCCGAGCGCCGTGCCGCCGAGCAGGAAGAACGGGACGTCGCTGCCGAGCTCGCGCGCGGTGCGGATGAGCTCGGCGCGCGACCGGCGCGCGTGCCAGATCGCATTGAGTCCGACGAGCGCCGCCGCGGCGTCCGCGCTGCCGCCGCCGAGCCCCGCGGCCATCGGGATCTGCTTGTCGAGCCGCACGTGGACGTCGCGTGGCTCCCCCTCACGGCCCATCGCACGCCACAAGGCCTCGGCCGCACGCCAGACGAGATTCGTCCGATCGCTCGCGAGCCCGGGCGCGCGCACCATCAACGCGAACGGCCCGCGACGCGGCGTGAGCGTCAGCCGATCGCCGAGCGCGATCGACTGCAGCAACGTCCGCACGTCATGGAACCCATCGGGCCGCGCCTCGCCGACACGCAGCATCAGGTTGATCTTGGCCGTCGGACGCACGACGACCGCCCGCGTCCCCATGCGCCCAACGCGGCCTGCTTCCGCTCGTTCCTGATGTACTGCGGTGATCATGGTGGTGCTCGAAAAGTGCTGTCTCGCGAGTCAACTTTTTGCAGTGCGCTGGGGCCATCTTTCTTTTACCCGCTCGCGGGGCCCCACCCCCGCTCGCCCGCTCAGCCCCGCTCCTTCGTCGCGGGCTTCGCGGACTTTCTATTGATGCGCTCGCCGCCCTCGCTCCGCTCGGGGGCTCGCGATGTCATCAAAATTTAGTTGCGCCGGAGGCGCCTCCTGCGTTCGAAGTTCGAAGTTCAAAGTTTCGACACCTGCTCTTGACTTGCCCTTACCTCGCTGCTCCCGATGCGCGCAGTTCCTCGATCGACATCGGCGTCGCCGTCTCAGGCACGCGTACGGTGAAGACCGATGGTGGCAGCGGGCGATTGATCTCCGCGTCGTCGACGTGCAGGACGATCGACACGCGCGGCTCGGCGCCTGGCGCCGATCGAATCGCCAGGCGGCGCGGCTGCCCGTTGTCGAAGGCCTGGTAATCGACCTGCAGCCCCGGCGCATCACCCGCGCGTACGGTCCAGCCACCGTCGCGATCCTCGAGGAACACGGTCGTATCGCCGCTCACGACGCGCAGCAGGTTGCCGTAACGCGCGGCCTCGTTCATCGTGTCGCTCGTCGACACGCAGCCGGCGAGCACGGCCAGCAATCGCGCGGGACCAATCGGCACGCCGATGAGCGCGTCGACTATCGCATCGGCCGGCGCGTCGACAACGCGCTGGTCGTCGACGAGAAAGAGTCGCGCGTGCTCCGCCGTGCCAGCCATCGTGAACACCAGTTGTCCCGACACGCGCGCTTCGAGTCCGATCTCCCCCGCCGAAGTGACCGCGAGACCGAGCACCGCGCTCGCGAACCCGGGAATATGTCGATTCGCGACCGTCCCCGAGAGGCCGAGCCGCGCGCGATATGTCCGCATGTTGCGGCACGCATCGACGACCGCCGCCCAACGCCCAGCGCCGTCCGGCACCGCCGCACCAGGCCCCGACGGCCGCACGAGTAGACGGCCAGCACACGCACCGGCCGACGCGGCTAGACCAGCGGCTGCCGCCGTCCAGGCCAGGCGATACACGAGAGGCAACACGCGGCGAGACGCCGCCAGACGACGAATCACGTCAGGACTTGCCGGTGAGCGTGCGCGCGCGGTCCCGCTTCTTCGTGAGCGCGCCCGCATCCACGCCGTCGCGATCGCCGGCGAGCGCGCGGTCGAACGCAGTCGCCGCATCGGCATAGCGCTTCAACTGAAAGTACAGGTCGCCGAGATGCTCCTGGATGACCGAGACCTTCGGCAGTCCCTTGGCCGCGCGCTCGAGCGGCTCGCGCGCGAGATCGAACTGGCCGAGCTTCACGTACGCCCAGCCGAGACTGTCGAGGAACGCCGGGTTGTCGCGGTCGATCGCCAACGCGCGCTTGATGAAGTCGACGGCCTCGGGCAGCTTCTCGCCGCGATCGGCCAGCATGTACCCGAGATAGTTCAGCGCGCGCGCGTCGTTCGGGTCCGCGGCGATGAGGGCGCGGAAGACGCGCTCGGCCTCGTTGTACTGTTTGTTCTCATCGTAGGCCGCGCCGAGCGCGAAGTGGATGGCATCGTCATCCGGCACACGCGCGTGCGCACGTTCGAGGACGTTCACCGCTTCGCGGCGATCGCCCGCGTGGACGAGCGCGTCGCCGAGCACGCCCACCATCGTCGCGTAATCGCCGGAGTCGACGTCCGCCTGGCGGCCTTCAGCCACGCGCGAGGCCAGCGCGGATGCCGCGCCGCGATAGTCGCCGCGCGCCGATCGCGTGGCTGCGAGCGCCAGCGGACCGCGCGCGTCCTCAGGGGCAATCGCGCGAATGCGCGCCACGGCCGCGTCGGCCGCATCACGATGCCCCGCTTGCGCTTCGATCTGCGCGAGCAGGTACCATCCCGTCACGTCCTTCGGCCAGTCGCGCGCCACGTCGGCGAGCACGCGTCGAGCCCCGTCGATGTCGCCGTTGTTGGCGAGCGCGGCGGCGAGACGCGGCCGATAGATGTCGCCGCCAGCTTCGCCGTTGACGATGTCGGCCCAGGCCGATGCGGCCGTTTTCCAGTCGCCGCCGGCCTCGAGCTGGCCGATCTGCCGCACGCGGATGCCGACCGTGTCGGGCGCGCTGCGGTCGAGCGCGTCACGCGCCGCGTCGGCCGAGGCCACGTCGCCCGTCGTCTCGTACGCAGACACGAGCATCCGCTGGGCCGGCGCGTAGTCCGGACGATCGTCGAGCACGTGCTTCAGACGCGTGATGGCTTTCGCGCCCTGGTGCGTGCGCAGATAGAGATCGGAGAGGACCAGTTCAGCCGCGGGATCATCGACATTGCCGGCCACGGCCTTCTCGAGATGTCCGATGGCCTCGGTCATCGCCGCGGCACTCGCATCGCTGCCGTCGGGACGGATCGTTCCCGCCTCGATCCAGCCGAGCAGGCGATGCGCCGTGCGATTGTCCGGATCCGCGTCGAGCGCGCGCTTCGCCTCGGCCGCCGCGTCGGTCATCTGTCCCTGACGCGCGAAGATGCCGGCCAACTCGGCATGGATGGCCGCGGCATCGGGCGCAATCGCGAGCGCCTGCCGGAAACTGACGATGGCCGCCGCGTCGTCCTGGCCTTCGAGGCCGAGGCCCTGCAGAAAAAGGTAATAGGCGCGACCCAGATCGCCGGTCGCCGTCGCGCTGTCGGGCGCCGAAGACGATGCCGGCCATGGCGGTGCATCAGACGAGGCGGTCGATGCGGGCGCCTGCGCCGCCAGCGCGAGAACCAGAACGATGGACGGAGCGAAGGCCACGGCTTCCGTGATTGTTTCACACCTCGTCGCGCCCCGCCGGCCTTTCGCCGATCTGGCGCCGGCCTTCGGAGTTGACCTATAGTCCCCCCATGGCCGTCGATCCCGCGCTGCTCGAGATCCTGGTGTGTCCGCTCTGCAAGACGCCGGTTCACGTCGTGCACGACGGCGCGGGTCTCAAGTGCGATACCTGCCGGCGCGTCTACCCGGTCAAGGACGACATCCCCGTGATGCTGGTGGACGAAGCGTCGGTCGAAAACTGACGCCGCGTTGGACATTCTGATCGTCCGCCTGCGCCTCATCGGCGACGTCGTGTTCACGACGCCCGTGATTGGCGCCTTGCGCCGGCGATTTCCCGACGCGCGCCTCGTGTATCTCGTCGAAGCGCAAGCCGCACCGATCGTCGCCGGCAATCCTCATCTCTCGGACGTCATCGTCGTGCCGCGACGCCGCGGCTGGCGGCGCGTGGTCGACGACGTGCGTCTTGCGCGGCAGTTGCGCGCGCGGCGGTTCGACGTCGCGCTCGACCTGCACGGCGGCCCGCGCGCCGCGTGGCTCACCTGGGCGAGCCGTGCGCGCGTGCGAGTGGGCTACGATGTCCCCGGACGAACCTGGATGTACACCGCGATTGCGCCCCGTTCCCGCGTGCTCCAGCCGCGTCATTCCGTCGAGAACCAGTGGGACGTGCTGACCGCGCTCGACGCGGCGTTCGCTTCCGGCCCGGATCGCGCCGTCGATCGCGTCACGATGACGGTCGATGCAAACGCGGTCGTTCGAGTGCGCGCGCGTTGGCGTGACGCAGGCATCCCCGCTGATGCCGAAGTCGTCGTGTTGCACGTGAGCGCCGGCAATCCGTTCAGGCGCTGGCCCGAGTCGTCGTTCGCCGCGCTCGCATCGGCACTCGTCAGTGCGGCGCCTCGACGCTGGATCGTCGTCACGAGTGGCCCGTCTGATCGTGACGCCGCCGCGCGTGTCGTCGCGAACGCGCGCGCAGCGGCCAGCGTGTCCGGCGCGCGAATCATCAACGACGACGCGCTGTCACTCGAAGAACTACGAGCGGCGCTCGACGACGCGGCGCTGTTCATCGGCGGCGACAGCGGGCCGCTGCACATCGCGTCGACGAGCGACGTGCCGATCGTCGGTCTCTACGGTCCGACACTGCCCGAGCGATCCGCACCGTGGCGCCCGACCTCCATTCCCACGGCCTCGATCGACGTCGGCGCTCTGCCCTGCCGTCCGTGCGATCAACGCGTGTGCGTGACGCACGATTACCGCTGCCTGGCGAACATCACGCCCGACGCCGTGCGCGACGCGGCTGAGCGACTGCTGGAGACGGCCCGATGACCGACGCCTCGCGCGACCGGCTGGCGCGTATCGGATTCGTGGCGCTGGCCGCGTGCCTCGGCCTCATCCAGCTCAACATCATCACGGCGGAAGCGTGCTTCGACATCGCGGCCATCGCGTGGGTCGTGCTCGCCATCAGCGACCGGCGCCGGCCAGACGTGCCCACGTTCTTCGTGCCGCTCCTCGCGCTCGCGGCGTGGACGATCGTGAGCGCGGCTCTGTCGAGCGAACCAGCCGCAAGCCTGCTGCGATCGCGCCAGTTGTGTCTGTACCTGATCGTGCCGATGACCATGCGCTTCGCGCGCGGTTCGCGCGCTCGCACGATCGCCGACGTCGTCATCGCGATTGGTGCAATCGGCGCGGTCATCGGCATCGTGCAGTACGCCGTGCTCGGCTACGACGATCTCCATGCGCGCCCGCACGGCCTGCTCGGTCATTACATGACGTACTCGGGCGTGCTGATGCTCGTGATCTGCACGGCCGTCGCGCGGCTCATCTATGCGGAACGCGAGTGGATCTGGCCGGCCGTCGCCGTGCCGGCGCTGCTCGTTGCGCTCGCGGTGACGCTCTCACGCAACGCGTGGGTCGGCGCGCTCCTCGGCATCGTCGTGCTGTTCGGCCTGCGCCGCCCGCGTCTGCTCGTGGCCGTGCCGATTGTCGTCGCCATCGCGTTGCTCGCCGCGCCCGTCCGCAGCCGCGCGCTGTCGATGTTCGATCCGCACAACCCGACGAATCGCGATCGCATCTCGATGATTCGGTCCGGCGAGGCCATGATCAAAGACCACTGGTTCGCCGGGGTCGGGCCGAACATGGTGCCGATCGAGTACCTCGCGCACTACAAACGCGCCGACGCCGTCGATCCCGTCGATCAACCGGGCTCGACGCGCGCACATCTCCACAACGTGCCCGTCCAGCTCGCCGCCGAACGCGGACTGCCCGCCCTTGCCGCGTGGCTCTGGTTCGTCATCGTCGCGATCCGTGACGTGTATCGATTGGCGCGGCGCGGACGCGCTCCGGCGCTCGCGGCCGGCGGCCTCGCGGTCATGGCGGCCATGCTCACGGCCGGACTCTTCGAGCACAACTTCGGCGATTCGGAGTTCTTGATTCTGTTTCTCGGCCTGATCACGCTGCCATTCGCAGCGGTCGCGAACGAGCCCGCACAGCGCGCGGAGACCGTTCCCGTGCGCGTCGCGCGCGTGGAGGATCGATGACGTCGCTCGGCCGTCTCGCTCGCCAGCTCGGCGACCGTCGCGTGGCCGTCGTCGGTGACGTCATGCTCGATCACTTCGTCGTCGGACGCGCCGAACGCCTGTCGCCCGAAGCGCCGGTGCCGGTCGTGCGATTCGATCGCGAGGACTTCCGCCTCGGCGGTGCCGCGAACGTCGCGAACAATCTCGCCGCACTCGGAGGCCGAGCGTCACTCGTGGGCCTGGTCGGCGACGATGAGGGCGCAGCCGAACTTGGACGGCAGATCCAGGCCGCGGGCCTGGATCGAGATGGGCTCGTCAGCGATCGGACGCGTCCGACGACGCGCAAGATGCGCGTCGTGACCGAACGCAACCAGCAGGTGGCGCGGATCGATCGCGAAGACGACCGTGACGCGTCAGGCGACGCGCTGCCTGAGCTCCTCGCGCGCGCTGAGTCGGTCGTCGACCGCGCGGACGCGGTCATCCTCTCCGACTATCGCAAGGGCGTCGTCACGCCGGCGGTCATCGCCGCCGTGATCGCGCGGGCCGCCAAACAGCGCGTGCCCGTACTCGCCGATCCGAAAGTTCCCGACGCGGATCGCTATCGCGGCGCCGCGCTCGTCACGCCCAACCATCACGAAGCGGAACTGATGACCGGCCGTCGCATCCGCGCGGCCGACGATGCACGCGACGCCGCGCGCGCGATTGCCGATCGTACGGGCGGCAGCGTGATCATCACCTGGGGTGAACACGGCATCTGGGTGCTGGATCGGTCGGCGGCCGCGCCCGTCGAGGCCTCGCTGCCGGCCGTCGCGCGCGAGGTCGCCGACGTCACGGGCGCGGGCGACACCGTCATCGCCGTCATCGCACTGGCGCTGGCCGCCGGCATCCCGCTCTTCGACGCCGCACGCCTCGCCAACCTCGCCGCCGGCCTCGTCGTCGCCCGCTTCGGCCCCGCCAGCGTCACCGGTGAGGAACTCGCGGCAGCCGCGGACTCGTTGAAGTTAGAAGTTTGAAGCCAGAAGTAAGAAAGCTGACACCGCAAGGCCCCGAGCGTAGCGAGGGTGCCGCAGCGCGTAGCGCTGGGGGTGGGGCCCCAGCGCACTGCAAAAAAGATGGCTGACGGGCGCGCCCAGTCGGCCTACTTATTTGAGATCAGCACCACGCGTTTGACGAGTGACGGATCCGGCTCGAGAAGAGCATCGCCTGGGCGTTGCCAGACGCTCGTGTCGAGGTAATTGACCTCGACCAGACGAGGAAACGTGCGTCCGAGCGTCCGTTCGACGTCGGGCAGGAGCGAGGCGTCGACGGCGGCGAGCACGGGATCCGGGCGGCGCAGAAAGGCAACGACGTCGGCGTCCGTACGCTCGGTGTCGTAGGCGAAGACCGTCTTCACGTGCGTGTAGAAATTGAGGCTCCGTCCGAAGGCGCCGCACGCGCACGCGGCCGACACCTCAGGGTGCGCGCGCACGATCGCGCCGACGACCTCGACCGGCGCGGGACGACTGGTCGTGGCGACCATGCGCTCGAAGATGACCAACGCCAACGCCGCGCACACGGCGATGATGGTCACGAGCACGCGCCGCGGCACGAACCACGCGACCGCGATGACGACGATGCCCGCCGCTACGATCGCCAGCGCTCCCGTCCATGCCGCACCGGCGCCGGCGGCCTCGAGCAGCGGCCGTGCGCGCAGCAGCAGAATGCCGAACACGGCGATGAGCGCGCCACCGGTCGCACCCGCGACGGCGAATACGCCTCCGCGGCCCGTTGCATGGCGCGCGATCGTGCGCGCGAGGAGCACGGCGAGCGGGACCAGGCACGGCACGATGTACCGCGGCTGGCTGCCGACCGACACGAAGAAGAACGCGAGCGGCGCGAACGCCCAGGCGACCAGCCGTGCGTCGACGTCCGACAAACGCCGCCGGCGTGTGACGACGTCACGAAGCGGCCGGATCCAGAACAGGCCGAAGACCGACCACGGCAGGAGGCCGCCGATGACGATGGGCACGTAACGCCAGCCGCGCCACGTGTTGTAGCGCGCGGTCGCAAAGCGATCGACGTTCTCGCCGACGAAGAACTGCTGGAGATAGCCCATCCCCTGCGCGCGCGTGACCGCGACGTACCACGGCACGGCGACGACGAGGAACAGCACCGCGGCGGCGATCCACCAGCCGAGCGACGGACGGATCGCAAAGCTCCGGCCGTCCCGCCGTGCGCCGATCCACTCGCGGACGAGGAGCACGGCGAAGACGAGTCCCGGCAGCGCGATCGCGACGGGCCCTTTCGTCAGCGTGCCCAGTGCCATCGCGAATGCGGACAGGAGCAGCCACGATCCACGCCTCACCGTCGCGCCGTTCGCGGGCGCATCGGCGAGCGCTTCGACGCCGGCCCAGATCGTCAGGGTGATGAAGAAGGCCAGCGGCACGTCGGGCAGCGATTGCCGCGCGAGCGGCACGAGCCCGAAGCTCGTGCCGACGATGACGCCGGCGAGCAGCCCGACGGTCGCGTTGACCCAGCGCCGGCCGACGCCGAACGCGAGGAACGCGAGGCCGACGCCTGCGAGCGCGGACCACAGACGCGCGGCCCACTCACTGACGCCAACGACGCGATACGTACCGGCGACGAGCCAGTAGAAGAAGACCGGCTTCTGCAGCCGCGGCTCGAAGTTGTAGTGCGGCGTGATCCAGTCGCCGCTGGTGACCATCTCGCGTCCGGCTTCGGCGTAGTACGCCTCGTCGGCGTCCTGGATCGCCGAGCGCCCGATGCCGGCCACGAACGTCGCCAGGCACAGCGCGAGCAGCGCGGCACGCATCCACATGGTGGAGGTCAGTGTAGTTCAGTGCCGGAAGTGCCGACGGCCGGTGAAGACCATCGCGAGGCCGTGCTCGTCGGCCGCGGCGATGACTTCCTTGTCGCGAATCGATCCGCCCGGCTGCACGACCGCCGTCGCGCCCGCGGCTGCGACCGCATCGAGTCCATCACGGAACGGAAAGTACGCGTCCGACGCGGCGACCGATCCAGCAAGTTGGCCAGATGCTTTCATCACCGCCGTTTTCACGGCGTCGACACGACTCATCTGCCCCGCCCCAACCGCCAGCGTCGCGGCCGGGCCAGTGAAGATGACGGTGTTGGACTTCACGTGCGCGCACACGCGCCACGCGAAGCGCAACGCGCGCCATTCGTCCTCGGTCGGCTGACGCTGCGTGACGACGCGCACGTCCGCGCCCGCGGGCCACGCGCCAGCCGCCTCGACGACGCGATCGCGTGCCTGCACGAGCCAGGCGCCGAGAATCGATCGCACGTCGCGCGCGGGATCCAGGCCGTCGAACGCCGCGGTGACGACGCGCAAGTTCGGCTTCGCCGCGAGAATCGGACGCACCGTGTCTGGATCGTCGATCGATGGCACGACGATGGCCTCGATGAAGGTCGACGTCAGCCGCCGCGCGGTCTCGGCGTCGAGTGGCCGATTGAGGCCGACGATGCCGCCGAACGCCGAAAGCGCGTCGGCTTCGCGCGCGAGGACGTACGCATCGGCAATCGTCTCCGCCGTGGCCACGCCGCACGGGTTGGTGTGCTTGATGACGGCCGCGCACGGCTCGTCGAACTCGAGCACGATGCGGGCGGCCGCGTCGAGATCGAGCAGGTTCGTGAACGACAGCTCTTTGCCCTGGTGCACGACGGCCGCGCCAAAGCCGGCCTCGCGTTCCGCGTACCACGCGCCGACCTGGTGCGGATTCTCGCCATACCGAAGATCGCGACGCTTCACGAGACGCGGCTGCCACACCGCGGGCAAAAGTGCCGACGCGTCATTCGCGGCGCCACGCGTGAAGTCACCGGTCGACTCGTCGACGCGCACCTCGGCGAGCGTCGACGCGATCATCTGGTCGTAGGCGGCCGTGTGCGCGAACGCACGGCGCGCGAGCTCGAAACGGAACGGCAGCGTCGGACCGCCCGTCCGCGCGATGGCCGCCAGGACCTCGTCATAGTCCGCCGGATCGACGACGACGAGGACGTCCGTGAAGTTCTTGGCAGCGGCGCGCACGAGGCTCGGGCCGCCGATGTCGATCTCCTCGACGAGATCCGCGAACGGCAGATCGGGCCGCGCGGCGGCTTTCGCGAACGGATAGAGGTTCACGACGACGAGATCGATGGGCGTGATGCCCTGGGCCGCGATGGCCGTCAGGTCGTCGGGCCGCGAGCGACGCGCGAGGATGCCGCCGTGGACGTGCGGATCCAGCGTCTTCACCCGGCCGTCGAGCATCTCGGGAAAACCCGTGACGTCCGAGATGCCGACCACGCGGATTCCGGCGCCCGTGAGCGCGCGGGCCGTTCCGCCGGTCGAGACGATCTCCCAGCCGGCGGCCGAGAGCGCCTGGGCGAAAGGCACGAGGCCCGACTTGTCCGACACGCTGATCAGTGCACGCATGAACGTCACATCCTCTCGCTGATGGAAACCGGCCGACTTAGGCCGCCCTCGATTACCTGGGCCCGGCCGTCCGCGCCGATGGTATCCATCCGGGACGGGGTATGGGTGGCAATTGACAAACTCAGACGTCCCGCATATAGTCGCCCGTTGACGTTGGGCGGGCCGGCGTCAGCGTGAGACCGCGTGCTGCGGTCTTTTTTTGTACCTGGTCGCGCTCGCAGGGCACGCGACGGGGGGTCAACGCGGTGCTGAGCCGCGTGTCTCGTA
>DASZOV010000149.1:0-70853 GCA_035550595.1 Vicinamibacterales bacterium
GGCAAGCTGTACTGCTTCGGTCTGCCGAAGTAGCGCGTCGACGGAAGGCAGCGTCATGAGCATCGCACGTCTCAGTACGGTTCTCCTTGCGGCGTTTCTGGCGGGCACCGCGCTCTGGGCCCAGGCGCGCGGCGGCGGCGCCGAATGGCTCACCGCGCACGGCGACGCGCAGGGCACGTCGTGGATCCGGAGCGACGCCGTCGTCTCGCCGGCCAGCTTCGCGAAGCCGGGCTTCGAGCTCCAGTGGAAGCTGTCGCTCGACAACCAGCCGCGGCTCGCGAGCAACCTGATGCAGGGCGTCACGGCCAACGGCGTCACGCTGTTCGTGCCGATGTCACTCGTCGCCGGCAGCTCGAACAACATCTACGCGATCGACAACGAGGTCGGCTACACCGTGTGGCAACGGCACTTCGATCTGCCGTTGCCCGACGCGACGGCTGCGTGCCCAGGTGGCATCACGGCCGCAACCACGCGCATCGCGGACGTCGCGCCAGCGCCGTTGTCGATCGCCGTGCCCTTTGCTTCGACGCTGCGCGGACGTGGACGCGGTTACGCGGGCGCGATCGGACAGCCCGGTGAAGGCGTGCCCATCGACTCGCCGCGGCGCGGTGGCCCGGCGCGCGGCGCGCGCGCCGGACGAGCCGGTCGCGCGGGAGCCGCTGGCGCCAACGTCGCAGCGGCACGCGGTGGCCGGCAAGGTGGACGCGGTGCGGCGGCGGCCGGCGACGAAACGGCGCCGGGCGGGATTCCCGGCGCGCCGGCCGGCATGCCGACGCAGGGCTATGGCCGCCCCGCGGGCGTCGTCTACACGATCACGAGCGACGGCGTCCTGCACGTGCTCGGTTTGCCGTCGGGCATGGACCTCCAGAAGCCGGCACCGTTCCTGCCGGCGAATGCGAACTGGTCGGATCCCATCGCCGTCAACACGACGCTCTACGCCGCGACGAGCGGCAACTGCAGCGGCGCGCCGAACGGCGTCTGGTCGGTGAACCTCGCGAACATGGACAAGCCGGTCGTCTCATGGCAGACGCACGGCGGCGGCATCGTCGGCTCGCCAGTCTTCACGACCGACGGCAGCGCGATGCTCGTCACTGTCGGCCCGGGTCCGGCCACAGCCGATGGCTACGCCAACGCCGTCGTCGCGCTCGATCCGGCCACGCTGCAGCCGAAGGGATGGTTCTCCGCCGATGGCGTGAACCTCGTGTCCGCGCCGCTCGTGTTCAGACACGAGGCCACCGACGTCGCTGCCGTTGCGACGAGCGACGGCCGCATCGTCCTGCTCGACGCACACCAGCCGGGCGGTGCCGATCATCACGCCGCGCTGTCGACCTCTCAGCCGATTCCAGCGGCGACCGCGTCATTTGCGCCGGGCCATCTCGCGCTGTGGCAGCAGGCATTGGCTGGCAGCGGCACGAGTGCGGCCGGTGCGGGCGCCGATGCCGCGACGTCCGGCGTGCAACCCGGATCGATGTGGCTGCTCGTGCCGGTGTCCGGCGCGCTCGCCAACGCCAGCGCGTGGCCGACGACGCACGGTGACGTGACGCATGGCGCGATTGCGGCGTTGAAGATCACGGGCGCGGGTGGCCATCCGACGCTCGAACCGGACTGGGTGTCGGCTGATATCTCCTCGCCGGCCACGCCGCTCATCGTCAACGGCGTCGTCTTCGCGGTTCCCAGCGGACCAGCGATTGGCGCAGCATCGGCGGCCGGAACGTCGCCGGCCGTGCTCTACGCGATCAATGGGACAAACGGCGCGGCGCTCTGGAACAGCGGCCAGACGATGACGGCCGCGCTGTCGGGCCGGAGTTTCTGGAGCGCGACCGGGCAGGTGTACGTCGGAACTGCAGACGGCACGCTCTACGCCTTCGGCTATCCCATGGAGCGGGACTGACATGTCCATGCGCGTGCGTCTCGCTGGTCATCTCGCTCTGCTCGTGTTCGCCGTGGGACTCGTCTCCGCGGTCCTGACGGCAGCCGTCCGTCAGGACGCCGCGGCCTCGGCGCCTGGCGCGGACATGCCCGATGGTCCGGGTAAGGACGTCGTCGTGCGCGTCTGCGGCGTCTGCCATCAGCCTGACCGGACGGCGTCACTGCGACTCACGCGCGACGGCTGGGACGAGCTCATCGGCGAGATGGTCAAGCGAGGCGCGAAGCTCACCGACGCCGAACGCGCGCAAGTGCTCGACTATCTGTCGACCAACTTCCTCGGCGAAGCGCCGCACCCGATCAATCTCAACACGGCGCCGGCCATCGACCTCGAAGCGGTCATCGGTCTCGGCCGCGCCGAAGCCGGGACGTTCATCGCATGGCGCGAGAAGAACGGGCCCTGCAAGACGATCGACGACTTGAAGAACATCCCCGGCGTGTCGTTCGAGAAACTCGACTCGGCGCGTGACCGGGCAGGGTGCTTTTAGCCGAACCTCGCGCCGCGCTTCTCGGTTCCCATGAGAGCGACGACGGCTGCAAGCAGGAACACGACGAGCGCGGTGAGCGCCATCGACTTCGCGTAGCTTATGTGCTTCGCGATTTCGGCTTCGATGAGCGGGATCACGCTCGCGAGGCACGCGCCGCACTGGTAGGCGAAACCTGGCAGGAAGCCGCGGACCGCGTCGGGTGACAGCTCCGTGATGTGCGCGGGAATCACGCCCCACGCGCCCTGCACCAGGAACTGCATGACGAACGCGCCAATCCACAGCACGACGAGGTTGGGCGCGAAGGCCCAGATCGGAATCGCGAGCACGGCGAGAATGAGCGCACCGGCGATCGCGGGCCGACGGCCCACGCGATCGGAGATGAACCCGGTGACAATGCCTCCGACGATCGCCCCGACCATGCTGAAGGCGGTGAGCGCCGCGCGCGCCTCGGGCGTGAAGTGCCAGTCGCGCTGGAGGAACGTCGGGTAGAGATCCTGCGTGCCATGGCTCGTCGAGTTCATCAGGCCCATGAGCAGCGTGATGAACAGGAACAGGCGCCAGTGCGACGCGATCTCGGTGAACAGATCGCGCCAGTTCGTCTTGCGCGTGCGCTCCCAGACCGCCGATTCCTTCACCTGGAACCGCACGTAGAGCGCGAGCAGCGCCGGCAAGCCGCCGACGAAGAACATCGGCCGCCATCCGAACCGCGGGAACACGAGGAAGAAGCAGCCCGCCGCGAGCAGATAGCCGAACGCGTAGCCTTCCTGCAACAGGCCCGACAGGATGCCGCGGCGTCCGGACGGCGCCTTCTCCATCGCGAGTGACGCGCCGACACCCCACTCGGCGCCCATGCCGATGCCGAAGAGCGCCCGCAGCACGAGAAACGCCGTGTAGGAATGGACGAGGCCCGTGGCGATCTCGATGATCGAGAAGAACACGAGATCGAGCATCAACGGCAGACGGCGGCCGTACCGATCCGCCATCAGGCCGAAGATGAACGCGCCGACCGGACGGAAGGCCAACGTCAGCGTCAGCGAGATCGCGACCTCGGCATCGGTCCGCCCGAACTCGGCCGCGATGGCCGTGAGCGAGAAGACGACGAGGAAGAAGTCGAAGGCATCGAGCGTCCAGCCGAGAAAACCGGCCGCAACCGCGGCGCGGTGATCGGAGGGCGGCACGTCCGGGTGCGTGGTGGTCACGGTCGCGGGTGGCACGGGCGTGTGGAGCATAATCCGCCTTCGCGCTGCGCGCTACAGCGTGACGGGGGCGGGCACGGAGGCTCTGTCATCTTCTTTGCAGTGCGGCGCGGCCCCACCTCCGCCGCTACGGCGCTTCGGCGCCCTCACTTACATTCGTCTGTCATCGTCTTTGCAATGCGTTGGGGGCCCCACCCCCAACGCCACGGCGCTTCGGCGCCCTCGCTACGCTCGGGGCCTCGCGGCGTCATCTTTTTTGTCTTGCTAACTCTTCGCGTCCTTCGCGTCTTCGCGTGAAGCCCCGTCCTTCTTCGCGATCTTCGCGCCTTCGCGCGAGGCCCTGTTCGCTTCGCGCCCTTCGCGCGTCGCGGCGTCAGTCCGGCAGTTCCTTCACCGCGATCACGCGCCAGCGCCAGAAGCCGCCGGGGACCCAGCGGTCCGGACCGCCGTGGACCTGGATGGCGATTGGTCCCGACGTGATGCCGTCCTTCGCGTGATTGGCCGTGTCGGTGAAGTCGAGCACCTGCGTGCCGTTGATCCACGCCGTGATGTGCGGCACGTCACCTTCGATGCGTGCGCGGATGGTGTTCCAGTCTTCGCGCTTCCACACCTTCATCCAGGGCGCATCGCCGATCGGCGTCGACGATCCGAGCGGGATGCCGCCGACGACGGGCGCGGCAGGTGCCGTCGCGCGTGCCGGAGCGGCGCCTCGCGCGCCGCGTCCCGCCGCGCGGCCAGCGCCGACGTTCTGCAGCCCTTCACCGTAGATGCTGCCGAGGCTGCCGCCGGACAGATAGTCGAGCGTCACCTGATAGGCGTCGCCGGCCTCGCTCGAGCGGAGGAACAGGCCGCTGTCGCAGCCCCAGTCCGGCTTCACCTCCATGTAGACCTCGACGTTCTTGTACGACTTGTCGGTCAGGAGGATCCCGCCGCTGCCGAGCGGTTGCTGCGTGCCGACGATCATGCCGTCCATGACGTGATAGTCCGGCGTGATGCCGTGATGATTCGTCTTGCTCACGTGCCAGCCCGTGAGATCGACGCCGTTGAAGATCGGCGTGAAGCCGGCGGGAATGTGCATGGGCGGCGGCGTGAGCATCTTGCCGATGTAGCCGGGAATCGGCGGCACCGGCATCTCGGTCATGTCGCCGGCCGGCGCCTGCGGTCCGGCGATGAGCGGCGCCGCGAGCAGCGCGCAACCAGCAATCGTCAAGAGTGTCTGTGTTTTCATGGTGCTGTCCTCAGTCCAACGGCTTGATCCGGACGTTCGTGTAGTACGTGAAGCTGTTCGGATCGTGCGCCTGGAACGCGATCGTCCCCGGCGCGATCTTGCGGCCCGGCGTGTCGTAGGCGCCGTCCCAGTCGGCCGGCTGCGTCCACTGCAGCACCTGCGTGCCCTTCACCCAGACGGTGATCGTCTGGCCCTCCACCCGGATCTCCATTGGAAACCACTCGTCGTCTTTCGCCGGGATGTACGACAGATCGACGACGTGGTAGAGGCTGCCGGTGCGGATGCGATCGGTGTGGCTGTTGTTGACCTGAATCTCGAAGCCCTTGCCCGGGAAGCCTTTGTCCTGGAGCTCGGTCAACACGTAGACGCCGCCGTTCGAGCGGTGCTTGGCCATGACGTCGAGCTTCAGATCGAAGTTGCGGAACGTGTGGTTGTGGAAGTCGCCTTCATAGAAGACGTGTCCCGGACCATCGACGCCGTTCGCCTGAATCGCGCCGTCGACGACCTTGAAGTCGGACTCGGGTCCACCGACCTTCCAGCCGGTCAGATCCTTGCGGTTGAAGAGCGTCGTGTAGCCGGCCTCGGTCTTCACGGCGGGCACCTGGCCCGCGCCGGGCGTCGCGGGCGCCTCCTGCGCGGCTGGCGCGGGTGCCATGACCTCGCGCGCGGCCGGCGTCTGCGCGAGCACGGCGACGCTGAGCGCCGCGCCCACGACCACGATGCTGAGTGCTGTCCGCTTCATGTCGGTTCCTCCTCCGGGTGTGCGGGACGTGCGGCCGGATCCTACACCCACGGACCATGCACGGCGGCGGGATAAGATCTCGCCTCATGCCGTCGCCGACGTCGCTCGTCCGCCCGCTCGTTCGCCGCCTGCACGCGTACGTGCCGGGCGAACAGCCGAAGATCCGCGGGCTCATCAAGCTGAACACGAACGAGAATCCCTATCCGCCGTCGCCGAAGGTGCTCGCCGCCGTGCGCGCGGCGACCGATGGCCGGCTGCGGCTCTATCCCAACCCGACGGCGCAGCCGCTACGCGAGAAGCTCGCACGGCTGCACCGGTGCCAGCCCGAGCAGATCTTCGTCGGTAACGGATCGGATGAATGCCTGGCGCTGGCCGTGCGCGCGTTCGTCGAGCCGCGCGACGTGTCGGCGGGACGCACGCGCCCGGCCGGCCGTTCGCTCGTCCAATACTTCACGCCGAGCTACTCGCTCTATCCAGTCCTGGCCGACATGCACGGCGCTGTCCGTCGGCCCGTACGGCTCGCGAAGGATTTCGATCTGCCTGACGTCGTCGCACTGCGCCGGAGCGGCACGTGGCGGTTCGATGCGGCGCTGACGCTCGTGACAACGCCGAATGCGCCAAGCGGGCGCGGCTACACGCGAGCGGCGCTCGACGCACTCTGCCGTGCCCAGCGGGGCGTCGTCGTCCTCGACGAAGCGTACGTCGACTTCGCGGACGAACACGCGCTGCCGCTAGCGCTCGCGCACCCGCACGTGCTCGTCGCGCGGACGTTTTCGAAGGCCTACTCGCTGTGCTTCCAGCGCGTCGGCTATTTCGTCGGTCACCCGACGCTCATCGACGCGCTCGATCGGATCCGCGATAGCTACAACGTCAACGGACTCGGCCAGGTCGCGGCGCTCGCGACACTCGACGACCTCGCGTACTACCACGCGAACTTCACGCGCATCATTCGTACGCGCGAGGCGCTGACGCGCCAGCTCGCCACGCTCGGGTTCGATGTCCAGCCGAGCCAGACGAACTTCCTCTTCGCGCGCCCGCCGCACGTCAGCGCGAAGACCTGGCAGCAGAAGCTGCGTGATCGCAAGATCCTCGTCCGCTGGTTCCCGGCGCCCGACGTGCGCGATTTCCTGCGCATCACCATCGGCACCGACGCCGAAGCGCGCGCGCTCGTGCGTGCGGCGACGGCGATTCTGCGAGCGCGGTAAGCCCGGACGCGCCGCGGCCGTCACCGACGAAACGCGCGGCTCGAGATGGACACGGAGTTTTTGTCAGGATCCTTGGCGTTCGCGAACGCGTAGCCGTCGGCCTGATGCGTGGCGCCGAACGTCAGGCCCTTGGCGGCCGCCTCTCGCTTGAACGCGTCGACGTCGGGCACCGCGAAGACGAGCTTCACGCCAACCTGCCCGAGCTTCACGCTCTTCGCCGCCTGATGAATGGCAATCCGAGCACCGCCGTCGGGTGACGTCAGCTCGAACAATCGCCCGTCAGGATCGCGTGCGATCTCGAATCCGAAGAACCGCTCGTAGAACGCCGCGGTACGTTCCATGTCACGCGCGTAGATGAGCACCGTGGCCAGCATTGTCACGTCACCCGCGATCCTTTCTTCCCGCCGGCGGCGGAGCGGCGGCAGGAGATCCTTGCGATAGTTGCGGACGACACTGGTCTCGTCGAAACCGAGCGACCGATGCGCCGCTCGGCTCACGCGATTGTCGACGATCGAATCGGATCCCAATTCGGTGCAGCCTTGTCCCAGGCCCCACTGCTCCGCCGCAGCGACGAGCGCCGCGCCCACACCTCGCCGCCGTGCGCCAGGCACCACATACCAGCCTTCGAGATAGGCGACGCGATCGGTGTCGCAACTGTCGACAATGTTCCGGATGGAGAGCTCGACGAAGCCGAGCGGCAATCCGGCATCATCGATGGCGACGAGCGCGGCCTTCGGCTCGTGCCGATGGCCCGAGAAGTACCGATCGATCTCGCCGCGGTGCTCGCGCGCGCTGCCCTCGGGCCACAGCGCACGCCGCATGCGCAGCCACGCGCGCGCGTCGGCTCGCCGCACGGGACGCACGCGAATGTCTCGATGTCGATCTCTCACTTCTGGCTTCTGGCTTCGAACTTCTAACTTGCCTCGCGCCAGCTCCCCTATACGTCCAGCTCTTCCGCTTCTTCCGCGCGTTCCATGATGAAGCGGAACCGCGCGGACGGGTCCTTGCCCATGAGCTCGTTGATCACGCGGTCGGTGACGAGCTGATCGGCGATCTCGATGCGCAAGAGCCGCCGCGTGCGCGGATTGAGCGTCGTCTCCCACAGCACTTTCGGCATCATCTCGCCGAGGCCCTTGAAGCGCGTGATCTCGATCTTGCCCTTGCCGCCGGCGCGCTTGAGGATCGCGTCCTTGTGGCCGTCGTCGACCGCCCAGAACGTCTCCTTGCCGATGTCGATGCGGTAGAGCGGCGGCTGTGCCAGGAAGACCTTGCCGCCCGCGATGAGCGCGGGCATGTGGCGGTAGATGAACGTGAGGAGCAGCGTCGCGATGTGATGGCCGTCCGAGTCCGCGTCAGCGAGGATGATGACGCGGCCGTAGCGCAGGCGCGACATGTCGAAGTTCTTGCCGATGCCGCACCCGAGCGCCGTGACCAGATCGGCGAGCTCCTTGTTCTCGAGCACCTTCGCGAGCGACGCGCTCTCCGCGTTCAGCACCTTGCCGCGGAGCGGCAGGATCGCCTGTCGCGCGCGGTCGCGGCCCTGCTTCGCCGATCCGCCGGCCGAGTCGCCCTCGACGATGAAGATCTCGCTTTCATCGCGGCCAGGCATCGTACAGTCGCTCAACTTGCCGGGCAGCGTCAGCCGCGATGACGTGGCGCTCTTGCGCGTGACCTCGGCCTGCGCCGCGCGGCTCGCCTCGCGCGCACGCGCTGCCAGGATGATCCGCGCGACGATCGCCTGCGCCATCGTCGTGTTGTGGTTCAGCCAGTGCTCGAGCGCCGGACGCACCATTGAGTCGACGATGGCCGTCACTTCCGGGTTGTTCAGACGATCTTTCGTCTGCCCCTGGAACTGCGGCTCTTTGATGAAGATGCTGAGGATACCGACGAGCCCCTCGCGGATGTCGTCGGCCGTGAGCGTCACGCCCTTCGGCGACAAGCTGTGCGTGTCGATGAAGTTGCGGACGGCTTTGCCGAGCCCGCTGCGCAGACCGTTCTCATGCGTGCCGCCCGATCCGGTCGGAATGCCGTTGACGTAGCTGCGCAGATGTTCGTCGGTCGCTTCGGTCCAGCGCATCGCGAGATCGAGCCGAAGTCCGCTGTCTTCGTGCTCGCGCGAAAGAACGAACGGCGCGTCGTGGACCGGATTCGCCTTGCGCTCGGCGAGGATCTTCTTCAGGTAGTCTTCGATGCCCTCGTCGTGCTTGAAGACCTCGCGCGCCGGCTGGCCGTCGATCGCTGCTTCGTTCGCGAAGACGATCTCCACGCCCTTGTGCAGGTAGCTCGCGATCTCGATGCGCTCGCGGATGATCGCGGGATCGAACTCGGTCTTCGGAAAAATCGTCGGGTCGGGCCGGAAGAAGACCGTCGTGCCCGTGCCGCGCGCCGGACCGATCTTCTTCACCGGGCCGACGGGCGTGCCCTGCCGAAACTTCTGTTCCCAGGTCGCGCCGTCGCGCCGCACGGTCGCCACCAGTTCGCGTGAAAGCGCATTGACGACGCTGGCGCCGACGCCGTGGAGGCCGCCGGCCGTCTTGTAGTTCTGACCTTCGAACTTGCCGCCGGCGTGGAGCGTCGTGAAGATGACTTCGAGCGCGCTAGTCTTCGTCTGCGGATGCTTGTCGACAGGGATGCCGCGGCCGTCGTCCTGAATCGTCATCGACGCCGCGTCCTCGTGCAGCGCCACGGCAATGTGCGACGCGTGGCCGTTCATGGCTTCGTCGACGGCGTTGTCGAGGATTTCCCAGACGAGATGGTGCAGGCCCGCCGAGCCGACGCCGCCGATGTACATGCCGGGCCGCCGGCGGACGGGCTCGAGCCCTTCGAGAACGGTGATGTCTTTCGCGGTATAGCTGGGCACAACGGAGAACGATAGTACACGGCCGGAGCCGCGGCAGGCGATTCGCGCGAGCGGGCGGCTATCATGCGTCCATGCACATCCTCCAGGTGTTCGTCCACGTGAAGTCCGAGACGGTCGACGAATTCCGCGCGGCGACGGCCGACAACGCGTCGCACAGCGTGCAGGAGCCGGGCGTCGCGCGGTTCGACGTGCTGCAGCAGGCCGACGACCCGACGCGGTTCACGATCATCGAGGTCTATCGCAACCAGGCGGGCCATGCGGCGCATCGTGAAACGGCGCACTACGCCCGCTGGCGCGATACGGTCGCCGACATGATGGCGGAACCGCGAACGGCCATCGTCTACCGGAACGTGACGCCGGACGACAAAGGCTGGTAAGTGCGCTTCGAATTCGCCACCGTCGGCCGCATCATTTTCGGCCCCGGCACGATCGCTGAACTGCCGGCCGCCGCGCGCAATCTCGGCACGCGCGTGCTCGTCGTCACCGGCCGGGATGACGGTCGATGGGCGGCACATCTCGACGCGTTATCCGCCGCGGGTCTCACGTGCGCGACGTACCCCACGCCCGGCGAGCCGACGATCGATCTCGTTCGCACGGGCGTCGCATGCGCGCGTGAACACGATGCCGATCTCGTCGTCGCCATCGGCGGTGGCAGCGCGATCGACGCGGGCAAAGCGATCGCGGCGCTCGCCACGAATCCTGGCGACGCGCTCGACTATCTCGAAGTCGTCGGCAAGGGTCAGCCGCTCGCGGTCGCGCCGCTACCGGTCATCGCCGTGCCGACGACCGCGGGAACGGGCGCAGAGGTGACGCGCAACGCGGTCATCGGCGTGCCGGAGCGGCGGGTCAAAGTGAGCCTGCGCGGCGCGCTGATGTTGCCACGTGTCGCGATCGTCGACCCGGACCTCACACTGGACCTCCCGCCGGTCGTGACTGCGTTCACCGGTCTCGACGCACTGACACAGATCATCGAGCCGTACGTCTCGTCGCGCGCCAACCCGCTGGTCGACGCGTTGTGTCTCGAAGGATTGCGGCGCGCGGCTGGCGCGATCCGGCGCGTGTATCACGACGGCCGCGATGGCGACGCGCGTGAAGCGATGTCACTCGCGAGCCTCTTCGGCGGGCTCGCGCTGGCCAACGCCGGTCTCGGCGCGGTCCACGGACTGGCGGGACCGATCGGCGGCCGCGTGCGCGCGCCGCACGGCGCGATCTGCGCGGTGCTCTTGCCGCATGCCACCGCGGCCAATCTCCGCGCGCTCGAAACCCGCGCGCCCGATCATCCCGCGCGCCAGCGCTATGAAGTCATCGCGCGCATCCTGACCGGCCGCGGCGACGCGACGGCCGCCGACGTGGTCGACTGGGTCCGGGCTCTGATCGCGGAACTCGACATCCCGTCACTCGCGACATATGGCCTCGGCGCTGAGGACGTCGACATCCTCGTCGAACAGGCGCAGCGCGCAAGCAGCATGAAGGCGAACCCGATCGTGCTCACAGCGGGGGAGCTACGGGAAGTGCTGGAAAAGGCGATGGCTATGAAATGAGTGACGGAAAATCCCGTGCAGGATGCGCTCCCGGGTCGTCACTTCAGGCATGATTTGATTGTAGCGCGCTGGGTTCAAGCCGGCTGGACCTGACCTCGTCGTAAAGGGCCTCGGGCGCGATGTCCGCGCCGTTCGGCCAGCGCCGCCGCCTCGCGCCCGCGGCTTGACATGCCTCGGGCCTGCTTCCAGTGCCCGGTGAACTCGCGTCCGATGGCCTGCTGCTCCTTGCGACCATCTATCGCATGGATCGGTAGCTTGTGGCCGCGCCCCTCCCCGCAAGGCGGCCGGTTGCCCACGCCCAGGCGAAGTTGTGGCCGCCGATGGGGCCGAAGGCGTCGAGCAACTCACCGCAGAGGAAGAGGCCGGGGCACCGCCGGCTTTCGAGCGTCCGTGGATCGACCTCATCGAGCGCAACGCCGCCGCCCGTGACCTCCGCCTTCTTGTAACCCTCGTCGCCAGTCCAGGGCAGCACGTACGTCGTCAGGTGCTCGATGAGCGTCGCGCGTTCGGTCCGCCGCAACTCGGCGGCGCGACGGTCCATCGGCACATCGGCCTCGCGCAACAATTGCTCCGCCAGCCGCTGCGGCACGTGCTTCGCCACGACGTTCACGACGAGACCGGCGGCTGATGCGAGCGTGTCGTGCCACGCCGCGGCATCGAGATCGCACCATTGCACGCGTACCGTCGCACGCGCCCCAGCATGCGCGTCGGCACGACTGCGCACGGCCACGTGCGAGACGTCGAGCACGGCCGGGCCGCTGTAGCCACGATGCGTGAAGAGCCAGCCGCCGCGCGCTTCGGCCGCCTCGCGCGCAGAACGAGCACGGACGCGGACATCGAGCGACACGCCCGCGAGCGCCGCATGCCGCGGCGGATCGGCGACGAGCGGCGTGAGCGCGGGATACGTGTCGTGAACGACATGTCCGAGACGACGAGCCACATCGAGACCGACACCCGTGCTTCCCGTCGCGGGCACAGAGAGTCCTCCCGTCGCAAGGACGACGCCCGACGCGTCGATGCTTCCGCCTGCGGTCTCGACGTGCCATCCGGTGGCGCCACCGTGGAGGCCGGCGACGTCTGTGTCGAAGCGGAATTCGACGCCTTCACGGCGCGCCAGCGCGACGAGACCATCGCGAACGTCACGCGCGCGATTCGAGGCAGGAAACCACTTGCTCGTGGACGCCTCGAACGCGAGCGGCACACCGACGTCGTGCTCGAAGAAATCACGCTGCGCGCGAAGGTGCCACGAGCGCAGCAGCCGCTGCAGCAGCGGCCGCGGTGAATCGGTGACGAATCGGTCGGGCTCGAGCGCGGCGGGCAGCACGTTGCAGCGACCGCCGCCACTGACGAGAATCTTGCGGCCGCCATCGGCCGTTTTCTCGACGACGATAACCTGTGCGCCGGCGCGGCGGGCGAAGATGGACGCCATCAGCCCGGCGGCACCGGCGCCGACAATAACGATCGGACGAGACTGGCCTGTCGAAAGGGCGCCAGGCACGATGGCGCCGCTCAGCGCGCACCCGACGCGCTGAGCGCCGACGCCATCGTCACTGCTTGGTCACACGCACCCAGTCGACGAGCATCTGGCCGCCGCCGGCTTTGATCAAATCGACTGTCGATTCGGGCAGGCCGACGTAGGGCGTGTCCGCGTGGTTGACGGCCTGCGGATAGGCACCGCCGAGCGCGAGGTTGACGATGAGGAACTTCGGGTTGTCGTAGGCCCAGCGGCCGTACTGCTCGACCATCGCCTTGGTCGGCTGGTAGAACGGCTCGCCGTCGACCTTGAAAACGAGTCCGTCCGGCGACCAGTCGACCGAGTAGATGTGCCAGCCAGTGATGTCGCCCCCGCCAGCGAAGTGTTGCCGGATGGCGAGCGGCGTGTTGCCGGAGTAACCGGGGCCGTGCAGCGCGACGTTCGTCCAGTCGCGCTCGCCGACGTTCTCCATGATGTCCATCTCGCCGGTCGCGGGCCACTGGCCTTCGCCGAGCGCCCAGAACGCCGGCCACAAGCCCTGCCCGGCGGAAAGCTTGATGCGCGCGGCCGCCGTGCCGTAGGTGAACTCGACCTTGCCGCGCGTGTTGAGTCGACCCGACACGAAATCGAACGTCTTGCCTTGTGGCGTGACGAAGCCCTTTCGGAACACGGGTCGAATGGCGAGCGCGCCGTTTTCGGCACCCTCGGCGTCGGCGCCGCTCACGAACGTGATCGTGTCGGTCGAATCGACGTAGGCTTCCTGCTCGTTGTTGACCGTGCGACCGGTGACCTCGACGTTCCACTTCGTTCGATCGAGCGTCGGGCCCGAGAAATCGTCGAAGAAGACGACGTCGCCCGAAGACGCGGGCGGCGTTTGGCGTCTGGCCGCGGCCAGCGCGCCGACCGCGGCGAGGCTAACGACGACGGCGAGGATCGTTCGCACTGAGGTCACCTCCTCGACTGGGTGCCCTTGGGTCTGAAGACCAGGGCTCCACAAAGGACCAAGAGCAGTTTCAAAACTGAAAAGACGCGCCGAAGGCGCCCCCTTCGTTCGAAGTTCGTAGTTCGAAGTTTGAAACGATCTCTACCGCTACGACTGGATGAGCAGCACGCCTGGATCTTCGACCAGCTCTTTGACGCGCACGAGGAACCGCACGGCTTCCGAGCCGTCGACGATGCGATGGTCGTAGGTGAGCGCGGTGTACATCATCGGCCGCAGCACGACCTGGCCGTTGACACCAACCGGACGCTCTTTGATCGCGTGCAGGCCGAGGATGCCGACCTGCGGCGGGTTGATGATCGGCGTGCTCATGAGCGAGCCGAACACGCCGCCGTTCGTGATGCTGAACGTGCCGCCGCGCAGATCGTCGAGCGTGAGCGTACCGTCCTTGGCCTTCTGCGCGAACGTGCGGATGCCGAGCTCGATCTCGGCGAACGACATCAGCTCCGCATCACGCAGCACGGGGACGACCAGGCCTTCGGCTGCGCCGACGGCGACGCCGATGTCGTAGTAGCGCTTGAGAACGATCTCGTCGCCCTGGATCTCGGCGTTGAGGCGTGGGAACTCGTGCAGCGCGGCAATGGCGGCCTTGACGAAGAACGACGCGATGCCGAGGCCGACGCCGAACTGCGCCTTGAACGCGTCCTTGTGCCGATCGCGGAGCGCCATGACCGCCGACATGTCGACCTCGTTGAAGGTCGTGAGCATCGCGGCGACGTGCTGCGCCTCGACGAGGCGCTTGGCGATCGTCGCGCGGCGCTTCGACATGCGCGAACGCTCTTCGAGCCGCTCGCCGAGCGGGCGCGAGACAGGAGTGGACGGCGGCGCAGCGGGCGCCTTGGCCGACACCGGGATTGCGACTGGCGCGGGCAATGGCGCGGCTGCGGGAGCAACGCTTGTGGGTGCTGGCGTCGCGGCAGGCGCGGGCGTCGACGACTTGTCGACGTCAGCGCGCGTCACGCGCGGTCCCTGGCTCTTGACCGACTCGATCTCGATCTGCGCCTCGCGCGCGGCCTTGCGCGCCGAAGGCGTGGCTGCCACGCCGCGTTCGCCGGTCTTGGCGCCGCGGGACGGGCTCGCCTCGGAAGTCGCCGATCCGGCGGCCGGAGCGGGCGCGGCCGCAGCCGCGCCTTCGGCGATCGTGCCGAGCACCTCGCCGATCTTCACGTCGGCTCCGGCGGCCTGCGCGATGTGCTGGAGCACGCCGTTCTGCGGCGCGGGCACTTCGACGTCGACCTTGTCGGTCTCGAGCTCGACGAGCGGTTCGCCCACGCGCACGGCGTCGCCTTCCGCCTTCAACCATTTGGCGATGCGCGCGTCGACGATCGACTCGCCCATCTCGGGGACCACGATGTTCACAGCCATGACCGTCTGCCGATCCTCGCTCGCGGGCGGACCCGCGGAAACGTCACGGGCGCGCACGGGGGCGCGCCACCACGGAAACGTCACGGGCCGGCACGGGGGCCGGCCCCTACGGAACACGTCAGGCGCCAGCCGTTACTGCGCCGACCGTTCGCGTTCGCTGCCCGCGTGCGCCATCGGACTCGACTCGCCGCGCTGCTCGAACGCGCGCGTGATGAGCCGTTCCTGATTGCGCGCGTGGCGCGCCGCCGATCCTTCCGCCGGACTCGAGCTGCGCGGCCGCGCGAGCACGGCCAGCCGACGCGTGCCGACGAGGCCTTCGAGCGCGGGCCGCACGAAGTCCCACGCGCCCATGTTCTCCGGCTCCTCCTGCACCCACAGCACTTCCTCGAGGTGCGGGTACCGGTCGAGCGTGGTCACCATCTCGTTGATCGGCAGCGGATAGAGCTGCTCGACGCGACACACGGCCACCGCGCGCGCGTCGGCACGCTTGGGGCTGGTCAGCAGATCGATGGCGACCTTGCCCGTGCAGAACACGAGCCGTCGAATCTCGTTCGCTCTCCCCTTGGCCTCCTCGTCGTCAATCACCGTCATCCATCGGCCTTCGGCCAGCTCGCGCGGCGACGAGGCGACGGCGGGATGACGCAGCAGACCTTTTGGCGTGAGGACGATGAGCGGGAGGGGATCTTTGATGAGAAGGGCGGCCTGCCGGCGCAGCACGTGGAAGTACTGGGCGGCGGTCGTACAGTTGACGACCCGCATGTTGATGTCGGCCGCCAGTTGCAGAAAGCGCTCAGGCCGCGCGCTCGCGTGGTCCGGACCCTGTCCTTCGTAGGCGTGCGGCAGGAGCATCACGAGCGACGGTTCCTGGCCCCATTTCGCGCGCGCCGACAGCACGAACTCGTCGAGCATGGGCTGCGCGCCGTTGACGAAGTCGCCGTACTGCGCTTCCCAGATGACGAGACGATCGGGCGCCTGGATGTCGTAGCCGTACTCGAACCCGACGGCCGCGTTCTCGCTGAGCGGACTGTTACGGATCTCGAACGACGCGCGCGCCTGCCGCAGCGCCTCGAGCGGCGCGAACCGCGCGCCGGTGTTCGCGTCGAAGAGCACGGCGTGGCGATGGCTGAACGTGCCGCGCTCGACGTCTTCACCCGTCAGCCGAATAGGCGTCCCGTCCTCGAGCACGGACGCGAGCGCGAGCTCCTCGGCCGCGGCCCAGTCGATCGTCCGCTCGGTTGGCGCGTCGAACGCCTGCCGCCGGCGTTCGCGCGACCGCTCGAGCTTGCGGTTGACGGTGAAGCCCTCCGGCACGACGAGCAGCGCGTCGTTCAACGCGCGCAGGCGATCGATCGGGACAGCCGTGCGCGTCTGTGCGGCCGTACCCGGCGCGGCGACTTCAGGCGGCGCCTCCACCAGGTTCTTCTCCGGATCGAGCGCGTCGTAGGTCGCCTGCAGCGCGTCCATCCGCTGATTGGAGAGCGTCTGTGCGTACCCGGATTCGATGACGCCGCGCGATTCGAGCGTGCGCGCCCACATCTCGCGCACGGTCGGCTGCTCGGCAATCTTGCGGTACATGGCCGGCTGCGTGAACGCGGGCTCGTCGCCTTCGTTGTGGCCGTAACGCCGGTAACCGACGAGATCGATGAGCACATCGCGATGGAAGCGTGCTCGGTAACCGAAGGCGAGCCGCACGGCCGCGACGCACGCCTCGGGATCGTCCGCGTTCACGTGCACGATCGGAATCTTGTAGCCGCGCGCGAGGCCGCTCGCGTAGAGCGTGCTGAACGAATCGTGCGGATCGGTCGTGAAACCAATCTGATTGTTCGCGATGATGTGAACCGTGCCGCCCGTCGTGTAGCCGGCCAGCCTGTGCAGATTCAGCGTCTCGGCGACGATGCCCTGTCCGGCGAACGACGCATCGCCATGAATGAGGATGGGCAGCACGGCGTCGGGATTGAAGCGCGGCATGCCGGGCGCGCTCGCGTCGGTGCCCGCCGCGCGCGCCATGCCCTCGAGCACGGGATCGATCGCCTCGAGATGGCTCGGGTTGGGCGGCATCGACACGACGAACTCGACGCGCTCGCCGCCGCCAATCGCGCGCGACGCACCCAGGTGATATTTGACGTCGCCGCTCCACTGCACGCCCTCGAGCGCGAGTCCATTGCGAACCGGATCCTTGAACTCGGCGAGGATCTGCGCGTACGGCTTGCCGATGACGTGCGCCATCACGTTCAGCCGGCCGCGATGCGCCATGCCGATGAACGCCTGCCGCATACCCGCTTCGGCGGCCTCGGCGATGACCTCGTCGAGGACGGGCACGAGCATGTCGAGGCCTTCGATCGAAAACCGCGTCTTGCCGGGGAACGTGCGGTGGAGGAAGCGCTCGAACACCTCGACGTCGGTCAGCCGGTCGAGCAGCGCAATGGGATCGATCGGATCGGCCGGCGCGCGGTAGCGGCCGCGCTCGACGGCTTCGCGCAGCCAGTGCCGTTCGTCGGGCACGAAAATGTGCGCAAAATCGTACCCCGTCGTCGAGCAGTAGATCGCCTTCAACCGCTCGATGACGTCCCACATCGTCTCGGCGCCTTCGGCGACCGGACCGGCGATGATCGACGCCGGCAGCGAGCGAAGGTCGGCTTCGGTGACGCCGTGCGACTCGGGCAAGAGCGCGTGATCGCCGAGCGGACGGCTGCCGAGTGGATCGATATGAGCGGCGAGATGGCCGTAACGCCGAATGGCCTGCGCCAAATCGCGCGCACCGACGACGATGTTCGGGTTGAGCGCGGCCGGCATGTCCGTGACGACGTCGCCCGACGTGGGCGGCGGCGCGGGCCGGCGGGGCGGGGGCGAGACACGAAACAGCGCCCGCGTGTCCGGGTCCACTGATAAAGGATCAGCGAGGAACTTGTCGTACAGCTCCTCGGCGTACCCCGCGTTCACACCCTGAAAGTCGCGCCAATCCAAGGACATACGGATCATCTCGGCGCCAGTCGCGCCAGACTTTGATGATATCAGCGACGCGCCTAGGCGCCCGGCTCGGTCATGCGCTTCGGGTCGACCCACGCGTCGAAGTCGGCCGCGCTCACGAGCCCGAGCGCCACGGCCGCTTCCTTCAGCGTCGTGCCGTCCTTGTGCGCCTTCTTGGCGATCTTCGCGGCGTTGTCGTAGCCGATGTGCGGGTTGAGCGCGGTGACGAGCATCAGGCTCCGCCGCAGGTTCTCCTCGATGCGCGCGCGATTCGGTTCGATGCCGCTCGCGCAGAAGCGCGTGAAGTTCGTGCACGCGTCGCCGAGGAGCCGGATGCTCTGCAGGACGTTGTGGATGATGAGCGGCTTGAAGACGTTCAGCTCGAAGTTGCCCGACGCGCCACCGATGCCGACCGCCACGTCGTTCCCCATCACCTGCGCCGCGACCATCGTCATCGCTTCCGACTGCGTGGGATTGACCTTGCCCGGCATGATCGAGCTGCCCGGCTCGTTCTCGGGGATCGTGATCTCGCCAAGGCCCGAGCGCGGGCCCGAGGCGAGCCAGCGGACGTCGTTCGCGATCTTCATCAGCGCGGCCGCGAGCGTCTTGAGCGCGCCGTGCAGCGCGACGAGCGCCTCGTGCCCGGCGAGCGCCGCGAACTTGTTCGGCGCGGTCCGGAACGGCAGCGCCGTGAGCGCCGCGATGTGCTTCGCGCTGCGCTCGGCGTACTCGGGATGCGTGTTGAGCCCGGTGCCGACGGCCGTTCCACCGAGCGCGAGTTCGTAGACCGCGGGCAGCGCCGACTCGACCGCTGCGGTCGCAACGCGTAGTTGCCCCACCCAGCCAGAGATTTCCTGTCCGAGCGTCACCGGCGTCGCATCCTGCAGGTGCGTGCGGCCAATCTTGACGACGTCGGCGAACGCCGTCGCCTTGTCCTGGAGCGTGCTCGCGAGCTGGTCGACGGCCGGCAGCAGGAGATGGACGACTTCCTCGGCGGCGGCGATGTGCATCGCCGTGGGGAACGTGTCGTTCGACGACTGGCCGCGGTTGACGTGGTCGTTCGGATGGATCGGCTTCTTCGATCCCATCACGCCGCCGGCCATCTCGATCGCGCGATTCGAGATGACTTCGTTCGCGTTCATGTTCGTCTGCGTGCCGCTGCCGGTCTGCCAGACGAAGAGTGGAAAATGATCGTCGAGCTTGCCATCGATGACTTCGTCAGCCGCGCGGACGATCAGATCCACGTGGTCCTTGGGCAGCGTGCCGAGATCGCCGTTGGTGAGCGCCGCTGCTTTCTTGAGGATGCCGAGCGCGCGGATGAGCGGACGCGGAAAATGCTCACGGCCGATATTGAAATGGTGGAGGGATCGTTCCGTCTGGGCGCCCCAGTACCGGTCCGCCGGCACCGCAATCGCCCCCATGCTGTCGGTTTCCTGTCGCGTCTTCCTCGGCGTCTCGGTCACGTCACGCACTCCCGCTCGGCCGGTCCCGATGCCTTGCACCGGATCCTGGGCCGCCCTACATTAGAACAAACATCCTGCCCGTCCGCATGGCCGCACTCGATCGCCTCCGGGCTTTCCGCCGCAACGCCTGGCACGTCCGCGACGCGCTGGCGCTCTTCGACGCCGCCGCCGGTCCGCTGCACGTCGACGACGGCTATCTGCAGGACCAGGCGGCGGTCGATCGCTACAAGCGGCTCGCGATCCCCGTTCGGCGCGCGCTGAATCCCGCGGACCGCGCGTCGTTCGCGCTCGCGGTCGAGGCGCTTCGCGAGTGCGGGCGCGGCGCGGCCGACGCGTCACGTCCCGCGCGGGCGGATTGGGATCGCCTGCAGACGGACCTCGACGCCGCCATCTCGCTCGGCGCACAAAAAGTCACGCGGCGCGCGCTCCTGACCGACTGGCTGGAGGCCGCGGCGTTCTACGACAAGCTCGATCGCGACCGGTCGTACGATCGGCTCGTCGATCGCTGGGGCAAGGCCGCCGAGAGCCTGGCGGTCGATCTCGCGCGCGAGACCGCCGCGATCGTGCTGCGGCTCGACGAAGTCGCCGCCGAGGAGCTCGAAGAGCCGGTCGTGCTTCCACCGCCAGAACCGACGCCGCCTCCGCCGCCCGAACGAAAGATCTGGTGGTGGCGGCGAGCCCGGCGCTGAGCGTGATGCCACCGCTGGCCTTCACGCCACGCGGCGGATATGCTGCCACTCGCCGGCGCCCGTCCTGACCGACGAGGGCCGGTTGGAATCGGCCGAAGGCCTGAGACCCCAAACAACGGAGTGCGGGATGGGAAAGTATCTGACCGAGTTCGTCGGCACGTTCTTCTTGGTCCTGACGGTCGGCTGCACGGGCGTCGCGGCCGGCCCCGGCGTGATCGCGCCGATCGCGATCGGCTCGGTGCTGATGGTGATGATCTACGCGGGCGGCCACGTGTCGGGCGGCCACTACAACCCGGCGGTCACGCTCGGCGCGTTTCTGCGCGGTGCGTGTCCAGCCGCTGACGTCGCGCCCTACATGGCGTCGCAGATCGTCGGCGCGCTCGCGGCGGCGGTCGTCACGCTCTACCTGCGCGACGCGGGCGCCGCGTCCGTGCTGCAGCCGGCGATCGGCCCGGCGTTCGTCGCCGAGTTGCTCTTCACCTTCGCGCTCGTGTTCGTCGTGCTGAACACGGCCACGACGAAGAAGACCGCGGGCAATTCGTACTTCGGTCTCGCGATTGGCTTCACCGTGCTCGTGGGCGCGTTCGCGGTCGGCGACATCTCGGGCGGCGCGTTCAATCCGGCCGTGGCCATCGGCGCCTCGGCGATGGGCCTGCTGCCCTGGCCGTTGATCTGGATGTATCTCGGCGCCGAGCTCGTCGGCGGCGCGCTCGCGGCCGTCGTCTTCAAAGCCATGAACGGCGCGGAGGCGTGACGCGCGGGCCGCAGCGCGGCCGCGTTCAACACGATTGTCGAGGCGAACGTATGTCTCGACAATCGTGTCGCGCACGCCGCGGCCGGCCGCCAGCGCGGAAGAAGCGTTTCGCCCCGGAATTCCGGGGCGAAACGCGCCGGGCGGCGATCGTGATCGGGACGCGTCACTGGTCCGTCGTTTGCAGTCTCACCCGCCGTGCCAGAGACGGCGTTTTCCACCGCGTCGGGGCTGTTCGCGCAGTACGCGCTCGGGCCGGCCTATGACGAGATGTTCGGCCGGTCGGGCGACCCGCACCCGCACTGCCGTGCGCTCTGCGAGGACCTGACGGGATTCTCGGCAGCCGAGTTGCGCCGGCACCAGGCCGAGGCCGATCGCGCGTTCCTCACGCAGGGCATCACGTTCACGGTGTACGGCGACGAGCAGGGCACCGAGCGCATCTTTCCGTACGATCTGCTGCCCCGCATCATCTCCGCGGCCGAGTGGCAGGTGCTCGAACGCGGGTTGACCCAGCGGCTCACGGCGATCAACCTGTTCCTGAAAGACGTCTATCACGAGGGCCGGATTCTGGCCGAGGGCGTCGTGCCGCGCGACCTCGTGCAGAGCTGCCGGCATTTCCGCCGCGAGATGCGCGGCGTCCACGTCCACCGCGACATCTACGTGTCGATTGCCGGCACCGACCTCGTCCGCCTCGAGGACGGACGGTTCGTCGTGCTCGAGGACAACCTCCGCGTGCCGAGCGGCGTCTCCTACATGCTGGCGAACCGCGAGGTGATGCGGCGCGTGTTCCCCGGACTGTTCGAACGCTACACGGTGAGCCCGATCGCGCACTACGGCCAGGCGCTCCTGGCCACGCTGCAGGCCCTCGCGCCACCGGCGCGCCCCACGCCGACCTTCGTCGTGCTGACGCCAGGCGTGGGCAACTCGGCCTACTTCGAACACGCGTTCCTCGCCCGCGAGATGGGCGTGCCGCTCGTCGAGGGCCGCGACCTGCTGGTCCACGACAACATCGTCTACATGCGCACGACCGCCGGACTGCGCCGCGTGGACGTGATCTATCGGCGCGTGGACGACGACTTCCTCGATCCGCTGGCCTTTCGCCCCGATTCGCACCTCGGCGTCGCGGGGCTGCTCAACGCCTATCGCGCCGGGAACGTGTCGCTGGCCAACGCGATCGGAACCGGTCTGGCCGACGACAAGGCGGTCTACGCCTATCTGCCGGCGATCATCCGGTTCTATCTGTCCGAGGACCCCATCCTCGCCAACGTCGACACGTACCTCCTGTCGCGGCCGTCCGATCGGCGATACGTGCTCGATCACCTGGAATCGCTCGTCGTCAAGGCCGTCGGCGAGTCGGGCGGGTACGGCATGCTCATCGGTCCGCACAGCACGGCGGCCGAGCGCGATCTGTTCCGCCGGAAGATCGAGGCCGCCCCGCGAAGCTACATCGCGCAGCCGGTCCTCGCGCTGTCGCAGGCGCCCTGCTTCGTCGACGATCGCATCGAGCCGCGCCACGTCGACCTGCGCCCCTACGTGCTCTACGGCGCGAACGTGACGATCGTGCCCGGCGGTCTGACGCGCGTCGCGCTCCGCAAGGGATCGCTCGTCGTCAACTCGTCGCAGGGCGGCGGCAGCAAGGACACCTGGGTCCTGAAGGAATAGCCGTGCTGCTGTCGCGTGTCGCCGACGCCTTGTATTGGATCGGCCGCTACCTCGAGCGCGCCGAGCACATCGTGCGCGTGGTGGACGTGCGGCTGGACCTCGGGATCGACCGCCGGCTCGGATCGGATCGCTGGAACTTCGACCGCCTGCGCGCGAGCCTGCAGGTGCCCTCGGGCGAGGGCCCCGATGGCCCGGCGGCGCTCGTCGAGGCGTTCGTCTTCGACGTGACGAACCGCAACTCGGTCGCGTCCTGCATCACGCAGGCGCGCGAGAACGCCCGGCAGGTCCGCGAAGAGATCAGCTCCGACATGTGGCAGCAGGTGAACGAGCTGTTCCTGCGCGTGCGGCAGGCCTGCGCGTCGGCGCCGTCGACCCGGCCGCACTTCCTCGCGCGGCTCGTCATCGACGGCATCCATCTCTTTCAGGGCATCACCGATGCCACGATGGGGCACGGCGAGGGCTGGCGCTATCTCCAGGTCGGCCGCTTCCTCGAGCGGGCCGGCGCGACGGCGCTGCTGCTCGACGCGCACTTCCGCGACACGCCGGTGGCGCCCGGCGCGACGGGCGATCGATCGAGCAGCGTCAGCCTGCTCCGGTCGTGCGCGGCGCTCGAGGCGTACTGCCGCTGCTACACGGCGGATCTGCGGCTCGGGCGGGTCGCCGAGTTCCTGCTGCTCGACCCGGAGTTTCCGCGATCGGTGCGATTCGCGGCCGACCGCGTCGAGACCGCACTGCAGGCGCTGGCACGCGCGACCGCGCGGCCCGCCGGTGGACAAGCCGAGCGGCTCGCCGGCCGCCTCCACGCGTCGCTCGACTACGGTCAGGTGGACGAGATCCTCGAAGACCCTCACACCTATCTCGACGGCATCGGCCGGCACTGCGCCCAGATCCACGCCGCGCTCTACCAGACCTACGTCGGATACCGCATCGAATCGGCACTGTCGGCGTGACGCCGACCGAGGATCGCCCATGACCTACACGGTTCGCCACGTCACGCGCTTCACCTACGAGGCGCCGATCAGCGAGAGCGTCATGGAAGTGCGCATGCAGCCGCGCAGCGACGCGACGCAGCGCTGCCTGCACTTCGGCCTGAGCACGGCGCCGCCGACGCGCATCCTGATGTACCAGGACCACGACGGCAACATCGTCCATCACTTCGACATCCCCGGACGGCACGCGCGGCTGGCGATCACGGCCGAGGCGCTCGTCGATTGCACGCCGGCGACGCCGCTGCCGGCGACGCTCGGCGACGAGGGCTGGGCGCGGCTCGACGCGGTCGCCGCGTCGGGCGAGCTCTGGGAACTGCTCAACCCGAGCCAGTTCGCGCACGCGACGCCGCTCGTCGACGCCTTCGCCAACGAAATCGGCCTCGCCCGGCGCGGCGACCCGATCGCGACGATGCGGTGGTTGATGAGCGAAATCCACGGACGGTTCGAATACCGCCCGCAGAGCACGCGCGTCGACTCGCCCGTCGACGACGCGCTGCGCGCCCGGCGTGGCGTGTGCCAGGACTTCGCGCACCTGTTCCTGACGCTCGCCCGGCGGCTGGGCGTGCCGTGCCGCTACGTGAGCGGCTATCTCTTCCATGACTCGGGACTGACGGAGGAGGCGGCAAGCGCCACCCATGCCTGGACGGAGGCGTTCCTGCCCGGCCTCGGTTGGATCGGCTTCGACCCGACCAACGACGTCATCGCCGAGGACCGGCACATCCGCGTGGCGATCGGCCGCGACTACGCCGACGTGCCGCCAACGCGCGGCGTCTTCAAGGGCGTCACGACCGTGCGCGGCGAGCTCACCGTCGGGGTCACCGTCGGATCGGCGCAGCCGGCCGTGGCCGGAGACGTCCTGCCGTTCGTGCCCTGGATGTCGCGCGAAGCGTCGGCGCCGATGGGCGCGGACGACACCGGGTCGTCCCAGTCGCAGCAGCAGCAGTAACATCCTCCACAGAATTGTCGAACGCGCCGAGGCGATCGACATTCGTGGGAATCGGTCCAATTGCCGGCCGGCAATTCGTCGCGCCGCGTCGTGCACCCGGCGGCGGCCTTGCCCGGCCAACGGCGGCAGCCGTATGCTGCGGCCGGGCCCGTCGTCCCACTCGTTCGCGGCCCGCGTTCGCCGTCCGTCAGGAGGGACCGATGTCGCCCGCGCACCTCTCGATCGCCGTCGCCGCGGTGATGCTCGTCCTCCATCCTGGCCTGGCCGCGCGCCCGACGGTGCCAGCGACGGCGGCCGACGTCGCACGGCGGCCGGAGATCATTCATCCTGGCGAACGCTGGCTCGACAATCGCGGCGAGCACATCCAGGCGCATGGCGGCGGCATCATCCGCATCGGCAACACCTACTACTGGTTCGGTGAGGACCGCGGTCAGGCGTTCGACAACCAGCACCGCGGCATCGCCTGTTACAGGTCGACGGACCTCGCGCACTGGACCTTTCGCGGCGACGTCTTCACGATGTCGGTCGACGAGCGGCCCGCCGATCTTCCCGGCACGGGTCTCGTCGTCGAACGGCCGAAGGTCTTCTACAACCAGAAGACGCGGCAGTTCGTGATGTACATGCACCTCGACTCAGGCAACTACGCGGCCGCGGAAGTCGGCGTGGCCGTGTCGGACACGGTCGACGGCACGTATCGCTTCCTCAAGCATTTCCGCCCGCTCGGTCAGCAGTCGCGCGACATCGGCCAGTTCATCGACGACGACGGCACGGCGTATCTGATCTTCGAGGACCGGCCGCACGGCTTCCACATCGCGCGGCTCTCGGACGATTACTTGTCAGTCGCCGAAGACGTCTGCCTGGTGCCGATGGCGATGGAAGGTGGGGCGCTCGTGCACTACGACGGGCTGTACTACGCGATTGGATCGCACCTTACCGGCTGGAATCCGAATCCCAATCTCTACGCGACGGCGACGTCGCTCGCCGGTCCGTGGTCCGAGTTCAAGGACATCGCGCCGCCCGAGACGAACACGTACGGCTCGCAGTCGACGTTGCTCCTGAAAGTCGTCGGGACGAAGACGACGAGCGTCATCTTCATGGGCGACATGTGGCGGCCGCGCACGCAGTGGGACTCGCGCTATCTCTGGATGCCGCTCGAGATCGGTCACGGCGAACTGCGACTGCCGCAGCCACGCGCCTGGTCGATCGACGTCGAAACGGGTGAGACGTCGATCGATATGTCCGCGCCGGTCATGGAGATTCCGCCGCCACGCTCATCCGTGCGCTAAACGGCGCGAGGCTTCTGACATCAATTCCATGAACGCCCAATAGCGCTCGGCGGAAACGCGGAGCGCCTGGCCGTCGAAGGCGATCTCGATGACGCCGCTGGCCAGTTCGCGCACGGCACCAGCGTCGCGTGCGCGGGCGAGCACGCGCTCCATCCGCGTGCCGAAGGTTTCGTCCCGACGTTCCATGTCGACACGTGCTTTCTCTGCGAACGACGCTCGGCTGAGCGCCGCCCGCAGCGTCAGTGCGCCCGAACCCGCGTGTGATGGACGACGCGCGGGCTCGGTGCGATAGCGAACTCGACCATCGCGCGATCGAGCACTCGGTGTAGCTCAGCCAGCTCCTCGCGGGAGACGTCGAGCCGTACGCGGCCGAGGCGGATGGTGATCTGCCCGCACGCGCATTGCGTCACGCTCCAATCCGCGGATCGGTCGCACGACGGCTCCATCAGCGAACGCTCGTTCATCATTCCGCCTCCAGTTTTCGGCCGGCTCCCGTATTCCTAACGCGACGCGACGGCCTCGGTCGCGCGCGCGCTGTCGACGACCCACGTGGCGATTCGCGCATCGGGCAGGAGCGCCTGCGGCGAGAGCGCGTGCTGAATGCCGTCCAACCGCTGACGCAGGCCGTTCTCGATGCCGCCGTACGAGAGCAGGAGCGGCGTGACGAGCACGTGATAGCCGGCGTCGTTCGCGGCCTCCGCGTCCTGTCGCAACTCCGCCGTCGCCTTGTCACGCACCTCGGACGGCGCGTCGTCGCGCAGCGTGACGCAGTCGATCCGCGCGTAGTGCGTGCGCGCCGCGATGCGATCGGCGAGCGCGTGCATGTCGGCGAGCCATTGCGCGTTTTCTTCGTCGCTGTTCGGGCCGTGCGCGACGAGAATCAATGCTTCGTGCGCCGGATCCTTCCCCATCGCCGCCGCGCGATCCGCGAGGATGTCGGCGACTATCGGATGCCGATCGAGCGCCGCCGCCATGCGGACGGGCACGGGCGAGACGACGGGCTTGGGTAGACCAGCGTCCTTCGCCGGCTCGTCGGCAGTCGCAGGCATCGCGTCATGACCGGCGGCGCCGTACATGCCGTGATCCATCGCCGCGCCGTGATCGTCGGCGCCGTGATCCATGTCGCCCATCATCGCGAAGTCCGCGAGCTCAGCCGGCGCGTCGGCGCGCAGGCCGAGCAGGTACTTCGTCGACTCGATGACGCTGCTGTGCGAGGACACGAAGAGCGGCACGGCGACGATCGCCGTGACGCCGCGCGCGGCGAGCTTGTCGATGCCGGCCTGCAGCGTCGATCGATCCGCCATGCCGAACGCAACTTCGGTCGGCATCGTCTTGTCGGTTTCCGCGGCGACGGCGCGCACCTGGTCGTTCCAGCTCATGCTGCCGCCGTGAGCCATCAGCAGGATGCCGGACCGTGGCGACGCCGCTTGCGGCTGGCCGCTCGTCTGCGCACCGGCGACAGCCACGCAGGTGATGAGCAAGGCGAACGCCATGCTCACGACGCGAAATACGAAATGCGAACTACGCAACATCATCTCAATGGCTCCTGAAGTTGAACTGGACGCCGACGCGCAGCGTGCGTCCGTAGTCGGGCCGATCGAACGTCGGCTGGGCGGCGTCGAGCTTCTTGTCGCGGCTGTTCGCGAGGTTGTCGACGGCCGCGAACGCGCGCAGGCCGCCGCCGATCGTCTTCGACGCGTAGACGTTCCAGATCTCGTAGCCATAGGCGAAGTCCGCCTCGACCGGATCGGCGCTCGCCTGCGTCGGCCAGCGGCTGAAGAACGTGCCGCGCACGTTCGCCAGGAGGCCAATCGACGGCCGCGAGAACTGCAGCTTCACGTGGCCCTGATGCCGGCTGCGATACGGAAGCCAGATGTCGGTCGTCACGTCCTCCGCGTGGAGATAGGTGTAGGCGCCCGACAGATCGAGCGACGACGTCAGCGCGACGCGGCCGTCCACGTCGAAGCCCGCCGTGCGCGCGCGATCGACGTTCAGGTTGACGAAGGTGAAGAACGCGCCGCCCGACGAGTCGTACCCGAACGACGGCGGCACGCCGTAGTCGGCCATGATCGCGTCGAGCGCGGCGCCCGAGCAATCGTCGCCCATCGTCGCGTCGCACACGGTCACCGAGTTGATGAGGTTCCGCAGATCGTGACGGAACACGTTCACCGAGGCGCGATACCGGCCCTTGTCGAACGTGGCGCCGCCCGAGTACGAACGGCTCGTTTCGGGCTGCAGCGTCGGATTGCCGATGACCTGATAGCCGTACTCGAGGTGCAGCAGGTGGTAGTAGAGCTCGCCGAGGTTCGGCGCGCGGAAACCCAGCCCCGCCGCACTGCGCAGCGTGACGTGATCGCCCACGCGATAGACGACGCCGGCCTTGGGCACGAAGTGGCCGCCGAACGTCGAGTTGTGCTGATAGCGGCCGCCAACGGTGAGGACAACGGGACCGCCTGGCTGAATGCGATCCTGAACCCAGACGTCATTCGTCGACAGCGACTGCCCCGCATCGGCGCCGACGATGCGGTTGTCGCCGCGATATTGGTCGTACACGCCCTCGTAGCCGACCTGCAGGAACTGCCAGCGCCCGAGCTGCTGACTGAGCGTCGCGTCGCCGCGGCGATACCGCTCGTGCAGCGTGCCGAGATCGAACGGGGTGCCTTCGACACCGTCGGTGAACGGCCGGCTGTCGGAATTCTCGTCGTAGCCGGACACATACGCCCGCGTCTGCAGCGTCGTCGACGACGTCAGCGTGAAGTCACCGGTGACGGCCGCCGTCCGCGCGCGGTTCTGCGCGTGCAGCGTCGTCGGGAACGACGTGAAGGCGAACGGCCGCGCGGGATCGGGCACGGTCGCCGTGCCGCGGCCGAGCTGGTGCGTGTCGTAGAACGTGCCGTTGAAACCGAGCGCCGCGCGTGAGTTGAACGCGTAGCGCACCTTCGCCATCAGGTCGCGCCGATGTTCATCGGCGCCGACCGTCGAATCGTTGCCGGGAAGGAGCGTGTAGCCGTCACGCTGATGGTGCTCGACGTCGAGGAACGCGCTGAGTCCGCCGTGCCGCGCGCCGATGCCCGCGCGGCTGTCGACGACGCCGAGCGTGCCGCCCGACAGCGTGGCGTCGACATCGATCGGCGCCGACGGCTGGCGCGAGACGAGGTTGATGACGCCGCCGAGCGCGTCCGTGCCGTAGAGCGAAGATGCTGCGCCCTTGACGACCTCGACGCGTTCGATCGGTCCGACCGACTGTTGATTGAGATCGATGAAGCCTTCGTTGATGCCGCGCGCGCCGACGATGGGCAGGCCATCGAGCAGGACGAGCGTTTCCTTCGAGTCGATGCCGTCAATCTGCTCGCCCGACGTCAGGCCCGCGCCGTAGGACTGCGCACGCGTCACGATGCCCGGCACGTCCGCGAGCACGTCGCCGACGCGCTCGTATCCGGTGTGCGCGATCTCGTCCTTCGTCACGGCCAGCACCTTCGTCGGCGCGTCGTCTTCGAGCTCGGTGACGCGCGACGCGGAGACGATGACGTCCTCGTGCGCGCCGGCGAGCGACAGCCGCAGGCTGCCGGCGTCGAGGGCGCGACCAGCCTCGACACGGACGCGCTGCGGGTCGAGCGTGAGGCCCGTCAGCGACGCGGTGATCTCGTAGAAGCCCGGCGTCAGATCGCCGGCCGTGAACGTGCCGTCGGCCGTGGTGCTGACCGTCGTCGGCGTGCCCGAGAGCACGCTGCGCAGGGTTACCGGGACGTTGGGGACCGGCAGGCCGTCGGGATCGACGATGCGTCCGTGGACGCCGCCGGTGCGATCAGCGTTCGCGGCCGACTGGGCCGCGGCGAGCGCTGGAAACACGAGCATTGGGCTCGCGAGGAGGAGGGCAAGACACGACGCGCGGAGGAAACGCCAGCTCATGACACGGGCCCTTTCGCACAAGGTCCCGGAGCGCGCGTCATCATCGGACTGCGACAAAAGCCCGCGCGGCAGGCGCGGACCGTCCGAGTAAAATACGGACGCCGGACGCGTCATGCGCCACGCGTGTGATGAACGGTCTCTCCGGACCCTGCGTTCGGTTCTCCCGCCGGGTGTTCGCGCATCCGGCGGGAACTTCAATCCGTCGCAAATGAGATCAGATCTCAATTGCGACCTGTGTAGCTTAAAGCCGACCGTTTTGGTCGGTCAAGAGATTTCGGCGGTCGGCTCTCCGTCCACGGTCGGGGCCGGCACCCGCACGTCGGCCCGTTTTCGCACCCGCACGCGACGCTTGCGCCACCACATCAAGACGCCGGACCACGCGAGCACGACCGGCGCGAGCCCGACGATCGACACGAGAATCTCGCCCGTCTTGCCGAACGCCGTGCCGTCGTGCAGGCCCGACAGCCAGATCTCGAGCGCATGCCGCCGCGTGCGCGTCGAGGCCGTCGACTCGACGGCGACCGTGCCGCACGCGAGATCCGCGTGGACGTGCGTGTCGTCGAGCGGCGATGGTTTGCCTGGCACGGCGAACGCGATCTGCCAGATCTTCATCGTCTCGTCGGCCGGCACGATCTCGCGGAGCCTGCCGCCCGGCGCGAGTGTCTGCGCACGATCGACGGCTGCCTGGTATCCGATCGGCCCGGTACACGCGCCGGGCACCGGTGCGTCGACGTCGGGGCCGGCCACGAACGTGAGCGTGGGATCGACCCACGTCGGCTGCACGAGCGCGAGCCCGGTCGCGGTGAGCACGAGCAGGATGGCGAGCGTCCAGATACCGATCCATTCGTGCATCGGCGTGGCGCGCGTGAGCGTGCGGCGCCACGGCCGGATCGACAGCTTGCGCACGATGCGCGGCAGCGGCGGCCACCACAAATACAACCCGACGCTGAGCATGACGAGAACGGCGATCGCCATGATGCCGCTGACGACGCGTCCGGCCGCTCCGGCCCAGAGATCGCGGTGAAGAAAGATCGGCGCGTAGGCCGGCGATCGATCGATGTCGACGACGCCCAGCACGTTGCCCGTCGCTGGCGCGACCAGTACGCCAACGATGCCCATGTGGCCAAGGCCTCCCGGTGGACGGCCCGCGTAGACGACCATGCCGGCATCGCTGACGTTGTGATCGACGTGCGGGAGCCAAATCGCAATCGGCCCCATCAAGTCGGGAACGGCGGCATGCGACTCGGCGACCCACCGATCGATCGACCCCGTCTCTTGCGACAGGCCGGCCGGAATCAGATCGCCGTGCGCCCAGCGGAAAAACTGCGGCTGGAAGTACAGCAGGCTCCCGCTGAGGCCGACGACGGCGAAGAACAAGCCGAGCGTGAGGCCGATCCAGCGATGGATCCAGAGCAACGGGCCGCGAAGCGATCGAGCCACGGTCAGCGCGAGAGCACGAGGCCGATGCCGATCCGCCGCGGCTGCAGGATGTTCGCCGCGTCGTCGGCCGCCGTGGCGCCGGGCGAGATGAGCACGGCGTTGTCGGCGTTGAACAGGTTGTTGAGGAAGAGGAACACGCGCGCGTGCGCGATCGTGTATCCGACCTCGGCGTTGACGACCGCATACGGATCGGTCCGGCCGCGCAGCTCGTTCGTGACGCTCGAATAGTAAGCGTCCGTGACGCGCGCGTTGAGGCTCGCCTCGAAACCGGTGTCATGTCCATAGCGCGCGCCGAACGTCGTCGTGAACGCCGGCGAGCGCGGCAGTTCGTGACCTTCGATCCCGGAGTCCGGATCTCGTAGCACTCTCGTGTGGAGCAAGCCGACGTTGGCGAAGAGCTCCGTGCCGCGTCCCGGACGGTACTGCAGCCCGCCTTCAGCGCCGTAGGTTGACGCCGCGTCGGCGTTGCGCACGACGAACGACCAGACGTTCGGATCGGGACTCAGGTTGAACGGCAACTGCATGTCGCGATAGCGGCTGTAGAAGACGTTGCCCGTCAGGCTGACCGTGCCGCCAGACAAGTCCGTCCGCGTGTAGCCCTCCGTCGTCCAGACGAATTCCGGCTTGAAGGTGTAGCTGACGAACGGCGGATCGAACGTGAAGCCCGCGCCGCCGCCGTTGTACGCCCGTGACACGGCCACGCCCGCCGTCGTCGTCTCGGTCGCATGCCAGGCGAGATCGACCTTGGGCGAGACGATGTTGTAGGTCGCATCGAAGTCGATGGCGAACGGTCCGTCCGTGCCCGTGCGACGACGGTGCTCGTGTTCGACGCGTGCGCCGAGTGTGACGTCGAAGCGCGGATCGATCGGCACGGTCACCTCGCCGAAGGCCGCGGCCGTCAACGTGTGGTCATCGAACGTGCCACCGCCGAACAAGTCGATCGCTTCGTCCTGGTGTGCGTGAAAGAGGTAGAGGCCGCCGAAGCCGCGGACGCCCGCGTCTGCCTGGCCGAAGCGCACGCGCGGCTCGAAGAGCAACTCACGCCCGTCGATCTCGGCGTTGCCATCGCCGATCGTGGCGAGGCGCGTGACGTTCAGGTCCGTGAACGACAGCGTGTCCTCGAACGACAGCCGATCCGATCGACGCCACGTCGATTCAGCGACGACGCCCGTCGTCTTCGGGATGAAGACGGGCATCTCGGGAGACGACGCGATGTGATCATCGTACGGCTGGAGGACGGTGTCGGTCTGCGGACCGGTGTGCGTCGCGTGCGAGACTGTGACGATGGTCGAGAAGCCCGGCAACGCGGCCGGATCGATGCGCAGCTTGCCGCGAATCGTGAGGTCCTCGAAGTCGCCCGGATGTTCGACACGCTTGGTCGCGCTGTCGAACGGCGTGAACTGGACGTAACTCTCGTGCACCTGCCGGTCGAACGCGAAGCGATAGGCGAGCTGCTGATTGATGATGGGTCCCGAGATGACGCCCGACACCTGACGGTCGCCCTGGTTGCCGAGAATCGTGCGGAATTTCATCTCGGGCTGATACGTGGGGTCGTTCGTGCGGAGCGAGACCGTGCCGGCGACGGCGTTGCGACCCTGGAGCGTGCTCTGCGGACCGCGGAAGACTTCGACTTGATCCACGTCCCACAGCGCGACGTCGCCGAACGTGACTTCGTTGTAGCTCGCGGGCCGGCCGTCGATCTGGAAATTGAGGCGCGTGCGCGTGCCCGCGAAGAACGCGTCTGCGCCCTGCGCGGGACCGGTGCCATCGGCGCCACGAACGGCGGGCGCCAGGTTGCTGTTGCCCGTGGCGATCACGTTCGGCACGCTGGACAGGAGCGCCGTGCCCGTGTTCGTGCCAGGCAGCCGATCGAGCGCGGTCGTGTCGAACACTGCCACGCTGGCCGCCGTGTCGCGCAGCGATCGTGGCGTGCGCTCGCCGAGGACCGTGACCGACTCGGTGATGCCGCCCACCTCGAGTACGAAGTCGAGCGTGCGCGCGCTCGCGCTGACGGGCACGCCGGCTTCGACCGCGCTCTTGAATCCCTGGAGATCGGCCGTGACGACGTAGGTGCCGGGCGCGACGCCCGAGATGTCATAACGTCCCGCGGTGTCGCTGACGGCGGTGACGAGGGCCGGTCCGGTGACGGTCCGGCGAACGCTGATGGTCGCGCCAGGCAGCGCGCCGCCCGTGACGTCGGCCACGCGACCCGTCAGGTGCGACTCGGCAGCGGATGACGCGGCGGATGCCTGCTGTTGTGCGGCGGCGAGCGCGGGCACGCCCACGAGCGCGGCAAGGCCGAATGCGAATGGTATGAGCGCGGCCGTCACGCGGCGGCCACGGCGATCGAACGACTGTTTCGACGACAACGACGACTCCGACTTCCCCAATGACGGCTCCTCCGCCGGCATTGACCGGCGTCGAGTCGAACAGCTTAATGCCGACCAAATTGGTCGGTCAACGCGCCGGACATTTCGCCGACAGACCAACGGGCGGCGCGGCTGGCGCAAATGGCATTCGACCCGGGGCGGGGTTGGAGTACCCTTCGCCCATGTCTTCTCGTGTTCGTTGGCTGATTCTGGCGTGTGCGGTCGTGGGTTTCGGGTTCGCGGGCACGGCCGCCTGGGTGCATTACCGGCTGCTCACCGACCCGACCTACGTCAGCCCGTGCGACGTCAACGCGACGTTCAACTGCTCGGAGGCGTACCTCAGCCGCTACGGGTCGGTGGCTGGCATTCCCGTCGCGATCGGCGGCGTGTTCTGGTTCGGTGTGGTCGCGCTCCTCGCCGCGTTCGCGCGGACGAGCGACGAGGGCAAGGCGCCGAGCGTCGCCGCGGGCTACATCTTCGGCGCGAGCCTCATCGGGCTCGTCTCGATCGCCTACTTCGCCTACGCGTCGTTCGCCATCCTGCACCACGCGTGCCTGCTGTGCATGGGGACCTACGTGTCGGTCCTCGCGATCTTCGGCCTGACGTTTCTGACGAACCGTGTGGGGCTCGGCACGCTCGCCGGCCGCGTGTTCGGCGACCTCGCGGCGCTCGGCAATCGCACGGCGACGCTCGCCGCGGCCGTCGTCCTTGTCGGTGGCGTCGCCTTCGCGGCGACGCGCTATCCGAAGGAAGCAGGGGCCGGCGCCTCCGCGGCCACATCGACAACGCCCGCGCCAGCCGACGCGCGCGCGGCCTTCGCCGAGGCCTGGGCCAAGCAGCCGCGGCGCGACCTCGGCGTCCCCGCCGATGGCGCGAAGGTGGTCGTCGTCAAGTTCAACGACTTCGAGTGCCCGACGTGCCGCGTCGCCGAAACGTACTACGGGCCGGTGATCGCGAAGTTCAACGAAACGCACCCAGGCGCGGTGAAATACGTGATGAAGGACTGGCCGTGGAACAGCGCGTGCAACGTGGGCGTCCGCACGACGTTCATCGGGCACGAAGCCGCGTGCGCGGCCGTGGCCGCCGCGCGGATGGCGCGCGATCGCGGCAAGTTCGACGAGATGGAAGCGTGGCTCTTCGCCAACCAGGGCACGACGCCCGAGAAGGTGAAGGACGCGGCTGCGAGCATTCTCGGGGTGACCGACTTCGACCGCGAGTACGCCGAGAAGCTGCCCGCGATCCGGCAGGACGTCGCCGACGGCATGGCGCTGCAAATCCACGCGACGCCGACGTTCTTCATCAACGGCGTGGAACTGCCGTCCGATCGGCTGGTCGCACCCGAGTACTTCGAGCTGGCGATCGAGCTCGAGTTGCAGCGCGCGGGATGACACGCGCGCCTCGCGCACGGACGATCACATGAGGCGGTTCCGTGCGGCGCGCCTCGCGCTGGCCGTCGCGGGTTGGACGGCCATCGCGCTGGCGATCGTCGAGGCCGTCGGACGGCAACTCACCAGGCGTCATCCGTTTCCCTTCCTGCCTGAATCGCCCGGGCATCTTCTTCTCATTCCGCTCGCCGGCCTCGTCGTCCTGCTCCTCGTCGGACGACGAGGGTTCTCCCGGGGTCTGAAGACCCAGGGCTCCACAGAGACCAGACGCACGACGGCGGCGGTGTTCGCGGGGCTCTTCGCCATCGGACTCGCGGCGCAACTGCAGTTCGGCGCGCGGCTGCAAAGCGACGGCTTCTACTACTTCGCCTGCCTGCGGTCGATGGCCTTCGACCACGACGCGGACTTCACGAACGACTACCGGATGCTGGGCCTCGGCGACAAGGCGCACTTGTTCGTGCCGACTCCAACCGGCTACGCGCAATCCGCGTGGGCGATCGGACCGGCGCTCGTCTGGTCGCCGTTCTTCGCGGTGGGACACGTCGCCGCGCGCTGGCTCGACGCCACCGGTCGCGCGGACGTCGCGCTCGACGGCACGTCCTTCCCCTACCGCCAGGCCGTCGTCATTGCAGGTCTGTTCTACGCGTTGCTCGGATCGTGGTTCGCGCTGCGATTCGCGCGTGTCTTCACTGACGGACGCACCGCCGCGGCCGCCGTCGCGCTCGTGATGTGTGGTTCGTTCATGCTCTGGTACGCGCTCGTCGAGCCGACCATGACGCACGCACCGTCGATGGCGGCTGTCGCGGGCTTCGCCTGGTTCTGGGCCGAGACGATGGGCCGGCGGCGCCTGTGGCAGTGGACGCTGCTCGGCGCGGTCGCGGGCTTCATCGGGCTCGTCCGCTGGCAGAACGTGCTGTTCGCGCTACTGCCGGCATGCGACGCGCTCGTCCTGCTGTGGCGTGCCGGCCGCGCGCGTGATTGGCGCACCGCACGATCGATCGTCCTGGCCGGTGTCGCGTTCACCGTGGCCGCCGTCGTCGCGTTCACACCGCAGCTCATCCAGTGGAAAGCGATCTACGGCCACTACCTCGCCGTCTCGCCGATCGGTCCCGCGATGCGTTTCACGGCGCCGCACGTCATCGAGACGCTGTTCTCGTCGCGCAACGGCCTCTTCGCGATGTCGCCGGTCGTGTACGTCGCCGTCATCGGCCTCATCGCCTTTGCGTGGCGACGTCCGGCCGCGGGCGTTCCGCTCGTGCTCGCGGTGGCAGCGATGACGTACTTCAACGCGTCGGTCCAGGACTGGTGGGGCAGCGCCGGTTATGGCGGACGACGCTTCGATGGCGTGGCGGCGCTCGTCGTCCCCGGCATGGCGGCATCGATCGCGGGCTTGCGCGCGTTGACGACGCGTCGGCCGCAGATCATCGTCGGCGCCGTTGCGATGCTCGCCATCGCGTGGAACGTCACGTACCTGGCGGCCGTGAACCGTGGCGTGGCGAACCCGGCGCGCGCCACGGACTTCGGAAAGGTCAGCGCGTATCAGGCCGAGACGATCGTGAACGACATCGGCCATCCGTTCTCGTATCCGGTCAGCCTCTGGTTCGCGTTGACCAACGGCGTGCGGCCGTCGGCGTACGACTATCTCGGTGGCGGATTTCTCGGCGATCCGAAGCAGCCGTACGGCCGCATCACCCTCGACGAAACCGGCGCGCGACTCATTGGCGATGGGTGGTCGGCCGTGATGCACGACGGACCGCGCGCCTTCCGCGCCGCGGCATTGCGCGCACGCGTGATGGTGCCGCTCCACGTTGCCGCCGCGCTCGACGTGCAGATTCATCTCCGCGCGATCGCGTCCGTTCCACCGGGGACGCTCACGCTTGTCGTCGACACGGGCCGCGCGCGCTTCGGTCCGGTTGCCGTGCCGTCCGATTGGCAAACGGTGCGCATCGCGACGCCGAAGTCCGCGTGGCGCGCGGGCGTGAATCGCGTGGACCTGCTGTTCGCGGGCGCGGGTCCGGCCGGCGCGGACGGACGCGTGGCCGACGTCGACTACCTGCGTGTCCAGATCCACGAGGAGCCAGCGCCGTGAACGTGCGACTCTCGGCGATTGGCGCAGCCGTCGCGTTCGTGGTGAGCGCGGCCTGGGCACAGCACTGGATTGGCGACGGCATAGCCCCCGTCGTGGTGACGGCCGCCGTCGTCGCCGCGGCGTTGTCTGTCGTCCTTGCCGCACGCATGAGCACGACGGCATCCGCGCTCGCCGCCACGGGCACGATCGTCGCCGGATCGACGCTCGCGTGGGATCTCGTGCGCCATCCCGAGGCCGCGCCGTTCGTCGCGATGTCCGCCGGCGCCATCGTCGCGGTCGCGTGGATGCGCGCGCACGGGACGAATGCGCCGCGCCGTTGGATGCTCACTGGACTCGCCGGCGGCACGGTGTGGCTCGCGTCCTGGCCTGCCCCGCTCGTCCTGCTCCTGCCAGTCGCGTCGTTCGTGTGGCAGGTCGTGCGCCGCCCGCGAAATCCCGACGATCGTCGCATCGCGCTGTCGTTCGTCGTTGTCCTTGTGCTTGCGAGTGCTGCGGCAGGAGGTGTTCGTTCGCTCGTCACGCACGTGCGCATCGTAGATGTCTTCCTTCCTCGCGGTGCGATGACGTGGTCGTCGGGTCCATCGCTCGTCGACGTTCTCTGGTCGTCTGCCGGCGGACTCTTGGCGACGTCGCCCGCGATCTACGTGGCGGTGATTGGCCTCGCGTGCCTGTGGCGCCGCCAGCGGTTGGTCTCGGCCAGCGGCCTGGCGCTGCTTTTGGCCATCGCCTGGACGACGCCGTTCGATGCGCCGGCGACGGGCTTTCCTGCCGATCGCTTCGCCGTGGCCATGCCATTTTTCGTCTGCGGTCTCGCGGCGCTGTTTTCGATCGCGGTCCGCGCGCTCGCCGCGCGGCCATGCGCCACGGCCGTCGCCGCACTCGCGCCCCTCGTGCTCTGGAATGCGACGATGATTGCGGTCGCGCGTCGCGGCGGGTTCGGGATCGGCGAGGCGATCGTCTTCAGCGACGTCGCGGGCGATCAGGCGCGCGTTCTGCACGGCTGGCTCGGGCACCCGGGGTCGTGGCCAGCGAACCTGGCGTTCGCGGCGGCGAATCGCATGGGGCCCGCTCGATTCGATCTGCTCTACGCTGGCCGCTTCTTCTCACGACGCGACGAGGCCAGCGCGCGCATCGATGTCGGCAGCGATGACGACAGTTACGTTGGGGATGGATGGCACGCACGCGAATCGGACGGGACGCGCACGTTCCGCTGGGCGCGATCGCGCGTCGACCTGCTCGTGCCCATGGCACGCGCCATGGACGCCGTCGTCCGCGTCGATCTTCAGCCGTTCCCCGCGCCGGGACGCGTGCAGACGCTCACGCTCCGCGTCAACGGACAGTCCGTCGCAGCGCCGACGGCGATCGCTCCCGGCTGGCAACGAACGGACATCACAGTCCCGGCGACAAGATGGCGCGCCGGCGTCAATCGCCTCGTCCTCGAGTTCGCGTACGAAGCACGCCCGTCCGACGTCAACGGATCATCGGATGCGCGTCCACTGGCCGCGGCCGTCGACGCGGTGACGATTATTCCAGCCGCCGCGCAGTAAAGACGCGCCGAAGGCGCCTCATCCGTTCCGCCTCCGCACAAGGCTCCGGCGGACCACCGGAGCCTCGGCGAAGGTGGTCGAAGTTCCTAGTTCGAAGTTCGAAGTTTGTAAATCTGTCAGCCGTCACGCGCGCACGAGCGGCACGTCGACGACGTGCTCGGCGACGAACCAGACCTGGAGTTCGTTGCGGCGGATTACGTCGCTCACGATCATGTCGTTCGTGCCGTCGTCTCCATCGTTCGCGGCCTGACGCGCCATCGTCCGCGCTTCCTTGAGGATGATCTCGTGCGCGTGGAGCAGCCGCGAGATCTGGACCGGCGGCTCTTCGCGACCCTTCGGCGGCCGCGGAATCAGCGTGGTTTCCGCCACGTCGTGCGCCATCGCGACGCTGACGCCGCCGAGCAACTGGATGCGTTCGGCAATGATGTCGATGACCGCCGACTGCTCTTCCGCGTGTTTGTCGAAGAGCAAGTGGAGCTGGTAGAACGTCGGTCCCGCCGTCTGCCAGTGATGCTTCTTGTAGAGGTCGCGCAACGCGATCGTGTCGGCGAGCAACTGATTGAGATTGTCGACCGAGGCCTGGCATGCCTTCTCGGAGAGCGCGATTGGCAACTTGACCAGATGGCCGAACGGCTGGATTTCATGGGCGCGCTGCCCGGCGAGCGGCTTGGCGTGCTCCAGGATCACATCTGCGTCGAGAGTCTTGGTCGACATATCGCGAGCCTCCTCCATGGTTATAACGCCGATTGCGCGGAGGCGCCTGTCATCTTCTTTGCACTGGCGCGGGGCCCCACCCCCGCGCCTACGCGCTTCGCCGCCCTCGCTCCGCTCGCGAGTCATCTTCTTTGCAATGCGTTGGGGCCCCACCCCCAACGCTACGGCGCTTCGCCGCCCTCGCTACGCTCGGGGGCTCGCGGTATCAACTTTTTTAAATCTGGCTTCTGGCTTCCAACTTCTAACTTGATCCGCCTGTCCCCTATCTAGGTCTCACCACCAACCGCTCCACGACGGCGCGTTCCGGCAGCGTGATCGCCAGCATCACGCAGTCGACGACGTCGTCTGGTTGGAGCATCACGGCGCGGGCGGCGGCGTCGGGCGGGACGGGCCTTCGTTCGAGGAGTGGCGTGTTGATGTCGCCCGGACAGATCACGCAGGCGCGGATGCCTTCACCGCGCAGCTCGGCGTTGATCGTGTCCGTCAGTCCGACCAGGCCGAACTTCGACGCGACGTAGCCCGCGCCCGCCTTGGCGCTCGCAAGCAGTCCCGCGTCGGACGCGATCGTCACGATCGTGCCGCGGCCGCGACGCCGCATTGTGGGCAGGAACGCGTGCGCGACGTGGAACGCGCCGAGCAGGTTCGTCGCGACGAGGTCGTCGAAGTCACGTGCGGTCAGCCGATCGAGCCCGCGCACGGCGATGTTCGTACCGGCCGCGCAGACGACGACGTCGACGGTGTCGTGCCAGTCGGCGAGGAGCCGATCGGACACGCGGGCGACGGCGTCCGCGTCCGTGACATCGCAGGGCTCGGCGCGGACGACGTCCGTACCTGCCAGCGCCGCGGTTTCCTCGAGCGCCGCGTGCCGGCGGCCGAGAACAGCGACGCGCCACCCTTCGCGCGCCAGCCGCACCGCCAGCGCACGCCCGACCCCACTACCCCCACCGGTCACGACAGCATGCATAGCGGCTGATGATACGCGCATACTATGAGCGCCGCGTGGCGCTCGTACCGCTTTGTCTATTCGCCTTCCTGGCGGGCCTCGTCGACGCGGTCGCAGGCGGCGGCGGACTCATTCAGCTTCCTGCGCTGCTCTGGCTGCTGCCGGCCGGCCAGTCCGGCACGCTCGTCGACGTGTTCGGCACCAACAAAGCAGCGGCCATCTTCGGCACCGCGATGGCGGTCACGCAGTACGCGCCGCGCGTGCGCATTGCGTGGCGATCGATCCTGCCGTCCGCGATCGCGGCCTTCGTCACGGCCGGCCTCGGCGCGGCGGCCGTGTCGCGCGTGAACGCGACCTACCTCGAGCCGGTGATCTTCGTGCTGCTCGTGGCCGTGGCGATCTACACGTTCCGCCAACCGTCGCTCGGTCAACTGCACGCACCGCGGCTGGGACCCCGCGGCGAACTCACCGCTGGCATCGCCATCGGCGCGGGCCTCGGCTTCTACGATGGGTTCTTCGGCCCGGGCATGGGCAGCTTCCTGATGTTCGCGTTCATTGGTTGGCTCGGTTTCGACTTTCTCAACGCGACGGCCGGAGCCAAGGTCGTCAATCTCGCGACGAACCTCGCGGCGCTCCTGCTCTTCACCGCCGGCGGGCACGTGATCTATCGCATCGCGCTCCCGATGGCCGCCTGCCAGATTGCCGGCGCGTTCGCCGGCACGCGCATCGCCCTCGCCGGCGGCAACCGCATCGTCCGTGTGCTCTTCCTCGTCGTCGCGACCGCGCTCATCGTCCGGTTCGGGTGGGATGCGCTGAGATAGAAAAAAGCACTCGTCAACTTCGAACTGTGAACTTCGAACTTCGAAACGGTTATGTCGCGCGACGGCGCGAGATGCCTGCGCCTCGGACCGCTATCGCAGTAAGGCTCCCGAGACTCAACCACGCGAACCAGTCGCCGAAGCGTGTGTAGAGCGTGGTCTCACGCGACACGTGCGCGGTCGCGACGAGTGTCGAGAACGATGGGCTAGCGCTCGATGCCTCGGCGACGATGCGGCCGCTCGCATCCGTGATGGTGAGCCGTCCGTGTCTTGCGGCTCGCGCGATCGCGAACCCGCCTTCGATACCGCGGAGGACGGCCATCCGGCTGTGCAGCCAGCCGTCGACGTCGAAGTCCCAGGCAGGCACGACCAGCAAATCCACTTCGTCTCGCGCGTACTCGCGGCTGAGCGACGGGAAGTCCATGTCCTTGCAGATCTGGACGCCCCATCGTCCTGACGGTCGATCGATGACGACGCGCGACGTGCCCGCGCGATCGACGGCCTCGAGGCCGGGAATGAGATGGTGCTTGTCGTAACGGACTGGTAAGTCGCCGGTCGGCGCGTACAGTCGCGCTTCGTTTCGCCGCATCGTCGAGTCGCCGCGATCGAGGCCCGCGACGATCGTGACGCCTGAAGCCGTCGACGCCTGCTGCATCACGTCGTCGACGACGGCGGTCGCCGCGTCGGACACGGCGCCAATCTTTTCTGGCAGGACGATGATCGCGTCGGCGCCGCCGGCCTCGTCCGCGGTGAGCCTCCCGGCGAGTCGCGTGACTTCGGCCGCGTACAGACGAAAAAGCGTCAATGATGCGGCGTCCGTCTCCGGGAACTGATGTTCACGCGCGTCGGACGCGATGAGCGCGATGGCGACCGGCCGGCCGCGTTCAGCGAGATCGTGCGATGGCGCAGCCCGCCACGATCCCCACGACACGACGCCCACGAGGACGATGATCGCTATCGCCGCAGGCACGAGCGCGCGGCGTCGATCGCGCACGGCAATGAGCGCGGCGAGCATCGACGGAAACAGGAAGACGCAGAAGCTGATGCCCCATGCGCCCGTCACCGAGGCGATCTCGGCGACCGGCAGCCAGTTCATCTGCGAATACGCCACGAGTCCAAACGTGCCGTGCGGTGACAACGTCGCGTAGACGTATTCGTAGGCCACCCACGACGCAGGCACGACGAGCATCGCCGCGCCGGGTCGATCGCGACCGATCAGTCGGCGAAACACGAGGACGACGCCGCCGAAGGCGATCGCTGGCAGGAGCAGCGCACCAACCGCAACGACAGCGGGCACACCGATGACACCGTGCAGGTAGCTCCAGAGATTCACGCCGCCGGCGCCCCACGCGATCGCGGCTGAGAGGAATGCGGATCGCGCGCGGACGCGCAACGCGATGGCCAGCACCGGCAGCGGCGCGAACCACGTCAGCCACCACACGGGATGAAGTCCCGTGCCGAGAAAAACGAGCGCCGCGGATGCGGCAGTCGCGGCGGCCGTCAGCCATACGGGAGCCGCTGGCGACACCGCCGGCGTCGACGTGTCACTCATGGTGGGATGATGGTACTCGCGTGCGGGCCGCGCGCGTCTTGGAGAACGCTCATGCGCTGGACGACCTCACTCGTTGTCCTCACCGGCCTCGGCGCGACGGTCGCCGCACTCGCGCTGCCGTTTCAGCCACCGTCCGCGTCGCTGCTCGTGCTCGACAAGGGCGACCAGTCGCTGGCCATCGTCGACGCCGCCAGCCTGAACGTCGTCGGCCGCGTACCGACGGGGCCGGATCCGCACGAAGTCGCGGCGTCGCCTGACGGTACTCGCGCCTACGTGTCGAACTACACGGCCGGCAACGGCGCGGACCACACGATCACCGTCATCGATCTCCAGCAGCGCAAGGCGATCGCGCCGATCGATCTCGGCGCGCTCGATCGGCCGCATGGCGTCGAGTTCTCGGGCGACGATCTGTATTTCACCGCCGAAGGATCGAAGGTCGTCGGCCGCTACGACCCGTCGGCAGCTCGCATCGACTGGGTGATGGGCACGGGCCAGGACCGGACGCACATGATCATCGTGGCGCCGGGCGCGAACGAGCTCTTCACGACCAACGTGTCGTCGGGCACGGTGTCGATCCTCGAGCGATCGAGCGGGGCACCGTTCGGCCGGGGACGAGGCGGTCGCGGCGGCGCCGGCGACTGGCACGTGACGACGGTGCCGGTCGGTCGTGGAGCGGAAGGATTCGATCTCTCACCGGACGGGAAGACGCTGTGGGTAGCGAACGCGCAGGACGCGACCGTGTCCATCATCGACGTGGCGACAAAGAAGGTGACGGCGACCGTGCCCGTCTCGTTTCGCGCGGCGAACCGGCTGAAGTTCACGCCCGACGGCCGCCTGGCTCTCATTTCCGATCTCGCCGGCCACGAGCTCATCGTCATGGACGTCGCGTCGCGCCGGGAAACGAAGCGCATCGACGTCAAAGGCGGCGCGGCCGGACTGCTCGTCGAGCCGGATGGAGCGCGCGCGTTCCTCTCCGTCGGATCGCAGAACGCGGTCGCCGTCATCGATCTGCGGTCGCTGGAGGTCACCACCTGGATTCCGACGGGACGCAATCCCGACGGCCTGGCGTGGGCGGTGCGGCGATAGACGGAGACGCGCCGATCAGGCCTCCTGCCAACCCTGCTTCAACGCTTCCGCCCGCCAGGCATCGGCGATCGTCGAGACGTCCGCCTCGGTCTTGCAGATCTGCGTGCGCGAAAAGCTCGCGCCGCTCGTCAGCCGGAGCTCCCATCCCAGACGATGCGTGGCGAGGGCGCAACGCAGCGTCAGCGCGCCTCGTTTCAGCGTCCAGCAGTCGCCGAGCGGCTTCGGCCCTCGATAGTAGTCATAGCGGTCGAGCGCGACGCGATCGTTCGTCATCGCTTCAGCCTACCAGCGGCGTGACCCCGTCGCGGTCGATTGCGATTCGACATCGCGCGCGGCCGCGGCCGACGCGCGGCCATTGACCTCGGCGCGACTCGGGCCTATAGTCGCAATCGTGTCTAAAAAAATAGCACATCGCCTGCCGCGACGGCCGAGCACGTGATGTCCAAGAAGGCGGCACATCGCCCCGCCACGCACCACACCTTGTCCCGCCGTGAGCGCCAGATCATGGACGTGATCTATCAGCGCGGTTCGGCGAGCGTCGCTGACGTGATGACGCAGCTCTCGGGCGAGCCAGCGTATTCGACGGTGCGCGCGCAACTGCGCGTGCTCGAAGAGAAGGGGCATCTTCGGCACGAGGCGCACGGACCGCGCTACGTCTACGTGCCGGCCGTGTCCCGGCGCACGGCGCGGCAGTCGATGCTGCGCTATCTCGTCGAGACCTTCTTCGACGGCTCGGTCGGCCAGGTGCTCACGACGCTTCTCGGCACGGGCACCGTCCGCCTCTCGGACGCCGAGCTCGACGAGATCGAACGGCTCATCGCGAAGACCAGAAAATCCGGGCGGCCGTGATCATCCTGCTGAGCGCGGCGCGCGCGGGCTGAAGCTCTTGATCGCCGTGCCCGGCTACCGGGTCGTCGCCGTCGAGCTCTCGGCACGCTCGATACTCGTGGCAGGCCACTGCATCAGAACGGCCGCTACTCGACGTCCCGCAGCACGACCGCGGGCCGGATGCGCGCGGCTCGGCGTGCGGGCCAGACGGCAGCGAGACAGCCGACGCCGAGCAGCACGATCAACGCGACCAGGACGCTCGCGAGATCCACGGGCGCCGTCTCGAAGAGATAGTGCGACATCAGTCGTCCGACGCCGACGCCTGCCGCCAGGCCGACGACGAGCCCCGTGCTGACGAGCGCGAGCGACCGCGCGACGATGCGTCGTCCGATCGCGCCTTCGTCGGCGCCGAGCGCGAGACGGACGGCAATCTCGCGGCCGCGTTGCCGCACCGCATCGATCTCCGCGCCCGCAATGCCGGCGGCGGCCAGCGGCAGGCACGACAGCGCGAGTAGCAGAAGCAGGCGCATGCGCGCGCGATAGTCGGCCGTGGCGCGGGCGACTTCATCTTCCATCCTGATCACTTGCCGCGAGGCGCGATCCGACCACATCCGCTGGAGCGTCGCACGAACTGCTGCTTCGGCGTCCGGCATCGTCGGCGACAGGCGGGCGAGAACGAACGGCTCGACCATGTTCAAGGCGAACAGGCGCGGCAGAGGAGGCACGTCCGGCCGCGCGTCGCCGAAGTCGTTCATCACGCCAACCACGCGGTACTCGTCATCTCCCAAGACGAGGATCTGACCCACGGCTGGCCCAAACGGCGCGAGCGCGCGGGCGAAGGTCTCATTCACGAGTGCCGTGTGGCCCGGGGCAAAGACGGGCGCTTCGCGATTCGACGGCCCGTCGGTCACGACGCCGACGCGCTTCGGCACGTCGTCCTCCGTGACGTCCCGGCCAGCGACGATGCGCGCGCCAATCGTCGAGGCGAATGACGGTGCGATGTAGGTGAAGCGCGCGTTGATGACGTGCCGTGTCGCATCAGCACGGGGGATGAAGGCTCGCGTCCACGGCACATTAGCCTGCAGCGGATATTCGCCCGCGCCCGCCGCACGCTCGACACCAGGCGTATTGCGGATCGCGTCCTCGGCCTGACTGAGCAAGGCGACCTGCCGTTGGAGATCTTCCTTGTCGACGACCGGCTTGGCGCCCGGCGACGGCGCTCGCATGATCGTCGTCAGCAGCGGCAGCCGGACGGCGACAAGATGAGCGGGATCGAAGCCGAGTGGCACATCGCCGACGCGCGCGAACGTGTGTGCCGCCAGTCCCGCCATATAGATGACGACCGTCGTCACGGCGACCTGCGCGACGACGAGGATCGACCGCACGCGCGCGACGCCGAAGCGTCCGCCCATCGAGCGGCCGCGCAGCACGCCGGCGAGCGATGTGCGGCGCACGACACCCGCGGGCAGCAGCGTCAGCAGCACGACGCCGGCGATCGAAAGCGCGCACGTGAACACGAACGTGCGCAGGTCCGGCTGCAGCGACTGACCGACGGTCATCGCCTCCGGCAGTTGCCGCACGACGAACGTCGTCAGCATTGGCGCGACGAGCCAGCTCAACGCGCAGGCCACGGCCGCGACGACCGCGCCCTCAGCGGCGAATTGACGGACGAGCCGCGTACGCGTGGCGCCAAGCGCGAGGCGCACGCCGATCTCGCGCGTGCGTCCGCTGGCGCGCGCAAAGAGCAGCGCCGCGATCTGCACCCAGGCCACGATGAGCAGCAGACCGGTTGCGCCGAGGAGAAAACCGAGCGCCGCCGCGCCATGCGGACGAACGTAGTCGCGCAGCGGGACGATGCCCACCGACGGAAGCGCTCGGCGAACCATCTCGAGCGTGGCTCCGGGCGCCAGGCGCGCGAGCGTCGGTAGCGGCAACTGACCGCGATAGGGTGCGCGTAGCGCCCAGAGATTCGTCCCCGATGGAAAGTCGAATCCCGGCGGCATGACGCCGACGATCGCCCATCTCCGGCCGCGAATCGTGCCAGGGATGTCGACGATGCGGCCGATGATCGAGCGATCGGCGCCGAAGTGCAGGCGCCAGAGGTCGTAGCCGAGGATTGCGAGCTCCGCATCGGGCGTGCGGTCGTCTTCGGTGAACACACGGCCGATCGACGGATACACGCCGAGCAGCTTGAAGAAGTCCGGCGTGACGCTGGCGGGCGTGAGGTGCCAGTCGATCACGGTCTGCACGCCTTCTTCGAAGAACGGCCCCAGACTCGCATCCGCGCCGTCAACGAGCAGCGGCGTCGTCGTCAGTCGATCCCGCAAAGCATCAACTTCCGCAACCGTCTGCATGCGCGGCAGCTCGAGATGGACGATGGCGTCCGGCTTCTCGAAGGGCAGCGGCCGGAACAGCAAACCGTCGAACACCGAGAACAGCGCGGTGTTGGCCGCGACGGCAAGCGCGAGCGTACCGACGACGGCCGCAGCCACGGCAGGCTGCCGCGCGAGCGAGCGCGTGGCGAGCGCGAGATCGGACGGCATGGTGAGACTCCGCGGTCATTGGACACCGGCACGCGGGAAACGGATCAAGTTGGAAGTTCGAAGCCAGAAGCCGGAAGTTTGGGGCGAGCGGTGCCCGGAATCGTGGCGGGAACGGATACGCTAACGTCCATGACTCAACCGGATGCTCACCTCGTGGATCTCTTCGCCAGAACGGCCGTCAACTCCTGGAAGCTGAATCTCGGACGCGTGAATCAGCTCTTCGCCGCCGTGAGCGACGACGGGCTGCAGCAGGAGATCGCTCCCGGAAAGAACCGCCTCTTCTATCTGCTCGGCCATCTCACCGCCGTCCACGACCGCATGCTGCCGCTGCTCGGGTTCGGCGCGCGGCGTCATCCGGAGCTGGACGAGGCGTTTCTCACGAATCCCGACCGGACGGCGGCGGATGCGATTTCCGCCTCAGCCCTTCGTCAGGCGTGGACCGAGGTCAACACGGCGCTGACGACAGCCATCGAGGCGCTGCCCGCCGGAGCGTGGCTGGAGAAGCACGACGCCGTGTCTGCGGACGACTTCGCCAAAGAGCCATTGCGCAACCGTCTCGCGGTGCTGCTCTCGCGGACGTCGCACGTGCAGTTCCACACGGGCCAGATCCGGCTGGTGGTGAAGGCCGGCTGAGAGCCGCTTTCCAAACGGGCGCGGCCGACCGCGCGGCGCTCATGGACCAGTTGCGCTATCTATATAGTTCAACATACCATTGCCCCATGAAGCGCGAGCTCTCCGTTGCGTCGCTCACCGTGCTGCACGCCGTCGCGAGCGGGACGACGCATGGATTCGACGTCATCGAGGCGACGGCGTTGCCGGCGGGCACGGTGTATCCGGCGCTCAGCCGGATGGAACGCGACGGGCTGCTCACATCGAGCTGGGAAGACGTGGCCGACGCGCGGGCGGGCAAGCGACCGCCGCGGCGTTACTACCGGATCACGGCGCGAGGCGTGACGACGCTCAACGACGCGCTCGCGCGAATCCACGCGCTCAAGCCGATTCGCCGCGCGCGGGCGACGTCGTCTCGCTGAATCGAGGCCACGAATGACCGAGCCTCTCTGCCGCGCGCTCCTTCGCTGGTCGGCTCGCCTCGTGCCGCGGCGTGATCGTGACCGCTGGCTGGCCGAATGGAACGCGGAAATGCGGCATGCGTGGGGCGACGCGTCCGGCGGGGTCCCGACGTGGCGGCGACGCGCGACGTTGACGCGACACGTGCTCGGCGCGATGCGTCACGCGGCCTGGATGCGAATGGACGGGTGGCGGTCCGCGACACAGAGGCCCGCGTCCGACTCGACGACACGTCCGCGGCCGTTTGCATCACTCGGCGCGGACGTGCGCACGGCCATTCGCACGCTTCGCGCGACGCCGGGCTTCACCATCACCGCGCTCATCGTCCTCACACTCGGCATCGGCGCGACGACGGCCATCTTCTCCGTCGTCGATGCGGTGGTGCTTCGCGGCTTGCCGTTCGATGAATCGGATCGGCTCATGTCGATCGGCGAACGGCTGTCCTCCACCGGCCAAATCGTGACGGCCGAGGCGGCGCCGAACTATTTCGACTGGCGCCACGCGTCCGCGTTCGATGGCATCGCCGCCGTGGCCTACGGGGACAGCGGCTACATCCTCCGTCGTCCGGGCGGCGCGATGCGCATTCGCACGAAGCGCGTCACGTACGAGTTGTTTCCCGTGCTGCGCGTCGCACCGCTTCTCGGCCGTACGTTCACGGCCGAGGAGGAAGACGACGGCCGCGAGCGGGTGGCGGTCATCAGCTTCGGTTTCTGGCAACAGGAATTCGGCGGTGATCCGGACGTCGTCGGCCGGACGATGACGCTCGACCGCGGCACCTATCAGGTCATCGGCGTCATGCCCGCCGGCTTCACCTATCCGATCGGCGCCGACGAACCGCCGCAGATGTGGGTGCCATACGTGGCCTCGAAGGCCGAGCGAGTGCGTGGCAGCGCGCGCGCCTACTATCTGCAGCTCGTGGGCCGGCTGAAGCCCGGCGTGTCGATCGATCAGGCTCGCGCGGAACTGCAAGCAATCACCGGTCCGCTGGCGACCACGTTCCCGGACTGGTTTTACGGCGGGCGTGTCGCGAACGTCCAGCCGCTGCACGGCATGCTCGTCGGCCGCGTTCGTCCATGGATGCTGATGCTGCTCGGCGCGGTCGCGGTCGTCCTGCTCATCGCGTGCGTCAACGTCGCGAACCTGATGCTGGCGCGGGCGACCTCGCGCAGTCGCGAGCTCGGCATCCGGGCGGCGCTCGGCGCGTCACGCTGGCAGATCGCGCGCGGCCTGCTCGTCGAGAGCCTGCTGCTGTCGTTCACGGGCGCCGCGCTTGGCCTCCTCGTCGCGCACGTCGGCGTTGCGCTCCTCCGCAACGCCATGCCGGTTGACGTGCCTCGGCTGTCGGACATCGGGATCAACTTGCGGGTCCTCGCCGCGTCAGCGGCGGCTGCGGCCGTGACGGGCGTGTTGTTCGGCCTCGCGCCGGCGCTTCAGTTCTCGCGACCGGACCTGAACCAAACCTTGCGCGACGGCGGTCGCGCGTCGACCGCCGGAGCCGCGAAACAGCGCCTACGGAGCGCGCTCGTCATCGGCGAGGTCGCGCTCGCCGTCGTCCTGCTGGTCGGCACGGGACTCTTCGTGTCGAGTTTCGCGCGCGTCATGCGAATCGAACTGGGCATCGACGACAGCCACGTGCTCACCTTCGACGTGCCCTTCGAAAGAGAAGAACTCAGCGGCGTCAGCGACATGTCGGCAGCCGAACGTCTCGCGATCGAGGCCAGACGAACACCTCTGCTCGAAGCGATGCTCGTGCGCATCCAGTCCACACCGGGTGTCGAACGCGCGGCAATTCTGAACGGTGGCGTGCCTCTATCGGGCGGCTCTCAGACGCGAGACGCCAAAGCACTCACCACTGGCCGAACCGTGGACTCGATCGAATTCAAGCGCGTGACGCCGGACTATCACGCCGTATTTCGCATTCCGCTCCATGCCGGCCGACTCTTCACGCCGGCCGACCGTCACGGCAGCGCGTCGGTCGCCATCCTCAATGACGTCGCGGCCGCCGATCTCTTTGGCAGCGCCGCGGCGGCCATCGGCCAGACCGTCAACAGCGACGGCGAACACACCGTGGTCGGCGTGGTCGGCGCCGTCCGGCAGCTCGGCCCTGAAACGCCGCCGCCGCCCGAGATCTACACGCCATTTGCACAGACGACCACGATGGGCGGCACGCTGGTCATTCGCACGATCGGCGATCCCATGGCCGTCGTACCGGCGATCAAGCGCGCCGTCCTGAGTGTGCTGCCCGGCGCGGTCTTCCCGGAGCCCGCGACGATGACCGGGTACGCCGCGAAGCTCGTCGCGCAGCGGCGTTTCAACATGCTGCTCTTCTCGCTCTTCGGCCTCCTCGGCGTCGTCATTGCGGTCGTCGGTATCTACGGCGTAATGGGATACCTCGTCGCGCAGCGGACGCCGGAGTTCGGCGTGCGCCTGGCGCTCGGCGCCGCGCGCGGACAAGTGCTGCGCATGGTGCTGAGTCGCGCGGCCGTGTTCATGATTGTCGGCCTGGCGGCCGGGCTGGGCACGGCCTACGCGCTCTCGCGCTTCGTCAAAACGTTCCTCTTCGACGTCACGCCGAGCGATCCTGCGGTCTACGCCGCGGTTGCATTCGTGCTCGTCGCCGCGGGGCTCATCGCGGCGTTCACGCCGGCCCTGCGCGCGTCGCGCGTCGATCCAATCGTCACGCTTCGGGCCGAGTGAGACGCGGTTTTCGAGCGCCCTTCATCGCGAGATACCGTCGCCGGACCCGCGGCGGCAGACGTTCGATTGCATAGCGCAGCATCGTCCGCGGCATGTGTGCGGCGTGCGCGTCGAGGAACGCGCGGACCGCGTCGGCATCGCGTTTGCCTGCTTCGCGCAGCATCCAGCCGACGGCCTTGTGGATGAGATCGTGCGGGTCGTCGAGAAGCAGACGCGCGATCCGCAACGTCTCGCGGACGTCGCCGCGTTTGATGAAGCCGAACGTCGCGAGCACGGCAATCCGGCGCTCCCACACGACGGGCGATCGCGCGAGGCGATCGAGCAAACGCCTGTCGTGCGCCCGCGCGTGCGGGCCGACGATGTGCTCGGCGGAGCAATCGACGAGATCCCAGTTGTCGATGCACGCGGTGTGATCGAGATAAAGCGCCGCGATCGCCGCGCGGCCGGCGACGTCGGCGCGCGCGTGCTGGCGCACGAGGATGAAGAGCGCGAGCAGCCGCGCTTCGTGCCACGGCGATCGCAGGAGCGCGACGACGCTGCGCCGCGGCAGTGGCTCGTACTCGCGCGCGAGACGCCGCAGCACGGGCACGGTCAGGCCGAGGAACCGATCGCCTTCGCCGTACTCGCCGGGACCGGTCTTGAAGAATCGCTGGAGCACGGCCGCGCGCCGCGCGTCGCCGAGCGCGGCCAGCCGGCGTTGAATCGCGGCTGCCGATGAATGAACCGTACGCGGTTCGCGCATTTCTCGATTTTGCCAAACGTCTGGCCCGCTCGAATCCGGCGCCTCGCCCGCCGCCGGGCCGTCCACATAGACTAAGAGCCTCATGGCCGGTTCGACCTGGGCGATCGTGGCGATTCTCATCCTCGCCAACTCGCTGTACGTCGCCGCGGAGTTCGGCGCCGTCGGCGTGCGCCGCAGCCGCGTCCGGCGTCTCGCTGAAGACGGCAACTGGCTGGCACGCCGGCTCCTGCCGTACGTGGAAACGCCGTCGACGCTGGATCGTTACGTCGGCACGTCGCAGATCGGCATCACGGTCTCGGGCCTGACGCTGGGTGCGTTCGCGCAAGCGACGTTCGCGCTCGCGCTCGCGCCCGTCCTCACGGCGCGCTTTGGTCTCGCGCCGGTCACCGCCGTGTCGGCGGCTGCGGTCGTCGTGCTCGTCGTGCTCACGGCCGTGCAGCTCGTGCTCGGCGAGCTCGTGCCGAAAGCCATCGCGCTCCAGTACCCGACCGAGACCGCGCTCGCGACCGTGCTGCCGATGCAGTGGTCGCTCGCTGTCTTCCGTCCCGTCATCAAGCTTCTGAATGGCGCGGCGCTGCTGCTCCTGCGTCTCTTCGGCGCCGACGACCACGGCCACCATCACCTGCACTCACCCGAAGAGATCGATCTGCTCATCGCGGAGAGCCGCGACGGCGGCCTGCTCGAACCGGAGGAACAGCAGCGGCTGCGCCGCGCGTTGCAGCTCGGACTGCGAACGGCGCGCGATCTCCTCGTCCCGCTGGATCGCTTGACGATGGTCGACGCGCGCGCGACGTGGGAAGAAGTGGTCGCGACGGTGGCCGCGAGCCCGTTCAGCCGGCTCCCCGTCTATCGCGGCACGCGCGATCACATCATCGGTCTCCTGCGCGTCAAGGATCTCGTCGATCGGTACGTCGTCGAAGGGCCGCTGCCGCTCGAGCGGCTCATGCGGCCGGTCGTGCAGGTGCCTGCGACGCTCGCCGCGGATCGCGTGCTGGCGCTCCTGCGCGAACGTCGCGTCCATGCCGCGGTCGTCGCGGACGCCACGGGCCGCGCGCTCGGGCTCATCACCATCCAGGACGTGCTGACTGAACTGCTGGGATCGGCCGCGCGTCCTGCCGTGCCGCCGGCCACGGCGAGGACAAAGAAGTGAGCGGCTTCAGCGCGGTGGCCGCGCTCACGCTCGTCTTCATCGCGATCAATGCGCTCTTCGTGGCCGCGGAGTTTGCGTTGATCGCCTCGCCTCGCGCGTCACTCGAGCGCCGCGCACAGCAAGGCGACCGCGTCGCGCGCCATCTGCTCGACGTGCTCGAGTCGCCGCGCAGGCAGGATCGTTATGTCGCCACCGCGCAACTCGGCGTGACGCTCGCGAGCCTTGGCCTCGGCATGTACGGCGAGCACACGCTGGCTCACCTCATCGAGCCATGGCTCGGCGACCTGTCCTTCATCAGCGCGGCGGCCATCGCGTCGACGCTCGCGCTCGCCGCGTTGACGGTCGTGCACATCGTCCTCGGCGAGATGCTGCCGAAGAGCATCGCGCTGCAGAATCCCGAGCGCGTGGGCTGGGTGTCGCACTGGCCGATGACGGTCACGCTCGCGCTGCTCTATCCGCTCGTGGCCGCGTCGAACTGGCTCGCGCGGCTGTGCCTGCGGATCATCGGCATCCGCCGCGACGAGACCGCGCGCGAACAGGTCTACACGCCGGAGGAACTGCAGCTCATCGTCGAGGAAAGCGAGCGCGGCGGCGCGCTTCGCGGCGAGTCCGGCCGTCTGCTCCGTGAGCTGTTCGAGTTCGGCGATCACACGGCCGCGCAGGTCATGGTGCCGCGCGTCCACGTCATCGGCATTCCCGTCGGCGCGTCGCCGGACGCGCTGCGACGGCTCGTCGTCGAGCATCATCGGACGCGTTATCCGGTCTACGACGGCGACCTCGATCACATCGTCGGCATGCTGCACGTGAAGGAACTACTACGCCGGCTCATCGCGCGCGAGCCAGTTGCGGCCAGCGACGTGCGACGGATTCCCGTCATTCCTGAAACCGCCGCGCTCGACGACGTGCTGACGACGATGCAGCGGGCGCACGCGCACATGGCGGTGGTCATCGACGAACACGGCGGCACGGCGGGCATCGTCAACCTCGAGGATCTCTTCGAAGAGGTCGTCGGCGAGCTGGACGAGGGCGTCCCGGCCGAGCCGCCGATCGCGCCGGAAGGCAAAGACGTCGTGCGCGCGGCGGGCACGGTCCGGCTGGACGAGCTCGGCCAGCACTTCGACGTCGATCTGCATCACGACGACGTCGAGAGCGTGAGCGGACTCGTGCTGGCAGAGCTCGGCCGGCCGCCGGTCGTCGGCGATGTCGTCGACTACGGACGCGTGCGGCTCGAGGTGACGGAGGTATCGGGACGCGGCGTCAAAGAAGTGCGCGCGACGCTGCTTCCAGAATCGACGGAGCAGACATAGCCAAAAGCACGCGTCACAACTTCGAACTTTGAACTTCAAACTTCGAACGGAAGAGGCGCCTTCGGCGCGTCTTTTTGGTTTTGAAGCCCGCTCTACCCGCCCGCCGCATCGCGTATGTCGTCGTCACGACGACCGCAGCAGCTCGGCGACGCGCATCGTGAGGAAGCGCCGGCCGGGCAGCCATGCAGCGGCGAGCGCGGCGAGAAGGATCCCCGCGACGGCGGCGAGGTAGATGCGCACGTCGCCCGCGTGCACGATCGGCACCGAGAGGCTGACGACTTTCACTTCCATCCAGCTCAGCGGCAGACCGGCGAGCACGCCGATCCCCACTGGCGTCGCGATGACGGCCGCGAGTCGGCGGCGAAGCGCTTGCGGCGACGCGCCGAGGGCGAGACGCACGGTCATCTCTTCGCGACGGCGGCGAATTTCGAAGCTCGCCAGGCCGTAGATCGCGATGGTCGTGAGCATGAGCGTGATGCCCGCGAGCGCGCCGAAGATCGCGGCCAGCACGCGCGGCTTCTCGCGCGCGGACTCGAGATCAGCCGCGACCGATTCGAACTCCGTCGCAAAGACGTCGGGCACGGCCCACGACTGACGGCGTAACCGGTCGGACAACAGCGTGCCATCCGGGATCCGTCCCGGCGCGGCGCGCAGGATGACGTTGAAGGCGTTCCAGGTCAACCACGGGAAGTACGCTTCGTCGGCGCTCAGCGGGAGAAAGATCGCCGGATCCGGAACGAGATCCAACGTCATGTGAATGTCCGCGGCGACGCCAACGACCGTGTGGGGACGGCCTTGACGAGTCGTCACGGTGCGGCCGAGAACGCTCTCGAGCGATTGATTCGGCCAGAACGCGTGCGCGGCGGTCTCGTTCACGATCGCGACGGGCGACTGCTGGTCGATGTCCGCGTCAGAGAAGGCGCGACCCGCGACGATCGGCGTGCCGAGGGCATTGAAGAATTCCGCGTTCACCGCCAGAACCCGGCCGTCGAATCCAGCGGGCGCCAGCCACCTCGAATAGAGGTGATCCATCGACCGTGTCGCGAACGGATCGGTCTTCGACAGCCCGACCGTGACGACGCCAGGCAGCCCGCGCGCGGCCTCGGCCACGATGCGCCCGCGCCGCACTTGTTCCCGCGCGTTCGTGGCGTCCGTGTCGCCGGATGTCGGGAAGTCGCCGACGAACAGATCAGTGGAGTTGAATCCCGGCGGCGTGAGCAGAAAACGAATCACGCCCGGGACCGTCGCCAAGGCGCCGACGAGCAGCATCACGCCAATCGCGGCTTGCGTCGCCAGCAGGACCGGACCGCCCTCCAATCGATCGAGCAGCGCCGCGTCCCGGGACGGACGCAGGATGTCGAGTGGTGCGATGCGCCCGAGACGGAGGGCCGGCAGCGTGGCGGCCGCGATCGCCGTCACGAGCGCGATCCCGGCCGTCATGACGATCACGTGTCCATCGACGCGCTCGGTGACGAACGACTGCAGCCCCAGCGGCAGGACGCGCACGAAAAGCGGACGCGCCCAGGCGTACGCGATCCACCCGACGATCGCGCCCACGCCGCAGAGGCACAGGGATTCCACGATCGCCGTCGTCACGAGTTGATGCGGTGGCGCGCCGAGCGCCAGCCGCACGCCCGCTTCGCGCCGGCGTGACTGACTCCACGTGAGCAGCAGGATCGCCAGCGTCAGGCCGGCAACGCCGAGGACCGCCCATGCGCCCACGACGGCGAGCCAGACGTACGGACGCACCATGACGGACAGACCGGATTGGAGGGACCTGACCGTCACTCCGCTGTAGGGCGTGTCGCCTCCCGGGCGCGGGATGAGTGCAGCGAGCGTGTTGACGCGGGCGCGCGCCGCGGCAATCGAGACGCCCGGTGCCAGACGCGCAAACGGCGCCGCTTGAACCTCGCGAGAGCTCACCGATCGATCGAATCCCGGATCGACGCCGTAGATGCCGTCATAGCGCGTGGGACCAGACGACGGCAGGATGAAGCCTTCGGGCAGCACGCCGACGACGCGCCAGTGCACGTCGCTCGGCCTCACCGTCAGGTCGAATCCGAGCCACTCGCGAGCGACCCATTCGCGAGACAGCACGTCTCTCGAGCCGCCGTACTGGCGCTGCCAGGTTTCGTACGTCAGGAGCACCGGATGGTCCAGCTCGGTGGCGCGCACGCCCGAGAAGCCGGGCCCGATGAGTGGTCGCACACCCAGGACATCCAGGGTGTTCGTCGTGACCGGCGTCAACCAGAGGATGGGATTGCCGCCAGCGACGGGCGTGACGGGGTATGGGCCGCCCCACGCTTCCCCCGGACTCCACGCGATCCCGCTGAAGAGATGGGGTTCGCGAGCGAACGCCTGCACGAATAGCGTCGGCAGGCCGGGGAGATGTCGGAACCCAATTCGAGTCGACTCCAACTGCACGAGCCGATCGGGCTCACGGTACGGCGGTGGCCGAAAGAGCACGCGGTCGAACAGCGAGAACACGACCGTGTTCACGCCGATCCCCAGCGCGACGGTGAGCACCGCCGCCACCGCGAAGCCCTTGGCCCGCGCGAACGACCGGACGATCAGCGAGACGCTGCGCCACATGGAAACGGCAATCCGGGGGAACCCACGGGCAATCTATCACTGACGGGATGACAAAGAAGACAGGGATCAGAGGGCAGGACAAGAACAAAAAGATGACTCCGCGAGGCCCCGAACGGAGTGAGGGCGCCGTAGCGCTGGGGGTGGGGCCCCAGCGCATTGCAAAAGAAGATGACTTGCGAACGGAGTGAGGGCGCCGAAGCGCGTAGGCGCGGGGGTGGGGCCCCGCGCCACTGCAAAAGAAGATGACTCGCGAGCGAAGCGAGGGTGATTCAGAACGGCAACTGCCGCCAGTCGTGGACGGAATGGCCACGGAACAGCGGTTCTTCGTGGGGTAAATGCGAGAGCGGCGAACGACGCCGCGGCGCACCGACCGACAGAGGAAAATGCGGTCCGACGTGCAGACCGCGGCTGAAGTCCGCTCGGGCCGCGCGCTCGGCGGCTTCGCGTATCCTCGCGCGACGCTCGGCGTAGAGTCGAACGACCAGCCGCGCGGCCTTGTGAGCCAGCGTGTGCTCGGCAGGCACGTCAGGACTGGTCCAGTAGAGCGCCACGGCGGTTCACGACATTGCATGAAGTCCGCCAACTCAGGTCGCCGTTTTCCTGACAAACCAGCGGGTGTCACGAGAGGAAGCTGCTCAGACGCAGACTTTTGACTGCCTGTCGTTGATCCGCGAACTTTGTGATGAGCGTGGCGGCCGCGCGACTCGGACGACAGCTTTCGCGATCACTTGTCAGCGACGCGTCGAGAGCTCGTCGACGTTTCCAGCCGGACTGAATCCGCGCGACCCAACAGGGCCTTGACGTCCGCGTAGAGCTCCCACGGCGCCGCGGGTTCGATCGCCTTCAATCGACCGCCGGCTCGCGCGCGCTCGTCCGTCGTCCCGCCGGCGAGCGCGATGGCGCACGCGTCGACGGCGATCTCCAGATCCGCCGAGTCGATCAACGGAGCCAGGGCGTGCACGACATCCGGCGGCTCGGCGTGGCTCCTGAGCAGGCGGAGCACCGCGCGGCGTCGGCGAAGGCTCGGACGCTCTTCCTCTTGCGCGACGTCGGTGCGCCGGTCGAACGCTGACTGGACGATCAGATCATGGTCGCGCGCGAGGTGCACCTCGAGTGCCGTTTCCGCCCACGGCCGGCAGCAGTCGTCTTCGAGCGCCTTCAGCAACGCAGGGACGGCCTCGCGCCGGTCGAACCGGCCGAGCGCCTCGATCACGCCTGGAATCGCCTGACGTCGCGCGACGCGCATCAGCACGGCGAACACGTCGTCGGTGTCCCAGGAAGTCAACGCGAGCGCGGCTTCACGTTGAACGGCTTCCTCGTGGAGCCGAACCACCGGATCGTCTGCCGGCTCCTGCTCGAGATATTCGATGAGCACGTCTCTGGCGCCAAGACCACCGAGCGCGCGAACGGTCCAGCACCGGGGCCACGGCACGCTCCGCGCCCGGCCGCGGAGCAGGAAGTCGGCGAGCGGTCCGACTGCGCGTGGGCCGCTCGCGGCGAGCTTCGCCGACGCCGACTCGCCGTCGACGAGCGTGTCGAGCTGCCGCATCAGCTCCGGAATGGGATCGGGATTCGTCGCCGTTGAGTCCACCGGATGACTCCTCCGATCTGTCGAGTAGGAGTCATCAGCCCGAGGGCACGTCCGGCGAACTCCATCGCCTGTCCCCACGATAGCACCGGCGAGCGACGCGCCTCGACGACGCGCGATACACCGTCGTCTGTCAGGTGGCGAGACCGGAGGTCATTGCATCCCTCCATGGAGCGCCGCCTTCGCGAACTCGCCGGACGCGTTCAGCTTGAAGCCGTCCCAGCTCGCCAGCAACGACGGTCCCCATTCGGGATCGAAGCACCACACCGTCCAACTGATGTTCCGGCTCTCGAGGTACTTGATGATGGCCGGGCCGTATTCAGGATCAGGTCCGCGAAAGCCGCGGCCTCGTCCGCGGCCGGCGGGAGGAGCGGGCGGTACCGCTGCGCGTGCGCCAGCCGCTGCGGGGGCGGCGAATCCACCGAACTCGGTCGCGATGAGCGGATACTTCGCGGCCGCGAATCCGAAGTCCTCTTCCCACTTCGGCTCCCAGGGTTTCGTCCGCTTGTTGGCGTAGGGATGCACGGTGTAGCCGATGCCCTCCGCATTGATCGGGCTGAGCCGCAGCGGCGTGAGATCGTACGCCCAGTCGAAGCCGGCGACGAGCGGAATGACTTGCGGGTCGTACGCGCGAATGATCCGGATCTCGTCCTCGACGATCGCTTTCCAGTCCGCCCATGCGATCGACCCGAGCTGATCGTTGTACGTCGTCGGCTCGTTGAACAGCTCGAAGAATGCGACCGTGTGATGGCCGGCGTAGTGACGCGCCATCGTGCGCCAGAAGCCGTAGGTTTCCTGTTCGGACGTGTCGTACATCGGATCCTGGAACAGGCCAGTCTTCAGGTTGCCGATCGAATGCCAGTCGATGATGACGTGCATGCCGAGCTCCGTGCACCAGCCGACGGCCTGATCGAGAAGCGCAACGTACGCGGCCGGCGTGCGCTCGCGCCAGGCGATGGGATGGACGGGAATGCGCACGAGCGTCGCGCCCATGTCCTTCACGGCGACGAACAGATCGCGATTCCAGTGGCCCTGCATCTCGAGCTTGTCGGGATCGGAGATGTCGACACCACGGAAGAGCACCGGTGTGCCGGACGGATCGACGAAGCGGTTGCCCTTGACGGCGATGAGCGGCAGCGTCTCCGCGCCGTCGCGATACGCGCGTGCGCCGGGCGCGGCGTCGCGCCACCAGGCGTGATCGCGCGCGGGTGTCGCGGTGGACGCCGGCGCTTGCTGAGCGTTTGCGGTCTGACGTGCTGGCGCCGCGGCTCCCGCGGCGACGACGTCCGTATCGTGAGACGCGAACACGAGCATCAATCCCACACCGGCCACGCCAACGGCCAGCGTCTTCCCGACGCGCCATGCCTGGACGCTCATCCTTGCCTCCTGCCGCGACGCGGCGAACAGACTCCGCTTGTGACCGTGAACGGGCCGCCTTCGGCCGGTGGGAACTGCCGCTGCTGGCCTGGAACGGGCGCCAGTGTATCGCCACTTGCGGTCGGACAGCGGTCCGGCTATCTTCGCCGGCACCCCGGCGGAGGACAGCCATGGCTCTGTTCGCGTTCGATGGGACCTGGAACAAGGCGAAGGACGGCGAAGACCCGGGCTATACCAACACGAACGTCAAGCGCTTCTACGACGCGTATCACTCGCGATCCGGCACCGACGATCTGTACGTCCCCGGCGTCGGCACGCGATTCGAGGAGCTCGGCCGGATTCTCGGCGGCGCGTTCGGACTCGGCGAGCTGCCGCGCCTGGACGACGCCTACGAACATCTCTGCGAGCAGTGGGCCGCCGGTGACTACGTCATCGACATCGTCGGCTTCAGCCGCGGCGCGGCGACGACGCTCGACTTCTGCCACATCATCGAGGACCGCAAGATCCGCAAACCGAAATCCAAGACGGTCGTCGAAGCGAACCCGCGGATTCGTTTTCTCGGCGTCTGGGACGTCGTCGCCGCGTTCGGGCTCGCGAACCTGGGGCTGACGGACCTCAACATCGGCCATCACCTGTCGCTGCCGAAGACGAATCTTCAATATGCCTTCCACGCGCTGGCGCTCGACGAGCGGCGGCCGTCGTTCCTGCCCACACGGCTGCACGGCGCGTACGAAGTCTGGTTCCGCGGCGCGCACTCAGACGTCGGCGGCGGCAACGGCAATCGCGGGCTGAACGACATCACGCTGACGTGGATGATGCACAAGGCGATGGGCGCCGCGCTGCCGATCGCGGCGGAGGACATCGCCGGGCTCGCACCCGATCCGACGTGCCGGCCGAAACCGAGCTCCGATCTGCCACTGGACATCCGGCTCGTGACCGACGTCGATCGACGCCATTACACGGCCGCGCCGCTCGACGGCTGTCGCGCGACGCCCGACACGTGTTCGGTTGAAACGCTCATCGACGAGGAGAAGGCCGTCGCCGTCGGCGCGGGCGGCATCGAGACACTGCCCGAGGAATTCCAGACGCGCGTCACTCAGCTCCAGAGTGTCGCGTTGTATCAACTGAAGGCGCACGACTTCCCGATGACCGACCCGGTCGCGAACGGCACGGAAGGCCTGCTGTCGCTGATCGAAGCGCGCATCCCCCTGGTGACTGACGATGCGAAGCTGCTCCAGGCGCGCACGTCGACGATTCGTCTCGTCGACGAAACCGTGCGGCTGGCGAAGGCGAAGGGTTATCACACGATCAACGACTTCTTCGTCAACCAGGCGATCTTCAATCTGCGGCCGGTGTTTCCGTACTCGGACGAGTAAAGAGCAAGTTGGAAGTTTGAAGACAGAAGCCAGAAGTGGGTTCTGGGAGCGCTGGTCAACTTCGAACTCTGAACTCTGAACTTCGAACTTCGAACTTCGAATGAATGAGGCGCCTTCGGCGCGTCTTTTCAGTTCTTGACCAGGCTCTTCGAACTTCGAAATTGGTTAGTGGCGGGGCGGGCGTGCGCTGCCGGGTCCAGGCGCCGCGGGCAGGGCGGCATCGAGCACGCGTGTCGGCGATAGCGACACGTAGGACGGCACGCGTTGCGGGTCCCAATGGTCCGCGCCGCCGAGCACGCGCGCCGCTGTCATCGTGGCCGCCTGTTTCATCGAAAGACGTCGCGCCCAGGGCACGCGCGCGGTCATGCTGCCGCCAGCGCCTCGGCTGGCGAACTCCTCGTAGCGCACGGTGTGTTCGCGTTCAGGCTGATTCCAATTGTGCCAGCCCGCCGGACGAACGACGTCGGTCATGTCCGTGCGCAGCCAGGTGACCTGCGCGAAGGCGCGCCATGGACGTCCGAGGAAGACGTGAACGCCGGGCTCGCCCGTGATCCGGCCGTCGGCGAAGACGAAGCCGTATCGCTGCTCGGGCGGGGTCGACGCTGCCGTCAGATAGCCGTCGCGCCACGCGTGAAGCCAGCACCGCTCGAAGAACGCCGTCGCGCCGCCGAAGATGAAATCCACGTGACCGGCGATGAGCGTGTCCTCGAAATATTGCCGGCCGCGATCGAGGAACACTGTGTCCTGCCAGCCGAGCAGGCGGCTGTTCCGCACGACGAGCCGATCGCCATCGACGCGCAGCGCAAGCGCCTGCGATCCCGGCCCGGCGTCGTTGACGATGGTCAGGTTCTCGATCGCGAAGTCATCGGCGTCGATGGTGACCGTCGGCGTGCGATAGGTACCGATCGGCAACCCGTCGGGGCCGATGTCGGACGCCTTGCGATCGAACGTGATTGTCGTCGTGACGGGATCTTGTCCGACGAGCGACACGAAGCGCTTCTCGCGCTGCACGTACAGCCGCTCGTGATACACGCCAGGCTTGACGAGGATGACCCACCGATGATCGGCGCTGGTCGATTGCGGCACGGCATCGATGGCCGCCTGCACGGTGCGAAACTGTCCGGATCCGCTGGCGTCGACGACGGCATCGGGCGGATGAGCGGACGCGGCCTGCGCCTTCACGCCGACGCCCGATGAACCGATTCGCGCGACGCCGACGAGCGCGATGGACGCGACGACGATCGCCGTGCGCATGCGCCAATTCTCGCCAGGAGCACGTCCTCGCGCAATGACGTGACGGCTGGCGAGCGGTCGGTGTTACTCCCGTCGCAGCGCGACGGCCGGGTCGACGCGGGCGGCGCGCCGTGCTGGCACGAGCGTCGCGATGAGCGCGACGAGGAGCAGGAAGACGACGGCCGACGCGAACGACACGGCGTCGAGCGGCGCGATGCCGAAGAGTTGCGACGCGAGATAGCGCACGCTCACGGCCGCGACGATCAGTCCGGCCGCGAGTCCCAGGCCGGTCGGGACGAGGCCCTGTCGAAGCACGAGCGCAATGACTGCGGTGCGCGGCGCGCCAAGTGCGCGGCGGATGCCGATCTCCGGCGTGCGCTCGGTCACGAAGTAGCCGAGCATGCCGTACAGCCCCACGGCCGCGAGCACGAGTGCCAGCAGGCCGAAGAGCGCGAACAACGTCGCGCCAAGGCGGAATGGCAGGACGCCGCTCCGGACGGCCTCGGTCTCGGCGAGCGGTCGTACGTCGACGTACGGCAGATCGTCGCGCACACCGGACACCGCACGTCGCACGGCCTCCGCGTACCGGCTGGGCTCGCCCGTCGTGCGGACGAGGATCGAGGGCGTGCCGAACGGAATCGTGTCATGGTTCTGCGTCCGAGCCTCGAAGATCATCGGGGTCACCGCCGTCTCGAGGTATCGCCGCCGCTGTCCTTCCACGACGCCGACGATGCGCGTGCAGCCGCCGCGTCGGACTTGGCGGCCGATCGGCACGCACAGCCCGACGACGTTGCCGTCATCAGCCATCAACCGAGCCATCCGCTCGTTGACGACGGCGACCGGCTCGGCACCCGCGGAATCCGAAGCCTCGATGCCGCGCCCCCGCAGCACCCGCGCGCCGATGGTCTCGAAGTAGCCGGCGCCCACGATATTCAGCACGCTGGCCTGCCGCATCGATACCGTGCGGCCGGGCAGCGCCCATTGCACCGGAACGCTGTAGTCGCCGCCGAGCGGCGCGACGTGAGTCACGGCCGAGCGCTCCACGCCAGGTACGGTCGAGAGCCGCGCCACGGCGTCGTCATAGACGGCGTTTCGAACCGTCGGCGCGTACCCGGCGCGCGCGAGATCCATCGTCACGACGAGCAGTCGATCGAGTGCGACGCCGCTGTCGATGGCGGCGATCTGCCGCACCGACCTGACGAACAGACCGGCACCGACGAGCAGCACGAGTGACAGCGCGATCTGCACGACAATCAACGCGCGCCGCGTACGGACGTGCTGCGGCGCGCCGATCGTGCGGGCATTGGCGAGCGCGCGCACGGGGTCGATCCGCGCCGCTCGAAGGGCGGGGAAGATGCCGAAGACGAGCCCTGTCACGAGAGACACCGCGAGCGCGAACACGAGCACGGAGCCGTCGATTCGTTCCGCCGACGGCGGCAGCGGGAACTGCCGCATCAGGCCCACCGCTCCAAATGCCACGACGACGCCAGCCACGCCGCCGAGGAGCGCCAGCACGAGGCTTTCGGTGAGTTGCTGCCGAACGACGCGCGCCGTGCTCGCGCCAATCGAGAGACGAACGCCGATTTCTCGGCGCCGGGTGATGGCACGCGCCAACAGGAGGTTCGCGACGTTCGCGCACGCGGCGGCGAGCGCGAGCAGTGAGGCGAGCATCACCCAGAGCGACAGGTTCCTGGCCTCGGCGCCGCCGAGCGCGCCAGCCAGCGTGAGCGGCTTCGTCAGCACCTCCGGTGTCGGGTCCAGGTCTATTTGCTCGCGGGCCGACGGCGGTCGGACTTCCTCGGCGTGGCGCAACGCGGCGGTCGCTTGGGCGATGGCGATTGTGTCGGTGACTCCTGGCGTGAGTCGCGCGATGTACCTGATGCCGAGGACCGTCGACCGCCAGGTTTCGTCGGCGTCCGAGTGGACGTCGAGCGGCACCGCAAGAGACGGCGGAATCCAGATATCGATTCGATCCTGGTCGATGCCGGTGAAGCCCTTTGCCGTGACGCCGCCGACCTCGACGATTCGTCCGTTCAACCGCACGGATGTCCCGACGATGTCGGCAGCCGCTCCGAATCGTTCCTGCCACAACACATGGCTGATGAGAACGACGGGCGGGCCGCCAGGGAGGTCGTCCGCGGCGTCGAACAGCCGGCCGCGCGCAGGGTGAACGCCCAGCGTCTGTAGAAAATCGTGCGACACGAGCGCGGTGCGAACCTGCACGGCATCGGCGCCGCGGCCGAGTGTCATCATCTCCCGCGGCGAGTACGCGCCGATGGCCGCGAACGCCGGCGCGCTCGTGCGCATCGTCTCGTAGTCGGTCCAGAAGCCGGGACCGCCATCGGGCGACTGCATCGATCCCGCATCACGCTTGATGTACACGCGGCGCAGCGACGACGGCTCGGAAACGCCGTCGGGTGCCTGCAGGAACAGCGCGTTGACGACGCTGAAGATCGCGGTCGTGCCGCCGATGCCGAGACCGAGTGTCGCAATGACCGCTGCGGTGAAGGCCGGCGACTTGCGCAGCGTCCGCACGGCGAAGCGGACGTCCTGCCAGATGCTCTCGACGATCGATTCCCAGCCGACGTCGCGCACGTGGTCTTTCACGGCGGCCGGGCTGCCCACAGCCGCCAGCGCGCAGCGCCGGGCTTCGCGCTCGTCGAGACCCGAGCGAACGTGCGCCTCGGTGGCGGCTTCGACGTACTGTCGCAGCTCGTCATCCAGATCGGCCTCGACGTGCCGACGCCGCACGATCGCCTGTAGCCCGCCGATCACTCGCCTGAACATCGTTCGGCCCCATTCGCGCCGGTCGGGCCAGCGCCCGTCGAACCGGCTCATCTCATCGCCGGCCGTGACTGGCCCGTTCATCTGGCGGGACTAGATGAAGCCCTACGATACGCCACTTCTCTAGTTTGTCAAGATGACTTGCGAGCCGTCGCCCGAACCGAACGACCTGACGGCGTAACTGCTAGACTTTTGCAGAAAGAAGAAGGGCGCCTCGCGCCTCATCCATCCCATGCCTGCATACCGTTCCCGCACCACCACCCATGGCCGCAACATGGCCGGAGCCCGAGGGCTCTGGCGCGCCACCGGCATGACCGACGCCGACTTCGGCAAGCCGATCATCGCCGTGGCGAACTCCTTCACGCAGTTCGTGCCCGGCCACGTCCATCTCAAGGACCTCGGCCAGATGGTCGCGCGCGAGATCGAACGCGCCGGCGGCGTGGCCAAGGAGTTCAACACGATCGCCGTCGACGACGGGATTGCGATGGGACACGGCGGGATGCTCTACAGCCTGCCCTCGCGCGAGCTCATCGCCGACGCCGTCGAGTACATGGTGAACGCGCACTGCGCCGACGCGCTCGTCTGCATCTCGAACTGCGACAAAATCACGCCGGGCATGCTCATGGCCGCGCTGCGACTGAACGTGCCGGCGATCTTCGTCTCGGGCGGACCGATGGAAGCCGGCAAGGTGCAGCAGGAGGGCGTGACGCGCGCCGTCGATCTCATCACCGCGATGGTCGCCGGCGCGGACGCGCGAGTGAGCGACGAGGACGCGCTCGAGATGGAGCGCGCGGCCTGCCCCACCTGCGGGTCGTGCTCCGGCATGTTCACCGCGAATTCGATGAACTGCCTGACCGAAGCGCTCGGCCTCTCGCTCCCCGGCAACGGCACGATCGTCGCCACGCACGCCGATCGACGCAACCTGTTCCTCGACGCCGGCCGGGGCATCGTCGCGCTCGCGAAAGCGTGGTACGAACACGACGACGACCGCGCGCGCCCGCGTGGGATCGCGACGCGTGAGGCGTTCGAGAACGCGATGACGCTCGACATCGCGATGGGCGGATCGACGAACACGGTCCTCCACCTGCTCGCCGCCGCGCGCGAAGCGGACGTCGACTTCACGATGGCCGACATCGACCGGCTGTCGCGACGTGTGCCGAACCTCTGCAAGGTCGCGCCGTCGCTCGCGAGCGTCCATCTCGAGGACGTGCACCGCGCGGGCGGCGTCATGGCGATTCTCGGCGAGCTCGATCGCGCGGGACTGCTCCATCGCGACGTCGCGACCGTGCACGCGCCAACGCTTGGCGATGCGCTCGCGAAGTGGGACGTGCAGCAGACGACAGACGACGCGGTGAAGACGTTCTATCGCGCGGCACCAGGTGGTGTGCGCACGACGGAAGCGTTCAGCCAGGACCGGCGCTACGACACGCTCGATCTCGATCGCGCGAAGGGCGTCGTGCGCGACGCCGACCACGCGTTCAGCCGTGACGGCGGACTCGCGGTGCTCTTCGGCAACATCGCCGAGGAAGGCGGCATCGTGAAAACCGCGGGCGTCGACGCGACGTCGCTCGTGTTCGCGGGACCGGCCGTAATCTTCGAAAGCCAGGAGGCGGCCGTCGACGGCATCCTCAACGGCCGCGTCGTCGCCGGCGACGTCGTCGTCATCCGCTACGAAGGACCGAAGGGCGGACCGGGCATGCAGGAGATGCTCTACCCGTCGAGCTACCTGAAGTCGCGCGGCCTGGGCAAAGCGTGCGCGCTCCTCACGGACGGCCGGTTCTCGGGCGGCACGTCGGGGCTGTCGATCGGCCACGTCTCGCCGGAAGCGGCCGAGGGCGGCGCGATTGCGCTCGTCGAGAACGGCGACACGATCGAAATCGACATCCCGAAGCGATCGATGCGGCTCGTCATCACGACTGAAGAGCTCGACGCGCGACGAAGCCGGATGAACGCGCGCGGCGATCGCGCGTGGAAGCCCGAACAGCGGGACCGCGCGGTCTCGCCGGCGCTCCAGGCCTATGCCGCGCTCACGACCAGCGCGTCGCACGGCGCGGTGCGGGACGTGCGGCAGGTGACCGGCGCGCGGCGCGATACGACACCCCAACTGCAGGCGAAGTAGACCACGTACCGCCGAGGCCGGGCGCGGTGATGCGGTGAATAAGTGCCACATTCACCGCATGGCGTGCGTCGATTATTGACTCACGCGGCGAATAGCGGCTATAATCACCGCGTCAAATGCGGTGAATGCCTACCTATATCCATGAACTTCCGGACTGGCCGTCGTTCCACTGGGACGCGGCGCGTCTGGCCGCCCCTCTGGCCGCAACCAGACATCTACAAGGGCGCCTCATTGGCCAGATGGAAGCGCTCGGCTTCAAGCTCAAGGAAGAAGCCGTCGTCCTCACCCTCACCGAGGACGTGCTGAAGAGCAGCGAGATCGAAGGCGAGAAGCTGGATGCCGGTCAGGTGCGATCGTCGGTGGCGCGACGGCTCGGCATCGACGTCGGCGGATTGCAACCCGCCGACCGCCACGTCGAGGGCGTGGTCGAGATGATGCTCGACGCCACGCAGCACTACGACCAGGCACTGACGCGCGAGCGCCTCTTCGGCTGGCACGCGGCGCTCTTCCCCACCGGCCGCAGCGGCATGCATCGCATCACGGTTGGCGCGTGGCGCGACGATCACGCGTCGCCGATGCAGGTCGTGTCCGGACCGATCGGTCGCGAGCGCGTGCACTTCGAAGCGCCGTCTGCCGATCGCCTCGAAGAGGAGATGCGTCGGTTCCTCGAGTGGTTCAACGCGGACGCGACGATCGATCTCGTTCTGAAAGCAACGTTGGCGCATCTGTGGTTCGTGACGATTCATCCGTTCGACGACGGCAACGGGCGCATCGCGCGAGCGATCGCGGACATGACCCTCGCGCGTTCGGAGGGACATGCGCAGCGCTTCTACAGCATGTCCGCGCAGATTCGCGAGGAGCGCGCCGACTACTATCGGCTGCTCGAACAGACGCAGCAGGCCACGATGGACGTGACGCCGTGGATGGTGTGGTTCCTCGAGTGCCTCGCGCGGGCGATTGCCGGCGCGCAGACGGCGCTTGCCGGCACGATCGCGAAGGCGCGTGCCTGGGAGAAGCTCCGCGACGTGGCCATGAACGATCGTCAGCGGCTGGTCATCAACAAGCTGATAGACGGCTTCGACGGCAAGCTGACGACGTCGAAGTGGGCGGCGCTGACGAAGAGCTCGCAGGACACGGCGTTGCGTGACATCCAGCAGCTCGTCGCGCGCGGCGTCCTCACGCGCGATTCGGCGGGAGGCCGCAGCACGAGCTATTCGCTCGTCGTGTCCTGATGCGTACTCGGGCGGCCACGGGGGGCCGCCCCTACACGATGTGGGCCGGTGGCTCGTTTCGACGCCGTAGGGACCGGCCTCCGTGCCGGCCCGGACGGGCGCGGCTACGGCCGAACCAGCGCGATTGTTCGCGCATCGCGCTCGCCGTGGAAGTACTTGTCCAGCGCCTCGGCGAACACTGACGCTGGTTCCGCGACCAGATCGAAGATCGTCATCGACGATCGGAACTTCAGCGTGTCGGGCATGCCGAAGACCTCGTGTGCGCTGACTCGTTCGAGACCATTGACGATGGCCGTGCATTCGCGCAGGTGTTCGCCGAGCAACGGGTGATCGAGATACGCCGCGGCTTCGGCGCGGCCGTCGAGGCCGTAATACTGCGCCATGTCACTCAGACCCAGGCCGCGAAGCTGCGGAAAGATGAACCACATCCAGTGGCTCGTCTTGCGACCGGCGCGAAGCTCCTCGAGGACGCGCGCGTAGATCGGCGCCTGCGCCGTGACGAAGCGATCGAGATCGAATGCGGCGGTCCCGCTCTTCGGCGTCATCGCACTCTCACGAGCAGCAGGCTCTGATCGTCGCTCTGTGCGCCATGACGCGCGCAGGCGGCGAGGATGTCGGCCGCGGCTTCCTGTAGCGTCGATCGCTTCGCGGCCGCCACGACGATTGGAAGTAGTCCGTCCGGGCCGAGCTCGTGATCGCGGCGATCGAACACTTCGATCAACCCGTCGGTGACAACGACCACGAGGTCGCCCGGTGCCGCGTCGAACGAGGCCGCGTGATAGGCCGTCGTGTCGATGAGGCCAATGGCCATTTCTGCATCACCCACCCAGCGTGCGCACCCGCTCGCATGTGACACATGGAGAAGTGACGGGTGTCCGGCGAGCACGTAATCGAACGTGCCGGGCACGCGACACGCGAGCGCGGCAGCCGTCACGAACATGTTCGACTGTTTGATCGGCTCGAGGACCGCGTTGACCTCGGTGAGCGCCGCGGCCGGATCGTGCGTTCGCCGCCAGGCCGCGCGCAAGGCCGTCTTGAACATTCCCATGAACACGCCGGCGGCCACGCCGTGCCCGCTGACGTCCGCGATGCACGCCCGCCACGCCTCATCATCACTGACGACGTCGACGAGGTCGCCGCCGACTTCGCCACTCGGATGCGAGGCGCCGTACCACTCGAGCGCAGCGGATTCGCCCGAGACGGGCGGCGCGAGCGAGGCGTGGATGTCGTGCGCCAGGCGGATCTCGGTGTGTGCGCTCACGCTGCGACGGCCTTCGAGTCGCAGGAGCGCGATGAAGCACGAGTAACCGGTCACCGCCATCACGCTCTGAAGGGCGCGTACGACACGCAGGCGTGCCTCGACGCCGGCGATGTCGGCGGCCGCGAGCACGTGCGGCGGATTGCCTGGTGCGAGCCAGTGGCTGAATGCCAGCGGACCGAGCACGTTGAACGCGATGACGAACGGCAGCAACTGGCGAAAACCGAAACTCGAAAACGCGTAGCCCAGCCCGAGCACGCCCGTGTAGACCGCGACGACGGCCATGCGGAGCCAGAAATGCGTGTCGGTCGGAAGCTGGTCCACTGAAAGCGCAAACGCCGTGAACGTCGTGAAGATGGCGACGCCCAGCAGCGCGCGCGAGCGCCGGGGCATGAAGCCCAGCGTCTGCCGGAACTGCCGATCGCGGTCGCGAAGAAACGCGCGGACGCGCTGTATCCGGTTCACGAACGGGCTCAATAGCGACACGCACACTCCTGCGGTCCGGCACGCGCACGTGGGGAGGACGCGTCGATCCTACATCGCGGGCCGCCCTCCGGCTGTCGCGCCCCGCGTCCGCACGCGGCTATAATCGCGCCTCACATCATGCCTCGACCGGTGTCTGCCGCCGCGATGTCAGCGCTGCCGGCCGCGGCGTTCGACCCGCGTCAGGTGGGACGGTCGCACCGCGTCCGGGAGAGCGCCTCCGGGCCCGCCCGCTCCCAGCCGCGTCAGACGATCAGGTTCGCGGTCGTCGGCATCAACCACAGTCACATCAACGCGCAGGTCAATGCGCTCATCCGCGGGGGCGGCGAACTGGTGTCGGTCTACGCGAAGGAGCCCGACCTCGTGGCGGAATTCACGCGAACGTTCCCGCAGGCGACGGTGGCCCGCAGCGAAGCAGAGATTCTCGACGACCCGTCGATCCAGCTCGTGGCGAGCTCGATCGTGCCGGTGGAGCGCGCGCCGCTCGGCATCCGCGTCATGCGCCACGGCAAGGACTACATGGCCGACAAGCCGGGCATCACGACGCTCGAGCAGTTGGCCGAGGTCCGGAAGGTGCAGGCGGAAACGGGCCGGATCTATTCGATTACCTACAGCGAGCGTTTCGAAAACCAGGCGACCGTGCGCGCCGGCCAACTAGTTGAAGCCGGCGCCATCGGCGACGTCGTCCAGACGGTCGGACTGGGACCGCATCGCATGCAGGCCGCGACGCGGCCCGCGTGGTTCTTCGACAAGCAGTACTACGGCGGCATCCTCTGCGACATCGGGTCACACCAGGCCGACCAGTTCCTGTATTTCACCGGCTCGACGACCGGACACGTCGTGGCG
>DASZOV010000150.1:0-1732 GCA_035550595.1 Vicinamibacterales bacterium
AGTGAGGGCGCCGAAGCGCGTAGCGTTGGGGGTGGGGCCCCAACGCACTGCAAAGAAGACGACTTGCGAACTTCAAGCATGAGGCTGTCATGAAGCTCTTCTCCGTCGTCGCTCTCGCCGCCGCGCTCGTGGCGGCGCCTGTTCAGACATCGCGTGCCGCGCAGTCACCTGATGCGGGCGCACATTGGGTCGGCGCGTGGGGATGGGTGGCGTCGCCGCCGCAGCTTGGTCCGGCGCCCATTCGCGTCGCGCCACAGCCGCCGCCGCTCGGTGCGCCGCCCGCGTCGGCGGCGGCGCCAGCCGTTGCGCCGCGGCCGCCGCTCCTCGACAATCCCGGCGCCGTGCCCGTCGATCTCGCGCCAGGTGCGATGGCGAACGTCACGCTGCGCCAAGTCGTTCGCGTGTCGGCATCGGGCGCCCGCATTCGCCTGCGTCTCTCCAACGAGGGCAGCGGCGACGTGCAGGTGATTGGCGACGCCCATGTCGCGCTCGCCGGACCGGACGGCGCGATCGTCGCCGGCAGCGATCGCGCGGTCACGTTCGATGGACAAGCCCGCGTGGCGATTCCCGCTGGCGCGCCCGTGCTATCCGATCCCGTTGCGCTCGACGTGCGGGCGCTCGACCGGCTCGCGGTGTCGGTGTTCGTGCCCGGTCAGGCCGTGGTCCGCGGCGCACGCACGCGGTGGACGTACGTCCCGTCGGCGTCCGGCGATCTCACGGACGCCGCGTCGCTGCCGGGCGTGCATCTGACACGCGCGCCCGTGTACGTCACGCTCGTCGAAGTCGACGCCCCGCGCACGTCCGCTGTCGTCACGCTCGGCGACTCGATCACCGAAGGTGACGGATCGACCGGCAATGCGTTTCGTTCGTGGCCGGATCGGCTGGCGGAGCGGCTCGCCGCGCTGCCCGGACCCGATCACTGGTCGGTCGTGAACGCGGGCATCTCGGGCAACCGTGTGTTGCGCTACGGCAGCGGCCCGGACGCGCTGGCGCGTTTCGATCGCGACGTGCTCAGCGTGCCGGGCGTGAAGGTGCTCGTGCTGCTCGAGGGGATCAACGACATCGGTCGTGGCTTCGCGCCCGTCGGCGATCGCGAGCCGGTGACGGCCGTCGCGCTCGAAGCCGCGTATCAGCAGATCATCGCCCGCGCCCACGCGCATGGCATCCGGGTCCTCGGCGCGACACTCACGCCTTACAAAGGCGCGTTCTACGCATCGGATACTGGCGAAGCAGCGCGTGAGGCGGCCAACGCGTGGATAAAAACGAGCGGCGCTTTCGACGGCGTCATCGACTTCGCGGCCGTCGTGGCGGATCCGAACGACCCGCTCTCGTTCGCGCCCGCGTTCAACGATCGCGACCACCTGCACCCGAACGACACGGGCTACAAGGCGATGGCTGACGCCATCGACCTGCGCCTGATTACTGGGCGCTGAGCCCTCAGCGCCCCGGTTCGGTGCCGGCGATGAAGACGTCCGTCCCGAGCGGCGTGTCGGCGGTGACGATGTTGGCAGGGCGCGTGAACTCGGGCGTGGGGCCGCCGTCGGCTCGGCGGCGTGCGATCCAGCTCTTCACGATGTCCATCCAGATCGGGAGCGCCGCGACCGTGCCCGTCTGGTTGCCGCCGAGCGGCTTCTTCTGGTCGTAGCCCGTCCACACGCCGACCGTGATGTCCGGATCGAAGCCGATGAACCACGCGTCGGTGTAGTCGTCGGTCGTGCCCGTCTTGCCGCCG
>DASZOV010000151.1:0-31068 GCA_035550595.1 Vicinamibacterales bacterium
CGCCATCCGCGTCGAGCACTGGGTCGTGGCCGAACGCCAGGGCCAGACGGCCGCGCGCAACATCCTCGGCCGGCGCCAGCGCTTCGACATGGTGCCGTTCTTCTGGACCGAGCAGTACGACTTCACGCTCGCCTACATCGGCCACGCCGAACGCTGGGACGCCGTCGACCTCGACGGCCAACTCGACGCCGACGCGCAGGACTGCACGATTACGTGGCGCCACCAGGGCCGCAAACTCGCCGTCGCCGTCGTCCAGCGCGACCTCGTGGGGCTGGAAGCGGAGGCGGAAATGGAGAAATTGATTCGAACTGGTGCGTGATTGATGCCGGCTCGACAACTTCGAACTTCGAACTATGAACTTCGAACGGACGTGGCGCCTTCGGCGCGTCTCCTGACTTGGTTCATATCCGCCGTGTCCGAGTTTCGAAGTTCAAAGTTCAAAGTTTCCCAAAGGGAATACCATGCCCAAATCCCCCACCCCGCAGCACATCCTGGATCTCGCCAAGCGCGGAGCCGAGGCGCGGTTTCAGGAGCTGACGCAGGAACTGAAGTTGCTCGTCGATCTCTTTCCGCACCTGCGCGATGCGGTCGATGAAGACGAGCTGCCGGTGTCGTTCATCATCCAGCGCGACGCGGCGAGCCCGGCGCCAACGCGTGGCCGCAGGCGCGCGGCGCGGCCCGCACGCGCGCCACGCAAACCGGCGTCATCGAAGTAGCCTCACACCATCTCTCTGACCCGATCGCGGGCCAGCGTGCGTGCAATGGCGCCGCGCGCGGGCGTGCCTTTCAGGAACGCCTCTGCCATGTGCGCGGCTTGCGTTGCCGTCACGTGCGGCGGAAGCGGCGGCTCGAGCGGATCGACGACGGCCTCGACGAGCGCCGGTCCGGAAGTCGCGAACGCGTCGTCGAGCGCGCGCTCGTACGCCTCGGGCGTCGTCGCGCTCAGACCGACGGCTCCGCACGCGCGCGCCACGGCTGCGAAATCAATCGCCTGGAGCTCGCACCCGAATTCCGGATTGCCCAGAAACGCCATCTGCTCCCACTTGATCTGACCGAGCGTGTCGTTCTTGAGTACGACGACACGGACCGGCAGACGGTATTTCACGCAGGTGGCGAGCTCCGCCATCAACATCGACAACGCGCCGTCGCCGACGAAGGCGACCGACTGACGCGATGGGTGCGCGATCTGCGCGGCAATCGCGTACGGCAGGCCGCACGCCATGCTCGCGAGCGTGCCCGAGACCGAGTGCATCTGACCACGTGTAGCTGGGACGTGCCGGGCCCACCAGGCGGTGACGGTCCCGCTGTCGCAGGACACGATGGCGTCGCGCGACAGCCGGCGTCCGAGCGCGGCGGCCACGAACTGCGGCTTCATCGGGCCGTCGCCGTCGGGCCGCGCCTGCGCGTCGAGCCGCTCGCGCCATTCACTCACGTGCTTCTGCGCGCGCTCGAGGAAGCTGCGATCCGCCTTGCGCACGAGACACGGCACGAGCGCGGCGAGCGTCATGCGGCAGTCGCCGATGATGGCGGCTTCGACCGGCAGACGAAGGCCGATGCGCGCGGGGTCGAGATCGATCTGCACGCAATGCGCCTGGCCGGGCTTGGGCAGGAACTCGATGTACGGAAACGACGACCCGGCGATGAGCAGTCCGTCGCACGACTGCAGCGCCTCATAGGACGGCTTGGTGCCGAGCAGGCCGAGGCCGCCGGTCGTGTAGGGACTGTCGTCGGGCACGGCCGCCTTGCCGAGGAGCGCTTTCACGATCGGCGCGCCGAGCTGATCGGCAACCGCTTCGAGCTCGTCGACGGCGCCCAGAGCGCCGCGTCCCGCGAGGATGACGACCTTGTGGCAGCCGTTCAGGATACGCGCGGCGGCGCGGACGTCCTCGTCGCGCGGCTCGATCGGAGATCGCGCGCGCACCGCGCTCGTGTGGTGTGCGACGTTACGCTTCGACCGATCCTCACCGACTTCGGCCGACTGCAGGTCGTGCGGAAAGTTGATGTGCGCCACACCGCGCCGCGTGATGGCCGTGCGGCAGGCGAGCGACGCGACAGCGCTGACGTGGTCCGCGCTCATGATGCGCGTCGAGTAGCGGGCGACGTCCTGGAAGACGCGATCGAGATCGACGTCCTGCTGCGAAAACGTGTCGATGAGGTCGTGGTAGGTGTGGCCCGTGATGGCGAGCACCGGCTGGCCGTCGAGCTTCGCGTCGTAGAGGCCGTTGAGCAGGTGCAGGCCGCCGGGTCCCGACGTCGCGAGACACACGCCGAGCTGTCCCGTGTACTTCGCGTAGGCGCAGGCCATGAACGCCGCGCTCTCTTCGTGGCGCACCTGGATGAACCGGATGCGATCCTGGCGCGTGCGAAGCGCTTCGATTACGCCGTTGATACCGTCGCCGGGCAGACCGAACACGACGTCGACGCCCCAGTCGATGAGCGTCTCCACGAGTACATCGCCACCGGTCATGTCCGCCTCCCCCGCCCGCGTGCGCGCACGTCCCCATCGGGCCCGGCGTGCGGCGTCGACCACTACGCTCACTGCAAGGGACATTCCCGCTGAACGGACGAACGGCGCGAATCGACCGCGGCAGCCGATGACCGACTCAGGGCATCGGGGTGCCACGCTCCGGCCGGCGACGCGCGCGTGGCGTGCCGGCCGGAGACGGGAATCGAAGGATTGCTCGGCGAGCGCGAACGGCTAGCGGCGCGCGAGGATGTCGCGGATTTCGGTCAGAAGCGTTTCTTCTTTCGTTGGCGCGGGCGGCGCGGCCGGCGCTTCGTCCTTCTTCTTCATGACCGTGTTCATCGCCTTGACGACCAGGAACAACGCGAACGCGACAATGATGAAGTTCACGATGGTATTGATGAACGTGCCATAGGCCAGCGTCACGGCGCCGGCGGCCTTGGCGGCCGCGAGCGACGCGTACGGCCCCGCCGCGGTCGCGCCCTCGCGCAGCAGGATGTACTTGTTCGAGAAGTCCACGCCGCCGGTAATCAGGCCGATCACCGGCATCAGCACGTCGCCCACGAAACTGCTGACGATGGCCCCGAACGCCACGCCGATGACGATGCCCACAGCCATGTCGACCACGTTGCCGCGCATGGCGAATTCCTTGAATTCCTTGAACATGTCTCGCTCCTTTGCCGGAGCCGATGGTGGCCGGCTCGCGCCCCATCATAAACGGTGGGGTCGGATCTTGAATTGACGTACGCTGGAACCCGCAGGTGCCAGACGGCCGGCCCGTCAACGACGGGCGACGTCGTACGGCAATTCAAGATCTGACCCCATGGCTCGACACATCCCTGCCGATCCCATCGGTTTCCGCCTCGCCCATGAGCTGACCGGGCTACTCGCCGGCATCGAATCCGACGGCGTCATCGTCCGCGTCGAGGTCGAACGCGTGGCACGGTGGCTCGAGGCCGCGGCGCCTTATCGCCAGGTGCGGCCGTTCGCCGAGATCGCGGCGCGTCTTCGGAGCGCGCTGGCCGACGGCATCCTCACGCGCGAAGAGTGCGAGGACCTGCGCTTCGTCGCCTCGACGCTCACCAAGCTCAACCCGTACGTCGAGGCCGTGCGTGCGGGCGTGCAGGAGTTGATGGGACTCGTCGCCGGCATCGCCGCCGATCACGTCGTCCCGACCGTGGAACTGCACGCGCTGCAGGACTGGCTCGACGAGTGGTCGGAGCTGAAAGGCACCTGGCCCTATGACGAGTGCGAGGCAATTGCCGTCGACGTGCTCGCCGGCAGCCGTCATCCCGCGGGACGTGAGTACCTGATTCAACTCGCCTCCGAATTTCCGATCGGCGGCGCCGACGACGACCGATCGCGTCCGCTGACGCTCGCTGGGATCTGCACGGTCGCACCCGCGATCGAGTTTCCCGGCCGGTTGTTCGTCTTCACCGGCGACTCGATGAAGGCCCCGCGCGAGACGATGGAGTCGCACGTCCGCCGCCGCCAAGGCTTCACCGAACGCGGCGTCACGCGCGCCACTGACTACCTCGTCGTCTCTGACGGCGGCAACCCGCACTGGACGCTCGCCTGCTACGGCCGCAAGGTCGAAGAGGCGTACGAGCTGCGCTCTCAGGGCTTCCCCCTCGCCATCGTCGCCGAATGCGATTTCTGGGACGCGGTTGAGAGAAGTTAGAAGTTCGAAGCCAGAAGCCAGAAGTAAATAAAGATGACAGCGCAAGCCCCCGAGCGTAGCGAGGGTGGCGAAGCGCATCAAGAAAAGTCCGCGAAGCCCGCGACAGAGGAGCGGCGCTGAGCGGGCGAGCGGGGGTGGGGCCCCGCGAGCGATTGAAAAAAGATGACACCGCGATTGCCTCACGCGAAGACGCGCAAGCACACACAACCAGGACGCAGATCACATGATCAAACCCGCCCAGCTCCTGCTCCTCGTTGCCGCCACTCTGGCGATCGCCATGCCCGCGTCAGCGCAGTCGACGGCCGCGTCCGCGGCGGGGACTTGGGCGGGACACATCTCGTTGCCGCCGGGGCCGCTCGCGATCTCGGTCGTGCTCGCGCGTGACGAGGCCGGCGTGTGGAGCGGGACGATCGACATTCCCGCGCAGCGCGCACACGGGCTGAAGCTGACGGGCGTGGTCGTCAGCGATCCGTCCGTGACCTTCGAAATCGCCAACGTCGGCGGACAGCCGACGTTCACGGGCACGCGCACGGGTGACCGGATTTCCGGCACGTTCTCGCAGAACGGCGGGACGTTCCGCTTCGAGCTCGGACGCGGAGCCGACGCCTCAGCCGTGGCAGCGCCGCCGCGCACACCGCGTCCCCAGGAGCCGAAGCCGCCGCTGCCCTACACGGCCGAGGACGTGACGTATCGCAATGACGCGGCCGGCGTGCGACTCGCGGGCACGCTGACGCGGCCGTCGACCGGCGGTCCGTTTCCCGCTGTCGTGCTCATCACGGGATCGGGCGCGGAAGATCGCGACGAGACCGTCTTCAATCACAAGCCGTTTCTCGTCCTCGCCGACGCCCTCACGCGCCGCGGCATCGCCGTGCTGCGCAGCGACGACCGTGGGGTCGGCGGATCAGATCGCGGTCCGGCCGGAGCGACGTCGAAGGATTTCGCGGGAGATGTGGCCGCCGGGGTCGCCTATCTCGAGACGCGTCCGGATATCGATCGCCGCCATATCGGCCTCATCGGCCACAGCGAGGGCGGCCTGATTGCGCCGATGGTCGCCGCCTCGTCGCCCGACGTCGCGTTCATCGTCCTGATGGCCGGGCCAGGCGTGCCGGGCGACCAGACAATGTATCTACAGGCCGCGGCGCTTGCACGCGCGCAAGGCGCGAGCGAGGCGCTGATCGCGTGGGATCGTTCCGTCCGTCAGCGCATCTATGACGAAGTGAAATCGGAAACCGACGGGAAACCGAATGCCGCGGCGCGTCAGGCGTTACTCGTTGACGTCCCGACGCTGCCAGGCGTCATGTCTGAAGCGGCCGCGCGCCAGGCGACCGCCACGATCCTGGCGGGCGCCTCGACGCCGTGGTTCCGCTTCATGCTCGCCTACGATCCGCGCCCGACGCTCGAACGCGTGCGCTGTCCGGTACTGGCGATCAACGGCGAACGCGACACGCAGGTCATCGCGCACGAGAACCTCGACGCCATCCGCTCAGCACTCGAAGCCGGCGGCAACCGCGACGTCACGATCAAAGCGCTGCCCGGCCTGAATCACCTGTTCCAGACGAGCACGACTGGCCGTCCGGATGAGTACGAATCCATCGACGAGACGATCGCGCCAGCCGTGCTCAATCTCATCGGCGACTGGATTGTGCGGCGGGTCCAGTAGCGACGAGTCATCTTTTTTGCAGTGCGTTGGGGCCCCACCCCCAACGCTACGGCGCTTCGCCGCCCTCCCTACGCTCGGGGGCTCGCGGTGTCATCTTTCTTTAACTTCTGGCTTCCAACTTCTAACTTGATCCACCGGTCAGGCGAGCGCTTTCTGCACCTGCTCCCGGATCTTCTCGAGCCCCGTCTTCAGGTTCTCGTCGGCGCTCTTCTGCCAGTAGTCGCGATTGAAGAGCTCGAGCGAGAGCACGCCGCGGAAGCCGTTGTCGCGGAGCGCGCGCACGATCGTCCCGTACGGCGCGAGGCCGTCGCCCGGATAGACGCGCTGGCCGTCGGTGATCTTCTTCGGATCGGGCGCCTGCGGATAGTCGTTGACGTGCAGCACATGCAGCGCGCCGCCGTTGATCTGGTCAAGACTCTCGAACGCCGTGCCGGCGCGATACAGGTGGATGACGTCGAGCAGCAGGCTCGCATCCGCGCGGCCCGTCTGAATCGACACGTACGCGCCGTGTGACAGCGGCCCGAGCACGGGATGGCTGCTCCACAACTCGCAGAGCGGCGTCACGCCCATCGTCTGGCCCAGCTCGAGCGCCGCGCGGTAGTAGGCGGCGGCGTTGTCCAGGCTCACCGGCGCTGTTGCGGCGCCGCGGCCGCCTCCAGGTGGCGTTGCGATGCGCGTGCCGCCGATCTGCGCCACCTTGTCCATGTCGACCTTGATCTTCTCCATCCCCGCCGCGCGCGTCGTCTCGTCGTCAGACAGCCACGAGTTGAACGCGATCGCGTTCTCGACGACGAGGCCGGCGTCGGCGATGCGCTTGCCGAGGTCCTTCAGCGAGCCGCCCTTGGCCGTGTACGCGTCGAGTTCGGTAATCCACGGCTCGATGCCGTCGTAGCCGGCCTTCGCGATGGCTTCGACTTCCGCGACGATGTCGAGGTTGTTGCCGCGAATCGTGCTCGTGTTCAGGCAATAGCCGAACGGCTCGTCGGCGGGACGCTGCTTGCGCGGCGCCGCCGCGCGCTGCGCCTCCATCTCGGCCGGCGCACCAGCCACGACCGCCGCGCCAATCGCGGCCACGGCACCACCCAGGACTTGTCTGCGGGAAAACTCCATGAACGTCAACCTCCTCGACCTCCAGAAGATTCTGATAAAGCCGAGGCGGTTGCAAGCCCCAGACGTGGGCGAGCACGAGGCGTGACAGGCCGACCGGCTGCGGTGACGAAAGACCGCGCCGAAGGCGCCTCATTCGTTCGAAGTTCACGGTTCGAAGTTCGAAGTTTGAAACGTGCTTTAATTTTCAAACTTCTGGCTTCTGGCTTCCTACTTCTAACTTTTCTTATGGCTCATCGCGAACATCACGTGAACGACCGCATCGGCTGGCTTCGTGCGGCGGTGCTCGGCGCCAACGATGGGATCCTCTCGACGGCGAGCCTCATCGTCGGCGTCGCCGCGGCCGACGCGACGCGGCAGCAGACGCTCGTCGCCGGCATCGCCGGTCTCGTCGCGGGCGCGTTGTCGATGGCGGCTGGCGAGTACGTGTCGGTCAGCTCGCAGCGCGACACCGAACGCGCGTCGCTCGCTCTCGAACGGCACGAGCTCGCCACGCAGCCAAAGGCGGAAGAAGACGAGCTGACCAGCATCTACGTCAACCGCGGCCTCGATCCCGATCTCGCGCGCGTCGTCGCGCAGCAGCTCACGGCCAAGGATGCGCTCGCCGCACACGCGCGCGATGAACTCGGACTGACCGAGGAGCTGGCCGCGCGGCCACTGCAGGCCGCGCTCGCGTCAGCAGCGACGTTCGCCATTGGTGCCGGCGTGCCGGTGCTTGCCGCGCTCATCGCGCCGCTGGGCACGCTCGCGATCCTCATTCCGGTGGTGTCGGTGCTGTGCTTGGTCGCACTCGGCGCGACCGCCGCGCGCGCCGGTGGCGCTTCGCCGCTGATGGGCGCCCTGCGCGTCGGTTTCTGGGGCATCCTGGCGATGGCCGCGACGGCGGCCGTGGGGCGACTGTTCGGGACGACGGTCGGGCCGTGAGGCCTAGCGTCTTTCGCGGCGCCTGATCGTGGCGGCGAGACCGTAAGCGAGCGGTGCGATGGCGATCAGAAGACCGACCACGTCGAGCGCGCCATCGCCAATCAGCATCACGACCAGGCCCGCGGCGCTCGCGAGTCCGAGCCACGGTTCACGCGACTTCATCGAGATCCTCACGTGCAAGTGTTCGCGAGCGGCGGCGATCGAAGAACAGCCACGCGCCGTTGCCGACGATGAACAACGTCAGCAAACTGCACGTCGTCCAGAGCAGCTTGAGCGGAAGGCCACCGTAGTCGCCGAAGTGCAGCGGCTCGGAGACGAACACCGCCTGCAGGTAGGACGGCAGGGCGAGCTGCCGTGTCACCTGGCCCGTCGTGGCGTCGACCAAGGTCGCATTCACGCGGCGCGCGTCCAACCCGGTCGATCCCATCGTCAGCACGCCGTAATGGCCCGGCGTCGTGTAGTCGGTGCCGGGAAAGATGACGCTGCTGAGGCCCCACCCCGGCGGGGTCCGCGCCAGCGCGGCCTCAATCGCGCGGTCAGCGCTCACGGGCGGATGCCGCACGTCGACGGCGGGCGTTGACGCGAACTCCTGGCGCACCTTCGCCAGGTCCGTCAGTTGCCACGCGATGACGGCCACATCCGAGAAGCCGATGAGGAAGCCTGTGACGCTCACGGTCAGCGCCCATCCGATGACGACCGCACCGACGAGATTATGAAGATCGAGCTGCGTCAGCCGCGCGCCGCGCGTGCGGCGAATCGTGCCGAACGCGAGCTTCTTCATGTACGGCGCGTAAATCACGAGCGATGACAGCAACGAGATGACGACGAGCAATCCGATGAACGCACCGAGAAGACGTCCGACTGGACCGAGAAACCACTCCGCGTGCAACTTCAAGAGGAATCCGGTGAACGTGTGATCCGGATCCTCGTCCCCCTGCAGCCGCTGTCCAGTCTCCAGGTTGAAATAGATGAGGCGGGCGTGATCGAAGCCTGTCTCTTTCGGATCGGCGACCACGGCGAGCAGCACGCCGGGATGCCCGATCGGATCGACGCCGAGACTGAGCACGCGCTGATCCGGCACCTCGCGCGCGAGCGTCTGCAGGCACGCGGCGACGCGCGACTCCCCCGCCTGTGCCGCTGGCGTGATGCCGAGCGCCGTGTCGATCTCGTTGTGAAAGATGAGCACGGTACCCGTGAGGCACAGGATGCAAAACGGAATCGTGGCGACGACGCTCGTCCAACGGTGCAGCCAGAGGCTCAGCCGGAACCATCGCGACCGACGGCGATCGGCGGGCGGCGGCGTGGCGCGCGCGGCCGGCGCGGTACGAATCATTGCGCCAGAATCTTAATCCGACCGATTTGGTCGGTCAATAGAAACCCGCGGTCTCCTTCGCGCGAACGGGCCTGTCCGCTCGAATCTGTTTGACATGCCAATAGAGATGCGTCGATACTTCATTGGCATGACGAATGGACGAATCGGGAGCCGAGGCCATCGATGACGCCTCGCCCCCTGGCCCACGTGCGTGAGTGGATCAGCCGATGCCTGGGATCCCTCGGCGTCCGGCGCTCTGATGCCGACGTCGAGGAAGAGCTCCGCGCGCACCTCGAGCTGGCCGAAGCCGACGCGCGCCGTCGCGCCGGACCGGATCGTGGGCCCGGCATCGCGCGCGAGGTCGTCATCCGCCATGGCGCAATGGCCGGGTCGCTGGAAGCCGTACGCGACCAGCGCGCGCTGCGATGGGTCGACGACCTGGGACGCGACGCACGCCAGGGCCTGCGCGCTCTCGGCCGCACGCCGTCGTTCACGGCCGTCGTTCTCCTCACGCTCGCGCTGGGGATCGGCGCCAACACCGCGATCTTCAGTCTCGTCGACGGCATCGTCCTGAAACCGCTGCCCTATCCCAATGCCAGCGAGCTCATCTCGCTCCGCCACACGGCGCCTGGCGCCGCGTGGCTCGGCACGATGGCCAGTGATCTCCCCCTGTCGGCGTCGATGTACGTGACCTACGCCGAGCACAACCGGACGTTCAGCAGCCTCGGCGTCTGGCTCGCGGGCACGGCGACCGTGACGGGCGTCGGCAATCCTGAAGAAGTCCGCAGCGTCTCGGTGTCCGACGGTGTGCTGGAGGCGCTTGGCATCCCGCCGATCCTCGGGCGGGCCCTTGGCGCCGAGGACCAGGCGCCCGATGCGGTCGTGCGCCCGGTCGTGCTCGGCTACGGATACTGGATGCGCCGCTTCGGCGGCGACCCGTCGGTCATCGGCCGGGCGATCGAGGTGAATGCCAGCCCGTCGCGTATCGTGGGCGTCATGCCCAGGGGATTCCGCGTCGTCGACGCCGACGCGGATCTCATCGTGCCGTTCGCCTTCGATCGCCGCACGCTGATCCTGCCCGGCTTCGGCCTCGAAGCCGTGGCGCGGTTGAAGCCGGGCGTCACGCTCGCCGAGGCCAGCGCCGACGTGGCGCGGATGGTGCCCATCTGGATGCGGTCGTGGCCCGTGGTGCCGGGCGTAGATCCGACGATCTACGAGGCGTGGCACATCACGCCGATGCTGCGTCCGCTCGCGACCGACGTCATCGGCAACATCGCGCGCGTGCTCTGGATCCTGCTCGGCACGATCGGCCTGGTCCTGCTCGTCGCGTGCGCCAACGTTGCCGGCCTCATGCTCGTGCGCCTGGACGGACGGCAGACGGAGCTCGCCGTGCGTGCGGCGCTCGGCGCGGGCCGCGGACGGATCGTGCGTGCGCTGCTCGTCGAGAGCGCGCTCGTCGCCCTCGCCGGCGGCGTCCTCGGCGTCGCGCTCGCCGCGGTGGGCGTCCACCTGCTCGTCGCGTACGGTCCCGACACACTGCCGCGGCTGCACGAGGTGCGCATCGACGCGCGCGCGCTGGCCTTTGCCTTCGTCGCGTCGCTGCTGTCGAGCGCGTTCATTGGCCTCATCCCGGCGCTGCGGTACGCCCGCCTCGGTCCCGCCGGCGCGGTGCGCGGCAGCCGCGGCGCCACCGACAGCCGCGAGCGGCGCCGTGCGCGTCAGGGCCTCGTCATCGCGCAAGTCGCTCTCGCGCTCGTGCTGCTCGTTGCGTCCGGACTGATGATTCGGACGTTCCAGTCGCTGCAGGCGGTCGTTCCCGGATTCACGCACCCGGAAGCGATCCAGACGCTGCGCGTCGTGTTTCCCGATCGGCTCCTTCCCGATCCCGAGCGCGTCACGCGGCTGCAGCAGGACATCGCGAATCGACTCGCGGCGCTGCCGGGCGTGACGTCGGTGGCGTTCGCGAACGGTGTACCCATGACGGGCGGAACGTCCGAGTGGGACGTGATCTCGGTCGAGGGCAAGCAGTACGACGCGAACGAGACACCGCCCGTGCGGTTCTTCAAGCAGATTTCGCCGCGATACTTCGAGACGATGGGGACGGCGCTCGTCGCGGGTCGCGATCTCACATGGACCGATCTCTACGATCGACGCCGGGTGGTCATCGTCTCCGAAGGCATGGCACGCGAGCTGTGGGGATCGCCCGCGTCCGCCATCGGCAAGCGCGTCCACAGGCTTCTCGGCAGTCCGTGGTGGGAAATCGTCGGCGTCGCGCGCGACGTGCATGAACACGGGGCCGACGTGCGGGCACCGGACATCGTCTACTGGCCGGCATATGGTGAGGATTCGCTGCAGCCAGGGCAGGTCACGGCCACGCGCAGCGTGACGTTCACGATCCGAACGCCGCTGGCCGGGCGCGAGTCGCTGCTGGCGGACATCCGGCGCACCGTCTGGTCGGCCAATGCCAGTCTCTCCGTGTCCTCGGAGCAGACGATGGAGGCGATCTACGACGCGTCGATGCAGCGGACGTCGTTCACGCTCGTGCTGCTCGGAATTGCCGGCGCGATGGCGCTCATCCTCAGCCTGGTCGGCCTCTACGGCGTCATCTCGTACGCGGTGTCACGGCGCACGCGCGAGATCGGCATTCGCCTGGCACTCGGTGCGCCGCCGCGCGGAGTCGGATGGCTGTTCGTGGGCAACGGGCTGCGGATGGCCGCCATTGGCCTCGCGCTCGGCCTCGTCGCGGCGGCTGGCTTCTCGCGCGCGATGTCTTCGATCGTCTTCGGCGTCAGCCCGCTCGATCCCGTGACGTTCGCGATCGCGCCGCTGCTTCTGCTGGCCGCCGCCGCGCTCGCAAGCTACCTCCCCGCCCGTCGCGCGTCACGGATCGACGCGGTCCGCGCGCTGCAACAGGAATAGGAGGCTGGCAGACACGACGGACCGGCCCTCACGCGCCCGACGTCCGCCGGCCGATGCGTCCGAGATGTGTGTCGTTGAAGGCCGACGAATACTTCAGCCCGTAGCCGAGCACGCGATCGAGTCCGATGTGCGCGAGCCAGATGAGCGCCCATGGCAGCAGCGCTGGAAGGCCGAACCCGATCGCCACGACAACGAGCGCGATGGGCGCGACGTAGCTGTGGACGACGTTGTAAGTCCAAGCGCCGACGATGGGACCGGCGAGGTACCCGAGCATCGACAAATCCGGTGCGAGAAACGCCGCGGTGAACAGGATCCAACTCGTGTGCTGCTGCTCGAATACGACGAGGCTTGCGATCACGACAGCGGCGCCCTCGAGGCGCAGCCACACGCGCGGAGCTCCGGTGGCGGGCATGGCGCTATTGTCGCGGAAAACGTGACGACATCGACGCGGCGGCGACTTGCCGCGCGGGCACGTACCTGTGTCCGCAGCGATGGGAAGTTGGCGTCCTACCGCCTGTGCTACTCTCGCGTCATGGCTCAGCGAACGAAACGATCGGTGTCCATGCCCCCTCATCTCGCCGCCGCGATCGAACGATCGGCCGCCGAGCGGGGCACGACGTTCAGCGGGTGGCTCGCCGACGTTGCCGCGCACGAGCTGCGTCTCGCGACTGGTCGAAAGGCGATTGCCGAATGGGAGCACGAGCACGGCCCGCTGACGGCCGACGAATTGGCCGAGGGCCTCGCCAGGGCCCGTGCTCTACTCCGCCGGACGTCGACGGGGCGGTCGGCCCGGAAATCGGCATAAATGGCTGGCGTAACATACGACACCGGGGCCCTCGTTGCGGCTGAGCGCAACGACCGGCGCATGTGGGCGCTTCACGCCGCGTTCTTGGCCGAAGAAGTGGTCCCCACGGTCCCTGCCCCGGTGCTGGCCGAAGCCTGGCGAGGCGGTTCGCGCCAAGCCAGCCTCTCCCGCCTGCTCGAGATGTGCGAGGTCGAGCCGCTGACGGAGGATCAGGCCAGGCGCGTCGGTGTGCTCGCCGGGAAGTCGAGCCATGACGATGTCGTCGACGTCACCGTCGTCGAAGGGGCGCTGCGTCGCAACGATGCAGTCGTGACGTCGAATGAGACGCATATCCGTCGCGTCGGCCTCGCCGCGAACCGCCGACTGCGGATCGAAGCGGTGTGAGTCCGACGGCCGCGATTGGCCGTGCTGCTTCGATCTCGTCCATCACGTCCCGAGCATGCGTCCGACGTTCCCGCTTTGAGTCCCCCGCCTCGGGCATCTGCTGGCGGCAGGACGCACTTCTGGCTGTTCAAGTGATGTTGCTGCATAACGGCCGCAGCGCCGGCGGAGCGGGGATTGATCGACTAGTACGAGTTCGTCGTGCATCCCCGTTTGGCAGGCCGCGGACGCAAGCGGCGACTGGGAGGTCATGCTCGCCACCGACGATCCAGATCTTCGGTTGTGCCAGGACACGCGCCACGAATGCGTTCTCGACGCGCGTGCGCTTCGCGAATTCAGCCGACGTGTAGACGGTCGGGTTGACTTGACGCCCCAGCCGTCCAGCCGCCCGCTCCAACGCGCTGAACACATCGCCGTAGGAGAGGCTGTCGCTGACGATCATCAAGTCGATATCGCTAGCAGCGCGGTCACTGGCCTTTGCCACCGAGCCGTACACGAACGCGGCGCGGATCGATGACGACAACGGCGTCAAGGCCGTGCGCAAAGGTTCGGCCAGACCAACGGTCTTGAGTACGATACCGCGAAGCTCGCCGAAGAGCGGCGACGCGGTGTCCAGGACGCACTTTCGACGGGCCGTCGATTACGATGCATACGCGCACTCCCGTCGCCTCTTCTCGCCGACCTTGCCGTCATCCCACGCCTCTACGGAAAACTCGTGGAGCACAATGGCAACTCCTGCCCCTTCCGTAGCCTGCTGTTCTTGAAAAGCCGATGGACCGAGAGGGCTCCTGCCTGGGCGCGACGCCACGTCGACGCGATCTGGCGCGTCCCTCAGAATTTGGTACTACGAACGCAGGAGGAGGCCATGGACAACACCGACCGCCGCCCGTCCGTCTCGTCAGCCATTTGCTACAAGGACCCGAAAGCCGCCCTGAAATGGCTCGAGGAAGCCTTCGGCTTCGAGCCGTACATGGTGATGCTCGGTCCCAACGACGAGCTCGCCCACGCCGAGATGCGCTTCGGCGACGGCCTCGTCATGGTCAGTGGCGAGTGGTCGCCGATCACGAAGAGCCCGCAGCACGCCGGCGGCATCAACACGCAGATGGTCCACGTGCAGTTGACCGAGAACGTCGACGCCCACTGCGAACACGCGCGGAAGGCCGGCGCCGTGATCCAGATGGAGCCGACGACGCAGTTCTACGGCGACCGGACGTATCGCGCCGTCGATCCAGAAGGACACGTCTGGAGTTTCGGTCAGACGATCACGTGCATGACATCGGACGAATGGGACAAGGCGATGGGCATGACGACGAAGACGCGGCTGTAGCCTGCGAGCAAGGCGCGTCAAGAAACTTGCGAGATCGCCTTCATTGCGCCAGCACCTCGCGGGCGGCGACGTCCGTCCCGCCGGCGGCCGCCGGATCGGCGTCGCGCGAGACGGTGGAGGCGTGCGCGACGAGATGCGAGCCCATCGACGCGGTCACCGACGCCGTTCGCGTGTAGACCGCACGGTCGGCCGGCGTCCAGGCCCCGGTGCGGTGATCGGCCACGTAGATTCGCGCGCTCTGGGCGAGACCCGGCGAGTCGACAAGAAACTTCGTGAGGCAGCCGAGGTCGTCGAAAAACCGTGGCTCCTCGCCCGGAATCAGGACCTCCGACGCCAGGCGTGGATCACTCACCCGCATCCGGCAGTACGCGCACGTCGTGTCCGGCGTCAGGCTCGCCGGGCCGACGTCGCGTGCCTGGCAGGCGACCAACGACACGAGAAGCGCTACAACGGCGACTGCTCCCGGGCGACTCATACGTACGGCTTCCCGGTGACGCCGTCGAGCGCGGGAAGGGTCGACGAGATCGACGCTTTCGCGGATCGTCTCCACGCGCTCCGGTACCCGACGACGAGATGCCAGGCCGCCACGACCGCGATGCCCGTGGCAAAGGTCGCCATGAGGATCGTCCCGGCGGCCGGCATCGACTCGGTGGTGAAGTTCGCGATTTGCTTGACGCCGATCACGGCCGGCATGAACGGCTTGATCCGCAGCGCGGCATGCGGATCCAAATCGTGCCCGAACAGATACAGCCGATAGACGAACCTCGCGAAAGCGAACAGCGTGATGTAACCGGTGACGACGACCAGGTCGATGAGCGTGCGAACGTTGCCGATGGCGGCCGTCCTGAGCGCGAGGATCGCGAGCAGCCCGATCGCGAACGGCATCCAGTCGAGATCGGCGAACGCGGCGCGATCGAGGCGGCGCATGCCGATGTAGTGGTTGAGCTCGTTGATCTCGTCGACGTCGTGACCGTCGTGGCCGCCCGTCAACTTGTACGCGTAGACGTCCATCGAGAGGCCGGCTGGGTACTGCGGCGCATGCAGCGTGATGCGCCAGAGCGGCTGCGTGAAGCTCAAGAGAAGCGGCAGCACGAGCAGCGTGAGCGTGATGCGCGCGCCGAACCGGATCGGCTCGTTGAGAAAGATCTCGAACCGATCGACGAGTGAGCGAAGTCCTTTGGCCGCCATGTCAGATCACCTCCGCCCGCGCAAAGCGCCGCCGGGCGATGCCCCAGAGCACCGTGCCGAAGACAACGGGCCACGTCACGCCGGCCACGGTGAGCCAGTCGGCACCCATACGCAGCACGAGGAACACGCCCACGGGTCCAAGCGTGTCGAGCGACCCGTCGCTTCCGGCCAGCAGCGCGAGCCGCGCCGCTTCGACCGGATTGGCCATCGCGAGCGTGACCACGGTCGGTATCGGGATCGACCAGGCCAGCATCGATCCGATGAGCGCGAAATCGAGCACCGCGGCGCCCGTGGCCCACGCGAGCAAGACGTACACGATGGCGCGCGACGAGTCGCGCACCGTCGTCGACATCGCCAGCCCGAGGCCGACGCTGGCCCAGAGCAGCGCGGCCGAGACGGCGAGGGCGCGGGCCAGGAACGCCCACGGCACCGGCTGGCCCAGCACGACGCCGCTCACGAACGCAATCGCCGCGAACAACGCGACGAGCGGCAGGCCCAGCGCCGCGGTGCGCACGATCGTGATCGCCGCGAAGTAGTCCTCGCGCGCGGCCGGCTGACTGAGCAGGAACTCGAGCGCTCCACTCTCGCGCGCCCGGCCGACGACGAGCGCGGTGCCGGTCAGGGCGAGGAGCGGCAGCAGGAGCACGAGCGCCTGGCTGAACGACGCCAGCACGCGGCCCATGCCCGTGAAGCCGAGCACCTCCGACTCGCGCAGCCCGATGCCGGCGACGAGCAGCGCGAGCGCGAGGTAGAGCGCGCTCGACATGACGAGCCAGCGCGACCGCCTGACGTCGGCCCATTCGAGGCGCGCGATCGCGCGGATCCGCTGCATCGTGCCGAGATCCGTGTGGACCACGACTCGGCCGGCAGCGCCGACCCGAGCATCAGCCGTCATCTCCGTTGCGCGGCTCATGACCGTGCCTCCTGTGCCTCGACGCGCGTTCCAGAACCCTGACGCGCCGATCCGACGTGCCACCGGCCCAACCATGCGGCGGCCGGCTGGTCATCCTCGATCCGACCGTCCAAAAGCGTCACGACGCGATCGGCCAACTCGGCGACCTCGTCGGGCCGGTGCGAACTGACGAGCACGGTCGCGCCCGACAGCCGCTCGCGGCAGAGATCGAAAAAGACCGATCGCGCCGGCGCATCGAGACTCGCGGTCGGCTCGTCGAAGACGACGAGCGATGCCGGCGCGGCGAGTGCGAGCGCGACGAGAAACTTCTGCTTCATCCCGCCCGAGAGCGCGCGAAGCGGGCGGCGATCCACCAGGTCGATCGGCAATCCGAGCGCGCCCGCGACTCGCCGAATCTCGAGCGGGACAATGCCTCGCAGCGCGGCGACGACCTCGATCAGCTCTCCGACCGGCGCGCTGACGAGCGGCGCCGCCTGCGGGACGTACGTCAACCGGCTCGCAATCGACAGCCGGTCCACGAAGGGATCGATCCCGTCCACGGTGACGCCCCGGCATGGCGTGAGGCCGACGACGGCACGAACGAGCGTGGACTTGCCGGACCCGTTGGGACCCGCGAGCGCGACGCGAGCGCCGGCCGGGATCGTCAGCGTGACGTCATCCAGCGCGACGAGCGCGCCGAATCGCTTCGAGACGTTCTTCAACTGAATCCGCATGGCGCCCTCGCTCACCGGCCATCTCGCGCCGGCCGCATCCTCGGCGCATCGTCGACGAGCAGCGTCTCGGGCTGAAGCACCGGGAACGCGTCGGCAGCGGCGTCGATGAACGCCATGGCTGGCGTGCCCCTAAAGAGGGCGAGCGGCGGCCGTCGCGCGATCAGCCGCGCTGATGCGTCACGAAGCGCGTAAGGCACGTCACCGACGCCGTCTCCGTCGGCGTCATAGCCGCGATAGTCGTCGAAGTAGTTGCCATGCCAGACGACGTCTCGCGCCGAGCCGCGGCCCTCGACGGTCACGGCGGTCGCGTTGCCCTCGAAGCGGTTGTCGGCGAACGTCGTCCGCGTCTCGCTCGCGTGAAACGTCACGCCAGCGGCGCAGCCCGCGAAGAGATTGCCGCCGACGTCCAGACGATCCGTGTCCGCGAACGGCGAATGATCGATGTAGAGGCACTCGCGGTTGCGGATCAGGCGGTTGCCCAGGACGGTCACCGGGCCGGAATCCTTGAGGCCGATGCCCATGCCGTCGACCGCGCTGTTGTTCGTGATGTCGTTGTCCTCGAGCGTGATGTCGTGGGAATACATGACGAAGACGCCGACGACGTTGTGATCGAAGCGGTTCCCCGTGGCCGTGGCGCCGCGTGCGTACATGTAATGGGTCGCATAACGGCTGCGGCGAACCGTGTTACCGCGGAGCACGCTTCCCGGCGAGTACCACACGACCATGTCGCGGACGTCTTCGAGCACGTTGTCCGTCACGGTCGCGTGGCGCACCTCCCACAGGCGGACGCCGTCGCCGCGAAGGCCGTCGGGCACCGCCGCATTGCCGATCACGTGGTTGCCGGCGAAGGTGACGTTCACCGCGCGTTCCGCGACGAGGCCGAAGAGCGCGTGCACGATCGTGACGTCGCGCACCGAAACGTCGTCGGCGCCGACGTACACGGCCGCGTCCATCGTGTCGAGCCGATCGCCGCTGCCATCGATGGTCACGCCGACGATCGACACGTGAGGCGCGATGACCCGGATGGTCGAGCCAGTCGTCGACGCGATCACGGCTCGGCGGCTGCCCTGCAACGCGATCGGCCTGTCAATGACGACCGGCCCGGCATACTGGCCGGCCGCGAGGCACAGCGTCGCGCCGTCGGACGTCGCGTCAATCGCGGCCTGCAGCGATGAGCCTGGCTCCACGTGCCGGCCGCTGCTCTGGCAATCCAGCGAGGACGCGGCGGGCGTCGCCGACGATGGACTCAGCGCGACGACCGGTCCGAGAACGGCGGCGAGGAGCCATCGCCGGACCGGCGTCGACGGGCGCGTGTGCTCGGAGCGCATGGCGGCCTCGAGGCGTGCTACTTCGGTTCGACGAGCATGTAGCCCATCATCTCGAGGTGCAGCGCCGAGCAGAACTCCGTGCAGTAGTACGGGAACACCCCGGCCCGATCGGCCACGATCGTGACGTCGGCGGTCCTGCCCGGCTCGAGGCTCAGGTTCACGTTGTATTGCCCGAGACCGAACCCGTGCGTCGCGTCGGGAGTCTGCTCGATGTTCGTGATGTGGAAGCGGACGGTGTCGCCCTGTTTGACGGTGACGACGTCCGGCCGGAAGTGGCTGCGGACCTCGGTCATGTACACGTCCACCGTCGTGCCGTGACGTTCGATCCGGGCGTCGCTTTCGCTCGTCGTGGCGTACGGATCGGCCTGATGCGTGGAGGCGTTCTCGCCGACGGGCGCGTAGACCGGCATCGGATCGAGCTTGTCGGCGCTGATGATCTGCGCGTAGTGCGGCTCGCCGAGGCCGATGGGCAGATCCGTCACGAGCTGCATCGCGGGCCCGGTCGTGTCGATGAGCTGCATGTTCTGCGGCAGCAGCGGGCCGACGTTGTTGAACCGATCGATCGACCACTTGTCGAGCGCGATGACGTAGTGGCCCTTGGGGTGGACGGTGTCTCCCTCGGGCGTCGCCAGGTGGCCGATGTTGTAGTGCACCGGGATCGTGTCGAGGAGCTTCAGGTCCTTGAGCGACCACCGGGCGACCTTCGACTCGAGGAAGAGCGACGTGTAGCCGTTCCCCTGGTCGTCCCACTGCGTGTGCAGCGGGCCGAGACCCACCTCGACCTGTCCGGCCAGCGCCGTCTTGAAATCGATGATCGGCACGCCATACGGGTCCTTGCCGGCGAAGGTGCCCCCGTCGATCGCCTGCATGATCTTGGCGACCTCGTACACGGTCACGTGGGTGTCGAGCTTGCCGGATACCGCGAGGCGGGTGCCGTCGGGCGTCACATCGACGCCGTGCGGGCTCTTCGGCTCGGGCACGAAGTACAGCAGGCCCTCGGTAATCGACGTCTCGAGTGGAATCACGCGCACGCCCTGAATCGTCGTCGTCTTGCCCGGCTGGGCCGCCACGGTTGCGGCCTTGCGCCAGTTGATGACGTGCAGGTAGTCCATGTCGTTCTGTGACGCGCCCGATTCGAGCGCCGGCTGCCCGTCGGCCAGGCCGCCGTGCGCGCGCTCGGTATCGAACGAGTTGAGGAACAGCCAGCCGTCACTCGCGCCCTTGCCCGCGTCGGCCAGATCCTGCATATACGGCGGAAGCTCCATGGCGAACGACTGCGCCGGATCCAGCCGCCCCTTCGCGCGGTCGAACTTCCACAGCATGACGATGCCGCGGTAGTGGTCGTTGTACTCGGCGAGCGGAGCGTAGCGGCCATCGAGCGGCACGGGATACTGGCCGCCCTCGATGACGTAGTCCGTATTCGGCGTCACGAACGTCCCGCCGTGGTCGGTGCCGAAGAGCGGCGCGTGAACGATCTGGGTCGTGACGAAGTCCTTCAGATCGATGACGGCCACGCGCGCGTTGGCCTTGTCGTTGATGAACAGGTACCTACCGTCGTAGTCGCCGTTCGTCTCGCTGAGGGCCGGATGATGCGAGTCACCCCAGGTGAGTGGATGACCTTTGGGTGAACTGTCCACCAGCATCGCGGCCGTCTGCTCGTCGAAGCCGTAGCCCTGCCACGGCTCGGGCGTGAACACGCCGATGTACTTCAGAATCCGCATCGACGGGATCCCGATGACGAGGACCTGGCCACTGTGTCCGCCCGACGCGAACATGACGTATGGATCGTGGCGTCCGGTGGGCGTGTACGTCTTGAGCGCGGCCGTGACGTCGGCTTCGCTCAGGTTGCGCGCTTTCATCAGCGCCTCGACCGACGCGCCGCCGTTCGACCGGCCGCCGCACGCCGCGAGCGCCGTGGTGAGGCCAAGGACCATCACTCTCGCTGCCGCTTTCATGACTGCCTCCAGACACCGCTGAATTGCCCACACACCTGCGTCTCGACACTCGACGGTCACCCGCGGGCACGGGCGCCGCGCGCTACGGCTCTTTGCCGAACTCGCGCACCATCGCGCGCAAGGCCGACACCACGTCGGGCTTGTCCGCGAGATCCGGATTGCCGACCATCGCGGGACTGCGTCCGACGGCGGCGCCGCCGTACACGATCGCCTTCTGGATTTCGTCGTCGGTCACCGAGGCCTGCCAGGCCTTGTCGTGGTAGTTGCGCGGCGGCGGATTGAGGCCGGCCGCGCCGGGGCCGTCGCCGTGGCCTTGCGGGCCGTGACAGGCGGTGCACCGCGAGGCGAAGATCTGCCGCGCTTCGGCCACCGCCGCTGCGCTCGCCGCCGCGCCGGCGGCGGCGGCCGCCGATCCGCCCGCTGGTGTGGCCGATCCATTCGCGCCACCGCACGCGGTCAGCCAGCCGCAGCCAGCCAACGCCACCGCCCACGCCACGTGTCTCGTCATCGCCATCACGCGTCCTCCGCTGTCGACCTGAGAACACGCTATAAGGACGCGCGCATTGCGCCTATGACGGGCGTCATAGGCGACGGCGACGCCGCCGGCTACCGTCAATGGCCGACGCTCGCACGTCGACCGTCGATCGATTCACGCGAACGCGATTTCCCTTCGGAACCTGGAGCATCGCCGATGACCGTTCCGCCACCCTCTCAGCCGCTTCCGCGGAGGACCCTCGGCGAGATCGTCAGCGCCGACGCGAGAGCCGCGGCGGTGTTCGACCGGTTGGGTGTCGACTATTGCTGTCATGGCGACCGCACGCTGCAGGAGGCGGCGACCGATCACGGGGTGTCGTTGGCTGAGCTCGTCGGTGCGATCGCGGCGCTCGAGCCGAGAACGGCCGATCGATCGATGGACGACTGGGACGATCTCGGCGCGCTGACGCGCCACATCGTGACGCGACATCACGCCTACGTTCGTGACGCCGTGCCGAAGATTTCCGCCTGGCTCGACACGCTCGTCGATCGTCACGGCAGCGAACATCCCGAGATCGAGGCCGTCCGCGACACGTTCGCCGAGCTCTCAAGCCACTTGATGACGCACGCCGCCAAGGAAGAGAACATTCTCTTCCCCTACATCGAGACCCTCGCGCACGCGTCCGGGAACCGGCAGCCGTTGCCGCCGGGGCCCTTCGGGACCATCATCAATCCCATTCGCGTGATGGAGAACGATCACGAACACGCGTGCCGTCTGGCCAAGAGGCTTCGCACGCTGACCGGAAACTACGAGCCGCCCGCTGGCGCGGGCGCGACCTGCCGGCTGTGCTACGAGGAGCTCTCGCGCTTCCACGCGGATCTGCGCCGGCACGTCCATCTCGAGAACCGCGTGCTCTTCCCGCGCGCGGTCGCGCTCGAAGACGCGTTGAGCTGAGCGGCGCGCCGCATGTCGACTCTTCCCCTCCATCCGGCGCATCCCGAGCGCCGCGATCGACTACCATCTGCGCATGACGCGCCCGTCGCCGGCCGTGCTGGCCGCCATCCCGCTGTTCCAGCGGGTCCACCCTGAAGACCGCGCTCGCATCGCGGCAGTCGCCGAAGTCCGGGCCTATGCGCGCGGCGATCGGATCTTCGACGAAGGCGATGAATCCGACTTCTTCTACATCGTGGTGTCCGGGCGGGTGAAGGTCTTCAAACACGCGCCGGGCGGCAACGACGTGATCCTCGAGATGTTCGGCCCGGGTGGCCCGCTCGGCGCCGTGGCCGCGTACGAAGCGAAACCGTACCCCGCCTCGGCCACCGTCTTCGAGCCGGCCGAATGCCTGCTCATCCCGCGCGACGCGTTCTTTCAGTTGCTCGAACGGCACCCCACGCTCGTGCGCGGCCTGCTCGGCAGCCTGTCGCTGCGGCTCGTGCAGTTGACGGCGCGGCTCGCCGAACTGACGGGCGGCCGCGTCGAGGCCCGGTTCGCGCGGTTCTTCCTCAAGCTCGCCGAGCAGATCGGCCGGCGCGACCGGGGCGGCCTCTTCATCCCGCTGCCGCTCTCCCGCCAGGAACTGGCGGATTGGACCGGCACGACGGTCGAGACCTCCATCCGCATCATGAGCCGCTGGAGCAAAGAGGACGTGCTCCGCACCGAGCCGGACGGGTTCGTGCTCGTCGATCAGGGCACGCTCGAGGCTTTGGCTGGGAGCTGACGGAGCCGCTGAAGCCGTTCACTCCTGCCGCAGCGCGCGCATCGGATCGATACGCGAGCGCCCTCACGTCTCCGGATCGCGCTGTCTTCTCACTCATCGACACTCGTGAGCACGCGCTCCATGAATTCGTGCTCCAAGAACATGCCCGCCGCGATGAGCGCCTCGACCAGCGGTCGAGCGCGTTGAATTCGTCCAGCGCGCTTGGCTCGCAGAACGATGCCCAGCGTACCAATCACCGGCACGTTGTGCGTGGCAGCGCAACGACGAGCGGCGCGATCGTCGAGCACGGCCCATCGGAATGAGGGGTGAGGCGTTGACGACCCACGCCTCAGTCACGGCGGATTTCGTCCTGCAGTTCCTCGATGGTCGCCTGCACGACAGGAATGCGGCGTTGCGCGAGCTCGTCGATGAAATCAGCGCGGCTCGTACCGGCGATCTCCGCCGCCTTCGACTGCGAGAGCTCGCCGCGCGAATACCAGAGCAGGGACGCCGCGAGTCGCATCTCTTTCGCGAACTCGGACGGCGACAAGCGCAACGCCGAAAGCGCCCCGTCCGGCACGTCGAAAGTTATTGTCGGCATTGGCGACCTCGCCGTACGCTCAAACGGGGCGCATGGCGCCCCGTGACGGCGAAGTCAAGTTGGTTGCGGGGGCGGGATTTGAACCCGCGACCTTTGGGTTATGAGCCCAACGAGCTACCGGACTGCTCCACCCCGCGTCAGGGCGCGTGCGCGCTCGAACAGACTCCCATCGTAACCTGTGCACGCGCGTCCGTCAAATGACAAACGCGCGTACCGGTCGGGACCATGGCCCCGGCCGGCACGCGCGCCCCCGGTCGAACTGGGTCGAACGAACGCCGCGCTACTCGGCGGTGCAGCTATCCGAGATCGAGACGATGTTCGTCGCGTTGAGGGTCGGCAGGTTCGCCGTGCTGCTCGCCTGGCTAGACGCCGACGCGCTGGGCGACGACGGGCTGCCCATCGTCGACGGTGAAGACGGGCTCGACTCCGACGGCGAAGACGGGCTCGAGGGGCTCGACGGCGCAGCCTCGCCCATCGATGAGCTCGCGCCACCCGCTGGTGCCGCCTCGACCGTGCCGGTTACCGTCACCTTGTGATTGAGGTTCTTCGAGAAGTCGACGTCGCCGGTCTTCGCCAGCACATAGCGCGCGCCCGGTTCGGACGAACTCTGCGCCGCGGTCCGTGCGTCTTCCAGCACGTACTGCGACGCGCTCTCGCCCTGCACCAGACATCCGGTGAGCGACATCCCCTGATCCTTCTGCGTGTCGCTCGCAGACGTCGTCGCCGACGGAGACTGCTCGGACGGTGACGCTGGCGACGTGGACGACGCGCCCTGCGCCGCGACGAGCGCCGACGCCATGAACAAGCTGGCGACCGACCCGATGAGTATCTTCTTCATAGCGTGCTCTCCTTAGGACTGTCCCGGGAACACGCCGGCCCTGATGGCTCTACGATAAACAAAGCATGTGCCAAGCGGCGTGCGCCCAGCAGGCACCGCTCGGCGCGCGATTCCGGCCGCGATCGTGTCAAAACGACCGGCACCACGCCCGATCGGGCGAGTCCGGAGCGCACGGCGCCACACTCGCGGCGCGCGCGGCTAGATTTTGGGCAGCGTGACGCCGCTCTGACGCAGGTACTTGCCCTTCTTGTCCGCGTACGACCGCTCGCACGGCTCGTCGCCCTGGAGGAAGATGACCTGCGCGATGCCCTCGTTCGCGTAGATGCGCGCGGGCAGCGGCGTGGTGTTCGAGATCTCGAGCGTGACGAACCCTTCCCACTCGGGCTCGAACGGCGTGACGTTGACGATGATTCCGCACCGCGCGTAGGTGGACTTGCCGAGACACACCGTGAGGATGTCGCGCGGGATCCGGAAGTACTCGACCGTCCGCGCGAGCGCGAACGAATTGGGCGGCACGATGCAGACGTCCGCCTTGATGTCGACGAACGACCGCGGATCGAAGTTCTTCGGATCGATCAGCGTGTTGTTGATGTTCGTGAAGACCTTGAACTCGTCCGCCACGCGGATGTCGTAGCCGTACGACGAGAGGCCGTACGAGACGACGCCCGTCCGCACCTGCGAGTCGACGAACGGCTCGATCATGCCGTGCTCGACGGCCATACGGCGGATCCACCGGTCGGCTTTGATGGGCATCGGGGCGCTCCTGTCCTGGTCGCTGCGACTAGCGGTTGGAAACGTCCGCGGTGGCGCTGCGCGCCAACCACGCTAGCGGCGCAGGAGCGCCGCCAGTATCGAGAGCACGACGCTCACGAGGATGCACGTGACGATCGGAAAGTAGAAGGTCGACGCTCCGCGGCGGATGACGATGTCGCCAGGCAGCCGGCCAATCGGCACACCGGCCTGCACGAGCAGACCGACGAGCACGATCACGACGCCGATGGCGATGAGCAGCCGTCCCATGGTCCGCTCCGCGCATCGAGGCAGCCGGCGACCGACGGCAGGTCGCCGGTCCGCTCACAGCTCCATGCCACGGAAGAAGTAGCCGAGCTCGAAGGCCGCGGTTTCCGGCGCATCGGATCCGTGCGTCGCGTTGCGCTCGATCGATGCGCCGAACTCGCGACGCAACGTGTCCGCGTCGGCCTTGGCCGGATCGGTCGCGCCCATGAGCGCGCGCCAACGCTTGATCGCGTCCGGCCCCTCGAGCGCCATGACGATGCACGGGCCCGACGACATGAAGTCGGTGAGCGCGCCGAAGAACGGCCGCGCGCGATGGACGGCGTAGAAGCCTTCGGCCTCGCGCTTCGAGAGGTGCGTCAGCCGGAGGCCGCGCACCGTGAAACCCGCGTCCTCGATGCGCGCGAGGATCTTCCCCGCCACGCGTGACGCGACGGCGTCGGGCTTGATGATGGCAAACGTGCGTTCGGTCGTCTCTGTCGTCATAGGCGGCAGCGGCGGCTCAGCGGAGCCCCTCCATGAGTGCGTCGAGCACGGCCTTGGGCGGCCGCACGCGCTCGTCCGGCAGGAACGCCAGCGGCTCGTCGACCAGGTTCAGGGCCGTGATGAAGTCGTCCTTGTCCGGCTCGATGTAGAGCACGCCCGTCGCGAACTCGCCACGGAGCGACGTCTCGTGCAGCAGGCGCATCGCCGTCATCTTGTCGGACGGATTGTAGTCGTCGGCGACCTTGCGCAGCACGAGCTGCGATCCGTCGTGCATGCGGACCGACGTCGCCGAGCCGGGATCGTACTCGACGCTGATGTCCTCGAAGTACGGCACGAAGCTGACCTCGCCGAGCGGCTCGTCGTGGTCCTTCACGTACGCGTAGCTCTTGGTCGATCCCTCGTGGTCGTTGAAGGTGACGCACGGCGAGATGACGTCAATCATCGACGTGCCGCGGTGCGCGACGGCCGCTTTGAGGATCGCGAGCAACTGCTTCTTGTCGCCCGAGAACGACCGCGCGACGAACGACGCGCCCAGCTCGATGGCGAGCGCGCACGTGTCAATCGGCGGCAGGTCGTTGACGACGCCGTTCTTGGCGCGCGATCCGAGATCCGCCGTCGGCGAGAACTGGCCCTTGGTGAGCCCGTAGCAGCCGTTGTCCTCGATGATGTAGATGATCGGCAGGTTGCGCCGCATGAGGTGTACGAACTGACCGATGCCGATCGCGCCAGTGTCGCCGTCGCCGCTCACGCCGATGGCGAGCATGCTGCGATTGGCGAGGAGCGCGCCCGTCGCGACCGACGGCATGCGCCCGTGCACCGAGTTGAAGCCGTGCGACGGTCCCAGGAAGTACGTCGGGCTCTTGCTCGAGCAGCCGATGCCCGAGAGCTTGAGCACGCGCTTCGGATCGACGCCCATCTCGAAGAACGCGTCGATGATGCGCTCCGAGATCGCGTTGTGCCCGCACCCGGCGCAGAGCGTCGTCTTCGCGCCGCGGTAGCTGGAGACGTCGAGGTTGATGCGGTTGGTCCGCTTCGACGGGGTCGGAGTAGGCGTCGGGGTCGGTGTATCAGGACTCATGGGAATGTCCGGGTGAAACGCGCCCGCGGCCGCCGCGCGGACCGAGGGCGCCGGCGCGTCAGGCGCCGTGCTGCTCCTGCGCCAGGATGTCGTCGGTGATGCTGCGCGCGTCGATCGGCAGCCCGCTGTAGTGCAGCACGCTGCGCAGACGCGCGGCGTGCGCGGCTTCGCCGTCCATCAGGAGCAGGCTGAGCATCTGCGCGTCGCGGTTCTGCTCGACGACGTAGATGCGATCGTGCGTGCGGATGAAGTCGTCGACGGCCGGCGTGAACGGATAGGCGCGCAGACGCAGATACGACGTCTTCAGCCCAGTCTCTTCACGCAGTTGATCGCGCGCTTCCTCCACGGCCCAGTGGCTCGTGCCGTACGCGATGATGCCGACCGTCGCGTCCGGATCGCGTTCGACGATCGGCTGCGGAACGAGCGTGCGCGCCGTGTCGTGCTTGCGCGCGAGCCGATCGACGTTGGCGACGTACTCGTCCGGCCGCTCGGAGTACTTCGCCATCGCGTTGTGCCCAGAGCCGCGCGTGAAGAACGACGGACCAGCCGTGCCCGGCACCGATCGCCACGGAATGGCGTCGCCGTCCACGTCCTTGTACCGGCCCCATTCGGCGCCGAGCGCGCGGATCTTCGCCTCGTCGAGCACCTTGCCGCGATCGAGCGGCTTGTCCGGATAGGTGAACGGCTGCGACATCCACGTGTTCATCCCGAGGTCGAGGTCGCTCAGGACGAAGATGATCGTCTGCAGCCGCTCCGAGAGGTCGAAGGCGTCCATCGACATCTGGTAGCACTCTTCGGTCGACGCCGGCAGCAGGAGCACGTGACGCGTGTCGCCGTGCGAGTTGAGCGCCGCGAACAGGATGTCGCCCTGCGCCGTGCGCGTCGGCAGACCGGTCGACGGCCCTACGCGCTGGATGTCGAAGACGACGGCCGGCAGTTCGGCGTAGTAGGCCAGGCCGGCGAACTCCGACATGAGCGAGATGCCTGGGCCCGACGTCGACGTCATCGCCCGCGCGCCGCCCCACGTGGCGCCGATGACCATGCCGAGTGCCGCGATCTCGTCTTCCGCCTGCACGACGGCGAAGGTCGCCTTCCCCGTCTCTTTGTCCATCCGGTACTTGCGCAGGTAGCTGATGAGCGTCTCGGGCAGCGACGAGGACGGCGTGATCGGATACCACGCGACGACCGTGCAGCCGGCGAAGAGGCAGCCCATCGCGGCCGCGGCGTTGCCTTCGACCAGGACCTGACCTGCCGTGAGATTCAACCGCTCGATGCGATACGGATCGCGCTTCACGAGGTGCTCGGCGGCGTATTGCTTGCCGGCTTCGAGCGCGCGCGCGTTGAGCGCCATGGCCTTCGGCTTGCGCCCGAGCTGCTTCTCGAGCGCCTTCTCCATCTCGCCAATTTCGATCGACAACAGCTCCGCGAGGATGCCGTCGTAGATCATGTTCTTCACGAGACGCCGGAGCTTCGCCTCGGTGCAGACCTCGGCAACGATCTTGTCGAAGGGAACGGGATAGAAGACGAGGTCGTCGCGGAGCGCGTTGAGCCGCAGCGGCTCGTCGTAGACGACCGCCCGTCCCGGCTCGAGCGCGAGCACGTCGTCTTTCGCCGTCTCGACGTTCATCGCGACGAGGAAATCGATTTCCTTCTTGCGTCCGAGATAACCGCGCCGGTTTGCGCGGATGGTGTACCAGGTGGGCAGGCCGGCGATGTTCGACGGGAAGAGATTCTTCCCGGACACCGGCACGCCCATTTGAAAGATGGATCGCAGCAGCACGAGATTGGCCGTCTGGCTGCCCGATCCGTTGACGGTGGCGATCTGAATGCTGAAGTCGTTGACGACGGGTGAGCGCGACTGCTCGTGCTCGGTCTCAGTAGCAGGAAGAGGTGAGCTCATGCGCGATGACTACCGGCTGGTCGAACCTTGAGGTTCGACATCTTTCCGAGTATAACTCAGCCTCCCCCTCGTGCGTTTTCTAGTGTGTTTTGAGGACGTCGACGACGGCCTTGCCGATGTCGGCCGGGCTCTCGACGACGCGCACGCCCGCCTTGCGGAGCGCGGCCATCTTCTCGGCCGCCGTGCCCGCGCCGCCCGAAATGATGGCGCCCGCATGCCCCATCCGCCGTCCCGGAGGCGCGGTCTGGCCTGCGATGAAGCCGACGACCGGCTTCTTGAACGACTCGGCGATGAACGCGGCCGCGTCCTCCTCCGCGCTTCCGCCAATCTCGCCGATGAGCACGACGCCTTCCGTCTCGTCGTCGGCCGCGAAGAGCGTGAGCGCGTCGATGAACGACGTGCCGATGAGCGGATCGCCGCCAATGCCGATGCAGGTGGTCTGACCAAGACCGAGGCCGGTGAGCTGATGAATCGCCTCGTAGGTCAGCGTGCCGCTCTTCGACACGATGCCGATGCGGCCCTCCTTGCAGATGTGTCCGGGAATGATCCCGGCCTTGGCGCGACCCGCCGAGATGAGCCCGGGACAGTTCGGCCCGATGAGACGCATCGACGTGCCCTTGATGAACGCGAGCGCGCGCATCATGTCGATCGTCGGGATGCCTTCGGTGATGCACACCGCCAGCGCAAGCCCGGCTGCGGCGGCTTCCATCACCGCGTCGGCAGCGGCCGGCGGAGGAACGAAGATGACCGACGCGTTCGCCCCGGTCTCGCGGACGGCGTCAGCCACCGTGTCGAACACCGGCCAGCCCTCGTGCGTCGTCCCGCCCTTGCCGGGCGTGACGCCACCGACGACGGTCGTGCCATACGCCTGCGCCTGCTTGGCGTGAAACGTCCCCTCGCGCCCCGTGAGGCCCTGAACGAGAAGACGCGTGGATTTATCGATGAGAACGGACATGCGTTTGGCTTTCCTCAGTGGCGAACAGGCCAACTTTTCTTGGTTGCGAATGGGGCCCCACCCCCATTCGCCCGCTCAGCGCTGCTCCTACGTCGCAGGCTTCGCGGACTTTCTTTAATGGCCGAGCGCGACGACGCGCTCGGCCGCCTCACCCATGGTGTCCGCGGTCGTAAAGTTGAGGCCGCTCGACTTGAGCATTTCCTTGCCCTGCTCGACGTTCGTGCCTTCCATGCGGATGACGATGGGCACGCGCACGCCGAGGTCGCGGACGGCGGCGATGACGCCTTCCGCGAGGACGTCGCAGCGCAGGATGCCGCCGAAGATGTTGATGAGCACGGCGCGCACGTTCGTGTCTGACATGAGGATGCGGAACGCGTTCTTGATCTGCTCCGCGTTGGCGCCGCCGCCGACGTCGAGGAAGTTGGCCGGCTCGCCGCCCGCCAGCTTGATGATGTCCATCGTCGCCATGGCGAGCCCGGCGCCGTTGACCATGCAGCCGACCGTGCCGTCGAGCTTGATGTAGTTGAGCGAGAACTTCGACGCTTCGATCTCGAGCGGATCTTCCTCCGTGAGGTCGCGCAGTTCCTTGAGATCGGCGTGACGGAAGAGCGCGTTGTCGTCGAAGTTGACCTTCGCGTCGAGCGCGACCAGATCGCCGGATTCGGTGACGATGAGCGGGTTGATCTCGACGAGCGAGGCATCGGTCGCGAGGAACGCCTGGTAGATGGCGGCCATCAGCTTGACGGCCTTCCCCACCTGCGGCCCCTGCAGCCCGAGCGCGAAGGCGAGCTGTCGCGCCTGGAAGCCCTGCAGGCCGAGCGCCGGATCGATGAACGCCTTGAAGATGCGCTCCGGCGTCTCGGCCGCGACCTTCTCGATTTCGACGCCGCCGTCCGGGCTGACCATCATGACCGGCCGCTTCGTCGCGCGATCGATGACGAGGCCCAAGTACAGCTCGCGGGCGATGGCCAGTCCTTCTTCAATGAGGAGCCGACCAACGGTGCGTCCCTCGGGCCCGGTCTGGTGCGTGACCAGGCGCATGCCGAGCATGGCCTTTGCCGTGTCGTAGGCTGCATCGGCGCCGCTGACGACCTTGACGCCGCCGCCCTTGCCGCGGCCGCCGGCATGGATCTGCGCCTTGACGACAACGACCGGTGTGCCGAGCTCGACGGCCGCCGCGCGCGCTTCGTCGGCGCTGAAGGCCGCGATGCCGCGCGGCACGGGCACGCCGAACCGGCGCAGGATCTCCTTACCCTGATATTCGTGGATTTTCATCGAAGCAGACGTCCCGACAAGAGAGGAATGAGTCAGCCGGACGCGCGGCGGCCATGGTCATCCGACCGAGAGC
>DASZOV010000152.1:0-41696 GCA_035550595.1 Vicinamibacterales bacterium
GACCGAGGGCATCGTGCACCACGTGAAGGAGTCGGCGGCCGGCTTCCTCATGGCGGCCGAAGTCGAGTATCTCGGCAAGGCGCTGCACGATCCGGATCGCCCGTTCGTCGCGATTCTCGGCGGCGCGAAGGTCTCCGACAAACTCGAGGTCATCGAGAACCTGCTCGACAAGGTCGACGCGCTCATCATCGGCGGCGCCATGGCCTACACGTTCCTCAAGGCGCAGGGACAGCCGGTCGGCCGGTCGCTCGTCGAAGAGGATCTCGTCGACAAGGCACGCGAGCTGCAGGAACGGGCGACGGCGCGCGGCATCACTTTCGAGCTGCCGGTCGATCACGTCGTCGCGCCGAAGCTCGACCCGAAGGCGCCGACCGAGACGCTCGACGTCGGCGACGCGCGCATCGGCGATCGCATGGGACTCGACATCGGACCGAAGACCGTCGCGCGCGACGCGGACATCATCGGCCGCGCCAAGACGGTCGTATGGAACGGACCGATGGGCGTGTTCGAGATGGACGCGTTCGCCAAGGGCACGCTAGGCATCGCGCGCGCGGTGGCGAACGTGCACGGCACGACGATCATCGGCGGCGGCGACTCGGTCGCGGCCGTGACCAAGGCCGGCGTCGCCGAAGAGATGACGCACATCTCGACCGGCGGCGGCGCCTCGCTCGAGTTCCTCGGCGGCCGCACGCTGCCGGGCGTGGCGGCGTTGGACAAGTAAAAGGACAGTCTAGACGTCGTCAACTTCGAACTTCAAACTTCGAACTTCGAAAGCGGTTCCGGCACCGTCGCGCCGCCCCCACGAGGAAGTCCGATGATTTGAAGTTCGAAGTTCATAGTTCGAAGTTCAAAGTTTTCTGAGATCCCCTATGACCCGAGTGCCCGTGCTTGCCGCCAACTGGAAGATGTTCAAGACCACGCACGAGACGCTGGCCTACATGCGGGAGCTCGGCGCGCTCGTCAAGACGCTCGATGGCGGTGAAGTCGAGGTGGTCGTGGCGCCGCCGTTTCCGTCGCTCGTGACCGCGGCGGAAGCGGCGCGCAATACCGGCGTCGGCGTGGCGGCGCAGAACCTGTACTTCGAACGCGAAGGTGCGTTCACCGGCGAGGTGAGCGCGACGATGATCAAGGAGGCCGGCGCCGGTTATGTCATCGTCGGCCACTCCGAGCGGCGGCGGCTGTTCGGCGACACGGACCAGGCCGTGAGCCGCAAGTTACGCGCGGCCATCAGTGCCGAGCTCGTGCCGATCGCGTGCATCGGCGAGACGCTCGAGGAACGCGAGGCCGGCAGGACCGACGACGTGCTCGATCGGCAGATCCGCGACGGCTTCGCGGGACTGGCGCCGGCCGAAGTCGCGGCGCTCATCGTCGCGTACGAGCCGGTGTGGGCGATTGGCACGGGCAAGAACGCAACGCCGGCCGAGGCCGCTGACGCGCACCATCACATCCGCACGCGGCTCGGCGAGTGGTTCGGGCGCCAGACGGCCGATCAGTGTCGCATCCTGTACGGCGGGTCGGTCAAGCCGGACAACGTCGCGGCGCTCACGGCCCTGCCCGACGTCGACGGCGCGCTCGTGGGCGGAGCCAGCCTGGACGTGACGAGCTTCTTCAAGATCGTGACGGGCGGCCTCGCGGCGCGGCCCAAGTAAGCCGTTCGGAGCCAGGTGGCCGTCGGGCCAGATGGCCCTTTTGCCCTTTACCCGGCGCCTTCGTATACTGGTGAGCTCATGTTGTACGACGTCCTCCTCGTCTTCTTCATCATCGTCTGCATCCTGCTGCTCATCGTGGTGCTCTTGCAGCAGGGCCAGGGCGGCGACATGGCGGCTGCGTTCGGTGGATCGAGCAGCCAGACGGCGTTCGGCGCGCGGTCGGGTGCGACCGTGCTGACGCGCGCGACGACGGTGCTGGGGACGCTGTTCCTGCTGGGGGCGTTCATCCTGACGATCATGGGACGCACGGGCGGCGGATCGGTCGTGAGCGGCGTCGGCGGCGCCGCACCCGCATCGCAGCAGACGGCTCCCGCGCTGCCGATGCCAGCCCTGCCGGCTCAGAACAACGGCACTGCTCCGGCCAACGGCACGACGCCCGCCGCTCCCGCCAATGGCACGAGCGGATCGGGCAGCACGTCGACGCCGGTGACGCCGGCTCCGCAGAGCTCGGCGCCGGCCGGTAACACGAACACGCCCGCGCCGGCTGGAAAATAGCACTCACGTCAGTCGAGTTGCGTCGCACGCCCGTGCGATCGCTGTCGAGATCTGACGTTTGTAAAGAAGTCAGCGGCGAGAGAACGCACTGGCGGCGCGATCCAACTTGTCGCGCAACGCCAAGTGAGCGGCAAAATCGAGCGCGCGTTCGCGCTCGTTCGGGTAGTCGGGACGGACGCGTCGCATTTCGGCCCGAAGGACCTGGGCTGCCTCCCAGGCCGGCTGCCAGCCCTCACGCTGGAAGCGCTCGGCCCAATAAGCCGTTTTCGACGCCACGACCGCGTCCCAGTCGCGGTTCACGAACGCACGAATATCGTCGGGCGTCATCGCGGCCTTGTAGCGCGCGTGCGAGCGCAGCCGGCCCGTTGCGGAGGTTCGATCGACAGGCGCGAGCGCTGGAAAGATGGCTGGCGGACAGGCTACAATGCGGAGTTCGGTTCGGCCGAATCTCTCCCCCACGCGGAAGTGGCGGAACTGGCAGACGCACCAGCTTGAGGGGCTGGCGGTAGCAATACCGTGGGGGTTCGAATCCCCCCTTCCGCACCAAAATCAAATTGGAAAGGCCGAGATCATGCAGACGCTGCCCATCACGTCCGAGCGGCTCGCCGAACTCGAAGAGTTTGCACGTCGACGCGGAAAGACCGCCGCCGATGCCCTCGACGAGGCGTTGGCCGAGTATCTCCAATGGGAGCGTCAGGACTATCAAGAGGCGGTCCAGGCCGTCCGGCAAGGTGTCGAGGACGTGAAGGCGGGCCGCACGAAGGCTGCCGACGAGTTCTTCGACGACTTCGCACGGAAGCATGGCCTTCCGCGTTGAGCTCTCCGATCAGGCGCAGCGAGACATCTCCGCGATCTACGATTGGCTTCGGTCGCAGCAGGCCGGAGATGCCGGCGAGCGCTGGTTCCTCGCTCTCCGAGCAGCGATTGGATCGCTGGCAGACTTTCCATCACGCTGCCCCCTCGCTCCGGAAAATCGCGCGACACGCGTAGAAGTTCGCCAGTTGCTCTACGGTCGTCAACCGCACGTCTATCGCATCTTGCTCACGATCGAAGGTGACATCGTACAAGTCCTTCATATCCGGCATGCACGGCGGCGCTTGGCCGCGGTGAAACGACTCCTCGGTTGACAAGCTGTTTTATGAAGTAAGAGGCGACGAGATGGACGCCAGACCACACCTGCTCGACGTCGTCGCATTGCTCGAGGATCTGCCTGCCCAGAGGTTGGTCCGGGGACAAGTGGGGACGATCGTAGAACTCCTGGATGGCGCGTACGAGGTCGAGTTCTCGGACGATCAGGGGAAGACGTACGCGGAGCTCGCGCTCCGCCCCGACCAACTCCTCCTGCTCCACCATCGTCCGCAGCGCGCCGCGTAGTCCACTGCCGCTTGGGGAGCCGGCCGACTCGGTCGGCACCCAATATGCGTCAGTAACGCGATTCTTTGGGGCTTTTCCGTCTCCGCGCCATTTGCCGCCGACAGTACCGACGGAAGCGACGCCCGACAGCGACGCTCCCACGCAGGAGGACGTCGCTGCCAAGCGTCCGTCGCCGCCCCCTCAGCTCTTCGCCTTGAAGTGCGGGTTCTCGATGAGTCCGATCACGTTGCCGAAAAGATCAGCAACCGTCGCGACCTTGATGTCATCGCCGACGTCCTGGATGGCGTGTCGGGGCTCGGCGCCGTGCGCCAGCATGTGCGCGTGCGCGGCGGCGATGTCGGGGACGCCCCAGTACGCGACGGCATTGTCGCCGACCGTGACGTGCGCGACGTTCGGATCGAGACCCAACTCGTACCCGCCGATCTCGAAGCCGACGTAGAAGGGCTGGTCGAAGTACGGCGCGATGCCGAACGCTGACGTATACCAGGCTTTGGCCTTCGCCAGATCCGGCGCGTGATAGATGACGGTCCGCAGTCCAAGAAACATGTCCATGATCCTCGTGCGGAAGGCGGGCGCACGGCGTAGGCCGCGCACACGTCTTCCTCGTGTTCGCGTTCAGCCTACGTCTGCAGTCCTGCGAAGGGGCGGCAGGTAGGGCCCTCTAGTTGACGATCATCGAGGGCCCGCTAGGTACGGCGACTACCGTAGCACAGGCGGACAGGAAGCGAACCACGCGACGCCGTCCGGACGAGCCCGGAGGTCACCGGATGAAGCGGCCCAGCACGCGCCGGCCCCATCGCGCGGCGACCGGATGCCGCCAGGCGATCTGCCGCAATCGCATCTCGGCGCCTGGCCAGCGCTCGCGCCAGCGTCGAACGACGCGCGCCGGCGCGAGTCGCCGCCTGACGGGCGGCTTCACCCAGGCGAGCGCCTCGTAGAGACCTTCCTCGGCGGCGAGCTGCCGCTCGACGTCTTCGAGTTGCGTGCGCAGCGTCACGACCTCCTGCCGCAGCGATTCGTACTCGTCCCACACGGCGCGCATCTGCCCCATCTCCCCCGCCGCGAGGGCCTGCCGGGCGAGCGTGGGACCGGCGAGGTCGGTCAACTCACGACGCAGTCGCTCGATCTCCTCGACGTATTCGTACGGCTCGAAGCCGTCGCGCACGCTCACGGGCCGGCTCACGAGCGGGACGAAATCGCGGTCCTCTTCGCGCACGTAGTACCGATTGATGCCATCGAAACCTGCAGCGAGATAGCCCGCGTCGACGAGCAACGGCTCCCACGCCTCGTGCGTCGGCTCATAGGTCACCGGCGCCACTGCCTCCACGACGACAACCCTCGGCCGCCAGCGGCGCCAGTCACCGCCCGCGATGACCTCACGTTCGTGGCCTTCGACGTCGATCGACAGGAAGTCGATGACCGCGGGCGCGTGGGCCTCGCACAGCGTCGCGAGCGTCGTGGCCTCGACGACGCGCTCGGTCAACGGCACGCCGAGTGCGCCGAGCGCGTCGGCCTGCGCCGCATGAATCGTGGCGCAGGTCCCGGCGCGAGGATCCGGCTCGTGGAGCACGCGCGTGCCAGCAGCGTCCGAAACGGCGGCGCGGACGTTCACGTCACGCGGCCGGGCGCGCTGTAATTCGGCGAATGGCGCTTCGCGCGGCTCCACGTTGATGCCACGCCAGCCTCGCGCATAAAAGTGGCGCGTCACCGACGCCTGCACGCCGTCGCTCGCGCCGATGTCGATGTAGAACCCAGTGGCCGCATCGAAAACGCGCGCCAGACGCACGTCTTCACGATTCTGCGCGTACGAAATCATGTGCGCGTCTCCTTCCTCGGCGATCGCGTCCACCACGCCGCCGCCTGCCGGACGCTCTCATCGCGATCCCGAGCCAGCGCGTCGAGCATGCGCGCCAGATGCCGGTGTCGCAGAAGGTCTGCCGGTGCGCGCTCGAGGACGCGCGCCACGTGCCGTCGGCTGTCGGCGAGCGCCGACGATGCGTCACTGGTGATGAGCCGTCGCCATTCGCGCGGCGTCAACGGCCCGCGCATCCGTGCGCGGATCGCCGCCGGCACCTCGCCCTTGACCGCCACGTGGTTCTCGACGACGCGCGGCTGCACGGACGTCGGCGTGACGGGCGCGAGGCGTGTCGCGTACAGCGCGAAGCATCGATAGCCGCGCGACTCGAAGGCACCGACCAGATCGCCCGGCGTCGCGTTCACCGACGCGAGCGTATGGCCGTTGGACTCGTAGAACACCACCGGCGCGTCGGGACGCGCGAGCAGCCGGCTCATGCCCTCGATGGCCCGCAACTCGGCGCCCTCGACGTCGAGCTTCACGAGCGCGACGCGTTCGTACGCAGCCGCGTCGATCAAGTCGTCGACTCGCACCGCAGGGACCGACACGGCATACGGATGGTCCCACGCGGCCAGTTGGCCCCAGGCGCCATTCGGCACGAACGGCGTACGGCCGGCAACCGCATCGGCGGCCGCTTCGACGACATGGACGCGGCGAAAATCGTTGCGGACGACGCCGGCCCGCAGCAATCGTGCATTCGTCGGTGAGGCTTCGATCGCCAAGACCTCGCACCCGGCCGCCGCGAGCGGCAGCGCGACAGTGCCGATGTGCGCGCCCACGTCGATGACGACGTCGTCTGCTGCAATGAGAGCGAGCAGCAGGTCGATCTCCGCCCGATCGGCGGATCCTCCCAGACCAGCCGCGTAGACGTCGGCCACGAGGTCGCCGGTCTGGGTCGGATCGATCATCACAACGTACGACGGCAGGCCGTGACGGCGAATGGTGATCGCGCGATCGGACGACAGCGGAGCGGAAACCGCGCGCCCCGAACGCGACGCGCGTCGCCGCAGCTCCGACTCCCAGCCGCCAGCCAGTGCGTGCAAATGGCGCGCACGCGCACGCAGGTTTCGCGTCCGCGCCAAATGACGCGCCTGCTGCAGCACACGCGACCGACGCGCGCCATTGACCGCGAGCGGCGGACCAGGCATCGCCTCCCAGCCGCCGCGCTGCTCGACGAGCAGACGCCGCGCTTCGACCAGGTCGGCATCGAGCTCGGGCGTCGGACGCGCCCACGCGTTGTCGACGATCGGATAGCGATCGGTCTTGCGCAGCGTGAGGTGCATCGAGTGGAACGTGAAGCCCTCGTAGTCCAGCGCGACGTGCGGAAAATCCCAGTGGAGAAAGGCCTCGCTCTCGCCTTTCGCACCGAGCTCGCGCACGATGGTCTGATGATCGGCCATCGCGAGCGCGAGGCTCCGCCGCGTCTGCATCGTCGCGTTCGACACCGTCGTGTCCAACGGATCGACCAGTTCGAGGCCGCTCGCCTCGACGATGTACCGCGCGAGATCCGCGTGTCTGAACATGAGGAGCGATCCCGGCCAGCCGATGCGCGTCGGTCCCTCGTCGTCGACGACGACCGTCGCCATCGACAGCACACCGCCGGGCTTGAGGACGCGGCCCATTTCATAGGCGGCATGCGCCACGTCGTCGAGGCCGCCGAAGTGTTCGATCGAGCCACTCGAGAAGATGCCGTCGAACGTCTCGTCGGCAAATCGCAGTCGCCGCGCGTCGCTGTGCTCGACGGCCAGGCGCCGAACGTCGCATCGATCGTTCGCGGCGAGGCCTGGTGACGCCAGCATCCACGTGGGCGCGTTCAGCCCCCAGACGCCCGGCTGCAGATAGCGGTCGACGATCGTGACCTCTCGTACGTGCCGCGTCAGGTAGTACGTCGTGTCCTCCGTCCCCGCGGCGACACCCAGCAGCCTCGCGTCCGGCCGCAAGGCGCCGAACTGCCGCAGCGCGCGAACGGCCATCGTGACTTCCCAGTCCTTGTTGTGCTCGACGCCGTGAGGAAAATCGGCGCCGAACCGGTGCGCCTTGTACTCGAGCACGTCGCGCATGAGCGCCGCGAACTCGGGATCGTCGAAGTCTTCGATCTCGCACGCCTTGTTGAATGCGAGCGGTCGGCGTCCAGGCGCGGTCGACGCAGGCGCTGATGAGAGCGGTGCGATCGGCGCGTTGACGAGATCGCGATAGGCGCGGCCCATCTGCTCGAGCGTTCCATCGGCTTCGTACGTCGCGCGCGCCGCCATGCCCATGGCCTCGCGCCGGCGCGGGTCGAACGCCAGCGCCCGCAGTGCCGCAGCGAGCGCCTCGGCCACGCGCGGCCCCGGAGGAAGCCGGATGGACGCATCGGCAGGCCCGATGCGCCACGACGGCAAATCGCTCGTGACGGCCGGCTTCGACGCGGCGGCTGCCCGCAGCAGCCCGAACGGCGTTCGACTGGAATCGCGGTTTCCGACGGCGACGACGACATCGCAGGCGAGGAGCGCTTCATCGGCGTCGGCGCGCAAGGCGTGATCCAGCCATCGGACGCGTCCGTCGAGCCCCAGCGCGCAAGCGTCGCCAGTGATCGTCTTGATCGCGGCCGCTGGAGTGTCCGGCTCGAGAAAGATGAGACAGACGTGTGGACACGTGCGAACGAGCTCAGCGATCGCGCGCAGGCAGATCGCAGCCTCCTTTCCCCACGACGTCTCGACGACGCCAATCACGAACGTCGAGGGCGCGACCTGCAGGCGGGCACGCGCTGACTCGGCTTCGAGCGCCGGCCGCGTGCCGAGGAGATCCGCGACGCCGGCTGGCAGCACACGTGTCTTGGCGGCAAGCGTCGTCGGCAACGCGCGTCGCACGGCGTCGGTGTGCACCACGATCATCGTCGCGTTCGCGAGAGCCGGCGTGAGCCGCGCGATCGCCTCCGCGTCATGGAGCACGACGACACCGGGCCAGCGCTCGGCTGCAGAGGCCGCGATGTCGTTGGCGGCGCTTCCGGGTTGATACACGAGGAGATCGAATGGTGCCTGCGCGTGCCGGCGCTCGAACGCCGTGTGATGGCGCACACGATGACGGCGCCGCGTCGGCCGATCGGGCAACAGTCCGTCTCCGACGAACACCTCGACGTCGTACGTGGACGCCAACGCATCGGCGAGCTCGAGCCCGCGGCGTGCGACGCGATCGGTCTGCGGAGGAAATGGCGTCCAGAGTGCCGCGCGCGGACGCGTCGGCCGGCGAGGCCGCTCCGCGGCCGTGCCTTCGTAGGCGGCAAGTGTCGCGCGCCCGAGCGCCTCGGCCGGGAAAGCACGCGCGCGCTCCAAGCTTGCGGCGCGCATCGCCGCGCGCCGGTCCTCGTCACTGGCAATCGCTTCGATCGCGTGCGTGAAGGCCTCCTCGTCGTCAGGAGCGACCAGGTGCGCCGCCTCGCCCGCGACCTCGGGAAGCGCGGACGCCGTCGTGGTGAGTACGGGCGTACCGCACTGCATCGCTTCGAGCACGGGCATGCCGAAGCCTTCGTACCGCGACGGGCAGACGAAGAGAGTGGCCGCATTGTAAAGAGCTGCGAGCTGCTCGTCGCTGACCGTACCGGTCACGATGACCTCGCCCTCGATCCCAGCGCCCTTGATGGAAGCGCGCAGCCGCGATCCAACGGGCGGACCGTTGAACCCGACCGTGACGAGTGGCAGCCGTCGGCGCCGCGCCGCCGGAATCGACGCGTAGGCGCGGAGCAGCGTGTCGAGATTCTTCGTCGCACCCATGAACGTGACGGCGAGCACGAAGCGATCGGGGATGGCCGTGGGGAGCTCGGCGAGGCGCCGACGCGCCTCGGTGACGGGCATCGGCCGGAAGACGGGATCGGCCACCGGGTGTGCGACGTCGATGCGCTCGGTCGGAACCCGCATGTGCTGCACGACCTCGCGCCGCGTGAAGTCCGAGATCGCGATCAGGCGATCGGCGGTGCGCGCGAAGTCGAACCCATTCCACCACAGGTCCATCAGGCCGAACGCGGTGAAGTCCTCGGGAAAGAGCAGCGGAATCAGATCGAAGACTGTCGCGACGACCGGACACGCGTCGATCGCCGGCATGACGACCTCGGTCGAGAGCCAGACGGCGGTGTGGTGGTAGAGGTCGATGCGCTCGCGCACGATCCACTGCTGCAGTTCCTCGGTCTTGCGCAGCGTCACCGACGGATCGTCGGGTCGTGCGGCGCGCGTCGCGGCCGACCACGGAAATGGCTGGACGGTCACGTTCGGCGCGCGGCGAATCTCCGGCAGGATGACGTCGCGATCGCCCCGATCGGGCGACAGCAGGATGTACTCGTTCGCCCGATCGATACGCAGGACTTCGCGGAGCTGCTGCTGCGTGTAGCGCGGGATGCCCCGCGTCATCAGGTCGCGCGGAAGCGCCGTGATGCGATAGTCGATGGCAATGCGCATGCGATCGGATCGGACCGTCGTCCAACCGGGGGGCGTGGCGATTCTATCTCGACGTGCGGATGAAGTCGTCGCGACCGGTGACGGCTGCGCGGTCGGAACGACGGCCATGAGGTGCGATATGCTGCGCACCTTGATCGGCCGGAGTGAAAGCGCGTGAGAGTCGCGCTCGTGACCCACCGGCTGGTGCCGCGCCAGCCCACTGGCGTCCATCGCTACGCAGCCAGCCTGGCGCGCGCACTCGCACGTAGCGGGAATTCGGGGTACTTCGTGGCAACGCCGATCGAGTCGCCGGCGCCTTCCCCGTCGCTTGGCGTGCCCTATCGCCCGCTACCTTGGGCGCGGCGGCGTGTCCAACTCGCGTGGAGCCTCGGCCGCGGTCCGGTCGTCGAGCGCGAGCTCGGCGACCTGGATCTCGTGCACCTTCTGCACCCGTTTCCGCCGGTGCGCACCCGCGCACCACTCGTCGTGACGATCCCGGACCTCACGCCGATCGATCATCCCTCATGGTTTTCGGCGCGCGATCGACTGCTGTACGGCCGCAGCGTCGAGCTCGCGGTCGACCGCGCGCAACACATCGTGGCGTATTCCGAGGCCGTGGCCACGACGATCCGTAGCCGCTGGCGGCTCGATGCCAAGCGCGTGACCGTCATCCCCCTTGCCGCGGACGAGCGCTTCGGCACGCGGCCCACCGATGCGGCGATTGCCGCGGCCTGCAGGCGTCACGGCCTCGTGGCCGGATCCTACGTGCTGCACATCGGCGCGCTCGTCGTCCGCAAGAATCTACCGATGCTCGTGCGCGCGGTGGCGCGGCTGCCGCGCACGGTCACGTTAGTGCTCGCCGGGCCTGGCGGCAACGCGGCGCGCGACGTCGCGCGTGAAGCCGAGCGGTGCGGCGTGTCGGATCGTGTGCGACTCGTGGGGCACGTCGACGACGACGAACTGGCGGCGCTGCTCGGAGGTGCCGCATTGCTCGCCCACCCGTCGCACTACGAGGGCTTCGGTCTCACGCTTCTCGAAGCCATGCGCGCGGGCGTCCCGGTCATCGCGGCCTGTACGGGCGCCCAGCCGGAAGTCGTCGGATCGGCCGGACTGCTGCTCGCCCCGTCCGACGTCGCCGGATGGACGGATGCCATGCTGCACTTGATCGACCGCTGCGACGAGCGCGAGCGACTTGCCGCGGCTGGCCGTGCGCGTGCGGCGACCTTCACGTGGTCGCACGTCGCCGAGGCGACGGCGCGCGTCCATCGCGGCGTCATCGCGGGCGCGCGATGACGCCGGCCGGCGGAGGACGTGGGATCCGGCCCGCACACGACGTCACGTCATGACCTGCCAAACGCCGCCCGCATCGCCACGAGCGCCTTCTGCATCGACTCGCGCGCGGCCGCGTCGATGAACGGCGCGGCGATCGGCCGCAGCAGCGTCGGCACCGGCCGGCTGAGGCTGACCGATTCGCACTCAGCCACGACGCCGGCCGGCGTCTGCTCGAAACGCCAGTAGACGCGCCAGCGCCACAGAAAGCCATGGTCGTCACTTGGAGGCGCTTCGCGCTCACGCGGCGTACCGGCGTCCTCGATCTCGGCGATTCGCGTTGCGATGCTCATGCTCCGCGCGCGTCCGGGCGCGATGGTCTCGAACGTGACGAGATGCTCGGTCGCGTAGACCATGGTCAGGACCTTCTGCCGCCGCAGCCTGAGTCCCACCTTGATCCACCCGGGGCCGCGATCGATCACCCGTGAAGCCAGGACGTCGTCCGGAGATGCCGGCGGCACGGTCGTTTCGAGCCGTCGGACGACGTCGGCCACGGTCGCACCGGCGAGGAGGACGTCGCCGCGCCAGTGATGGACAAGGCCACCGCGGACGTCGATCTCCTGCCCGTCCTCCGCGCGCGCTTCGACCGATGTCACGGTCATTGCGCCGTCCAACACGCTACGCCGCGTGTCGATCAGGGTTGGCGCGTCGATCGCCAGGAACGGGCCTGACACGACGTCGCCACGCGCCATCCGCGCCTCGACGACCTCGACATACCGATCCCACCCATCGAGCGCCTCGCGATTCGGACCGGCTGCCGACACGACGACGCCGGACGCAAGCGTCACGACCAGCGTGACGACGATTCCGTATCCTCGACTCATCCGTGCCTCCTGTCGACGAATGCGCGAAGAGCCGCAACCTCAGCTCATGCCGGCACGCATGAGCCGCATTGGGCCGTCCTGTCGCACTACCAGGCAGGAGGTCGTCATGACCGCAGGATCTGCTTCTCCGTCACCCGCCGCGTTTCGCGAGGCGTCGCGCGTGCTCACGAGCGTGCTCGCTCCAATCGAACGCCGAGTCCTCACTGCCATCGCCATGCGGATGCCGAAGGCAGTTGGTCCGGATCACCTGACCGTGCTCGCGCTCTTCGCGATGATTGGCGCTGGCCTGTCGTATTGGCTCGCGGCGACCACACCGATCGGTCTCGTGCTCGTCGTCATCTGCCTGGCGATCAACTGGTTCGGCGACAGTCTCGACGGCACGCTCGCACGCGTGCGCCGGCAGCCGCGACCGCGCTACGGGTTCTACGTCGATCACGTCGTCGACTCGATCGGCGCGTCGTGCCTGCTGGGCGGACTGGCGATGTCCGGATACGCGCAACCGCTCCTCGCACTCGGCTTGCTCGGCGCGTACCTGCTCCTCGCGAGCGAGTCATATCTGGCGACGCACGCCGTCGGCGAGTTCCGGCTGAGTTATTTCAAGGTAGGACCGACCGAGCTGCGGATCCTGCTCGCGATCGGCACGCTCGCATTGCTCTGGCGGCCGATGGTCCACATCGGACCGTGGACGATGCGCCTGTTCGACGTCGGCAGCGCCGTCGCCATCGTCGCACTCGTCGTCACATTCCTCGTCGCGGCGGGCAGGCACACGCGAATGCTCTATCTGGCGGAACCCGTTCCATCCGCGCCTGACGCCACGCTTGCAACGGTAAACGCGCCGGTCCTCGGTTCGAGCACGGAACCCGCCCGATGACTCTTTCGTGCCTGGACATAACCGCGCGACGTTTCGCCCGCTTCAACGTCGTCAGTGCGCTTGGCATGGGCGTGCAGCTTCTCGTGTTGGCGGTGCTCGTCGGACCCGCGGACGTCGGATACCTGCCTGCGACCGCGATCGCCGTCGGCACTACCGTCCTGCACAACTTCGTCTGGCACTGGATCTGGACGTGGCGCGATCGACCACGCGGACGACCGATGACGGCACTGGCCGCGTTCGTCGGGGCCAATGGGTCGGTGTCGTTCGTGACGAACCTCGTCGTGATGACGGGCCTCGTGTCGGGCGTCGGACTCCGGCCGGTTGTCGCCAATCTGTGCGCGATTGCGGCGGCAGGGCTCGTGAACTTCGGCCTGGCCGATCGGTGGGTGTTCAGCTCACGGCGCGACGCGTGCGACGCGAATCTCCGATCCGCCGGGCGTACGCTGCGTCCAGGCGATCGCTGCATCCGTGCCTGACGCGGCGATCGAGGGATAGACGGCCGACGGCGCGTCGCCCAGCATGCGCACAGTCCCGAGCGTCGGCGCGGCGCCAGACGTATGCCCCGACGTCACCGCACGAACGTACACGCGCGCGCCACTGGACGTGCTCTCGTCCCATGCCGCGACGATGTGCGTGCCGAGCGCCACGATCTGGGGGTGCGCGGCCACGCCCGTGCCGTTGTCGATGCGCACGCGCGGCGTGAACGTCCGGCCATCGTCGGTCGACTCGCTATAGAAGACGGCCTTTTCTTTCGACGCATCGCCGACGAGCGTCGGCCAGACGATGTGGACGACGTTGTCGGGCGTCACGGCCAGCGATGGCCCGTCCTCGGGGCAGCCGTCGATTTGCCAGTGATCCTCGCTGACGCGGACCGGTGCGCTGAACGTGCGGCCGGCGTCGACCGACCGTGCGACGGCCATGTCTCGCAGATTGACGGGATAGATGTTGCGCCATGCGATGTACACGTCGCCGTTGGGCGCCACGGCGGTCGCCGTCTTGCAGCAGAAGCACGCCGTCGGCGCGACCGACTGTTCGGCGTCGACGTTCGTCCCCGTCCATACGGCGTGGAACATGTCCTGCCGCATGGCCATCGGCATCGTCATCCCGCCGCCGTGATCGTGATGCTGGTGAGGCTCGGCGTTCCGTCCGTCGAGCCAGCTCACCTGCGCGTGCCCGGCCGCGTCGACGGCCAGCGACGCCCATCCGCGCGCGCCAGACGATCCCGCCGGCTCGACCGTTGTCGCGGGCGAGAACGTCCGGCCGTTGTCGCTGGAAGCGGCGAGCCGAACGGACGACTCACCCCCACGATTCGATTCCCAGATGACAACGATACGGTCGCCAGCGAGCGCGACACGCGGCGGCTGCTCACCGCTCACGCGCGCATCGCCGTCGACGTCGTTGACGCGGACAGGCGCGTCGAATGTCGCGCCTCCGTCATGGCTGACCGCGGTGACGATGTTCGTGGTCTCGCCTGACGTCGCGGCCCAGACGGCGACGACGCGATCGGCGTCAGCCGCCAGGGACACACCGGTGTTGGCTTCGCCGGCCACGGCCAGCCGGACCGCGCTGGATGCAGGAGTGGAATTCGACGCGGGAGACGCGGCGTCACGGGAGCATCCGGCGGTCATGGCGAGAATTGCCACCACGGCCGTGGCGAAGACGCGAGATCGAGACATCTTTCGGACTATATGGCGGCGCCCGTGAGCCAAGGGTGCGCCATTCTGTCGCAGGGGGAGTAAGGGATTTTTTAGGGGAGTAAGGGATTTTTTAATAGACCGTCTACACAATATTGTGTAGGCTGGCTACGCAATGCCACCCAAGTCGCCGTCGCGTGTCGAGCTGCTCCAGGGGACGCTCGACCTGCTCATCCTTCGTGCGCTTGTCCTCGGGCCGGCGCACGGCCATGCGGTCGCGAAGCACATCCAACGCACGTCGGAGGAATTGCTGCAGGTCGAAACGGGTTCGCTCTATCCGGCGCTGCACCGGCTCGAAGCCAAGGGCTGGGTCGATGCGTCGTGGGAACGGTCGGACAAGGGCAAGCGCGCACGCTATTACCGGCTCACGCGTGCCGGTCGGAAGCAGCTCGCGGCCGAGCAGTCGCGATGGGAAGCGTTCTCGCGCGCGATGTCGCTGCTGCTCGCACCTGCTCCGGAGAAGCTGCCATGAGACGTCTCCTTCGCCGATTCTCCCGGCTGTTCTGGCGGCGCCGCGACGCTGAAGCGCTCCGCGAGGAACTCGCGTTTCACCTCGACGAAGATGCCGACGATCGTATGGCGGCCGGTGCGGCGCCGGACGCCGCTCATCGCGCGGCGCAACGCGAGCTCGGCAACGCGACGCTCGTCATGGAAGACACGCGCGCGGTCTGGACATGGCCGGCGCTCGAACGTCTTATGAGCGACGTCCGCTACGCACTGCGGCGCGCCGTTCGCGCGCCGGTCTTCTCGCTCGTGGCCGTCGTCTCGCTCGCGCTCGGCATCGGCGCCAACGCCGCGGTCTTCTCGCTCTACAACGCGGTCCTGCTGCGGCCGCTGCCCGTGCCCGACGCGTCCGCGCTCGTGAACCTGGCCTCTCCTGGAGACAAGAACGGCAGCGTCTCGTGCAACCGATCGGGAAGCTGCGACAGCGTCTTCAGTTATCCGATGTTCCGCGATCTCGACGAGCGGCAGGACGTGCTCACGGGTGTCGCCGGTCACTTGATGGAGAGAGTCAATCTCGCTGCCGCGGGCTCGACGGCGCAGGGCCAGATCGATCTGGTATCGAGCAACTACTTCTCCGTCCTACGGCTCACGCCCACGCTCGGACGGCTATTCGGCCGGGACGATGACCGCGCGCCCGGCGGCGCGCCGATCGTCGTCCTCACACACAACTATTGGCTGAGCCACTTCAACGACGCGTCGAACGTCGTCGGACAGACGGTCGTCGCCAACGGCGTCACGCTGACGATCGTCGGCGTGGCTGCCGAAGGCTTCACGGGCACGGCGGCGGGCGCCCCGGTCGACGCCTTCGCGCCGATCACGCTGCGCAGCCGGTTGGAGCCGGGATTCAACGACTACGCGAATCGTCGGTCGTACTGGGTGTATCTGTTCGGACGACTGAAGCCTGGCGTGTCGATCGACACGGCGCGAACGTCGCTGAACGGCTTGTACCACTCGATCCTCATGAACGTCGACGCGCCACTGCAGACGGAGATGGACCAGGCGGCGCGCGCGCGATTCGTCAGTCGGCCGCTGTCGGTGGAACCCGGCGCTGGCGGTCAGAGCCGGCTACGCGAGCTCGCCCCGACGGCCATGCTGATGCTCTTCGCCGTGACGTCGGTCGTGCTGTTGATTGCGTGCGCCAATCTCGCCAATCTGCTGCTCGCGCGGTCGTCGGCGAGAACGGCCGAGCTGGCCGTGCGGGCCTCGATCGGCGCGAGCCGCGGCCGGCTCGTGGGTCAACTGCTCATCGAGGCGTGCACGCTGTCCGCAGCGGGCGGCGCGGCCGGACTCGCGCTGGGCCAATGGTTGCTCGCGGCCACGAGCCGCATGCTCGAACCGATCGGCTTCCCCGTCGTCGACACGTCACTCGACTGGCGCGTGCTGGCGTTCGCCGTCGGCGCTTCGCTCGCCACGGGCCTGGTCTTCGGCGTCTTCCCCGCCCTCCACGCCACTCGAATCGACCTGGCGCCAGCCTTGAAGGATCACGGTGCGCGATCGACCGGCGCCCGGTCGGCGGCCCGTTTCCGCGCCGCGATGATCTTCGTGCAGATGGCGCTGGCCACGGTGCTGCTCGTCTCGGCCGGCCTCTTCATCCGCAGCCTCGTCAACGTCGGCCGCGTCGACGTCGGGATCGACGTCGATCGGCTGATCGCGTTCACGATTTACCCGCAGTTGAACGGCTATGCGCCCGACGCGACGCGCGATCTGCTCGAGCGAGCCGAGGCCGCCTTGGCGGCAACGCCCGGCGTCGAGCGCGCGTCAGCGTCGACCGTGGCTCTCGTCGCGGACAACTTTCACAGCACGAGCGTCAACGTCGAAGGGTTTACCGCCGGGCCCGACAACAGCTCGGCACTGAGCCAGGTCGGCCCGGGTTTCTTCAAGACAACCGGCATCCGGCTGCTCGCAGGACGCGACATCACGGCCGCCGATCGTCCGGGCGCGCCGAAAGTCGCGGTGGTCAACGAGGCGTTCGTTCGAAAATTCCACCTCGGGCCCAACCCGATCGGCAAGCGGATGGGAATCAACAACAGCGGCACACCGCTCGACACGGAGATCGCGGGCGTCGTGGCCGACGCCACCTACAACAGCGTGACCGCAGACGTACCGCCAGTGTTCTACACGCCATACCGGCAAGACGATCATCTGGGCGGTGCGACGCTGTACGTCCGGACGTCGATCGATCCAGATGCGGTGCTGAAGACCATTCCCACGGTCATGGCGCGCCTCGATCCGAATCTGCCCCTCGAGCAACTCCGGACGATGGCCGATCAAGTGCGTGTGAACGAGAACGGCAGCCGCGTCATCGCGACGCTGGCCGTATCGTTCGCCGCGCTCGCAACGCTGCTGGCGTCGATTGGGCTGTACGGCGTCCTGGCCTACACCGTCTCGCAGCGCACGCGCGAGTTCGGCATGCGCATGGCGCTTGGAGCCGCGCCCGGCCAGGTCCGTCGGCTCGTGCTGCGGCAGGTGGCGCGCATCACGATCGTCGCCGCCGTCGTCGGCGTTGGCGGTGCGCTGCTCGTCGGGAAGGCCGTCGAGTCGCTGCTCTTTCGGATGAATGGCCACGACCCGTCGGTGATCGCGGCCGGCGTCGGCGTGCTGCTGGCGGTGGCTCTGGCCGCGGGTGCTGCGCCGGCGTGGCGGGCGTCGCGGATCGATCCGATCCGGGCCCTGCGGTACGAATAAAAGCGGACGGAGAAGCTACCATGAGACGTCTCCTTCGCCGAGTCGCGCGCCTGTTCTGGCGACGTCGCGATGCTGAAGCGCTGCGTGAAGAACTGGCGTTTCACATCGACGAAGACGCCGACGATCGCGTCGCCGCAGGCGCGTCCCCCGATACGGCACGCCGTGCAGCGCAACGCGAACTCGGCAACGCGACCCTCGTCATGGAAGACACGCGCGCGGTCTGGACGTGGCCAGCCCTCGAGCGTCTTGTGAGCGACGTCCGCTACGCGGTGCGCCGCGCGATCCGTGCACCGGTCTTCTCGCTCGTCGCCATCGTCTCGCTCGCCCTCGGCATCGGCGCCAACGCTGCGGTCTTCTCGCTTTACAACGCAGTTCTCCTGCGGCCGCTGCCCGTGCCCGATGCGTCCGAACTCGTGAACCTCTCAACGCCTGGAGACAAGAGCGGCAGCATTTCGGGCAACCGCTCGGGAAGCTCGGACAACGTCTTCAGCTACCCCATGTTTCGCGATCTCGATGCGCGGCAGGAGGTCCTCACGGGCGTGGCCGGGCATTGGATGGAGCGGGTCAACCTCGCCGCCGCGGGGTCGACCGCTCCGGGCCAGATCGATCTCGTGTCGAGCAACTACTTTTCCGTCCTGCAGCTCACGCCGCTGCTCGGCCGACTATTCGGCCCGGACGACGACCGCTCGCCCGGCGGCGCACCGGTGGTCGTGCTCACTCATGACTATTGGCTGAGCCACTTCAACGGCGCGTCGAACGTCATCGGACAAACCGTCGTGGCCAACGGCATCACGCTGACGGTCATCGGCGTCGCGCCCGATGGCTTCGCGGGTACGACAGTGGGTGCACCCGTCGACGCGTTCGCGCCGATTACGCTGGGCAGCCGTCTCGATCCGGGATTCTTCAACGACTATGCAGACCGCCGTTGGTATTGGGTGTACGCCTTCGGCCGACTCGAGCCCGGCGTATCGATTGACGCGGCCCGGACGTCACTGAACGGCTTGTACCACGCCATCCTCACGAACATCGAAGCGCCGCTCCGTCCGACGATGGACGAGGCGACGCGCGCGCGATTCGTCAGCCGTCCCCTGGGGGTCGAGCCCGGCGCAGGTGGCCAGAGCCGGCTGCGCGAGCGCGCACCGACGGCGATGCTGATGCTGTTCGCCGTGACAGCCGTCGTGCTCTTGATTGCGTGCGCCAACCTTGCGAACCTGCTGCTCGCGCGATCCGCTGCACGGACGGCCGAGTTCGCCGTGCGGGCTTCGATCGGCGCCAGTCGCGGCCGGCTCGTGGGGCAACTCCTCATCGAGGCGTGCACGCTGTCGGCGGTGGGAGGCGTCGCCGGCCTCGCGTTGGGCCAGTGGCTGCTCGCGGCCTTGGCCGGCACGCTCGCACCGATAGGCTTCCCGATCGTCGACACGTCACTCGACTGGCGCGTGCTCGCGTTCGCCGTTGGGGCCTCGCTCGCCACGGGCCTGGTCTTCGGTGTCTTCCCGGCGCTTCACGCGACCCGAATCGACCTGGCACCCGCGTTGAAGGATCACGGCGCGCGTTCGACCGGTGCCCACTCGGCGGCGCGCTTCCGTGCCACGATGATCTTCGTCCAGATGGCGCTCGCGACGGTGCTGCTCGTCTCGGCCGGTCTCTTCATCCGCAGTTTCGTCAACGTCGGCCGTGTCGACGTCGGCATCGACGTCGACCGGCTCGTCACGTTCACGATCTATCCACGGTTGAACGGCTACACGGCCGACGCGACGCGCGATCTGCTCGAGCGAGCCGAAACGGCCCTGGCGGCGATGCCGGGCGTCGAACGCGCGTCGGCGTCGACCATTCCTCTTGTCTCGGACAACTATTCCGACACGAACGTCAACGTCGAAGGCTCCACGGTAGAGCCGGATCACGGCCACGCGGCTGCGTACAGCCACGTCGGCCCGGGTTTCTTCAAGACGACGGGCATCCGGCTGCTCGCCGGCCGCGACATCACCGCTGCCGATGGTGAGGGCGCGCCGAAGATCGCCGTCGTCAATGAGGCCTTCGCTCGAAAATTCCATCTCGGGGCCAACCCGCTCGGCAAGCGGATGGGAGTCAACCGCAGTGGCGCCACACTCGACACGGAGATCGTCGGCGTAGCCGCCGACGCCATCTACGACAACGTCACGACGGATGTCCCCGCCGTCTTTTACACGCCGTACCGCCAGGACGAGCACCTTGGCAGCGCGACGCTCTACGTCCGGACGTCGATCGATCCGGCCGTTGTCCTGAAGAGCATTCCCACCGTCATGGCGCGCCTCGATCCGAATCTGCCTCTCGAGCAACTCCGGACGATGGCCGACCAGGTGCGTGTGAACGAGAACGGCAGCCGCGTCATCGCGACGCTGGCCGTATCGTTCGCCGCGCTCGCGACGCTGCTCGCGTCGATTGGACTGTACGGCGTGCTGGCCTACACGGTCTCGCAGCGCACGCGCGAGTTCGGCGTACGCATGGCGCTCGGTGCCGCGCCCGGCCAGGTCCGTCGGCTCGTGCTGCGGCAGGTGGCAGGCATCACCATCGTCGCCGCCGTCGTCGGCGTTGGCGGTGCGCTGCTCGTCGGGAAGGCCGTCGAGTCGCTGCTCTTTCGGATGAATGGCCACGACCCGTCGGTGATCACGGCCGGCGTTGGCGTCCTGCTGGCGGTGGCGCTGGCCGCGGGTGCCGCGCCCGCGTGGCGGGCATCGCGGATCGATCCGATCCGCGCCTTACGTTACGAATAAAAAAGAGCGGCGCCGCCCTGAGGCAACGCCGCCCTTCCGTCCGAGGAGAAGTCGCGCGCTCAGTACCGCTGCAGCACGGCCTGGTAGGGCATGACCTGGCCGGCGACGACGTCCGCGTCGAACGCCATCGTACGGAAGCCGTTCGCGCGAATCTCGATGCGGTGCTGGCCGGGTGCGAGGCCGAGCGGCTGCGCGGTCGGGCCGAACTCATCGGCCGTGCCGACGTAGACGCCATCCACGAAGACCGCCGCGTTCACGGGCGTGATCGTGAAGCTGAGACCACCAGGCTGCTCGCCCGCGGCCACCGACGTGTCGTAGGTCGACGCCGAGTCGTACGGCACGTTGCTGTCATAACCCGGGTCCACCGGATACGGGCTGGCGGAAGCATACGGCGCGCCGTAGACGTACGGCACGTCATAGAACGGGTAGGCGATCGGATAACCGACCCACAACCCCACGTTCAGCGAGAAGCGCGGCCGGAACGTGTAGTACGGCCGATAGAAGCGCGGGCCGCCGACGATGACCACCCGGCGATCGACGACTCGCGGCGCGTAGCGGGCGCGGCCGCGAACGACGTAGGTTCTCGGAGCGACCGAACGCCGAACGACCGTGTACGAGCGCGGAGCCACAGGCCGAGGCGCCACCGAACGGCGCGGAACGGCGGTGCCTTGCCGAGCCGACGGCGCGCCACCCCGTTCGTGGCCGCTGTCGTGCGAGCGGCGCGATTGAGCCTGAGCCGGCGCGGCGGCCAGTGCGAGCGCCGCGGTGAGAGCCAACGACGTGACGAAGGTTGTGTGACGCATGGTGATCTCCATGATGGCAACTTTCTTGCCAAACTTCACGGGCTCGGATAGGCCAATCATGGCGCGTCTTTTCGAATGCTGCCGCCAGACGTCCACGGACGAGGACGCCGTGCTCGTGCGTCTTACGAACGGGCGACTCCAGACGTCTTGAAAAAAATTACAGCGCGACGTCGAAGGGCGCGCCCGTCCTGGCGCGAATCAGCTCGAGCGTCGCGCCATCGGCCATCTCGCGCAGCACGAGTCCCCCGCCGGGTTTGACGTCGAACACGCCCAGCTCGGTGATGATGCGGTCGACGACCGCCTTGCCCGTGAGCGGCAACGTGCAGGTCTCGAGAATCTTGGGCCGGCCATCCTTCGCGCAGTGCTCCATCAGGACGACCACCCGGCCAACACCGGCGACGAGGTCCATCGCCCCGCCGGGCCCTTTGACCATCTTGCCGGGAATCATCCAGTTGGCAAGGTCACCCGTCGCCGCCACCTCCAGCGCACCGAGGATCGCCAGGTCGATGTGTCCGCCGCGAATCATGGCGAATGAATCCGCACTCGAGACGAAGGCCGCGCCGGACAGCGCGGTCACCGTTTGCTTGCCGGCGTTGATGAGGTCGGGATCGACCTCGTCGGGTGTGGGAAACGACCCGACGCCGAGCAGTCCGTTCTCGGACTGCAGCGTCACGTGGACATCCGGCGGAATGAAGTTCGCCACGAGCGTCGGGATGCCGATCCCCAGATTGACGTACGCGCCGTCGTGGATCTCACGCGCCGCGCGGCGCGCGAGGCGTTCGCGCACGCCGTCCGCCGACGCGTCGGCTGCCGGCTGACGCACGGTCCGAAACTCGATCCGCTTCTCGTACGTCGCCCCGCGGACGAGACGATCGACGTAGATGCCCGGTGTGTGAATCGTATCGGGATCCAGTGCTCCGGTCGGGACGATCGCCTCGACTTCGGCGACGCACACACGCCCACAGGTCGCCACGAGCGGGTTGAAGTTACGCGCGGTCTTCCGATAGACGAGATTGCCGAGCGGATCGGCCTTCCAAGCCTTGACGATCGAGACATCGGCGCGAATGGCCGGCTCGAGCACGTACTCGACCCCATCGAACATACGCGTCTCGCGCCCGGCGGCGAGCGGCGTCCCCACTGCCGTCCGGGTATAGAAGCCAGGGATCCCTGCCCCGCCCGCGCGCAGGCGCTCGGCCAGCGTCCCTTGCGGCACGAGGTCGAGCTCGACGTCGCCGTCGATCACCTGTCGCTCGAGCTCCTTGTTCTCCCCCACGTACGACGCGACGACGCGCCGCACCTGCCGCCGCGCGAGCAGCACACCCATGCCGAAGTCGTCGACGCCCGCGTTGTTGCCGATGATCGTGAGATCGCGCACGCCGCTGTCGCGAACGGCGGCGATGAGATGTTCGGGAATGCCGCACAGGCCGAAGCCGCCAGCCGCGAGCGTCATGCCGTCGAACAACTGGCCACGCAGCGCGGCGGCTGCGTCGGCGTACGTCTTGTCCATGCGTCGTGTCCTTTCGCGCCTACAGCCGCTCCACGCACATCGCGAGTCCCTCACCGCCACCGATACAGATGGCGGCCATGCCTCGCCGCAACCCGCGTTCGGCCAGCGCGGCGAGGAGCGTGACGACGATGCGCGCACCGGAGCAGCCGATCGGATGACCAAGCGCGATCGCGCCGCCGCGGACGTTGACCCTGTCGTGCGCGAGCCCGAGCTCTCGCATGAACGCGAGCGGCACGACGGCAAACGCCTCGTTGACTTCCCAGAGATCGACGTCGGCCGTTGACCAGCCGGCGGCGTCGAGCGCGTTGCGCGCGGCTTGCACCGGCGCGGTCGTGAACCAGAGCGGGTCGTGTGCGTGGCTGCCGAACGACACCACACGCGCAACAGGTGTCAGCCTTCGCGCCTCGGCCGTTTCGCGGGTCGTGAGCACGACCGCGGCAGCGCCGTCGTTCAACGTCGACGCCGTCGCGGCCGTGATGGTGCCGTTCGGATCGAAGGCGGGCCGCAGCGTGGGGATCTTCTCGTAGTTGACCCGCCCCGGGCCCTCGTCGTGGTCGACGACGGTGGCGCCCTTGCGTCCGGCGATTTCGACGGGGACGATCTCCGCCGCGAACCGTCCTTCCTGCTGCGTGGCATTGGCGCGCTGGAACGACGCGATCGCGTAGGCTTCCTGTTCCGCACGCGAAAAGTCGTAGCGCGACGCGCACTGTTCCGCGCACTGGCCCATGTGCTGGTCGTTGTAGGGATCCCACAGGCCGTCGAAGACGAGCGAGTCGACGACCTGCTGGTGGCCGAGCCGATAGCCCTCACGCGCCTTCGGCAGAAGATAGGGCGCGGCCGACATGTTCTCCATGCCGCCGGCGACGACCATCGATGCGGCGCCGGCCGCGAGTGCGTGCGCGCCGAAGATGATCGCCTGCAGACCGGAGCCACAGACCTTGTGTACGGTCACGGTGCGTACGCCAGGCGGAAGCCCGGCGTGAATGGCCGCTTGTCGTGCCGGTGCCTGACCGACGCCAGCCTGCAGCACATTGCCCATCAACACATCCGAGACGTTGGCCGGGTCGACTCCGGCTCGCGCGACGACGCCTGCAATCGCAGCAGCACCGAGTTGCGGCGCGGGCACGGTGGCCAGCGCGCCCTGGAAGGCGCCGAGCGGCGTCCGCGCGGCGCTCACGATGACGATGTCCTGCAGCGGCGCCACGATCACCTCGTCGATATGCGGCACGTCGACGCGGCGATGGCTCGATCCTGCGGCGAGCTGTCCTTGTCGTGCGGCAGGACATCGCTCGCTTCGGCCTCTGTCACGAGCCTCTTCGCGTCGTCCGGGAGCAGAAACCGATCGCGCTGCGCCTCCGTTGCGGCACGGCGAACGACACACACATAGCCTTCGAGCGTGCCGTAGCGCTCTTCGACCGACGGGCGCGGGTCGTGCGTCCGTTCACGATCGGCGCGTGTTTTCGCAAACGGCACGTAGCCACCAGCGAACGTGCAGCCCTGCCCGGCGAAGAAACCGGATGCCGTTACGTTCCACCCGAGATACGTCCCGAGCGGTGCCTGGTGCAGAACCGATGGCACACCGGACGTCTCGTTCCCGTCGGCGTTCACGCGCGGGACATAAGTAGGAATCACCCGCCGGATCCGCGGCGGCTCGATCGTGATGACGCCAGAGAGATCGTTGGCGATGAACTCGGGGCCGAAGTCGTAGTCGAGCACGGGATTCACCGGCGAGTCGACGAACGCTATGCCCGGAATGTCGGGAAAACCGATCGCGGCTTTCGTTGCCGGCACCAAATCGCCGCGTTCGAGGCGTGGATAGCGGCTATCGGGTGGCGGCGTGCCGTTGGCGACCCACGCGATGAGATCGCGTGTCAGCGCGCGCGTCGTGTCCGCCTCGGGGTTCGGATTGGGAAGCAGCGCGCACCCGCCGACTCCGGCGCGTGAGGCATCAATCTGGAATCCGCCTCGGCCGCCACCATGAGTCGTGCCCGGGTAGTAATAACGACGGACATTGTCGGGGAGCGGAATATCGTGCGACGCGTCGGTGCCGATGAGCCCGGGCGACATGCGCAGCCGCCAGAACTCCGTCGCGCCGAACGCCTCGATGACCTTCGGACAGGTGTTCGTCGCGCGGCAGCGGTCGAGCAGGCTCGCGGCTGGCCGGCCGCGTGTCGTGTCCTCGTAGATGCCCCACCAGACGACGGGCTCGCTGCCGGGCTCATACAGCGTCGCCGCGCCACCGGGCAGCGCGAAACGGAAGTTGATGGGCGTTTGCCGCGCCGCGATGCGCGGAAACGCGCCGTCCCAGACGATGCGACCGGCGACGTCCTGATTGAAACCGAGATGGATGAACGTCTTGATGAAATTGCCGGACTGCGAGTCGCCGATGCTGACCGTGTGTCTCACGAGGCCGGCAATGGGATTGGGCGTCCCCGCGGCGTCGGCGGCGGCGTAGCGGAAGAACGACACGATATCGCGCGTCGCCGCGAGGCCGATGCCGAGCACGAGCGGATCCTTCGCCGTGTAGACGAGCTCGTACAACTTCGAGGCGTCGAAGCCGTTCTTGACGCAGAGGCGCGTCGGATCGGGCGTGCCGGGAAACGGCACCGTGCGGCAGTCCGCAAACGCCCAATCGGATCGCGCGATGACCGTCGTCCCCGTGTGCTCGCCGGTCGGGCTCTCTGACGCGAAGCTCGTCAGCGTCGCCGACGGATCGTCGAGCGACGCAGGCGGATACGGCGGCGGGCTCGATCCCATCGAGCTCAGACGAATCGGCGTCGTGTGCGATCCGGCCGGCAGGTCGACGAAGCGGGCTATGACCGGGCCCGTGATCGATGAGCCGTCGGGATGATGCGCGACCGGTACGCGGATCGTCTGATTGACGGGCGTTGGCGCGACATCGCCCTGCCAGCCGCTGACGAGCGAGATGTCGCCCTCGGCATCTGGTTCCGGAGCGCCGTTGCCGCGGTTGACGACGCGATAGATGAGGACGCCGGACGTCTTCGTGCGATCGACGGGCGCTGCCAAGGCGAATGTCGCGACGTACTCGACGTGGCCTCGACTATTCCGTGGAGCCAGCGCGAGATCCTGAATGATCCGGTTGTGCGGATCGGCCGGGTCGACTTCGCCATGGATGCGGCCGCGCAGGATTTCATAGGGGCGAGTGCTGCCTGACTGACGTGCCGGTGCGGGTTCGCGTGACAGGATCTCGATTCGCGTGACCTGCGCGCGTGCCGGCGACGCGACGAACACGGCGACCGCGCAGGTGGCGAGACACCACGCGCGCGCGGCGGCGTTACTGGTCGTCATCGGGAATCTCCATCTCGAGCAGGGCCATGCTGAGTGACTTGCCGTGCGCATCGAGCGCCAGCGTCCGGGTGACGCCGCCGCCGTCGACGCCGGACAGGACGAAGTTCAGCGCGCCAATCGCCGGCAGCTCGTACCGAACGACGTCGCCACTGACGATGGCGGCAAACCGCGCCTTCACACGATCAGCGGTGACATGACGTGCGAGTCGCGGATAGTCGCGTGCGTCGTACGCGATGAGCGAGATGTTGATCGTGGTGCCCTTGTCGCCACTGCGGGCGTGGCTGATCCGGCGCAGTGTCATGTCAGATCACCTCGTAACGGACGGCACACGCGACGAGCGCTCGCGGCACGAATGTCGTGGCCATCGACAGCACCTCGCGGACCGAGGCGGTCGCGCCGCCACCGCCCGCCGGCCCGTTCGTGTACAGCGCCTCGACCTCTCGGCCGACACGCGCAGCGGCTTCGACTGACGGCGTCCGCGCGGCGACACGAACACGCACCTCGCACGGCTCGGCGCGATCGGTCGGTAGGCGCTCGCTTCGCGCCGCGAATAGCGCGTTGACGCCGATGAGATCGCAGTGAATGTCGGCCGCCGCAATCCCTGCAGCCCGTAGGCGCTCGCGCACGATGCGTGCGGCCAGCTCGCCACGCCTCATGGCGCCCGGGCCGGCGTATGAGATCTGTCCTTCGCCGACGTAACCGTCGCGATAGCCGATCGCGACTTTCAACTGGTCCGGTCGCGTCCGCCCGGACGCACCATCGAGCGACACGCGGTCGTCGCCGGCGTCCACGATGTGCACGTGACTGAAGTCCGCAACGACGTCGGGCGTGAGGTAGGCGGATGGATCGTGAATCTCGTAGAGGAGCTGCTCTTTGCAGGTCGTGGGCGTCACGCGTCCGCCCGATCCCTTCACCTTCGTCACCGTGACGGGCCCGTGCTCGGGCACCTCCGCGATCGGAAACCCGAGACGCTCGAGCCCGTCGACGTCCTTGCAGCCGGGGTCGGCGAAGTAGCCACCCGTGACTTGACCGGCACACTCGAGCAGATGGCCGACGAGCGTCGCGCGGCCGAGCGCCGGCCAGTCGTCGAACCGCCATCCGAACGCGTGGACCAGCGGCGCGACGAAGAGCGACGGATCGGCGACGCGGCCCGTGATGACGACGTTCGCGCCCTGGGCGAGCGCCGAGACAATGGGCTCGGCGCCAATGTAGGCATTGGCCGAGACGAGCCGATCGCCGAGCGCCTCGACGGGCTCCCCGCTCTCGACGACGACCAGTCGGCTCGCGATGACGAGATCGACGACATCGTCACCGGTCACCGTCGCGATACGCAGGCCGGCGAGGCCGAGCGCGCGTGCGACGTCCGCCACGACATCGGCCGCGGCCAAGGGGTTGGCCGCGCCCATGTTGGTGACGATCGAAATGCCGCGCGCGGCGCACACCGGCAACACGGCGGTCAGACGCTCCCGGAGCCACGGGTCGTAGCCGCCGCGCGGATCGCGGGCTTTCGCCTGCTGCGCGAGCGCGATGGTTCGCTCCGCGAGGCACTCGAAGATCAAGTAGTCGAGATCACCGTGCGTCGCCAACTCGACGGCCGGCTCGATTCGATCGCCGGAAAATCCCGCACCGCATCCAATCCGAATGGTCTTCACCAGGGAAACACTCCGAAGATTACGCAGGCGATCGTCATGACGACCGACGCGAGCAGCAGCCACGGCGCTGTGAAGCGCTGGTGCTCGCCGAGCTCGACGCCCGTCAGTCCCACCACGAGAAACGTCGCCGGCGTCAACGGGCTCACCGGAAAACCCGTCGTCATCTGTCCGAGCAGGGCGGCCTGCGCCATCTGGATCGGCGGCACGCCCAACGTGCGGCCCGCTTCGGCCAGCACCGGCAGCGCACCGAGATAGAACGAATCAGGATCGAAGAGCAGGCTGAGCGGCATCGACGCGAGGCCGAGCATGAATGGCAGATGTCGCGCCATGCCTGGCGGCACGGCATGAACGGCTGATGCCGCCATCGCCGCCAACATGCCCGATCCGCGCATGATGCCCGTGAAGGCGCCTGCCGCAAAGAGGATCGCGGCCATCATGATGGCCGCGCGCGCGTGAGCGTCGACGCGCGTGCGCTGGAGGTCCGACGCCGGATAGTTGATGACGAGTGCCGCGGCCGTACCGACCATGAACGCAACCGCTGGATCGACGAGGCCGGCAATCATGGTCCCGAGCAGCACGACGGTCAGCACGGCGTTGATCCACCAACGGCCTGGGCGCCGCGTCGCCTGCTCGTCGGCGGTGAGTTGACGCGCCGGTAGCGCGATGCCGGCGACAGCCGCGCCGAGGCGCCGCTCTTCGCGGCGGCCGAGCAGGAACGCCACGCCGAAGACGACGACCAAGCCGACGATCTGGATGGGCACGAGCGGCCGGAAGAGATCGCTGGTGGAAATGTGCAGAGCGGCTGACGCGCGGAGCATCGGCCCGGTCCACGGCAGAAAGTTCACGCCGGCTGCGAGTGACACCGCGCAGGCGAGCACGCGCCGATCCATGTGCAGCCGGTCGAAGAGCGGCAGCATCGCCGGCACGCTCACGAGAAACGTCACCGCGCCCGATCCGTCCAGGTGGACGAGCAATGCGAGCAGCGACGCGCCCACGACAATGCGCGTCGGCCGCGTGCCGACCGCGCGCAAGATGCCGTCGACGATCGGATCGAGCAGGCCGGCGTCAGTCATGACGCCGAAGTACAGGATCGCGAAGACGAACATCGCGGCGACCGGCGCGGTCTGTTGCAGACCGTCGACGATGAACGCCGCCGTCTTCAAGCCGAAGCCGCCAGCCACGGCGGCGACGGTCGGCACGGCGATGAGCGCGACGAGCGCCGAGAGCCGCCCACTGACAATGAGCGCCAGCAGAATGACGACGGTGACGAGACCGAGGAGCGCGAGCATGCCTTCGTCGATCTACGAGCCGGCTCCGCGAGCGCCGCTGGATACGGCCCCTGGATCGACGCAGACGAAACTCGCCGCGTCGTCGACACTCCCGCCCCCGCGGTATCGCGCGATGCGTGGGTACGCACAAATCGGCCGAGTGCGATCGACGCGGCCGCGCACCGCACGAGATCCGTCGAGCACGTCAGGCGCGATGCCCTGTTCGCGCCAGCGTTCGAGCGCGCCGAGCGCGTCGAACGTGCTCGTGCCGACGCCACCGCCGCAGTGGCTCATGCCGGGCACGGGAAAGAACCGGAAGAAGTCGCGCGTTGCGTCGAGTCCGCCGCTCGCGTGCGCAACCGCCTCGTAGTAGGCGACCGTGTCGGTCGGAGGGACCACGGGATCGGCCCAGCCCGTGTACATGACGAGCTTGCCGCCCGCCGCGTCGAATGCCGACAGATCAGTCGACGTCGCGCTGAGATCCGGGATCGCGCGATCGACGAACGTGCCATCCCGATCCCAGTTGAACGTCCGCCAGTCCCACGATGGGTCGTGAAACGCGAAGGCACGGAAGAAGTCCAAACGCGCAGGCTCGGGCGGATTGAGCAGGTACGTGCCCCAGCCGCGTTCGCTTCCGCGAACCCAACCCGGATAGATCTGCTCGCCCGTGCGCGGATTCTTCGCGCCGTCATAGACCTTATCGACGGCGGCGACTTGGGCGGGCGTGAGGCACGACGGACCGTCGGCGCCTCGGCACGCCAGCGTCGCCGGATCGAAATGGCACGCGCGCGGATCGCCGATCGCACCGTCGGTGACGCCGTCCAGCGCGTCGCATGCGGCTACCGCCGCGTCAGCGACGACGCCGAGCTTGGCGGCCGGCATGATCGGCCGGCCGTCTTCGGTGTGCAACGCGATCCAGGACCACAGGAAGCCGAGGATCAGTCGTACGCGATTCTGACCAGGATCGCCGGCGACGATGCCGTCGTAGTCGAGCGGATAGCGTTGCGCCTCGCTGAGCGCCTGCTGGCCGCCTGTCGAACAGCCGTCGAAATACGCGTAGTCGGGAAAGCGGCTGAAATAGCTCCGCACGACGAGCTTGGCCACGTTCGTCATCACGTGGACGGCGCGATAGGCCCAATCGTTGATCTTCTCCGGGTGACCGTTGCCGAAGGTCATCTGGTCGCCCGTGTGACCAGTGTCGGTGCCCACCGCGGCATAGCCCCGCGCGACGCCGTCGGCCATGGCGCGATACCCGATGGCACCCGAGAAGCCGCCGTTCGCCGTGCCGAGCAGTTTCCCGTTCCACGCCGCGGCCTCCGGCAGCCAGATCTCGATGGTGATGTGCGAGTCGCTCGTCGGCGCCGCGATGGCGACGACGCGGCAGAGTGCCGGTACGGTCATCGTTGTGCGCTGGCCGGCAAGCGTGAGCGGAGCAGCGGAGACGGCCTCAGCCGTCGCGATCGTGACCGCCGGAATGGCGAGGGCGGTCAGACTCGCGCACGATCCAACCGCGGCGCGCGCCGAGAGTGACGCGGCCAGCGGCGCGGACGCACGCGCCACGACGCCTGACGCCGCGGCGATCGCGGCCAGGACGACGGCCAGCGCAGCGACGACCTTTCGACCCATGCGGCGGCATGGTGAGGGCCGTCGATCCAGTTGTAAAGCAAATCATTTGCATTACAGTAATTCGTCAGACAAATGACCGCGGAGATCCGGCACGTCGAAGCGTTCCTGGCAGTCGCGCGGCACGGCAACTTCACACGGGCCGCGGCGGCGTTGCACTTGTCGCAGCCGGCGCTCACCGTGCAGATCCGCCAGCTCGAGGCCGCGCTCGGCGTGCGACTGTTCGACCGCGACAACCGGCACGTCGCGCTCACGCGACAGGGCCGCGAGCTGGTTGCGCCATTCGAACGCATCGTGCTCGAGCTGCAAACGATCGTCGATTCCGCGCACGAGGTCGCCACGCATCGCCGCGGCATCGTCACCGTCGCCTGCCTGCCGTCGATGGCCGCCAGCCTGCTGCCGCGGGCGATCGCGACGCTCGCGCGCCGGCACGACGGCCTCGTCGTCCGCGTGCGCGACGGCGTGGCCGCGCGCGTCGCGGCGCTCGTGAAAGCCGGTGAGGCGGATTTCGGGATCAGCGGATGCGGCGGGCTCGATCGCGAGCTCGAGGAGACGCCGTTGTTCGTCGACCGCCTCGCGGGCTTCGTGCGTGCCGATCATCGATTCGCGCGGCGCCGGTCCGTGACGCTGCGGGAAGTCGCCGCGGGACCGTTGATTCTGACGAGCACGGACAGCAGCGTGCGCGGCTTGGTCGACAACGCCCTCCGACGCGAGCGTCTCGTCGCGCACGTCGCGCAAGAAGCGACCTACATGACGACCGCGCTGGGGATGGTGGCGGCGGGCCTCGGCATGGCCATCCTGCCCGAAGCGGCGATGACGTCCGCGCCGCCGTCCGTCCGGCGCATCGCCATCCACCGTCCCGTGCTGACGCGTGAGGTCGGCATCCTCACACGCGCCGGCCGATCGCTCCCACCCGCGGCGCAAAAGCTCGTAGAGGTGCTACGAGAGGGATGACGACGACGTCAGTGCCCGGCCACCGGCCGTTCGGTGTGTGCCGGACGCTTCAGAAGAAACAGCGCCGGGATGACGACGATGAAGATCCAGCCGAAGATGCGGAACGCGTAGAGGTACGAGAGCAGCGCCGCCTGCTGGTGCACGAGGCCGGCGATGGCCGCGTAGGCCGCACGCGAGGCCGTGACCGGGTCGAAGCCCGACAGCGTGAAATGCTGCTGCATCTGCGCCAGCATCTGCTGCGCCAGCGGGTTGTAGGCCGTGACGTGCTCGGCGAGCCGGCTGGTGTTGCTCTGCGACGTGCGTGCAATCACGGTCGTCGCGGCCGCGATGCCGAAGCCACCGCCGAGATTGCGCATGAGGTTGAACAGGCTCGTGGCGTTGCCCATCTCCTCACGCGGAATCGGATCCATCGTCGTCGTCGTGAGTGGCACGAACATGAACGACAACGCGAGGCCGAGCCAGAACTGCGGCCAGAAGAAGTCCCAGATCGTCGCCGTCATGTCCAAGCGCGACAACTGCACGAGCGAGAGGCCGGCGACGAAGAACCCGGCTGCGAGTAGCTTCCGTGGATCAGCTTTCGCCATGATCATGCCGATGATCGGCATCCCGAGAAACGCGCCGAGGCCGCGCGGCGCAGTCGCCAGGCCGGCGTCCATCGCCGGATAGCCCATCAACGTCTGCAGGAACACGGGCAACGCGACGAGGCTGCCGTACAACACGAAGCCGAGCGTCGTCATCATCCCGACGCCCACCGAGTAGTTGCGGCTCTTGAACACGCGCAGGTGGACGACGGGCTCGCGCGCCATGAGCTCGCGAATGACGAATCCGACGAGCATGATGGCCGAGATGGTCGCGCAGGCCACGATGAGGTGCGATGCGAACCAATCCTCCGTCTGGCCCTTGTCGAGCATGATCTGCAGCGCGCCGATGCCGACCGCGAGCATCCCGATGCCCCACCCGTCGACCGACCGCACGCCGCGCTTGAGATACGGCGGGTCGAAGATGAACATCTTCGTCATGTAGAGCGAAGCGAGCCCGACCGGCAGGTTGATGTAGAACACCCAGCGCCACGAGTAGCTGTCGGTCAACCACCCGCCGAGGATCGGCCCGAGCATCGGTGCGACGACGATGCCGAGGCCCCAGAAGGCCATGGCCTTGCCACGCTCGGACGGCGGAAAGGCCTCGAGCATGACGGCCTGCGAGATCGGCTGCAGCACGCCGCCGGTCGCCCCCTGGATGATGCGGAAGAACACGAGCGCGCCCAGCGTCGGCGCGAGGCCGCTCAGCAGCGACGAGATGGTGAACCCCGTGAGCGCCATCATCAGCAGGCGTTTGCGGCCGAAATACTGCGCGAGCCAGCCCGTGATTGGCAGCACGATGGCGTTGGCGACGAGATAGGACGTGAGCGTCCACGCCGCCTCGTCGACGGTCGCCGAGAGGTTGCCTGCGATGTGCGGCAGCGAGACGTTGACGACCGTCGTGTCGAGCACCTCCATGAAGGTGCCGAACATGACCGCGATCGCGACGATCCACGGGTTGATCTGCGGGACGGCGGGCGCGGGCGTGTCGGACATGGCGGCGGCCGCGGCCGGGCTGCCCTGACGAGCGTGCGGGGCGCGGCGTCTTCGATCTTACCCCGAGAGCCGCAACATACTGCCCCGCTTCGCGCCAGACGGACGTCGTGCTATAAGCAGGCGCGACGAGGCGCGGGCAAACTTCGAACCATGAACTGCGAACTTCGAATGGATGTGGCGCCTCCGGCGCATCCTTGGGTTGGTGCCGCATGACGCGCCTGCTGCTCGTGCCACTCGTGCTCGGATGTGCCGCCATGATCCAACCGTCGCCGCCTGCGGCCGATCTCTCGAACGGCGTCATCGACGCCACCGTCTATCTGCCGGACACGGCGCGCGGCTTCTATCGATCGACGCGTTTCGACTGGTCGGGGATGATCGGCCGTCTCGAACATGCCGGGCACCACTACTACGGGCCCTGGTTCACGAAGCGTGACGACCGCGTCCGCGACTTCGTGTACGACGGCGCCGATATCGTCGTGAGCGCCCAGAGCGGCGCGGTCGGGCCGGCCGAAGAGTTCCAACGGCCGCTCGGATACGAGACCACGCCAGTCGGCGGCACGTTCGTCAAGGTCGGCGTGGGCGTGCTGCGCAAGTTCGACGCGGCAGCGTACTCGCCCTTCCGTCCGTACGAGCTCGTCGACGCGGGCCACTGGTCGTCGACGACGACGGCCACCTCGGTCACCTCGAAGCAGCGCTTGGAGGATGCCGCGTCCGGCGTCGCCTATGTCTATGAAAAGACGATCCGTCTGACGCCAGGACGCGCGGAGATGACCATCGCGCATCGGCTGCAGAACACCGGCCGCGTGGTCATCGACACGAACGTCTACGACCACAACTTTCTCGTGCTCGACGACGCGGTGCCGGCGCCCGGGCTGACGATTCGCCTGCCGTTCACGATCGACACGCCACAGGTGACCAACGCGGCGCTCGCCGAGGTCAACGACCGGGCCATCATCTTCAAGAAACGGCTGGACGGCGAAGAACGCGTGTCGATGTCGATTGAGGGCTTCGGCGACACGGCGGCCGACTACGACATCCGCATCGAGCTGCCCGAGCGCGACGCGGCGATGCGCATCCGAGGCGATCGACCGCTCTCGGCTCTCTCGCTGTGGTCGATCCGCAGCAACGTCTCGATCGAGCCGTTCATCGACATCCATGTCGAGCCGGGTGCGACGTTCACGTGGACGTACACCTACACGTGGGGTGAAGAGACGCGGCCGTCGGCGCGCGAGAGGCGGCCTTCACCTGGGGGTTTGGGCGCGGTCACAGGCGGCGCTTGATCCGACTCTTTTCGTCGGATATTCTGACCGGCGTGAGAACCGTCTCATTAGCTTCGCGGCGGACGTTCCGTGCCGACAACTAGCGCGCGCCCGTCCGGCATCAAGCTCTTCCTCTGGGCTGCGCTCGTCGCGGTCGCCGCCGTGGTCGCCTGGCAGATCGCGGCCGATGGCTCCACGCCCGATCCGGTCGCGTCGTCACACATTGCCTGGCTCGACATCGCGGTGCTCGTCTTTCGCGAAGGCCTCGAGTGCGTGCTCGTCCTCTCGGCCATCACGGCCAGCATGACGGGTGCCACGGCACACTACCGGCGGCCGGTTGCGGTTGGCGCGCTCGTCGCGGCCGTGGCGACGGGCGCCACGTGGCTCGTCGCGGCGCGCGTGCTCGACGATCTCGCCGAAAGCATGCCCTGGCTGCACGTCCAGGCGCTCACCGGTCTTCTCGCCGTCGCCGTCCTGCTCGTGGTGATGAACTGGTTCTTCCACAAGCTCTATTGGACGGGCTGGATCTCGGCGCACACGAACCGCAAGCGGGAGCTCGTCGCGAGCGACGGCCGGTCGCGGACGGCGGGCCGCGTGATGTTCGGCATGGCGATGCTCGGCTTCACCTCGCTCTACCGCGAAGGCGTGGAAGTCGTACTGTTCCTGCAGAGCTATCGCATGAAGCTCGGCACCGGGCCGATCGTGCGCGGCGTTGTCGTCGGTCTCGCGCTCACGCTGGTCGTCGCGCTCGTGACGTTCGTGCTGCAGCGCCGGCTCCCCTACCGCCGCATGCTCGTCGCCACGGGCATCATGCTCGGCGCCGTGCTGCTCGTGATGGTCGGCGAGCAGGCGCAGGAGATGCAGCTCGCGGGCTGGCTGCCGACGACCGAGATCGGCTGGCTCTCGACGCGCATCCCCGACTGGATGGGATTGTGGTTCTCGTTCTTCCCGACGGTCGAGACGATGGTCGCGCAGGCGCTGGCGCTCGTGCTCGTCATCGGGTCGTACTTCGGCGCGCGGCAGCGGCCGCGGCACGCCGGGACCGAGCACGCGCCGGCCTCGTCGGTCGCGGCGCACGAAGCGCGCGTGTAGCGCACCGCCGGCCGCTGGCGTTGCGCGGGCCAACATGGCAGGCTGACGCATGGCGCACGACATCCCCCTTTCCACTCCGGCGCAGGACGCGCCCTTTCAGCCCATCTGCCGCCGACTGGCCGTCGTGCTGGTACGCCCGACGCGCTACGACGAGGACGGCTACGTCGTCCGTCACTGGCGCGGCACGCTGCCGAGCAACACGCTCAGTTGTCTGAACGGCCTCACCGAGGACGCCGTTGCCAGCGGTGCACTTGGATCGGTGAGCGTGCGCGTCCATGCGTTCGACGAAGCGGTCGATCGCATCGACCCACACCGGATCTGCCGCCGGATCCGCCGCCGCGGCACGAAGATCCTGGTGGCGCTGGCTGGCGTGCAGACGAATCAGTTCCCGCGCGCGCAGGACCTGGCGCGGCAGTTCAAGACCGAAGGCTGCGACGTCATGATCGGCGGGTTCCACGTCAGCGGATCCGTGGCGATGGCGCACGCCATTCCGCCCGAGTGCCAGGCGATGCTCGACGAGGGCGTCACGCTCGTGCTCGGCGAGGTCGAAGATCGCTGGACGGGCCTGTTGCAGGACGCGGCGTCCGGCCGGCTGCGGCCACTCTACGACTTCCTCCAGGACTTGCCGGACCTTCGCACCAAGCCGTTGCCACAGGTGTCGATGCGGCTCCAGCGCAAGTTCGCGGTGCGCGGCTACGGCACGATCGACGCGGGCCGCGGATGTCCGTTCAACTGCTCGTTCTGCACGATCATCAACGTGCAGGGCCACGGGATGCGCAGCCGCGGCGCGGCGCACATCGTCGATCACATCCGTGCGCACTATCGGCGCAGCCGCCGGCGGCGCGCGGGCATCGGCCACTACTTCTTCACCGACGACAACTTCTCGCGCAACCCGCAGTGGGAGGCCATCTTCGACGGCCTGATCGCGCTGCGGCAGGACGAAGGCGTCGCCATCGACTTCATGATGCAGGTCGACACGGCCGCCTCGCGCATCCCGCGGTTCGTCGACAAGGCCGCGCGCGCCGGCTGCGTGCAGGTGTTCATCGGCATGGAGTCGATCCGCGAGGACAACCTGAAGGCCGCCGAGAAACGGCAGAATCGCGTCGGCACCTACCGCGAGTCGATCGCGCGCTGGCACGAGCAGGGCATCCTGTGCCACGTCGGGTTCATCATCGGTTTTCCGCACGACACCTACGAGCGCATCATGGAAGACGTCCGCACGCTGCGCGACGAACTACTCGTCGACCAGGCGTCGTTCTTCATGCTCACGCCGTTGCCGGGATCACGCGATCACCGCGCAGCCGTCGACGCCGGCGTACCGATGGATCCGGACTACAACAACTTCGACTCGTTCCACGCGACGACGCCGCATCCGCACATGTCGGCGGACGAATGGACGCGGGCTTATCGCGAAGCGTGGACCGAGTTCTACTCGTACGAGCACATGCGGCAGGCGCTCCTGCGGCAGAATCCACACACCTACTGGGGCATGTTCAAGTGCTTCCTGTGGTACCGCGCGTCGATGGTCGAAGGCACGCACCCGATGGTGACGGGGTTCTTCCGGCTGAAGGATCGCCGGTCGCGGCGGCCGGGCTTTCCGATCGAATCGCGCTGGCAGTTCTTCCGTCGCCGGCTGCGCGAGAATGCGGCGATGACGCTCGGGTACGCGAAGCTCGCGCTCGAGATGCAGGAGCTGTGGCTGGCCACGCGCATTCCGCGCGAGGACTACGGATTCCTCGGCGACATCCGCGGCGTGAAGGCCCGTGCGGCGGCCGTGATGGACGTGAAGACCGGCTGGAGCCGCATCCATGTCGCGCTCGCCGCGCGGCTCGCGGATCTGCGGTCCTCGGCCGAAGCGCCCGCGCTGCGCGTGACCGCGGCGATGCGCGAACGGTTCGAAGCGTTGCGCCAGGCGGTCGGTCCGCGCGCCGACGAGATCGCGCGCGCCGCCGACACGACGCTCCGCAGCCTGCGCGTGCCCGGACTGCCGCCGCTCGCGCCGCGCTCATGGCTGCGACGCGCGGGCGCCTCGCTCAACGTCTTCCACGCTCCCACGCTCGAAGCCCGCCGCGCGCTGAGCGCGTACTGGAATCACGCCGAAGCGCAGATTCGCTCGTCGCACGTCTGGCGCCTCAATCCGATTACCTTCGGCTGGAACGCCGCGCGCGATCTGAAAAACGCCATCGTCTTCTTCACGGCGATGGGGTCTGAACGGTACTGAAGACGTCTGCGGGATAACGGCTCGCTCACGCGCGGCCGTCGGTTTGTTTGCGACGACCTTGCAGAATCCGCAAGGTCCTTCCCTCGCGTGTTGGCAGAATCTGCAATACGCGTTTTGCGTCCGGCCAGCAATTACGGCCTCTTCTCGTCAAATGTCGACCGGGCACGATCCTTGCGACTACACCGGCCGCCACGACGATGCTATCGTCGTCGTCGCTCGTGAGGAGACAGGCCGATGTCAGATGACACACGAGATGCGCGTTGGGAACAGCGGTTCGAGGGCTTGGAAGTCCGGATGGACCGGCTCGAGCTCAGGGTCCAGGCATTGGAAGTCCGGATGGACCGGCTCGAGGCCAGGGTCCAGGCATTGGAAGTCCGGATGGACCGGCTCGAGGCCAGAGTCCAGGCCTTGGAAATCCGGATGGACCGGCTCGAGAACCGCATGGACAAGGTCGAAATCCGCCTCGAGGCTGTCGAGGACGCTGTCAAACTGGTGGCCGAGGCGCACGCCGCGACGCAGGCCCTCATCGAACGCCGCTTCCAGGACATCATCGACTACATCGCAACGAACACGGTACCGCTCGAGCTCGTCGTGCGCGAGCATTCGGCCATCGTCCGTCACCACAACCTGACGATGGGATCGGATCGCGCGTGACGCTACGCGCGCAGGATCTTCGCGGGGTCGAAGCGGAGAATTCGCAGTGCCGGCATGAGGCTCGCCGCGGCCGCCACGAGTAACAGGAACGCGCCGGTCGCCACATACGTACGCAGGTCGTGCGCGGCGACGCCCCAGAGGAACGACTGGACGAGACGAGCGGCGGGCACCGAGAGCAGGCCGCCGACGACGAGCCCGAGCGCCGCGAGCCCGAGGCCGGACCAGACCACCGATCGCATCGCCTGCCCCGTTGTCGCGCCAAGCGCCAGGCGTACGCCGATTTCACGCGTCCGCTCGGTCACGAGATGCGACAGCAATCCATAAAGGCCAATCGCCGCGAGAAGGAGCGCCGCCGTCGCGAGCACGCCGACGACGGTCATGAGCAGCCGCTGCTGTCGAATAGCCCCGGCCTCGACATCGCCCATCGGCTGCACGTCGGCCACCGGCAGCAGGCTGTCGACACTGCCAATCGCCTCGAGAATCGCCCGCGTCGCCACACTCGTCGAATGCGCACGCACGACCCAGTACGGCCGGAACCAGATGTGCGTCGAGAAGAGCGTGCTCGCCTGCGCGGCCGGCAGGTATACGGTCGGCGTCGTCTTGATCGGCCCCTCTGTCATGCCGTCGATGAGGAATCCCGATCCCGCCTGCTGGACATCGCCGATGACACCCACGATCTCACGCGCCGTGCGGCCAAGCTGGATGCGCCGGCCGATGACGTCTCGGTCTTTCGAGTAGAGACGCGCGAACGTCTCGTTCACGAGAACGACGGGCGAAGCGTCCGCGCGATCGCTCTCTCGAAGACCGCGGCCGCGCGAGACGGGAATGCGCAGCGTGCGCGCGAAATCCGGCGTCACGTAGCTGCAGTTCACGATGTGGCCGTTGCCCTCATCGTCGAACCGTACGCCGCCGATGTTGAGTAGGCGCGTGTACGGCAGCCCGAGCGACACGGCTGCTGATTCGACACCGGGCGTGCGACGAATGCGGTCGACAGTCGAGTCGAAGAGCCGGATGACCGTCGCCGGATCGCTGTAGCGCGCGTCCTCGAGCGACACACTTGCGGCGATGACGCCGTGCGGATCGTAGCCGGCATCGACGCTGCGAAGATTCACGACGGTTCGGATGAGCAAGCCGGCAGAAACCAGGAGGACGACGCTCAGCGCGACTTCAGCAACGACGAGACCTCGGCGAACCCCGTGACGCATGCCGCCACCAGCGACGACGCGCGAGCCGTCGACTGCCATGGCATGGCCGATATCGACGCGGCTGACCAGAAGCGCCGGGATCAGACCGAAGACCAGGCTCGTCACGAATGTCAGCGCCACCGTGGCCGCCAACACACGGCCGTCGAAGGCGGCAAACGTCCAGTCGGAGAACAGTGCACCGCCCATCGACTGCAGGCCTTCGAGCAGTCCTCGGCCGATGAACACGCCGAGCGCGCCGCCGGCGGCCGCGAGGACGAGGCTCTCGACGAACAGTTGGCCTACCACCGCACGACGACTGGCGCCGAGCGCGAGACGCGTGGCGATCTCCTTCGTCCGGCTGCTGCCGCGTGCCAGCAGCAGCGCGGCGAGATTCACGCACGCGATGAGCAGCACGAGGACGACCGCGCCCACGAGAGCGACGATCGGCGCCCGTTCGTCCTGGACGAGGTCGTCCTGCATCGGCCGGGCCGACAGCCACGCGCGTCCGCCGTCGGGGATACGGCCCACGCCGTCGAACAGCGCCGGTGTCGCCAACGCGTCGAGGTCCGCGTTCACCTGCGGCCAGGTCGCGTCATCGTGCCGGCGGATGAACAGGCCGTAGTTCGTGCCCGCTCCTTCGCCCGTCGTCGTCGGGCGCAGCGGCGTCCAGACGTCGGCGTCGACGCGCGGACTGCGGAAGCCCGGCGGCATGACGCCCACGACCTGATACGGCTCGCCGCGCAACAGCACGGACTGGCCGAGGATGTCGGGCGCGCCGTGGAAGTCCTCACGCCAGAGACGGTCGCTCAGGATGACGACCGCGGGGCCGCCAGGACGATCTTCATCACGCGTGAACTCGCGTCCGATACGCGGCAGCACGCCGAGCGCATGGAAGAATCCCGCGCTCACGCGCAACTGCTGCACGAACGCCGCCGTGCCGCCGACGACGATGTTCACGCCAGAGCCCATTTCGCCGGACGACAACCCGGCGTCGGCCGACGACAGGTGATCGCGCACGGCCTCCCACATCCGGCCGTTGACGGAATCGTTCTCGTACAGCGCGCCACCGCCGGAGATGTTGCCCTCAACGACGGCGAGCTGGTCCGGATGCGGATACGGCAGCGGACGCAGCAGGATGTGATCCGCGAGACTGAACACCGCCGCGTTCGCGCCGATGACGACCGCGAGCGTCAGGATCGCCGTGGTCGTGAACACCGGCGCGCGGCGAAGCACGCGCAGAGCAAAACGCAGATCGCGCCAGAGCGCATCGAGGAGTGGCACGCGAGTCATCTCGTCGAACTCCTCCCGCTTCGCGCGGGGATTGCCCAGCCGCAGCCGTGCCCGGCGTGCCGCTTCGGCCGGTGTCAGGCCGCGTGCGACGTAGTACTCCGTGGCGAGATCGAGGTGCGCCTGCAGTTCTTCAGCGCGTTCACGGTCGATCCGGCTCCGTCCGAAGACGCGACGCCAGCGCATGGCCCTATGCCTCGTCGTCGGCGGGACGCATGACGCGTGCGACCGCGTCGACGAGCGTCGTCCAGCGCACGGTCTCGGCGGCGAGTTGACGCCGGCCAGCCGTGGTCAGCCGGTAGTAACGTGCCCGGCGATTCGTCTCCGAGCGGCCCCACTCGGACGCAATCCAGCCGCGATCTTCGAGCCGATAGAGCGCTGGATACAGCGACCCCTGTTCGACGAGGAGCTTGTCGCCGGATCGCGCTTCGATGCTCAGCGCGATGCCGAAGCCGTGCATCGCGCCGCGCTCGAGCGTGCGCAGGACGAGCATGTCGAGCGTGCCTCCGAGCAGGTCCCCATCGGCCTCGCGAGTGCGGCGTCTCATGGTGAGGTTCTCTTTCCTAGAAAATCTAGGCTAGTTGGACGGACGGGGCAAGAGAAAAGTTTCGGGACGCCAGAGCGTGCAGGCTCGTGCAGGCGGCCGCGCGCGATCGCTCAAGCCAGGCGAGGCCGTGACCGATTATCTGGCCAGACGAGGTGTGTGCATGGAGGCCACGGGCCGCGAGCGGCGGCAGTTCACACGTGCCGACTTCGCCCATCCCATCCGCTTCAAGATCTTCGACCGGCAGGGATCGAACCTGCCCGTCGCCG
>DASZOV010000153.1:0-4352 GCA_035550595.1 Vicinamibacterales bacterium
AACCACACGGGCCAGCTGCCGTCGGTGACACTGTCGTTCAATCTGCGGCCCGGGGTTGCGTTGGGCGATGCGGTCGATCAAGTGCGGCAGGCCGCGCTGCAAATCCTGCCGCCGACGATCGGGACGAGCTTCCAGGGTTCAGCGCAGGCCTTCCAGGATTCGACGCGCGGCCTCGGCATCATCCTGCTGATGGCCATCTTCGTCATCTACGTGGTGCTGGGGATCCTTTACGAGAGCTTCATCCACCCGCTCACGATTCTGTCCGGTCTGCCGGCCGCGGGCCTCGGCGCGCTCCTGACGCTGCTGCTCTTCCGCGTGGACTTGAACATCTACGCCTTCGTCGGCGTCATCATGCTCGTCGGCCTCGTGAAGAAGAACGGCATCATGATGATCGACTTCGCCATCGAGGCGCAGCGCAAGGAAGGCAAGTCGCCCGCTGACGCGATGTACGAGGCGTGCCTCGTCCGCTTCCGGCCAATCATGATGACGACGATGGCGGCGCTCGTCGGCACGCTGCCAATCGCGCTCGGCTGGGGCGCTGGCGCCGAAGCGCGCCGGCCGCTCGGCCTGGCGGTCGTCGGCGGCCTCGTCGTGTCGCAGACGCTCACGCTCTACATCACGCCCGTGTTCTATCTCTACATGGAAGCACTGAGCGCTCGGCTGAGGGGACACCGCGAGGCCGTCTCGATGACGGTCGGCCAGGAACTCGGCCGCTCGGCCGCGAAATAAGCGACGGCAATTTCCAGATACGACAACGCCGGGACGCCACGCGGCGGTCCCGGCGTTGCTGCCTTTCAGCGCGACGGCCCGGCGCAGAGCCGGGCGTGCGCGGCGTGTCACGCCAGGCTGAAGCGCGGGCGATGATCGTCCTGACGCGGCGTCTCGACACGCCGAAGCGCTGGCGTGAGGGCGATGCGCAGGACGTCGTCCATTTCCTCGACGTAGTGGAAGACCATGTCGCGGCGCTGCTCGGGCGTGAGGTCCTCGAGAATGTTCTTCTCGTTCTGCTTCGGCAGGATGACCTCGCGCAGGCCCATCCGCCGCGCGGCCAGCACCTTCTCTTTGATGCCGCCGACCGGCAGGACGCGGCCGGAAAGCGTGATCTCGCCGGTCATCGCCAGATCGCCGCGCACGGGCCGGCCTGACAACGCCGAGGCCAGCGCCGTCACCATCGTCACGCCTGCCGACGGTCCGTCCTTCGGGATGGCGCCGGCCGGCACGTGGATGTGCAGCTCCGAATCCTTGTAGAAGGCCGGATCGACCCCGTAGCGCGAGGCGTGCGCGCGGAACCAGGACAGCGCGATGCGCGCCGACTCCTTCATGACGTCGCCGAGCTGGCCGGTGAGCGTCAACTGGCTCGAGCCGGACATGCGTGAGACCTCGACGACGAGGACGTCGCCGCCGACCGGCGTCCAGGCGAGGCCGATGGCGACGCCGGGATCTTTCGTCCGATCCTTGATCTCCTCGTCGAGATGCCGCGGCGCGCCGAGCAGTTCGACGACGAGCGCCGGCGTCACGGTGACCGGGGCCGTATCGCCTTCCGCCTGACGGCGCGCGATCTTGCGGCAGATCGAGCCGATCTCGCGCTCGAGGTTGCGGACGCCGGCCTCGCGCGTGTAGCCGCGGATGATGGCGGCGATCGCCTCATCGGTGAACGTCGCCTGCTCGGGCGTCAGCCCGTGGTTGGCGACCTGACGCGCGACGAGGTGGTCCCGCGCGATGCGGCGCTTCTCCTCCTCGGTGTAGCCGGCGAGCTCGAGCACTTCCATCCGGTCGCGCAGCGCCGCGGGAATCGTGTCGAGCACGTTGGCCGTCGTGATGAAGAGCACCTCCGACAGATCGAACGGCACGTCGAGGTAGTGGTCGCGGAACGTGTTGTTCTGCTCGGGGTCGAGCACCTCGAGGAGTGCCGACGCCGGATCGCCGCGGAAGTCCGAGCCGAGCTTGTCGATCTCGTCCAGGATGAACACGGGGTTGCGCGACTCGGCGCGGCGCAGGCCCTGGATGATCTGGCCCGGCAATGCGCCGATGTACGTGCGCCGGTGGCCCCGAATCTCCGCCTCGTCACGCATGCCGCCGAGCGAGACGCGCACGAACTTCCGGTCGAGCGCGTTCGCGATCGACTTGGCGAGCGACGTCTTGCCCACGCCGGGCGGGCCGACGAAGCAGAGGATCGGCCCCTGCACGTCGGGCTTCAGCTTGCGCACCGCGAGGTACTCGAGGATGCGATCCTTCACGCGCTCGAGCCCCGAGTGATCGGCGTCGAGCACGGCCTTGGTGCGCGCCAGGTCGATGACCGTCTCGGTCCGCTTGGCCCAGGGCAGCGCGACGAGCCAGTCGATGTAGGTGCGGGCCACCGTGTACTCGGCCGCGGCCGCCGGCATCTTCGACAGCCGATCGAGCTCGCGGAGCGCTTCCTTCTTCACGTCCTCCGGCATGCCGGCGGCCTCGATCTTCTCGCGCAGCTCTTCGATTTCCTTGGCCTGGTCGTCGCCCTCGCCGAGCTCCTTCTGGATCGCCTTCATCTGCTCGCGCAGGAAGTACTCGCGCTGGCCCTTGCCGACTTCCGACTGCACCTGCGACTGGATCTTCGACCCGAGCTCGAGGACCTCCAGCTCCTTGGTCAGGAGCCGGTTGAGCTGATCCATGCGCACGCGCACGTCGGCCGCTTCGAGCAACTCCTGCTTCACCGACGTGCCGATGGAGCTCAAGCTGGACGCGATGAAGTCGGTCAGGCGCGAGACGTCGGCGATGTTCATCGCGAGGGCGTTGAGGTCCTCGGAGAGCACCGGCGAGAGCTGCACGACCTGGTTGAAGTTCGACCGGATGTTGCGCTCGAGCGCGTCAATCTCCAGCCGATCCGCCTCGGCGACGACGTCGGCGAGCTCGCTGATGTCGCCGCGCAGATAGGGCCGGCTGGCCGTGACCTGGTCGAGCCGGATGCGCGCGAGCCCCTGCACGATCAGCCGCAGGCTGCCGTCGGGCAGCTTGAACATCTTGTGAATGTGGGTGAGCGTGCCGACCGGATAGAGATCCGCCTGCCCGGGATCTTCCTGCGTGGGCTCGCGCTGCGTGAAGACGCCAATCACCTTGGCGCCGGCGATCGCCTCGTCGATGAGACGAACCGAGGACTCGCGCGCCACGGCGAGCGGCATGAAGGAGTTGGGAAACAGGACGGTGTCGCGGAGCGGCAGGACCGGTACGTCGGCGGGCACCTGATACGAGCGCTCGGCCGGAGCCGTGGAGACGATCTCTTCGCTCATGAGCGTTCCTCCCGGCCGGACAGCCGTGGGAGGCAGCCCGGCGCTTGCCGCCCAGACCGCGCATGCGCGCGGCCATGGGCGTCAGACGTGAAAGGGGGCGCGGGACCGGGCGATATTATCGCGCGGCCCCGCTGTCGGCGGAGCCTGCGCGATACGGAGGGCAGGGACGCCGACTAGTTCAAATCGATGAGGAACCCCGACGAGCGCCGCTGCGACGCTTGGCGTGCACGCTGCTCGGCGACTTCGCGAGCCTCCTCGCAATCCTTGCAACGGACCGCGAACGGCAGCGCCCGAAGCCGACGCTCCGAGATCTCGTCGCCGCACTCGAAGCAGTAGCCGTAGGTCTTCTCGTCGAGACGCGCGAGCGCCTCTTCGATCTTGTGGAGCGTCTCGGACTTCATCTGGATGAGCGCGAGCTCGATGTCGTCCTGGATGTCGGCTTCGGACGACTCCGCGTCGTCCAGCACGCCCTCACCCGACGCACCGACCGCGCGGACGTCGCGCATCTTTTCCTGAACTTCGCTCAGGATTTCGCGGCGGCGATCCTCGAGGATGCGCTTCAGCTCGACGTAGCGCTCCCGGGCCATTTCCGTCTGACTCGTCCGTGCACTCATGATGCTCCTCCCGCTCCGCTCTATTTCGTGCCCGCTATTCGTATGATGGCTTCCGCACGAAGCAATAAAAATGCCAAGTATACTAAATCAAGAAACCGCCCTGGACTTCAAAACGTCTCGCCAGCGGCGCGTCCGGCTGTCATTCTTTCACCACCCGGCCGTCCGGATGCTGACCTCCAGCAACTTCTGGCTCCGGAACGCCCACGCCGTTCAGCCGCCCTCCAGGAAACCCTGGCATCAGGACGCTGGACGCCCGTGGTTTCCAGTTAGACGATCCTGCGGCGCGAAGGTTCGCGAGCGATGCGCGCGTCGTTCTGGGCGACGACGCGCGCCAGGTTTGCTATACTTGGACGTTTCGCGACGCGTTCTGGGCGTCGGTTGTAGGACTACCCAACATGGCTAAGCACTGTGAGGTCTGTGGCAAGACGCCGGTCGTGGGCCGGACGCTCAGTCACGCGCACAACGTCCGGGCACG
>DASZOV010000154.1:0-12957 GCA_035550595.1 Vicinamibacterales bacterium
GCCGCGCTTGGTGACGAAGTTGTAGATGCCGCCCTTGCCGTTCTTGTCGCCGGGGTACCAGTTCTGGATCGTCGAGTACTTGATCGTCGCGCCGTCGAGCGCCACGAGCTCGACCACGGCCGCGTGCAACTGGTTCTCGTCGCGCATCGGCGCCGTGCAGCCCTCGAGGTAGCTCACCTGCGCGCCCTCGTCGGCGATGAGAAGCGTCCGCTCGAACTGGCCGGTGTTGCGCGCGTTGATGCGGAAGTAGGTCGACAGCTCCATCGGGCAGCGCACGCCCTTCGGCACGTAGGCGAACGAGCCGTCGCTGAAGACCGCCGAGTTCAACGTCGCGTAGAAGTTGTCCGTGTACGGGACGACCGATCCGAGATAACGGCGCACGAGATCCGGATGCTCCTTCACCGCCTCGGAGAACGAACAGAAGATGATGCCGAGCTCGGCCAGCTTCTCGCGGAATGTCGTCGCGACCGACACGCTGTCGAAGACCGCATCGACAGCCACGCCCGCGAGCAGCTTCTGCTCCTCGAGCGGGATGCCGAGCTTCTCGAAGGTCGCCTTCACTTCGGGATCGACCTCGCCCATGTCCTTCAACGCCGGCTTCTTGCGCGGCGCCGAGTAGTAGCTGATCGCCTGGAAGTCGGTGGGATCGATCTTCAGGTTGTGCCAGGTCGGCTCGCGCATGCCGAGCCACGCGCGATACGCCTTGAGCCGGAATTCCAGCAGCCACTCCGGTTCGCCTTTCACGGCCGAAAGGCGCCGAACGACGTCTTCGTCGAGGCCGGGCGCGAACGTCTCGGCCTCGACGGCCGTCTCGAAGCCGTACTTGTAATCAGCGGTGGCGAGCTGTTCGATGGTGTCGGTAGAAGTCGACATAATGAGTTCTGTGCACGCGCGATCGCCGCGCTAAAGCGAAAAAGACGTCCCGCAGCCGCACGTGCTCTTCGCCTGCGGGTTCTCGAAGATGAAGCCGCGGCTGAGCAGGCCCGTGTCGTAGTCGAGCGTCGTGCCGTCGAGCACGCGGTGGCTGCGTGGATCGATCCACACCTTCACGCCGCTGGGACCGTCGAACACCAGGTCGCCCTCGCGCGGCGCGGGCTCCCAGGCGAAGACGTACTCGAAGCCTGAGCAACCGCCCGCCTTGACGCCGACCCGCAGGCCGGTCGCCTCGACGTACTGCTTCTCGAGCAGCTTCTGAATCTGACGTGCGGCGTTTTCCGTGACCCTGATCATGATGTGCTGTCGATCAGTGCCGCCGTCCTCGGCGACACGTCCTTCATCCATTCGATCCCGGCGTCTTGCGCACGAACGCGACCGGCGCCGTGCCGGGTGGCGGAATCATCGCCATGTCGGCGGCCAGTTCGGCCACCGACGTCGCGCCGAGCGCGGCGGCAATCCGATCCTTCAGCCGCCACAGCGGATCGCGGATGTTGCACTTCGCGTACTGATCGCAACTGTGATCGACATCCGAACAAGCCGTCACCGTCAGCGGCCCGTCGACCGCCTGGATGACGTCGACCACCGAAATCGACGCAGCCGGCCGGCTCAGTCCGTACCCGCCGCGAATGCCCTGGTGCGAATCCAGGAGATGTGCGCGCACGAGCTTCTGCAGGACCTTCGCGAGCAGCTCCGCGGGAATGTCGTAGGCCTCGGCCAGTTCACGAGCCGACAAGGCGCCCTGATCGGCGTGCGCGGCCAAGTGCCGCATGGCCAACAGCGCGTAGTCCGCTTTCTTCGAGAGCCTCAACATGAATCGCCTCGCGGAAGTCCGACCGAACAAGTCCATCTTAACGGCTGCGACAAGGTCAGACAAGCCTTCCGCGCCATCTAACTCGTTGATGAGACGGGTCTTAATTAGCACCGTCGCGCGTGGAGAAGGCCGGCGGTCGACGGACATTGAGACGACCGATCCGTCAGATGTGACCTCCGCTGTCCGGCCTCCCCCGCTACACTGACGCGATGTTCGACGTTCTCGTTGCCGGCCTCGTCGGCGCCTGCCTCGGCGCCGCGCTCGTCGCGATCTTCTGGCTGCGCGATCGCCAGCCGCTCGTGCGCGATGCCGCGCGCCTCGAGGCCGAACGCAATGCCGCGACGCAGGCCGCCGAGGCGCAACGCACCGCGCTCGCCGACAACCAACAGCAGCTCCGCGACGCGTTCGCCGCGCTCGCCCATTCGGCGCTCGCCGACAATCGGCGCGATTTCCTGACGAACGCCGAGTCGCTCTTCCAACCCGTCCGCGAGTCGCTCACGCGCGTGCAGGAACGGCTGGCCGAAGTGGACAAAGCGCGCGAAGGCTCGTTCCGCTCTGTTGCGACGAGCCTGCAGTCACTCGCCGCCGCCGAAGAACAACTCCGCACGACGACCGAGCAGCTCTCGCGCGCGCTGCGCTCGCCGAACGTCCGCGGCAAATGGGGCGAGATCCAGTTGAAGCGGATCGTGGAACTCGCCGGCATGCTCGGCCAGTGCGACTTCTCGGAGAAGCCGAACGCGACGACGGCGGACGGCCAGCGTCAGACGCCGGACCTCGTCATTCGCCTCCCCGGCGGCGCCAACGTCGTCGTCGACGCGAAGGTGCCGATCGACGCGTACCTCGCGGCGACGAACGCGACGAGTGAAGAGGTGCGCGCCCGGCAGCTCGGCGCGCATGCGCGGCAGGTGCGCGATCACGTGCGCGCGCTGGGATCGAAGGAGTACTGGCGGCAGTTCGATCCGGCACCCGAGCTGGTCGTGATGTTCCTGCCGCTCGAGCCGCTGTTGTCGGTGGCGTTCGAACAGGACGGCGCGCTGCTCGAAGAAGCGGCGCGGCTCCACGTCATTCCCGCGACGCCGATGACGCTCCTGGCGCTGCTGAAGGCCGTCGCCTACGGCTGGCAGCAGCAGGCCGTCGCCGACAACGCTCGCGAGATTCAGGCGCTCGGCCGCGATCTCTACGAGCGGCTCGCGACGATGACCGCGCACATCGAAGGCGTGGGACGCAATCTGCGCGATGCGTCGACGAGCTACAACCAGGCGGTGAGCTCGCTCGAGCAGCGCGTGCTGCCGGCGGCGCGCCGGTTCAAGGATCTCGGCGTGGGCGCGTCCAAGACGCTCGATCCTCTCGACGCGATCGATCCCGATCTTCGACCCATCGTCAAACCGGAGCTGCTCGGAGCGGTCGACGACGAGCCGTCGATGATGACTTCGGCCGATCGTCCCGCGACCGAGTCGCAGAACGCCGCGATCGATCGCGACTTGGCCGCTACTTCAACTCGACCGTCAGACTGACGCGCGCGTCGACATCGATCTCGCCGGGCGTGATCGGCGTCGAGACGTCCTTGGCCACCGCGCGTTCGGCCGCCATGTACATCGGACGCGGCGCGGGCGCGCCCATGTTCTGATCGTCGATGCGCACGACCGAGCCCAGCGTCCGCTTGGCGCCGGCGGCAATCGCTTCCGCCCGCGCGAGCGCGGCCTGCACGGCCAGTCCCAGCGCTTCGCGTTCGGCGCCCTCTCGATCCTTCAGGTCGAAGCGCGGCCCGGTGATTGAAATCGTCGAGCTGCGGATGTTGTCGGCGGCGTCGATGACATCGCCGAGCTTCGTCAGGTCGTCGACGCGGACTTCGATCTGGTTGTGCGCGACGTAGCCCTTGACGGTGCCGCGGCCGTTGTTCCATTCCATCTCGGGCGTCAACGAATAGCCCGTCGTCCGAATCGCATCGGCGGCGACGCCCGCCGCTTTGAGCGCGTTCTGGACGTTCGTCATCGCCTCGGCGCCGATGCGGCGCGCTTCGGCGGCGCGCGCGTCGCGTCCGTCGGCAGCGACGGTCAGCCACGCGCGATCAGGGGCGCGCGTGACGGTCGCGTCCCCCTGCGTCACGACAACGGGTCGGTCGACGGTCTGAGCGGCGGCGGGCACGGCAGCCAGCGTGAACGCGAGGACGGCGATGGTTTTCGTGATCATGCCGCCAGCATAGCCAGCAGGGACGCCAGCGGCAATGAGAATGACGGAACGCGGAATCTGGGAGGAACAGCGGGTCCCGGCGCACGAGCAGGCGGCGCTCGGACGTCAGAGGCGGCGCGTTGGGCCGGCGTCAGCACCTCCGACATCAGGCTCACGCCGCTCCACGTCGAGAGCGTCGAGGCCCGCCGCGAAGTACAGACGATGGCCGGCGGATTCCAGTCGGCGCCCGGACGGCCGCTATGGCCGTCGCATGAGACGCGGGACCGCCGCCACGATGAATGCGGCGACGTCCTCTTCCGCGAGTTCGCTCACGGGCTTCCCGCGGCCGAGTGGTTGCTCGTCGACGAGCACGCCCTGGCGGCGGCGCGTGACGCTGACGCGGCCCAAGACGACGGGTCGATCGCCGCTCGCATCGAATTCGACCTCGAGATAGGTCTCGGGCGACGACGCGGACGCGAGCCGTGCGCCGCCGGCAGGCGTGTGCACGACGAACGACTGGCCGGCGGCGACGAGCACCGATGCGGACTGGCGCATTAGCGGCACGACGACGTCCGCGAGAAACGCCTCGTACTCCTTCGTCGCGGTGTCGAAGGCTTCGCGCCGCGCCGCGGCGTCCTTCCGCGCGTCATCGAGTGCGTGCAAGATGCGTTTCCGGAGATCCGAGACATCCATTTTCGACAGGCCTCGCCGCTCATTCTATCTGTCGCGGCCGCTGCCCCGGGCACGCCGCACGTCCGATCGAGCGGTCGCCCGGACGTCACCTCCGTGCGACCCGTCCGCATAATAATGGCGCGATGCTCCCGTCGCAGACCGTCGAGAACTATCTGAAGACGATCTTTCTGGCGCAGGAAGCGGCGTCCGACGCGGCGCCGCTCGTGCCCGTCGGCCAGATCGCCTCGGCGCTCGGCGTCGTCCCTGGCACGGCGACGACCATGGTCAAGGCGCTGGCCGATTCGGGCCTGGTGCGCTACGAGCCGTACATGGGCGTGCGACTGACGCCGGCCGGCGAGAAACTGGCCGGCCTCGTGCTGCGCCGGCATCGGCTCGTCGAGTTGTTCCTCGTGCAGGTGCTCGGCATGAGCTGGACCGACGTGCACGACGAGGCCGAGCGACTCGAGCACGCGGTGTCGGACGAGCTCATCGAACGCATCGACGAGATGCTCGGTCATCCGTCGGTCGACCCGCACGGCGATCCCATCCCGACGTCGGAAGGCACGATGGCACAGACGACGTCGGTCGATCTCGTCCACGCGCCACTCGGGACGCCGCTCGTCGTCGAACGCGTGCTCGACCAGGACGCGGCGTTCCTGCGCTTCATCGAGGAACGCCAGCTCAAGCCCGGCAGCCGGGTCGTCGTCGACGCGCGTGACACGGCCGCTGACTGCATCCAGGTGCGCGCCGAATCGGGCGACGTGACGACTCTGGGGCTTCGGGCTGCGCAGAAAGTCATGGTCGGTTCCGGCGACACGTCGGGCGACTGAACGCGGGCCGCTTGCGTTCAGGTAGCGACAGGCGTATGATTTTGAACAGTCAAAATTAATACTCTGACTTATCAAAATCGCGCGCCATTGCTCATATGCCCGTTACTTGCCTGGCACCTCTCGTCGCTTTGCTGCTCCAACAGCCCGTCGCCGCGCCAGCCGCCGAGCCACCATCCATTTCGGACAACAGCTTCCTGATTGAAGAGGCGTACAACCAGGACCGCGGCGTCGTGCAGCACATCTCGCTCTTCACGCGCGAGTGGCGGTCGGGCGCGTACCTGTACAGCTTCACGCAGGAATGGCCCGTCGATGCTGCGCCCGCGCACCAGTTGAGCTACACGATCCAGGTGCCGTCCGAGGGCGACGGCGCGGAGTTCGGCGACCTCTGGTTCAACTGGCGGTATCAGAGCGTCAGCCGCGATCGACTCGCGATCGCACCACGCGTCAGCGTGTCGGCACCGACCGGCGACGCGAGCCGCGGACTCGGCGCTGGCGGCGTGGGCGTGCAGGCGGCGCTGCCGGTCAGCGTGCGCGCGGGCGATCGCTTCGTCCTGCACTCGAACCTGTCCGGCACGATCGTGCCGCATGGCCGCGACGAGACCGGCAATCGCGCGGCGACGGGCGCCATCATGGTCGGCCAGAGCGTCGTCTGGCTGACGTCGCCGCGATTCAACGTGTTCTGTGAAGCGCTGGTGAACCGCGAGTCCGCGGTCACCGGACCGGGGACGAGCGCGTGGGACACGACCGTCGTGATCGATCCGGCCGTGCGCTGGGCGTACAACTTTCACAGCGGCCTGCAGATCGTGCCCGGCGTCGGATTTCCCATCACGCTGCACGGCAGTCCCGACGAACGATGGAGCGTGCTCGGCTATCTGAGCTTCGAGCACCCGTTCACCAGGTAGCGTCATGGCGTCTCCGTCCCCTCACGAATCATCGAACGGCGCCGCCGGATGGCGGGTCGCGCGCGGATCGGTCAGCCTGCCGGAAGTCCACGGATCGATTCCGATTCCGACCGGCGCAGCCTTCTGGCGCAAGTTCCTGGCATTCGCCGGGCCCGGCTACCTCGTGGCCGTCGGCTACATGGATCCCGGCAACTGGGCGACCGATCTGGCGGGCGGCGCGCAGTACGGCTACGCGCTCCTCAGCGTGATCATGGTTTCGAACTTCATGGCGATCCTGCTGCAGGCGCTGGCCGCGCGACTGGGCATCGCCAGCGGCCGCGATTTGGCGCAGGCCTGCCGCGATCACTACTCGCGGCCCACCACGATCGCCTTGTGGATTATCTGCGAGATCGCGATCGCCGCCTGCGACCTGGCCGAAGTCATCGGCGCCGCGATTGCGCTCAACCTGCTCTTCTCGCTCCCGCTCCTCTGGGGCGTGTGTCTCACGTCGCTGGACGTGCTCGTCGTGCTGTACCTGCAGCATCACGGCTTTCGGTACGTCGAGGCGCTCGTCATCGCGCTGATTCTCGCGATCGCCGGGTCGTTCGCCGCCGAGATCTGGTTTTCGCGGCCCGTGCTGGGCGACGTCGCGTGGGGCTTCGTTCCGAGCGCCGACATCCTCCGCGATCCGAACATGCTCTACATCGCCATCGGCATCCTCGGCGCGACCGTGATGCCGCACAACTTGTATCTGCACTCGTCGATCGTGCAGACGCGGAAGTACGGCGATTCGGATGCGAGCAAACGCGAGGCGATCCGGTTCTCCACGATCGACTCGACGGTCGCGCTGATGTCGGCGCTCTTCATCAACGCGGCGATTCTCGTCATCGCCGCCGCGACGTTCCACGGCACCGGCCACGAGGACGTGGCCGACATCTCGGACGCGTATCAATTGCTGTCGCCGCTGCTCGGCACGGGTTTGGCCAGCGCGCTTTTCGCGATCGCGCTGCTCTGCTCCGGTCAGAACGCGACGCTCACGGGCACGCTGGCGGGCCAGATCGTGATGGAGGGCTTCATCAACCTGCGCCTGCGCCCCTGGCTGCGCCGGCTCATCACCCGGCTCATCGCCATCATCCCGGCCGTCATCGTCGTCTATCTGTACGGCGAGCGCGGCTCGGGCGCTCTGCTGATCCTGAGCCAGGTCATCCTGAGCCTGCAGTTGCCGTTCGCCGTCTTCCCGCTCGTGGCATTCACGAGCGACCCGGTCAAGATGGGCGCTTTCGTCAGCCCCACGTGGATGCGCTGGCTGGCGTGGCTCGTGGCCATCGTGATTGCGGTGCTGAACGCGTGGCTGCTCTACCAGACGGTCGTCGGCTTGTAGAATCCCCCCATGTACCGGCGCATCCTCGTCGCCGTCGAACATTCGGACGCGGACCGGACGATCCTCGAGCATGCGGGCGAGCTCGCGCGGTTGACCGGTGCGACGCTCGTGCTCGTCCACGTGGCCGACGGATGGGCCGCGCGCAATCTCGAACATCTGAAGCTGCGCGAATCCGAAGAGATGCGCGACGACCGGCAGTATCTGGAAATGCTGCAGCGAGACTTGACGGCGGCGGGACTACGCGTCGAGGCGCGACTGGCGGCGGGCGATCCCGCTACCGAGCTCATTCGCGCGGCCGAACGTGAACAGGTCGATCTGATCGCGATGTCCACGCACGGGCATCGCTTCCTCGCCGACCTGTTGCACGGCGCGACCGCGGACCGCGTGCGCCACCTCGTGAGCGTGCCGGTGCTCCTGTTGCGAGCCGAAAAGCCGGCCGAGCCGCGCGAAGGCGGTTGAGGACGGAGGCGCGAGGCTATTCGCGATATTCGGCGAACGACGTCGGCGTCTCCCAGACGCGCACGGCCACGACCGGCAGACCCTCGTCGCGCGAGATGTCGAAGATGAGCTTCGCGATGCGCTCGACCGTGGGATTGCTCTCGAGCGTGAAGACCGGCTCGTTCAGCCGCGTGAGCGGCTCGACGAGCGGATCGTCCTGCCGCAGAATCATCTTGTGATCCAGCTCGCGATCGATCCAGCCTTTCACGACGCGCTTGATGTCCGAGAAGTCCGCCACCATGTTGCGGCTGTCGAGATGGTCGGTCCGCACGTCGACCTCGACGATGGCATTGTGCCCGTGCGGATGCTTGCAGACGCCGTCATACTCCAGCAGCCGATGCCCGTAACAGAAGTCGATCCGTTTGGTGACGAGATACATACTGCACACTCTACCCCAGCGGGACGGACCGCATGAGGGTAGCGGTGCTCTTCTCCGGTGGCCTCGACAGCGCCGTGCTGCTCGCCTTCGAGCGGCAGACCGCCGACCGCGTGTGGCCGGTCCACGTGCGATCGGGATTCGCGTGGGAAGAAGACGAGGCGCGCGTCATCGCCGATCTGCTCGCTCGTCCACCGTTCATCAACCGCGTGGAACCGGTGACAACGCTCACCGTGGACATGCGCGACGTCTATCCGGAGTCGCACTGGGCGATGACCGGTCACACGCCGGCCTACGACACGCCCGACGAGGACGTGTATCTCGAGGGACGCAACATCACGCTCATCGCGAAGACCGCCGTGCTCTCCGCGCGACTTGGCATCGAGCGGATCGCGATCGGTCCGCTCGCGGGCAATCCGTTCCCCGACGCGACGCCAGCCTTCCTCGAGACCATGGCGCGTGCTTTGTCGCTCGGCCTCGCGCACGACGTGACGATCGCCGCGCCGTTTCGCGATCGTCACAAGGAAGACGTCATCGCCCTCGGCGAGTCGCTGAAGGTCCCGCTCGAACGCACGCTCTCGTGCATGAGCCCGGACGCCGGCCGCCACTGCGGCCGCTGCAGCAAATGCCGCGAGCGCCAGGAAGCGTTTCGCGCGGCTGGCGTCGTTGACCGCACCGTTTACGCGACGCCGCCTCCCGGCTGACGTGAAGTGCGTTGTCAACTTCGAACTTGGAACTTCGAATTTCGAACGCATGAGGCGCCGCATCCATTCGCAGTTCGCAGTTCGCAGTTCGAAGTTTCGAAACGTGCTTGACGTGCCCTTCCCTCAGCAAGCCACGTCCGGCGTCAACGTGATCTTTCGACCTTTGAGTGGAAGCGATGGAACGGACGGATCGCGGAGCCACGTGCGGTCCGCGTGGCGCAGGAGACGCCGGAGGCCCGTCTCATCGGGCGCGGAGCAGATGATGACGCCCGGACTGAGACCTGGCGGAAAGCGGCGGTCGTCGAAGAAGTCGAAGTCGAGCGTCACGAGCGTCCGCCCGAGATCGAGCGCGCGCGTGTAGTGCACTTCATCGGCCGCGCGGCGAAACGCGGCGTCCTCGAGGACGAACAGCACGTCCCATCCCAGATCTCGGCGCATGAAGGCGACGATGCCGACGGGCAGGTTGGCGTCGGCGTAGACGCGGGGCGCGTCGACGATGTCCGGGATGATCGGCCCGAGCTCGGAAGCGAGCGTCCCCATGATGATCACCGGCAGTCGTGCCGGTCCGTGCCCTCCGCGATGCCGCGGTGACGGTCAGCTCGTGCGCCGACGCTTTTTCGCGGTCTGACGGGCGAGCGCCTGTCGGCGGAGATCCGCGACGAGCTCGCCGCGCCGGCGATAGAGCCCTTTGCGCCGCCGCGTGCCGTGCTTGCTGCCGACCGCGTACTCGCAGAAGAGCGGAAACGCGATCGTCGAGTCGCAGTAGGTCACGACCGTGTCCGGCAGTACGCCTGGATTCACCTTGCCCCAGCTCACGGCTTCCGACGGCGTCGCGCCCGACAGTCCACCCCAGACGACCTGATCGGTCGTCATCTGGATGAAGAAGTCGTTGCCGCCCTTCGGAATGCCGTAGACCTCCCACAGCGTGGGCTGGCCCTGCAGATAGAAGTTCTTCGGCGAGCCGCCGCCGAGGATCACGCAGCCGTTCTTCTTGGCGGCCAGCACGATCGCGCACACCTCGTTCACGTCGAGGTTGGGGTCGATCATCAGCCCGCTGCCGTTCATCAGCTCGTGCCACGCGACGGTCATGCCGATCGAGCTGTCGCCCGGCGACGACGTGTAGATGGGCACGCCGAGCTTGGCGGCGCGCGCGACGACCGAATACTCCTCGCAGCCCGGCCGGCGCTCGATCAGATCCTGTCCGAGCCGATAGTGCAGCTCGGAGGTCGAGATCGGACCGTCGAGTCCCGACCGCGCGAGGAAGTCGCGGATGTACGCGTCGGTTTCGAGCAGCACCTTCGCGGGGAACAACACGTCGTAGATGCGAATGACGCCGGCCGCATACAGATCGCGGTCATCGAGGAACGGCGAGCCGCGCCGCAGCGTGAAGTTCAGCGCGTAGTGCAGATCGTGATAGAGGTTCGCGCCCGTGCTGATGATGAAGTCGACGAGCCCGCGCTCCATCATCTCGATGACACAGCCGCCGAGCCCGGCCGGCGTCATCGCGCCGGCAATCGTCAGGCCGATCGTCGTGTCGTTCTTCGGCGCGAGCATCTTGTCGGCGAAGATGCGACACGCTTCCGACAACCGCCCCGCGTTGAACGCCTGAAAGCCTTGGTCGATGAGCGTCCGCACGGCCGGATGACCGGTCGGACGATAGTAAGCAATGGGACGGCCGGTGAGATAGCGGCGGGGACCTCTGGCCTGAGATCCAGGGGCGCGATGCGGCACGGTTTAGCTTACCATTGGCCCCCATGGATACGATGGCAGCATCGACCGCTTTGACGTGGTTGTACTGGATGGCCGCCGCCCTCGCAGCCATCGTCATCATCTTCCTGTGGATCGTCGCGGCCAAGGGCCGGCGACTGCCGGGCGAGCACGTGTTTCGCGCCAGCCGCTGGAGCCGCGGCAATCATCTGCTGCCGGCGCAGGTGGCCATCACACCCGAGAGCATCACGCTCTATCAGCCGCAGTGGATCGGCAAGCTCGAGGAATCCATCCATCTCGCACACGTCGCGTCGATCAAGATCGACACGCACCTCGTCTTCTCGGACGTCTTCATCGAGACGAGCGGCGGCCGCGATCCGATCATCTGCCACGGCCACACCAAGGGCGAGGCGCTCGCGATGAAGAACATCATCGAGAGCTATCAGTCCCGTCACTATCAAGCGGAAGCAGGGGGACCGTCGACCGCGCAGGCCTGATCGACGCGATCAGAGTCCCATCGCGTGATAGCCGCCGTCGACGAGGAGCACCTCGCCGGTCACCGCTCGGCCAGCCGGACCGAGCAGGAACACGGCGGCGTCGGCGACTTCGGCCGCATCGACCGTGCGCCGGAGCGGCGCGCGATCGCGGTAGGTCTGCAGGATGCTGGAAAAGCCTGAAATGCCCGACGCGGCCAGCGTCTTGATCGGCCCCGCGGAGATGGCGTTCACGCGGATGTTCTTCGGGCCGAGATCCGCCGCGAGATAGCGGACGGAGGATTCGAGCGCGGCCTTGGCCACGCCCATGACGTTGTAGTTGGGGAACACGCGCTCGGCGCCCAGATAGCTGAGCGTGAGGATGCTGCCGCCGCGCTCGGCCATGAGTGGCGCCGCGCCGCGCGCGAGCGCGACGAGCGAATACGCGCTGACGTCGAGCGCGCGGCGGAAGCCTTCGCGCGACGTCTCGACGAACGGGCGATCCAGATCGTCGCGGTGCGCGAACGCGACACCGTGCACGACGAAGTCGAGCCGCCCGTAGCGCGCCGCGATCGAGGCGAACAGTGCATCAATCTCCGCGTCGCTCGTGACGTCGCACGGCGCGACCAGCGGATCATCGAGGGTCGCGGCGAGCTCGCGGACGTTTTCTTCGAGTCGCGCCCCCTGGTAGGTGAGCACGAGACGCGCGCCAGCGACGGCCGCGGCCTGCGCAATGGCCCAGGAGATGGATCGTTTGTTGGCGACGCCGACCACCAGGCCGACGCTGTCGGACGGAAATGCGTGGGTCATCGGACGGGCAGGACGAGCTCAGCGAGGACGCTTGTGCCGGCTGCGATGCCGGCCGTGACGGCCCCGGTCGTGTCCGGGCCCGTTGCCGTTGCCGGTGGTATTGCCGTTGACGTTGCCGTTCGCGTTGCCATTCCCATTGCCGTTCCCGTTGCCGCCCCAGCCGCCATAGCCAAAGCCGCGGGCACCGAAACCGCCACGTGGGCGCTGACGCTGGTGCATCGTGAACTCGGGAATCGGACGCGGAGGAGGTGGTTCGCCGTCGACACGCGGAAGGGTGGCGCGGATGAGCTGCCGGTGCAGCGGCCAGATTTCCTCGCGGCCCGCGGGTGCCTCGTCGGACTCGGCTGCGGCCTCCACCGGCGGCTCTGCTGATGCGGGAGCGGCCGCCAGCGGCACGTCGATCCTCGCCGGCGAAGCCGGCGCCGCCGCACGCGGCGGCGGTGCGACGAGCTGGGCCGGTGTCACGTCAGACGACTCGTCACCGACGTCATCGTCTTTCTTGCGGCGACGCGGCTCCTTCGCGTGTTTGTAGACGTGCTCGGCGTCACAGGTCGTGCACCGGGTCTGTCGGATGGCGTCTTCAATGATGGCGACGATCGCGTGGTTGGTGACTCGTCGCTCTCGCGGACAATAGTCGTCCACGATGTCGCCAAGACGCAGCGGGCGCTGCTCCATTCAATTCTCCCGACGGTTATCCATTTCCGGTTCT
>DASZOV010000155.1:0-13356 GCA_035550595.1 Vicinamibacterales bacterium
GGGCGGCGTGATCATCCGCACGGCCGCGTCCAACCGCTCCGAGGAAGACATCCTCACCGACCTCACGTACTTCCAGCAGATCTGGACCGAGATCCAGCGCCGCCGCGAGACCGAGCGCACGCCGGCCGTGCTCTTCCGCGAAGAGAGCCTCGTCACGAAGCTTCTGCGCGACTTGCTCACCGAGCAGTTCCAGGCCATCCGCATCGACGATGACACGGAGTACGGGCGGATCGTGACGTTCGTGCAGCGCGTCATGCCGAACATGCTCGGCCGCGTCCGGCACTACACGAAGGACTACCCGATCTTCGACGAGTACGGCGTGCAGGGCGAGATCGACAAGGCGCTCAGGAGCAAGGTCTGGCTCAAGTCTGGCGGTTACATCGTCATCAACCAGACGGAAGCGCTCGTGGCCATCGACGTCAATACGGGGCGCTACGTCGGCAAGAAGTCAGCGGGCCGGCTCGAGGACACGATCGTCAAGACGAATCTCGAGGCCGTGCGCGAGATCGTGCGGCAGGTGCGGCTGCGCGATCTCGGCGGCATCATCGTGCTCGACTTCATCGACATGGAGGAGAAGAAGAACCGGCAGAAGGTCGCGCAGGCCGTCGAGCAGGAACTGCGCAAGGATCGCGCGCCGTCCAAGGCCGTGCAGGTGTCGGACTTCGGCCTCATCATCATCACGCGCAAGCGCGTCAAGAGCAGCCTCGAGCGGCAGTTGACCGAGCCCTGCCCGTACTGTTCGGGCACCGGGACGATCAAGACGAGCGCGACCATCTGCTACGACATCCTGACCGAGGTGAAGAAGGTCAGCCACGAGCTCGACGGGTACAGCCTGGTCCTGCGCGTCAATCCGGAGATTGCCCGCGCGCTCAAGGACGAGAGCCGGAGCGTGCTCCGGGAGCTCGAGACGACCGTTGGCCGTTCGGTGACGGTGCGGCCCGATGAACAACTTCACCATGAGCAGTTCGACGTCATGGCAATTTGACCGGCACGGTCGAGCGGAGCCGCCGGCCAGCGACGCCGGACGCGCCCGGGCGACGAGGGCGCGGCTCTTGCATGATGTCGCGAGAGGTTATGGCGCCGCGGTCCTGGGGTTGTTCCTATAATGGACGCGGCATGGAGGTGCCTGCAATGAACGTCAAGTCGATCGTCGTGGTTGTCGCGGCCGCGCTCGTCTGCGGCTTCGCCGGTGTGGCGTCCGCGCAGTCGGGAGCGTCGCTGGGCTCGGTGCGCATTCCCCACGCGGTCACCGCGAACGGCCAGACGCTGGCGGCCGGCACGTACACGGTGCGCCTGTCTTCGGACACGGTCACGCCCGTCGTCGGCCAGGCTCCGGATTCGGAGCAGTGGGTGGAGTTCGTGCAGGCCGGACAGGTCAAGGGCCGCGAGCTGGCGTCGGTCGTGAAGGCGGAGGACGTGAAGGCCGTCGCCAAGATGACGCCGCCCGCGCCCGGCAAGGCCAAGGTGCAGACGCTGAAGGGCGCTGACTACCTGCGCATCTGGCTGAACCACGCCGGGACGCAGTATCTCGTGCACCTCGACGCGGCGCCTGCCGCCGCGTCGTCGTCGGCCGCGCCGGCGTCCTCCGGGCGGTAGCCGCTCACGTGTTCGACACGTCCGGATCGCCGCCTATCGGCGCGCGATCCGGGCGTCGCCGCTGAACGTTCGGATGGCAACCGTCGCGCCGCCGTCTCCCACGGTGCCGAGGAGCGAGCCGCGCCGCGCCATCTGTGAGGTGAGCGTCAGCGATCCCACCGGCTGAATCGATCCACTGAACGTCAAGGCGTCCAACGCGAAGCCGACCGGGCCGACGGCCGTGAACGTCACGTTGCCTGAGTGGCTCGTGAGCTCGTAGCGACCGCCGCGCGTGAGCGGCCCCGTGTAATCGACCGTTCCCGACAAACTCTTCACCGTCGCGCTTCCACACGTGACGTCGTTCGCACGGACGTCGCCGCTCACGACGTCGGCTGAGACGCGCGCCGCCTTGACGCGCTCGAGCGTCACGTTGCCGCTCACCGCGCTGACGCTCAACGCCGCGTCGCTCGTGACGTCCGACAGCCGCACGGTTCCTGAAATCGTCCGCGCATTGGTGAGGCGCGCCGCGTCGCTGACGGTCACGTCGCCGCTCACGACCTGGACCTCGAGGTCGCCTTTGACGTGGCTCACCGAGACGTTGCCCGAGACGCTCGTCGCCTTGACGCGCGTGCCGGCCGGCGCCGTCACGTGATAGATCGTCGACACGCGATACGGCGACTGGCTGTGCTGGTTCTTCGGATACCTCGTCTCGACCGTCGCATGATCGCCCTGCGTGTCGATGGCGACCTGCACGTCCTGGAGTCCCTGGGCGGCGTCGGCTTCCGTGCGGCCGCGCGACTCACGCGTCACGTCGACGACGACGCTCGTGCCGGGACCGGCGGTGACGGTGATGTCACCCGAGACATTACTGAGATCGAGCGAGCCCGTCGCGCCGAGTGCGAGCGTGCGCGTCTGCCGATCGGTGCGGAGCGCGGGATAGTTGCGATCCTGCGCCGTGGCGGCCGTGGCCACGCCCGCGAGCGCCGCGGCCGTGACGATCGCCGTCGTGAGTCGAATCCATCGTGTGCGGTCCATCCGTGTCATGACTGTTTCCCCAGCTTCTTCGCGGCCTCGGCCGCATCGTCTTCGTGCTCGCGCCGCAAGTCGTTCACGAGCGCGACCGTCGTCTGCAGCACATCCACTTTCTGACGGAGCACGTCGGTGAGACTCGCGCGCGCCGATGCACTCTGCGGCTGATCGATGAGCGCCGTACGGCTCTCCGCGATCGCGCGATCGATGGCGGTGAGGTTCGTCTGGAGCGCGGCGCTGACCGCCGGATCCATCGACGCGCCGTCCGCGCGCGCGATCGTCTCGAGCCCCGCAACGGCGCGCTCGTAGTGCGCGAGCGCCTGATCCAGTTCATCTGCGACGTCTTGGACGGAAACGGCTGGCGTCGCGTTGTCAGGCGTGGCGGCGGCCGGTGCGCGGCGGGACAAGGACGGCACGACGTACGCACCCAGCGTGATGACGACGAGCGTCGCGGCGGGGCCGAGCCAGGCCCACGACCCGCGGGACAACGACATCGGCCAACTTCGAACTTCCAACTTCGAACTTCGAAATGGGTTCTGGACCGGACTCCGGGCGCCGACATTCTCCGTTCGCAGTCGATCGGCGATGTTCGACCACAGGTGACCGGGCGGCGGCACGGGGCCGAGCGTGCGCGCGCGGGCGCGAATCTGTCGCAGGTCCGCTTCGATGCCGCGACAGACTTCGCACGACGCGAGGTGTTGGGCGATCGCGGCCTGTTCGTCAGGCGGCAGGTCGTCGTCGACGTAGCGGCTCAGGTCGCGCTGAATGTCAGAGCAAGTACGCATCAGGCTGTCTCCGTCGCGGCCGGCGCGGGCCGGCCCAGTACGCGCCGCAGCCGGAGCCGGGCGCGGTGGAGCTGCGATTTCGACGTGCCTTCGGCCACGCCGAGCAGCTCGGCAATCTCGTGGTGTTCGAAGCCTTCGACGTCGTGGAGCACGAAGACGGCACGTGCGCCCGCAGGCAGACCGGCGAGCGCGCGTTCCAGATCCAGGCGATCGACGACGCCGAGGATCGGGCCCGCTTGTGAACCAGCCGCGTCCGGCTCGTCGTCGAGTTCGTCGGTCAACGCGGCGCGGCGGCCGGCGCGGCTGCGCAGGTGATCGAGGCAGCAGTTGGTCGCGAGCCGGAACAGCCACGTGCCGAGCGCCGCCTCGCCGCGGTACGAGCCGAGCCGCCGGTGCGCGGCAAGGAAGATCTCCTGCAGCAGATCTTCGGCGTCCGCGCGGCCGACCAGCCGGCACGCCAGCCCGAACAGCCGAGGCGCGTGCGCGCGATACAGCTCCTCGAACGCGTCGGGCGCGTTCGCACGGCATCGCTCGGCAAGGGCAAGGTCGGTATGCACGGAGTCTCAGTCAACTTTGCAGTGCGCTGGGGTCATCTTTTCTTGTCTGCTCGCGGGGCTCGCGAGTCATCTTCTTTGCAGTGCGTTGGGGCCATCTTTTTTTGTCTGCTCGCGGAGCCCCACCCCCGGTCGCCCGCTCAGCGCCGCTCCTGCGTCGCGGACTTTTCTTGACGCGCTTCGCCGCCCTCGCTCCGCTCGAGGGCTCGCGGTGTCAACTTTTTCGGTTGCGCACCTGCGTCACCCCACTCGCTTAGACGAGGGCGACGGCTCGCGCGTTGTCAGCCTGCTACACTCGGCGCCCATGTCCGAAGATCTGCTGCAACGGCCGGCGACCGATCCGTTGGCCATCTATCGGTATCGCGACGGTCTCTATGCCGTCGATCTCATCACGGCGGCCATCGTCCACCTCGATTTCGTTTCGTGGCTCGCCGAGCATCCGTCGACGCTGGCCGGCATCTGCCGGCACTTCGGTCTGGTCGAGCGGCCGGCTGACGTGCTCGTCACGCTCTTGGCGGCCAACGGCTGGATCGAGCGGCGTGCGGACGGCGCTTGCGCGGTCACGCCCGTGGCGCGCGAGTTCCTGACCGCGGCGTCGCCCTGGTCGCTCGTGCCGTATTACGCGTCGCTGGCCGACCGGCCGCTCGTCGCGGACTTTCTGTCGGTCCTGCGCACCGGACGTCCCGCGGGGTGGAGCAGCCGGCCCGATGGCTTCGACTGGCACAAGGCCATGGAGCAGGAAGCGTTCGCGCGCGAGTTCACGGCCGCGATGGACTGTCGAGGCCGCTATCTCGCGCAGGCGGTGGCTGCCGCCGTGCCGTTCGGTGATCGCGCGCGGTTGCTCGACATCGGCGGCGGGTCAGGCATCTACGCGTGCTCGATCGCCGCGCACCACCCGCATCTGTCCGCGGCCGTATTCGATCAACCGCCCGTCGACCAACTCGCCGCGCGCCTCATTGCCGAGCGTGGTCTCGCCGATCGTGTCACCGTCCACGCCGGCAATTTTCTCGACGACGGGTGGCCGCGGGGATATGACGTGCATCTCTTCTCGAACGTGCTGCACGACTGGGACGCGCCCGACGTCGCAATGTTGCTCGAACGCTCGTTCGCCGCACTCGATCCCGGCGGCCTCGTCGTCATCCACGACGCCTTCATCAACGCCGACAAGACCGGCCCGCTCCCGGTCGCCGAGTACTCCGCGATCCTCATGCACTCGACGCAAGGGAAGTGCTACGCGACGAGCGAATACGAGGCGTTCCTGGCGGCTGCGGGATTCGCGGATCCGAAGTTTACTGAGACGGTTGCCGATCGCGGCGTGATGATCGCGAAGAAGGGCAGATGACAGGGGATAGGGGACGGAACAAAAAAGATGACAATCGCGAAACCCCGACCGAAGGGAGGGCGTTGAGCGCCGTAGCGTTGGGGGTGGGGCCACAACGCATTGCAAAGAAGATGACAGCCCTGCCGCCCAAACCGCCCTGTTTCTTACTTCCCCTTCCACCTCACTGACTCGAACCCGACAATCCGTCCACGTCGAATGACGAGTCCTTCAGCAACGAGCAGCGCGATCTTCATCTGAATCCGGCCGCCGTATCCACCGATGCGTCCGCCAGCGGCGACGATCCGGTGGTAAGGGAGGCCGGGTTTGGCCGCGGCGCTCATGATGCGGCCCACGGCGCGCGCTGCGCGTGGGCGGCCGGCGATCCGTGCGATGTCGCCGTAGGTCGCCGCGCGCCCTGGCGGCACACGCGACACGGCGACGAGCACGCGCCGGACGAAAGGAGATGGTGAGTAGGCGTTATCGGTGCCGCGCGCCATAGCAAATCACTGCGAGTAAGACGTCGTAGATCGCGCAGCCCACCGTCCACCAGCGCGGCGCGAGGTCGGGCGCGAGCCAGCCGGGACGATGCGCGAGGTTCACGAGCGCGTGCAGGAGGAAGCCGCCCGTGGCGAGGAGCAGCGCTTCGCGCGGCGGGCGCTGCAGCACGAGGCCGGCGATGCCGACGAAGACGACGCCGATGGCCGCATCTGAACCGCCGACGGGCAGCGTCGTGTGGACGACCGCGGCGCCGATCGGGATCGCGCCGATACCGGCGAGGAGTACGGCGGCCCACTGCGCGAGCCGCAGTTCGCCGACGAGCCGGTCGGGATGGGACGCGTCGGTACGCATCACGCGCCACGCGAACGTCGCCATCGTGACGCCGGAGAGCACTGCGGCTGTCAGGAGCACGCGCGCCGTGTCGGTCACGGTGTCACTATACTTGCCCGGCCGGTCTGCGTGCGGTCGTCGGCGTGGGCTCGGCTATGATTTCGGGATGCTTCCTACGATCGAGTGGCAGCCGGACGCCGTCGTGATGGTCGATCAGCGCAAGCTGCCAGGCCAGGAGGTCTACGTTCGCTGCCGGACGGCGGCCGACGTGGCGCGCGCGATCAAGACGATGGTCATCCGCGGCGCGCCGGCGATTGGCGTGGCAGCGGCCATGGGCGTGGCGCTCGGCGTTCGCCAGAGCCACGCGTCGGGCACGCGGCAGTTGACGGTCGAGTTCACGAAGATCTGCGACAAGCTCGCGGCGACGCGGCCGACGGCCGTGAATCTCTTCTGGGCGATCGAACGGATGAAGCGCGCGTTCGGCGCAGCCGTCCAAGCCGGCGCGTCGGTCGACGACATCAAGGCGCGACTCGAGGCCGAGGCGCGCGCCATTCACGACGAAGACGTCGACGGCTGCCGCACGCTCGGACACGTCGGCGCGGAGGTCGTGCCCGAGGCGGCGCGCATCCTCACGCACTGCAACGCCGGTGCGCTCGCGACCGCGGGATACGGCACCGCGCTCGGCGTGATTCGCGCGGCCGCCGAAGCGGGCAAAGTCGCGACGGTCTTCGCCGACGAGACGCGGCCGTTCCTCCAGGGCGCACGGCTCACCGCGTGGGAGCTCGTGCGCGACCAGATCCCGACGACCGTCATCACGGAGAGCATGGCCGGACCGCTCATGCGTTCCGGCGGTGTGGACCTCGTCGTCGTCGGCGCGGATCGCATCGCGGCCAACGGCGACGTCGCGAACAAGATCGGGACCTACACGGTCGCGACCATGGCGCACGCGCACGGGGTGCCGTTCTACGTGGCCGCGCCGCTCTCGACGATCGATCTGTCGACACCCGATGGCGACCACATTCCCATCGAGCAGCGTCCGCCGCGCGAGGTGACGCACGTCGGCGCGACGCGCGTGGCGCCCGAAGGCGCGAGCGTCTGGAATCCCGCGTTCGACGTCACGCCGGCCGCGCTCGTGGCCGGCATCATCACCGAGAAGGGGATTGCCCGCGCGCCGTACGCCGAGAGCCTGCGCGCCCTCTTCGATTGACCGACCGGAGGACCTGTGACCATCTGCACCCGCGTCGTTGCCTGCGCGCTCGCGCTCGCCGCCTGCGCCTGCGGTGACGGCCGGAACCAGCGCGCCGCTGCGCTGCCGCCCACGCCGCCGACGCCAGCTCCCACCACGCCCGCGCCACCACCCGCCCCCGGCTCGTTCGCCGACGATGTGCAGTTCCTCCGCGCGCACACGGACGTCGTCGTACTCCAGAGTCCGGACGGCAGCGCGCGTCTCGCGATCGCACCCGGCTATCAAGGCCGTGTCATGACGAGCACGGCGGCCGGCGAAGCGGGCACGAGCTTCGGCTTCATCGACCGGTCGGTCATCGAGCTCGGCGCGCGTCAGCCGCACATGACCGTGCTCGGGGGCGAGGATCGCGTGTGGCTGGGGCCCGAGGGTGGCCAGTTCGGCCTCTACTTCGCACCCGGAGCAGCCTTCGACACCGAGCACTGGCAGGTGCCGGAACCGATCGATTGGGGCGGTTGGCCCGTCACCTCGCAGGCGGCCGACACGATCGTGTTCGCGAAGCCGATGACGGTGACCAACGCGTCGGGCACGACCTTCGATCTGCGCGTCGACCGTACGATCCACCTGCTCGCGCACGACGCGATCGTGCAGGCGCTCGGCACTGCACCGGGACCGACGACGCACGTCGTCGGCTTCGAGTCGGATACGCAGATCACGAACACGGGCGCGGTCGCGTGGACCAAACGCACGGGGCTCGTCTCGATCTGGATCATCGGCCAGATGCGGCCCACGCCGGAGACGACGATCGTCGTGCCGTTCAAGACGGGATCGACGAGTGACCTCGGGCCCATCCTGCACGACGCGTATTTCGGCCGGCCACTGGCGTCGCGGCTGAAGGTCGGCGACGGCGTCGCGTTCTTCCGCGCCGATGGCGTTTCGCGCGGCAAGATCGGCGTGCCGCCGCCGCGCGCGCGCCGCGTGCTCGGGAGCTATGACGCCAGCGGTCACGTGCTCACGATCATCACGTTCGACATGCCGCCCGCGCCGAACGGCTACGTCAACTCGATGTGGGAGCACCAGGCGGATCCGTACTCCGGCGACGTGGCCAACGCCTACAACGACGGTCCGCTCGGTCCGGGTCAGCCGCCGCTCGGGCCGTTCTACGAGCTCGAGTCCTCGTCGCCCGCCGCGGCGCTCGCGTCCGGTGAGAGCATGGGACACGTGCGACGCACGATCCATCTCCAGGGACCCGAAGCGGAGCTCGACGCTGTTTCGCGCGCGGTCCTCGGCGTCTCGGTGACGGACATCGCATCGGCACTGCCGCCATCGCCCGCGGCGACCGCAGCCGCACAACCGGCGCGTTAGCCATGAACGTCCTCGGCATCGAGACCTCGTGCGACGAGACCGCGGCCGCGGTCGTCGCAACGACCGGTGACGCGGCCAAGCCGTGGACGGTCCGATCGAACGTCATCGCGTCGCAAGGCGGCATTCACCGCGAGTGGGGCGGTGTCGTGCCGGAGATCGCCTCGCGCCAACACGTGCGCGACATCTGCGGCGTCGTCGAGCGCGCACTCGAGCGCGCGGACGCCGGATGGAGCGACATCGACGCGATTGCGGTCACGCAGGGCCCGGGACTCGTCGGGTCGCTGCTCGTCGGCGTCTCGTTCGCCAAGGCCGCGGCCGCGCGGCTCGACATTCCCATCGTCGCCACGCATCACCTGGCCGGTCACATCGAGTCGATCTTTCTCGACCACGGCGCGATTCCATTGCCCGCGGCGGTGCTCGTCGTGTCGGGCGGACACACCAGCCTCTACGCCGTGCCCGAGCCCGGACGCTATGACCTCGTCGGTCGCACGCGCGACGATGCAGCGGGCGAGGCGTACGACAAGGTGGCCAAGCTACTCGGGCTCGGCTATCCGGGAGGGCCGGTCATCGATCGGACCGCGCGTAGTGGTGACGATCGCGCGGTGGATCTGCCGCGTCCTCGCTTCACGCACGCGGATCGGAACGCGCCGGTGGGCGAGGGACGACCGCTCGCGGAGTTCAGCTTCTCCGGATTGAAGACAGCCGTGGTCCGCGAACTGCAGAAGCGCGGCGTGCCGGTCGCGACGGGGTTGACCGTACCGTCCGACGCCGGTCCGCTGTCGCCGACGGAAGTCGCCGACTTCTGCGCGAGCTTTCAGCGCGTCGTGGTCGAGAGTCTCATCGACCGGACGTTCGACGCTGCCCGGCAGCTCGGTGCGCGGAGCATCGGCATCGCCGGCGGCGTGTCGGCCAACAGCCGCCTGCGCGCCGACGCAATGGCGCGCGGCGAACGTGAGGGTCTGCCGGTCTACGTCCCGGCGTTGTCGCTTTCGACCGACAACGCCGCGATGATCGCCGCCGCGGGCCTGCGGGCGATCGAAGCTGGACGGACGTCGACGCTCGACTTCAACGCCCAGGCGACGCTGCCGATCGGATAGGCCTCACGCGAAGACGCGAAGGACATCGTGACCGTCCACACCTCGTATCTCTGGTTCAACACGAAATCGCGCCAGGAGTTCGTCCGCATCACCGACGACGTCGCGCGCATCATCGGCGAGAGCGGCGTGCGGGAGGGCATGGCGCTCGTTTCCGCGATGCACATCACGGCGGGCGTCTACGTCAACGACTGGGAAGATGGTCTCATCCATGATTTCCAGGTCTGGCTCGAGCGGCTCGCGCCGGCCGGTCAGCCGTATCGCCATCACCAGACGGGCGAGGACAACGCCGACGCGCACCTCAAGCGGACGATCATGGGGCACCAGATCATCGTGCCCATCACGGCCGGCAAGCCGGACCTCGGACCGTGGGAGCAGATTTTCTACGCCGAGTTCGACGGCCAGCGCCGCAAGCGCGTGGTCGTGAAGGTGATGGGCGAATAGGCGATGGCGGACGCGCCGAGTCCGGCCGATAGCGATCGGCGGTATCCCGCGAGGCCGATCGTGGCCGTGGGTGCCGTCATTCTCACGGGCGAAGGCGCGGATCAATCCGTCGTGATCGCGCGGCGCGGGCGCGAGCCGCATGCTGGCGTCTGGAGTCTGCCTGGCGGCGCGGTCGAGTTGGGAGAGACGCTCGCCGAAGCCGTCGCCCGTGAGGCGCGCGAGGAGACCGGTCTCGTCGTGACGCCGGTCGACGTCGTCGGCATCTTCGACGAGATCGTCCGCGACGCCGACGGTCGTGTGCGTTACCACTACGTCATCGTCGACTATCTCTGCCGCGCGACGGGCGGCGTGCTCGGCGCGGCCGATGATGCGGACGAGGTCGTGGCCGTGCCGGTGGGCGAGGTCGACGCCCGAGGTCTTTCCCCACGCGTCCTGACCGCGATCCGGCGCGGTCTGGCCCTGGCCCGGACGACGCCGGCCGCCTCCTGAGTACAATCGGAGAGTCATGACGAAATCCCTTGCTGCCGCCGCGATGGCCGTGCTGCTGTCGGTGCCGCTCCACGCGGACCTGAAGTACACGATGACGATCGACATGCACGCCTCGTCGGTGCCGGTGCCCGCGCCCGCGAGTCCGGTGACGGCCATGCTCGGCCGGGCCATCGTGAGCCGCATGGCGCCGTCGGGCGCGGTCCACACGACCGTGTTCGTGAGCGACGCGGGGACGCGCGTCGAGTACGGGCAGGCCTACCTCATCATCCCCGCGGGCGGCGTGACGATCGCGCGGCCGGACGGCACGCTCGTCGTGCTCGATCCCGCGCACAAGACCTACTGGAAGACGGCCGTGTCGACGATGGCCGCCTCGGGGCTCAAGCCGGAAGTGACGGTCCATCGCACGGGCGAGCACAGCAAGATCGCGGGCGTCGACGCCGAGCGTGCCACGCTCGCGATCCGCGTGCCGCTGCCGATTCCGCCTGGCGCGAAGATGCCCGCCGGCCTACCGACCGAGCTCTCGATGTCCGGCGACGCGTGGCTGTCGAATCGCTACAAGGCCTACATGCGGTCGGCGACCGGGCTCAGCGGCGGCATGGGGCTCCTCGGGACGGAGACGCTCGCATCGGAAGGCTTCGTCATGAAGTCCATCCTGCGCGGTGACGTGTTCGGCGGCGACGAGCTCGAGGCCGTCGTGACGTCGATCGGCGAGACCAAGGCCCCGGCCGGCGCATTCGACATTCCCGCGGGATATACCGAAGTGTCCGCGCCCGTGGCGTTGCCGGCGCCGTCCGCGCAGTAACGCGTCCGGCCCTGACCGCTTTCCCGCCGGCTCCGCGAACCTGCCGCCCGGCCGTCTCGTATATCGTCTGCAGTCAATCTGCCCCATGCCTCTGGCTGACTCGGCCGTCGTCCTCGATCACGTGAGCGTGGCTTACGGCGCGCAGGCCGCGCTGCGCGACGTCACGGCGGAGTTTCCGAAAGGCGCGGTCGGCCTGCTCGGACCCAACGGCGCCGGCAAGAGCACGATGCTCAAGGCACTGCTCGGCTTCCTGCGGCCGACGTCGGGCCGGCTCGCGGTGCTCGGGCTCGACGTGGCGACGCGGCCGCTCGACATCCGCGCGCGGCTCGGCTACATGCCGGAGACCGATGGCTACGTGCCCGGCATGAGCGCCGTGGCGTTCGTCGCCTATTGCGGGCAGCTCGCCGGATTGCCGGCGGCCGACGCGATGCAGCGCGCGCACGAAGTGCTGTTCTTCGTCGGGCTGGGTGAGGCGCGCTATCGGGACATCCAGACGTACTCGACGGGCATGAAGCAGCGCATCAAGCTGGCGCAGGCGCTCGTCCACGATCCCGACTTGCTGTTCCTCGACGAACCCACCAACGGCATGGATCCCAAGGGGCGTGATGAGATGCTCGATCTCATCCGCGACCTGGCGCACGGCAAGGGCGTCAATCTCATCCTCTCGTCGCACCTCCTGCCCGACGTCGAATACACGTGCGATTACGTCGTCGTGCTCGATCGTGGCGCAATTGCCACGTCCGGTCCAATCGCGACGCTGAAGGGGCCTGCGGGTCGCGTCTTCGAGGTGCGCGTGAAAGGCGAGGCCCGGCCCACGTTCATCGAACGGCTGCGCGAGGCCGGACTCGACTGTCAGCCCGGCGAGGACGACGTGCTGCGCGTGTTCGTGCCGGGCGACGAGCATGGTCCAGGCGAGGATCAGCAACGCATCTGCGCGATCGCGCGTGACAGCGCCGTGCAGGTGCGGCATCTGCGCGCGAGCGTGCCGACGCTCGAAGACGTCTTCGCGCGTGCGGTGGGAGATCAGTGAGTCCGGTCCACGACCAGAGTTACCGGCACTACGGCGGCACGCGGCAGCCGCTCGGGCGCGCGTGGCTCGTCATCCTCGGCCAGGGTCTGCGCGCGCTCCTCCGGCGACGCGCGCTCATCGCGCTCGTCGTCCTCGCGTGGATCCCGTTCCTCGTCCGCACCGTCCAGATCTACGTCGTCGCCGCCTATCCGCAGGCCGAGTCGGTCCTGTCGGTCACGCCTCGGACGTTTCAGCGCTTCGTCGAACTGCAAAGCGTCTTCGCGTTCTTCGTGACCGTGTACGCGGGCTCCGGCCTGATCGCGAACGATCGCCGCGCGAACGCGCTGCAGGTGTACCTCTCGAAGCCACTTCTGCGGGTGGAGTACATCGTCGGCAAGCTCGCGATCCTGCTGGTCATCCTGCTGGCAACGACGCTCGCGCCCGCGCTTCTGCTCGTCGTCGTGCAGGCGCTCGTGAGTGGCAGCGTCGATTTCCTTCAGCAGCACACCTTCATCGTGCCAGCCGTGACGCTGGCCTCGCTCCTGCGCGTGCTCGTGGCCGCTTTGACGATGCTGGCCCTGTCGTCGATGTCGAAGAGCGCGCGGTACGTCGCCGTGATGTACACGGGCGTCATCTTCTTCACGCAGGCGATGTACGCCGTGCTCACGGCGATCACCGGATCGACGCGAGTCGCGTGGATCTCGATCACGGCCAATCTCGACGTCGTGAGCGACGCCGTCTTCCGGCAGCCGCCGCGCTACGAGACGCCGGTCCTCGTCTCGGTGCTCGTGCTCGCCGGCCTCGTCGTGTTGTCGATTTCCGTGCTCGACCGTCAGGTCCGCGGCGTCGAGGTGGTGTCGTGAGCGACGCGGTCGTCG
>DASZOV010000156.1:0-7212 GCA_035550595.1 Vicinamibacterales bacterium
GGAACCTGGAACTCCGGAACCACGTTTTTTTCGCGCCTTCGCGTCTTCGCGCGAGACCTCATACGAACAGATCGACGTAGTCGCACACCGCCATGCCGTCCAGCTTCGCCGCGTCGAACGACACCGCAAGAATGCGCGCCCGCGCGTCCGCGGACAGTCGGTGAAGGTGTCGCGTGAACTTCTCCACGAGCAGCGGCGCGCCCTCGGCGCGTCGCCGCTCGTGACCGATCGGGTACTCGACCACGACCTCGTCGAGCGATGAACCGTCGGTGAACTCGACGCTGAGTGCATTGGGAATCGCGCGCCGATCCGGGTCGTGATACGCGGCCGTGAACGACGGCTCCTCGACGCACACGATCTTCTCCCGCAGCCGATCGATCCGCGGATCGGCCGCCACATCGTCTTCATAGTCCGCCGCGGTCAGACGTCCGAAGATGATCGGCACCGCCACCATGTACTGAATGCAATGATCGCGATCCGCGGGATTGGCCAGTGGTCCGCGTTTGTCGATGATGCGCATGCACGCCGCCTGCGTGCGAATCGTGATCCGCTGAATGTCATCCGCCGTGCGGCCGAGCCGGGCCAGTTCGCCGTGAATGCGCATCGCCGCTTCGACGGCCGTCTGCGCGTGGAACTCGGCCGGGAACGAAATCTTGAAGAGCACGTGCTCCATGACATAGGAGCCGTACGGCCGCTGGAACGCGAACGGCTGTCCGCGAAACAGCACGTCGTAGAAACCCCAGACCGGCGCGGTCAGCGCCGACGGGTAGCCCATCTCCCCTGTCTTCGCGATGAGCGCCAGCCGAACCCCGCGGCTCGTGGCATCGCCCGCCGCCCAGCTCTTGCGCGATCCGGTGTTGGGCGCGTGCCGATAGGTCCGCAGCGCGCCGCCGTCGATCCAGGCGTTCGACACCGCGTTGACGATCTCGTCGCGCGTCCCGCCCAGCATCCCCGTCACGACGGCCGTCGTCGCGACCCGGACGAGCAACACGTGATCGAGACCAACCGCGTTGAACGCGTTCTCGAGCGCGAGGCAGCCCTGGATCTCGTGCGCCTTGATCATCGCCGTCAGCACGTCGTGCATGACGAGCGGCGGACGTCCCTCGGCCTTCGCCTGTCGCGACAGCCAGTCCGCCGTTGCGAGAATTCCGCCGAGGTTGTCGGACGGATGTCCCCACTCGGCCGCGAGCCACGTGTCGTTGAAGTCGAGCCAGCGGATCATCGCGCCGAGCGTGAACGCCGCCTGCACGGGATCGAGCTGATACGGCGTCCCCGGAACGCGCGCGCCATTCGGCACGACCGTGCCAGGGACAATCGGTCCGAGCAGCTTCGTACACGCCGGATACTCGAGCGCCGCGAAACCGCAGCCGATCGTGTCGGCCAGGCAATAGCGTGCCGTCTCGTACGCGCGATCGCTCGTGACGCGATAATCGCGAACGTAGTCGGCGATATCCGTGAGAACGCGATCCGGCTCAGGTCGCGCCGTAGACACCGAGGCGCTCATCCCACCTCCGGCCGACGCGCCCCGATCGAGACGAAAGGCCGTGGCTCCGGTCCAACGTAGGTCGCCGACGGACGAATGATCTTGCCGTCCGCACGCTGTTCGATGACGTGCGCGCTCCAGCCGCTCGTGCGCGACAAAACGAAGATCGGCGTGAAGAAGCGCGTTGGAATACCCATCACGTGATAGCTGACCGCGGAGAACCAGTCGAGATTGGGAAACATCCGCTTCGCGTCCCACATGACCGCCTCGATGCGGGCGGCGATGTCGAACAGTCGAAGGTCGCCCTGCTCTTCCGAGAGCTGGCGCGCGACGCCCTTGATGATCTGGTTGCGAGGGTCGGACACCGTGTAGACGGGATGACCGAACCCGATGATGACTTCGCGCGCGGCCACGCGCCGGCGGATGTCGGTCTCGGCCTCGTCGGGCGTCTCGTAGCGCGACAGGATGTCGAACGCGACCTCGTTCGCGCCGCCGTGCTTCGGTCCCTTCAACGCGCCAATCGCGCCGGCCACGGCGGCGTGCAGATCGGCGCCCGTACCCGCGATCACTCTTGCGGTGAACGTCGACGCATTGAATTCGTGTTCCGCGTACAGGATGAGCGATGTGTGCATGGCGCGCACCCACGACGCGGATGGCGACGTGCCGTGCAGCAGGTGCAGGGAATGTCCGCCAATCGAGTCGTCATCTGTCTCCGTGTCGATGCGGCGGCCGGACTGCGCGTAGTGGTGCCAGTAGGCCAGCATCGATCCCAGCGACGCCAGCAGGCGATCGGCCGACGCGCGCGCACCGGCCGGATCGTGCGGCTCGCGCTCCGGTTCGATCGTCGCGAGCGCCGAGACGCCCAGACGCAGCACGTCCATCGGATGCGCCGAGGCCGGCGCCTGCTCGAGCGCGACGCGAACGGGCGTGGGCAATCCACGCGCGGCGCGAAGCTGCTTCTTGTACGCCGCGAGCTCGTCCGCGGTCGGCAGGTGTTCGTGGACGAGCAGATACGCGATCTCCTCGAACTCGCAACGCTCGGCGATGTCGAGGATGTCGTAGCCGCGATAGTGCAGGTCGTTGCCCGATCGCCCGACGGTGCAGATCGCGGTGTTCCCCGCGGGCACGCCCGACAGGGCGACGGACTTCTTGGGCTTGAAGGCTGGAGCGGGAGTGTCGGTCATGCGTCTGGCTTTCGATCGGTCGCGAACAACTCGTCGAGCTTGCGCTCGTACGCGTGATAGTCGAGCACGTCGTACAGCTCCGCGCGCGTCTGCATGAGCGGCACGACGGCGGCCTGCGTGCCGTCGCGGCGAATCGCGTCGTACACGGTGACGGCGGCCTGGTTCATCGCACGAAATGCTGACAACGGATACAGCGCGATCCCCACGCCCGCGTCGCGGAGCTCGTCGATCGTGAAGAGCGGCGTCGCGCCGAACTCGGTCAGATTCGCGAGCACCGGTACACGGACGGCGTCGACGAAGCGTCGATAGATCGCGAGGTCCGTCACGGCTTCGGGAAAGATCATGTCCGCGCCCGCCTCGACACAAGCCACGGCGCGCGCGATGGCGCGCTCGACGCCCTCGACCGCCAACGCATCGGTCCGCGCCATGACGACGAAGTCGGCGTTCGGACGGGCATCGACGGCGGTCTTGATGCGGTCGACCATCTCCTCCTGGGACACGATCATTTTGCCCGGTCGATGGCCGCAGCGTTTCGCCTGCACCTGATCTTCGATGTGACAGCCGGCCGCGCCCTCGCGCGCGAGCGATCGAATCGTGCGCGCGATGTTGAACGCGCTCCCGAAGCCGGTATCCGCGTCGACGAGCAACGGCAGCTCGCAGGCCGCCGTCACCCGCCGCACGTCGGTCAGCACGTCATCGAGCGTCGAGATCCCGAGGTCGGGCACGCCAAGCGATCCGGCCGACACGCCGCCGCCCGAGAGATAGATGGCGCGGTACCCGGCGCGCGCGGCAAGACGCGCGTGATACGCGTTGATGGCGCCGACGATCTGCAGCGGCCGCTCGGCCTCGACGGCCGCGCGCAGCCGCGCGCCTGGAGTGGTTGGAACTGACTGAGTGACGGTCACGTCGTGTCTCCCGGCGGTCGCGCACGCGCGGCGGCGTGAGCCTCGATCGAGAAGGCTTGTAAGATACAGGATCTGGACGCGATCGGTGACGATCGCGCGCGAGGAGACGCTGCATGCGCTGTGTTCAAGTCGATGCCCCGGGCGGTCCCGAGGCGATGCGTCTCGTCGACGTTCCTGCGCCCGCGCCCGGTCCCGGCCAGGCGCTCGTGCGGCTCGCCGCGAGCGGCGTGAACTTCGTCGACGTCTACTTCCGTACGGGACTCTACAAAGCCGACGCGCCCGTGCGACTGGGCTCGGAGGGCGCCGGCACGGTCGAGGCGATCGGCTCCGGCGTCACCGAGGTCGCCGTCGGCGATCGCGTGGCCTGGGCGATGATCCGCGGCTCCTACGCGGAACAAGCCGTGGTCCCCGCGGCCATGCTCGTGCCCATTCCAGACGACATCGACTTCGTCGCGGCCGCCGGCGTCCTGCTGCAGGGCATGACCGCGCATTACCTCACGCAGTCGACGTTTCCGCTCAAGCCCGGCGATGCCTGCCTCGTGCATGCCGCGGCGGGCGGCACGGGCGCGCTCATCGCGCAGATGGCGCACGAGGCCGGCGCGCGCGTCTTCGGCACGGTGTCGACCGACGCGAAGGCCGCGATCGCAACGGCCGCGCACGTCGATCACGTCATCCACTACACGACCGAAGATTTCGCAGCGGAAGTGAAGCGCCTCACCGACGGGCGTGGCGTGGACGTCGTGTACGACTCGGTCGGTCAGGCGACGTTCGAGCGCAGCTTGAACAGCCTGCGCCCGCGTGGCACGCTCGCGCTCTTCGGTCAGTCGAGCGGCCCGGTGCCGTCGTTCGATCCCACGATCCTCAACGCCAAAGGATCGCTCTATCTCACGCGCCCGAGCCTCGCGCACTACATCGCAACGCGCGACGAACTCCTGTGGCGCGCCCGCGACGTCTTCGGCGGCCTCCAGTCAGGCGCGCTCACCTTCCGGTTGCAGCAGACGTTCCCACTCGCCCAAGCCGCCGACGCCCACCGCCTGCTCGAAGGCCGCGGGACGATGGGGAAAGTGGTGCTCACGATTTGAAGTGCGCTGTTCAACTTCGAACTACGAACTTCGAACTTTGAATGCATGAGGCGCCTTCGGCGCATCTTGGGTTGTGGAGCCACCGGCCGGAGCTCCACAAGACTGAAAAGACGCGCCGAAGGCGCCACGTCCGTTCGAAGTTCGAAGTTCGAAGTTTGAACGTGCTCCGATGACCACCGTCAGTACACGCTGTAACTAACGCTCCCCCCAGGCAAGTTGATCCGGGTCGGGCCTTTGAGGATGAAGGCAATCGCGGACGTTCCCGGCGGGCGGTAGTCGACCGTTGGCGAGACGATGCCGCCGGCGTAGTCGTTCGCCCACCACACCCAGCAGACGACGCTCCCGCCGTTGTCCAGAATGATCCCGTCGTCGGCTCCCGCCGCGAAGAGCGCGGCGCCGATTTCCTCGATCGTGCCCTCGCGCTGGACGATGACGAGGCCGTCGGTCGAGACGCCGACGGCATTGTGGACGTAGCGCGCGCGCGGCACGCCGAGATCGCGCCAGGCCTCACGGACGTTGTCGCGGAACGACCGCGGGTAATCGCGGTAGATCGCCTGACGCGCGGCCTCGCCTTCCTCGCGACGCGGATCGAATGCCAGCACGTGGCGCACGTCGTAGAACTGATCGGCGATCTCGTCGATGCGCGCGACGCGGCCCTGACGCAGGATCGGCTGCCCCATCGTCGCCCATTCCACCTCGTCGCTGAGATCGCGGCCATCCGACGCGCGGCGGATGCGGCCGGCAGCGACGTCGAAGACCAGGTCTTCGATCGAGATGCGTCCGTCGCGCCAAACGGTGAGGCAGGCGTAGACGTCGCGATCGCAAGGATCCTCGCGCACGTGGAAGATCGCCGGCGTCTCGCCGCGCTGCCACGCGAGGTGCCCGTGGTTGGTTCCGAGATTCCGATTGCTGATGGCAATGGCCGCACGCGCGGCACGGCCATCCTCACCGACGATGCCCAGTCGGCGCAGATGATCCGCGATGCCGATCTTCGCCGCAGCGAGCCCCTGCTCTTCCTCCGGCGTCGCGGCGCGATGCCTGGGAATCCCCGGCAGCCGCATGAGCGCGGCACGATCGGCGACGCTCAGTCGCGTCGTCTCGAGCTCATCGCGATCGATCCGCACGATGAGATCGTTGGCCCGCCCTTCGCTGCGATTGACGATGAGCTGCATTTGAGTAACAAGCGCGTGTCAACTTCGAACTATGAACTATGAACTTCGAACTTCGAACTTCGAAGTTGACATGTCTTTTAGAACTTTGCCGGCTCGATCCGCCGCATCACGAGCACGACGCTCAGGAGCGCGAGAATCGGGAACACGCCGGCGCCGATGAAGACGGGCGTCCAGCCGTAGGCGTCGACGAGCGCGCCGGTGACGAACGTCGCGATCATCGCCGTGCCGTTGTCGGCGAGGCCCGTGATGCCATTGACGCGGCCGGCGAGCTGCTGCGGCACGACGTCGCCGACCGTGCCGATGTAGGTCGCGGCCACCCACTGGTTGCCGAAGAGCGCCAGGCCCATGATCAGCACGGCGAGGATGTTGTTGCTGACGAACGGCAGCGCCATGCTGAGCACGCCGAGTCCGAAGGCGCAGGCGAATCCGAGCTTGCGGCCCTTGTCGATCGAGCCCGTGGCCGTGACCATGCGATCCGTCAGCACGCCGCCGAGGATGTTGCCCGCCATGCCGAACAGGGCCGGCAGCAACACGAACACGCCGGTGAGCACGATCGACACGCCGCGCCCCTGGCGGAGGTACAGCGGCAGCCACGTCCAGTAGAAGACCGTGATCGGTCCGGTGAAGATGCGGATGAGCGCAAGGCCGATGACCTTGTGGTTCCCGAGCAGATGGCCAAGGCCCACGTTGTCGTACGCCAGGGCTCCGCCGGTCGGGGCCGCGGGCTTGATGGCAATCTCCGCCATCCGTGCCTTGCCCGGGAAGACCGCCATCCAGGGCAGCACCCAGACGAGAAGCACGATGGGGGGCACGATTGACGCAAGCTGCCAGCTCCAGCCGAGCTGACCGATGAGCAGCGTCAGGATGAGGTAGCCGGCAATGGCGCCGCCGAGCTGCGCGCCGGCGTTGAAGAATCCGCCAGCCTTCGACCGGCTGACGCCCGGAAACAAGCCGGCGAGCGCCTTGATGCCGGCCGTGTAGTTGCCGCACTGGAACAGCCCGAGCACGAAGCGCAGGAAGATGAAGCCCGCCAGACCGCCGATGAGCACCGGCATCCCGGGAATCAGTCCCAGGAACGCTCGACCGATGGCATCGATGGCCGTGCCCGGTCCGGCCGCGGCGTGCAGGGCCGTCAACACCGAGAAGCCGATGAAGATGAACGCCAGCCCCGCCTTGGTGCCGACACGGTCCAAGAACTGACCGGCCGGCACCTGCCCGAGCATCATGCCCAGGTTGAAGGCGATCCCGGTGTAGGCGTACTGCGTGGCGCTCCACTTGAACTGCTCGGTCAGGATCGGCGCGAGCTGCGCGAAGACCTGCCGATCGACGAGGTTGATGGTCATCGACGCGGCCAGCAGGCCGACGATGGTCCAGCGAGTGCTGGAC
>DASZOV010000157.1:0-15422 GCA_035550595.1 Vicinamibacterales bacterium
CTTCGGCGGCGGTCAGACCGAGACGGAGCTGACGCTGCCGCCGGGCCGGCACACGCTGCAGCTCGTCCTCGGCGATGCCACGCACACGCCGTTCGATCCGCCGATCGTGTCGCCGAAGATCACGATCACGGTCAAGTAGTCGGTCATCTGCGACGTTCTCCACCGTCACGAGGCCGGCGTCCACGCCGCCTCGTGACGTCTGTCGGTTGCACCGTTCCGCTCGCCGCACTCGCCGCGTTCGTGATGAGAACCGATCACACGCGCCGTCAGGCGCGCTGTCAATTTCGAAGTTCGAAGTTTGAAGTTCGAAGTTGACGAGAATCACTTCTGGCTTCTGGCTTCGAACTTCTAACTTCGCTCAGCAATGCATCCCGTCCGTTTCGGTCTCATCGGCTACGGCGCCTGGGGCGCGCACCACGCGCGCGCGATCGTCGAGGCGTCTGGCGCCGATCTCGTCGCGATTGCCGCACGGTCGGCCGAGGCCCGCGATGCCGCGGCCAAGTCCCACCCTGGCGTCGCGCTGGTCGCGGACTATCGCGAGCTCATCGCCCGCGCCGATGTCGACGTCGTGGACGTGGTCGTGCCGACGGATCAGCATCGAGCAATTGGCGTCGACGTGCTGCGCGCGGGCAAGCATCTGCTGCTCGAGAAGCCGATGGCACTCGATCTCGCCGGCTGCGACGCGCTCATCGCGGAGGCGGCGCGAGCTAGGCGGCTCTTGTGCGTGGGCTTCGAGTTCCGGCTGTCGTCTCTCTGGGGCCGCGTGAAGCAGATGATCGACGATGGCGCGATCGGCGAGCCGCAGTACGGGCTCATCGAGCTGTGGCGCAATCCCTACCGGCGTGGCTCGGGCGGATGGCGCTACGACATCGCGCGCGTCGGCAACTGGATTCTCGAGGAGCCGATCCACTTCTTCGATCTCGCGCGCTGGTACTTCGCGAGCGTCGGCGAGCCGGGCCGCATCATCGCGTGCGCGAATGGCAAGGATCCGGCGCATCCCGAGCTCTACGACAACTTCAGCGCCCTCGTCGACTTCCCGCGCGGCGCCTACGTCGTCATCTCGCAGACGCTGGCCGCGTTCGAGCATCATCAGGTCGTGAAGATCACGGGCACCCACGGTGCCCTCTGGGCCACGTGGTCCGGCGCACTTGACCGCACGTTCCACCCGACGTTCAACCTGCGCCACTTCGACGGCACGACCGTGCGCGAGATTCCCATCGACGCGCCGTCCGGCGAGGTCTACGAGCTCGTCTCCGAAATCGAAGTCATGGCCCGCGCCGTCCGCGGTGAAGCCCCGCTCCACGCCACCGGCGAAGACGGCCGCGCGGCGGTCGCACTGTGCCTGCGGGCGATTGAAGCTGTGGGCAGATAAACAGCGGGCAGGCCCGAAGCCGCGCGCAAGGCGCGCGCTGAGGGCGGTGCGATAGTCTTGCAGGCGTTGGGGGTGGGCCCCAACGCGACTCAAAGAAAGAAGACAGAGCTGCCTGCAGTCGCGCGCAGGACGCACGTGCCCCAGTGCTATCCTGACCGCTCATGCAGGTTCCTCCGCTCGTGCCCGGCCGCTCGATCGAGGGCAATTCCGCCGTCTTGTTGCCATTCCTCGCCGACGATCGACCGGACTGGGAGGGCTTTCGCACGCTGCTCGATCGGACGTGGGCCGCGGGGCTCACGCCGGCGGTCAACATGGACACCGGCTATGTGAACCTGCTGACGATGGCTGAGCGCGCGCGAGTCTTGGTCGAGACGCGTGAGGTCGCGGCTGGGCGTCGGTTCATTGCGGGCGCGTTCATCGAAGGGGAGGCCGGCGATCCGGCGGCGCTCTATCGTCGCGAGGTCGAGGCCATCCGCGCGCACGGCGGAACGCCCATCCTGTTCCAATGCTCAGCGCTCGGGACGGCGAGCGAAGCCGACGTGCTCCGCGTCTACACACAGGTTGCCGAGACGGGCGGTCCGCTCCTCGCCTTCGAGCTGGGGACGATGTTCGCGCCGTTCGGGCGGATCTACTCGCCGGATTTCATCCGCCGACTCTTCGAGATCGAGGCATTCGTCGGCGCCAAGCACTCGTCGCTCGACCGCGTCTGCGAATGGGAACGGCTGGCGCTGCGCGATCGCCTGCGGCCGGACTTCCGCATCTACACGGGCAACGACCTGGCGATCGACATGGTTTTCTACGGCAGCGATTACCTGCTCGGGCTCTCGGCGTTCCACGTCGAGGCGTTCGCGCTGCGCGATCGGCTGTGGGCGGACAGCGACGCGCGCGCGGTCGGCGTCAACGACCTGCTGCAGTATCTCGGACAGCTCGTCTTCCGCGCGCCCGTGCCCGCGTACAAGCACTCGGCTGCGCAGTTTTTGCACGCGCGTGGGATCATCGCCACCGGTCGCCCGCATCCGAAGAGCCCGCGGCGGCCGGAGTCGGACGTCGCGATTCTCGAGGACATCCGCGATCGGCTGGATGCCGAACGTGCGAGGATCGAGGCATGAGCCAGTCGTCGTTTCCGCGGATGGCCTCGTTCAAGACGGCCGGCGCGCTCCGCGCGCACCTCGACGCGCACGGCATTCCGCTTGCGTTCGACGACGAGCTGGCGCCGCCCGAGTCGTCGCCGCTCGCGCAGCGTGTCGAAGCGGCCGGCCTTCGCGTGGGCAATCGCTTCTGCGTGCTGCCGATGGAGGGGTGGGACGGCACACCCGATGGCCGGCCGAGCGATCTCACCGTACGCCGCTGGCGGCACTTCGGCGAGAGCGGCGCGAAGCTCATCTGGGGCGGGGAAGCCGTGGCCGTGCGTCACGACGGCCGTGCGAACCCGAGTCAGTTGCTGATGAACGCGTCGACGCAGCCGGCGATTGCCTGGCTCCGCGAGACGCTCGTCGCCGCGCACCGCGCGCGGTTCGGATCGAATGCGGATGGCGATCTCGTCATCGGCCTGCAGCTCACGCACTCCGGCCGCTTCGCCCGGCCCGATGCCACCGATCGTCCCGCGCCAATCGTCGCGTGCCCGAATCCGGTCATCGATCGTCGCTTCGCGTCGCCGCCGCGTGTGTTCACCGACGACGAGCTGGATCGGCTGGTGGAGGATTTCATCGCGGCCGCGCGGCTGGCCGAGGCGTCCGGGTTCGACTTCATCGACATGAAGCAGTGCCACGGCTATCTCGGGCACGAGCTGCTCGGCGCGCGCGATCGGCCAGGCCGGTACGGCGGCTCGCTCGAGAATCGCTTCCGCTTCATGCGCAACGTCATCCAGGGCGTCCGCGCCGCGGCGCCGCGGTTGGCCATTGGCGTGCGCGTGTCGGCGGTGGATCTCGTCCCGTATCGCAAGGACGCGCACGGCGTCGGCGAGCCATCGCCGCTCGATGCCGCGAGCGCGCGTGCCGGCTTCGGCGTGATTCACGACGACGACCTGGACGCGGCGCTCGAAGAACCACGCGCGCTCATGGCCGAGCTCGAGTCGCTTGGCGTGCGCTGGGTCTGTGTCACGGCCGGCAGCCCGTACTACACGCCGCACGTCACGCGCCCGGCTTTCTTCCCGCCGATGGACGGCTATCTGCCGCCCGAGGACCCGCTCGCCGGCGTCGCGCGCCAGGTGCGGACCGTGGCGCGATTGAAAGCCGCGGCGCCGAATCTGGTCTTCGTCGGCTCCGGCTATACGTATCTCCAGGACTGGCTGCCGCACGTCGCGCAGCACAACGTGCGCGAAGGGCTCACCGATCTCGTCGGGCTCGGACGCATGGTGTTGGCCTATCCGGACTTCGCCGCCGACGTGCTCGCTGGCGTCCCGATGCGTCGCGCGCACGTGTGTCGCACGTTCAGCGACTGTACGACCGGCCCGCGTATGGGATTGCGATCCGGCTGTTATCCGCTCGACGATCTCTACAAGGCGCAGCCGGAAGCGGCGGCGATTCTCAAAGTCCGCACCGCGATGACGGCGAAGGTCTGATCGATCCCGTGCGAGGAGTGACGTCCATGTCGAAGCGCTTCTTGTTCGTCTCGCTGGTCGTGTGTGGCCCGATGGCGATCGGCGTGCCGCTCGCCGCGCAGTCCGCGACGCCGGCGGCCTCCAAGCCCGGCGGCTACATCGTCCAGACCGATACGCAAGTCGCGACACACGAGCCGGGCACGCACGACGGCGGTGGCGAGACCGTCGGCTACTCGTTCTTCAAGGGCGTGCCGAACCTGCACCTCGTCTTCCGCAAGCGCGCGCTGAAGCCCGGGTCAGGCATCGGTTATCACAAGCAGACCGAGGACGAGATCTACTACGTCCTCAGCGGGCACGGTGTGATGACGCTCGACGGCAAGCCGTACGACGTCGGTCCCGGCACCGCGATTCTCACGCGGACCGGCAGCTCTCACGGCCTGAAGCAGACCGGGCCCGACGACCTCGTCATTCTCATTAATTACCAGCAGTAGCGCTCGCGCCGGTGACGGCGCGGATCATCCCATCGACCTTGCTGAGGATGTAGACCTCGCCGTTTGCATCGAAGCCGAACCGGATGTCCGCGCGTGCGGGCATCGGCGTCGTCGCATCCGGCGCGGCCGCGTGCCGACGCGCGTTGTAGGCCGCGACGACGATCGGGTTCATTGTCGGATAAGTGACGAGGCCGGCGTCGGGCGTGTCGTTCGGATCGTTCCAGCGCAGTTGCACTTCGTGCAGTGGCGCCACGGTCGCCGCCTTCCCGTCGTCGGCGGCGAGCATCTCCGCATAATTCGCGTACCAGAGACGGCCGGTCAGGATGTCGCCGAGCAGGAACTTGCCGCGGAGCGCCGGCAGCCGCGTGCCGCGATAGACGAAGCCGCCCATGACCGAGAAGCCCTGCGAGTGGTTGTACTCGAGCACGGGATAGGTCGGCGTCACCGTGCCGTGCGTCACCGTATCGGAGATGAGCACAGGGATATGGTCGTCGGACGGCAGCGGTCCGGTGAGGTTCGTCGACAGCAGTTGTTCGGTGCCTTCGCGCTCGGAGTACCCGTAGTTGGCGCCCTTGTGGATGACGTCGACGGCCTCCCACGTGTGCAGGCCGATGACCATCGCGAGCAGATGATTGTTCGACGGCCGCGCCGGATCGACGTCCCACGTCAGCCGATGCGGATTGCGCAGGCCGTAGGCCCAGATCTCGCCGTGCGCGCCAGTCGTCTTCACGAACGGGTTGTCGTTGGGGATGCGATAGCGACCGTTGGCGCTCACCGTGCTCGTCGACGTGTGTTCGGAGAGATCCGGGATGATGCGCAGGATCTTGCCGACGAGCGTGTCGAGGCGCTGCGGATTGTGCCGCATGTCCGGACTCTTCTGTTCGCCGGAGCCGCCGTCGCCGGCCGCGACGTAGAGCACGCGCCAGTCCGCGTCACCGGGCCGCGCCGTTGGATTGAAGATGAGATCGCCGGTCGGATGGATCTGCGTGTTGAGCTGGATGCGGAGAATCTCGCGTGCCGTGCCCTCGAAGACGGCGTCCGCGATGTTGGTGTCGGTCCACTCGATGAGCACCGCCTCACGCAGGATTCGCCCCGGCGTCGTCACGGGCGCTGTCGGCGTGTAGCCGGTATCGAGCCCCGGCACGCTGGTCTTGTCCGGGACGAGTGAGCCGGGGACCGAGACGTCCTCGAGATGAATCGTGTAGAAGCGCCCGTTCTTCAGGTAATCGGGATCGAACTGGAAGGTGATGAGGCCGTTGGCGAATCCGCTCGCGAACGTGAAGCGATCGAACAGTCCGGGCGCCTGGTCGCGGCCGTTGAAATCGAGATACGTCGTGAACGCGTGCGTCTTCGGATCGAGGATGTAGAGCGGCCCGTTCAGATCGTTCACGAAGATGCGGCCGGACGTGCCGGGCTCGGGCCGCATGAAATTCACGCGCGCGAGCGACCCCGGATTGCCCGTACCGCCGGTGTACGACCCCGTCACGGGCAGCGTCGCGAAGTCAATGACATCGAGCGTCAGCGGTGACTGTCGTGCCGCACGGGCAGCCGCCGTCGCTGCGACGGCAACCGCCGCCGCCGTCCCCATCCACCAGCTCACTCGTCGCATCGTTGGTCCTCGCTGAGTTGTCGCGATTCTACTCGTCAGTCATCTTTTTTGCAGTGCGTTGGGGTGTCTCTGTCATCTTTTTTGCAATGCGTTGGGGCCCATCTTTTTCTTGCCTGCTCGCGGGGCCCCACCCCCGCTCGCCCGCTCAGCGCCGCTCCTCCGTCGCGGGCTTCGCGGACTTCTTTTGATCGCTTCGGCGCCCTCACTTCGTTCGGGGCCTCGCGGTGTCAACTTTTCTTAACCTTCGCGATCTTCGCGTGAGGCCTCTAGCCGCAGTTGCTGCCATCTTCTTTGCAGTTGCGCTGGGGCCCCACCCCCAGCGCTACGCGCGTCGCCGCCCTCGCTGCGCTCGGGGGCTCGCGGTGTCATCTTTTTTTTACCTTCGCGTCCTTCGCGTCTTCGCGTGAGCCGTCGCGGTCTTTTCTGCGCCGTGCTACAGTCCCGCCCGTTGTGCCCAGCATTGTTTATCCGGAACCACCCGAGGATCTGCGGAGCGGGCGGCTCGTGCGCTGTCTGCACTACTTTGGCGCGGGCGCCATCATGGCGTCGGTCACCATCGGATCGGGCGAGACGCTCTTCGCCTCGCGCGAGGGGGCGCTCTTCGGCTACACGCTCCTCTGGTGTTTCACGGCCGGCGCGCTCTTCAAGATGATCCAGGTGTACGCGGCCATGCGGCACATGACGCTCACCGGCGAGCATCCGATGACGCACTGGGGCGTGATGCCCGGACCGAAGAACTGGGTGCCCTGGACGATGGGGCTGCTCAGTATTTTCTGTTTTCCGTTCTGGATGTCGGGGCTGCCGCTGCTGCTCGGCAACGTCATCAACTGGGTTGGCGGCGTGACGGGACCGACCGATCACCTTGTCTCGCTCGCGCGCATCTGGGGATCGATCAGCATCGTGACGGTCATCGTCGCGACGTGGATCCAGTCCTACGGTGCGCTCGAGAAAGTGCAGACGGCGATCGTCTTCGTCCTGCTCGCGTGTGTGCTCCTGGCCGTCGCGGCGGCACGGCCGGATCTGCCGGCCACGATCATCGGGATGTTCATTCCCATTGCGCCCCGCCACTACGAGCCGTGGGTGGCGTCGGCCTATCCGGCGATTGCCGCGCGTCCCACGTGGGTCGAGATCGTCGCCGCGCTCGGCGCGATCGGCGGCGGCACGTACGACTATCTCGGCTACGTGAGTCTGCTGCGGGAGAAGGGCTGGGGCGCCATCGGACTCCACGCCGATCCCCGCGCCGTACGCCCCGCGTCGCGCGCCGCCACGCTGCCCATCGATACGTCCGCGGGCAACGTCACTCGCGCGCGCTACTGGCTGCGCGCGGTGAAGATCGACGCCGCGGCGAGCTTCGGATCGGTCGCGGTGTTCACCGCATGCTTCGTCATTCTCGGCGCCGTCATCCTGCACCCCCAGCACCTCGTGCCCGACGGCAACGATCTGATGAACCATCAGGTGCAGTTCCTGACGAATATCCACCCGGCGCTGCGGTGGGTGTACGTGCTCGGCATCTTCGCGGCAATTGGCGGCACGGTGTACGGCGCGTACGAGGTCTACGCGCGTACGGCCTACGAATGTCTCGCGGTCGTGAGCGCGCGCGTTCGCGCGTTGTCCTATCAGCGCTTTCGCGGCGGTGTGTTGATCTACACCGGCGTCTTCGGTCTGCTGCTCCTCTGGACGATGAGCGATCCGGTCGCGATTATCACGCCGGCTTCGATCCTCGGCGGAGTGTTCACGTGTGGTTTGTGGTGCTTCGCGATGATTTGGACCGATCGCCGGTTCCTGCCACGCGCCTTCCAGATGGGCCGCGGGCTCGTCACGCTGCTCATCATCTCCGGGACGTTCCTCACCGCGCTCGGCGCCAAGGCCATCCTCGATTATCTCGGCCAGGTGTTGTAACGAGGGTGTTTCGACAGATCTGTCGACGCGCCGCCGCCGGTTGACTGGCGCTCTCGTCCTCACTGCGTTACTCTTTGGACCAAAGTCGCGTTCCACTCTTTGACGTTCGGAGGCTCCCCAGTGTCTGATGTCAATCCTGCCGAGTTCGCGGCAGGCGAACGGCCGCTCACTCCCGAGACTTTCAGCAACGACTCCACCGACGGTACGACCTCGGACCGCAAGAAACCTGAACGAGAAGGACTCCCTCCCAGCTATCGCATGCGAGCCGACACCGCGACCGTCGATCACGGTCACGCGCGCGCGGACTTGCACTACGTGGACGAACTCACGGCACGTCGATCGGACCGGTCCGATCGTTGGCGCGCGGCGGCCAAGGACGCTGGCACGACGGCGACCGACCGTTCGGATGCGCGAGGGGGCCGCATGGATCGCGTTTTCGCTCAGCTCGCCGAGGATCTCGCCACCATTGGCTCGGCCGCCGCGCTCGTGGGCGGCGACGCGTCACCGATGGCGCGCCGGCTCAACCTTGATCTCGTCCGGTCCGAGACCTGGCGCGCCGCGTGGCTCGTGCGCGCATGCACGTTGCTCGATCGGCCGCATCGCGGCGCGGTGAAGCCACGCCCGCTCGCGGCCGTGCTCGGTGCCGTGCGCAGCGGCTTCGCGGCCGAGTGCCGGCTGGCCGGTGTCGGCCTTCGCGTCCAGGCCTCGGACTGGAACGCCGTGGTCTCGATCGACGAGCCGGCCGTCGTCGCTGGTCTGTGCGGCGCGATCATCGCGACGCTCGGCCTGCTGGATCAGTCCGAAGGCGCGTCCATCGAGGTCAACGCCACGGCTGTCGGCGGCGAGCTTCGCGACATCGAAGTGCTGCAGAACGACGTGGCGGTGATTGACGGCCTGGCGCAGCGTTTCTTCGAAGCCAGCGTCGACCGTCCCGGCGGCTGGGTCGCCGAAGTCGGTGCGCTGACCGCGAAGGCCGTCGCCGAACAGCACGGCGGCACCGCGGAGTTCGAAGCCGCCGACGAAGTCGGCAGCACTGTGAGGATCTGCTTCAAGAAAAGTTGATACCGCGAACCCCCGAGCGAAGCGAGGGCGGCGAAGCGCGTAGCGTTGGGGGTGGGGCCCCAACGCAACTGCAAAAAAAAAGATGACTCGCGAGCGTCGCGAGGGCGCTGAGCGGGGGTGGGGCCCCGCGAGCGGCTAACGAGAAAGATGGCCCCAGCGCACTGCAAAAAAGATGACTCGCGACGAGGCGCTGTCTAAAACGCTCCAATCAGCCGCAGCGCCGCGATCGCAGCGAACGCCAGCAGCACGTTGTCGAAGAGCCGCTGCGGCATGATACGCGTCAGCCATCGGCCCGCGAACACGCCGGCGATCACGGCTGGCGCCAGCGCGAGGTTGAAGAGCAGCGATCCGGTGTGGATGAGCCCGAGCGACACGCTGAAGGGAACCTTGAACGCGTTGATGATCATGAACAGCCACGCGTTGGTCCCGACGAGCTCGAACTTCGGTAGTCCGACCGAGAGCGAGTAGATCGCAATCACCGGTCCCGCCGCGTTCGCCAGCATCGTCGTGACGCCGGCGAGCAGGCCGAGACTCCATGCAAAGGCGCGTGAGTGCGGGATCGCGCCGAGCCAGCCTGGGCGCTGCGTGCGGACCACCTGCAGGATCGTGAGCACGAGGACGATCCAGCCGATGATGGGCTTGAACGCGTCTTCGGTCAGCCACCGCATCAGCACGGCGCCGGCGACGATGCCCACGCAGGTGGGCGGCAGCATGCGCCAGATGTATTCCCACCGCGCGTGGCGCCGGTAGAGCGATACCGCGCCCACGTCGCCCACCATCAGCATCGGCAGCACGATGCCCGTCGAGGTCCGCGCGCCGAACAGGAAGGCGAACGCGATCACCGGCAGCAGGCTGAGGCCCATGAAGCCCGCCTTGCTGATGCCCAGCCCCATGGCGGCCAGGGCGGCGACGATCCACTGGAACGGGTGCAGGACCGGCATGTCGCGCGGCGGTCAGGCGCCCGGCCGGTTCCAACGGACGAGCGCGGCGAGCGGCAGCGACAAGGCGAGATAGAGCACGGCCGCCATCCAGAAGTTCGCGTCGATGCCGACCCAGATCGAGATCGCGACGGCGAGGATCGACGCGAGCACGCCGAACGCGCCGTTGATGCCCCACGCCCACGCGATGACCTCGGGCGTGCGGCTGGTCAGCCGCGCACCGAACGGAAAGCACATACCGAGGAGCGTCGACAGCGGCGCGGCGAAGAGCAGCACGACGATCGTGCGCGGCACGAGACTGGCCGTGACCGACGCCGCGATCACGCCCGGCAGCACGGTCGCGATGAGAAAGAGCACGACGGCAATCGCCACCGGCACGGCGCGCCACAGCCGCCCGCGGTCGAGCGACACCCGTTCGGACAACAGGCTGCCGGCGCCCGTGAAGAGCAGCATCGAGAACAGCACGATCGCCAGCGTGTACACGGGATGGCCGAGGTACACGGCAAAGCGCTGCAGGAGGCCAATCTGCACGAGCATGTACGCGAACCCGATCGTCGCGAAGTACCCCATGGTCGTCACGAAGCGGCCCGCGTCGAGTGGCGGCCGTCCCGCGCGGACGAGCGGCCAGACGATGATGAGCGCGACGAGGAGGGTGGCGATGCCGAGCAGCACGAGCAGCAGTACGGTCGCGCGCAGATTGCCGGCCACGACGCCGCCCGTGCGCGGCAGCGAGCCGAGCGACGCAATCGCGCGCGGCTTGAGCATGTTGAAGTAGTACGGCCGGCCGTCGGTCGGTGGCGAATAGTCGAACAGGGGATTGGCGACCGCGCGATCGAGATCCGCGCGCGACCGGCTGTGCGCGATCCGGCTCAGCAGGCTGCCATCGTCGGGCGTCCACGGCGAGACGGCGACGTGGAAGTCCTTGTCGCCGGCCACGCTCGTGAGCTCCTGCCGGTCCGCGTCGGTGAAGGGCGCATTCGAGATCATCAACGTCGCGACGCGGTCGCGGAAGACGAGGAGCGTCTGCGATAAGGGATCGGCGACGCCGCGATCGAGGAGCGCCGCCACGCCGAGCGACAGCAGCCGGCTCGTCTCGGACGCGTGCTCTGGATCGAACCAGCGCGAGACGCTCAGCACGCCGCCCGGCTTGAGACGATCGAGGAAGATGCGCCAGCCGTCGAGCGTGTAGAGACCGTTCTCCGACAACGTGAACGCGCCCGCGCCGGTCGCCGCCCAGGTGTCGACGAGCGACATCTGGATGATGTCGAACCGTTTCGGCGTCCGCGTCAGCGCCGCGCGGCCGTCGTCGTGGACGAGGGTCACCTCGGGCCGGTTCGCGATGTTCGCGAAGTCGCGATGGCTGCCCTCGAGCAGGTCGATCATGATGTTGTTCACGTCGACGCCGAGGATCGAGTGGTTGCGTCCCCAGATCGCGGCGAGGATGTCGCGCCCGCCGCCAACACCGATGACCGCGACGTCGCCCCGTCGCAGGTAGTAGGGCAGCGTCGTCACGTCATAGCTCACCCATTCGAGCGATGACGGATTGCCGTCCCACTGCGTAATCGGCGTGCCCGCTTCGCCGTCGATCTCGAGCCAGGCGATGCGCGTGCGGAATCGCTCGGCCCCTTTGCCCGGACCCCACAGGAACGCCTGCGTCTCGCCCGGCCGCTGCACGATGACGTACGAGTGGCTGTTCCAGCGCGCGACCGTGTTGAGCGAGTTCGTCAGCCAGAGCTGCTGATTCTTCGGATAGATGACCTGCAGCACTTCGTGCGAGCCCGTGTTGAAGACGGCCGCCGCTGCGAGCGCGGCGCACAACACGCCCGATGAGACCGCGCCTCGTCGTCCCGCGAAGCGATAGAAGCAGGCGGCCGCTGCGGCCGCCGCTGCGCCCGACAGAAATACGGCGGACGTGATGTTCGACCGGTCGAGCACCGGGACGACGAGCAGGCAGCCGAGCGCGGCGCCGACGAGGTCCGCGCCGTACAGCCGGCCGATCGATCCCCCGCACCGCGTGAGCGCGGCCGTCACCGCGACGCCCGAGCAGACGAACGGCACGGCGAGTACGACCGTCGACACGGCGACCGAGACGACTTCCATCACCGTGAAGTCCGAGAGCGGCAGGAAAGGAATCGTCAGGTTGAAGAGGTGCGAGATCGGCACGGCCACGGCAAAAGCCAGCGCCGTGTGCGCGACCGACGCCGGAGCGGTTGTCGGCGAGAAGCGATCCGGGTGCAGGAAGACGAACACCGCGCCGGCCGCCATGCCGAGCATGGCCAGCGACACCGCGAAGAACGACAGGTGGTACCACGTGAGTACCGAGAGCAGGCGCGCGTCGAGCGTCTCGAGCAGCAGCGTGGACAGCGTGGCAAAGAACAGGCCCGCCAGGAGCCATCGGGATGTCATGAGCGGTACGGCATTCCTTCCTCGGGGCGGCCGGACACGGCGGTCGATGCGGCGTTCACATGCCCGATCACCGGCGCGTGGAGGGAGGGGCGGCCGCAGCCGGCGTTTCCGCCGGGCTGCCCAGACTGATGAGGTTCGCGAGCAATTGATACGCGCCCGGCACGCCGGCGGGCAACTGCCGCCAGAGCACGAGGCCGATGTAGATCCAGCGTCCGCGGCCGTAGTGCGCTTCGACGAGCGCGCCGCGCTTCGGGCCCGCGTTGTTGGGGAACGGATCCTCGGATTCGAGCAGGTCGACGTAGTCCTTGGCGCGGTCGCCGAGGAAGTACGTGCCGCGCTCCTGCACCCAGCCGTCCCACGTCGACGGTCCGATGACGTTCGGCGTCGTGAATACCGGATGGTCGGGCACGAGGATGTGGATGGGCGCGTTCTCGTCGGTCACGCGATTCGACGACGTCTTGGCGGGGTAGGGACCGTATTGCGCGTCGTTGAACTCCGTGCGGTTGTAGTTGACGAGCAGCACGCCGCCGTCGTGCACGTAGTCGAGCAGCCGCTGGTTGTTCGCGCGCAAATCCGGGCGGTTTCCGTACGCGCGCACACCGGTCATGATGACGGGATACTTCGACAGGTCGCCCCACGCGAGGTCGTCGGCGCTGAGCAGCGTCACCGGCACGCCGAGCTGCGCGATCGCGTCGGGGATGCGATCGCCCGATCCCATGATGTAACCGACGCGAAGATTGGGCGCGACCTTCACGTCCATCTGCTGGACCTTCGCTTCAGCGGGATGGAACAGCAGCCGCCGGTGGATGTGCGGATACTCGACGACCTGATAGCCCTGCGCGTAGCTCGTCGATCCGACCGTCGCCACGGCGTCGATCGCCGCCGGGCCGGCGGGCAGTCCCGCCGGCGCGCTGACGGCGAATCGCACCGTCGTCTCTTCGTCCTCGCGACTGAGCGTCACGGGCGTGGTCGTCGGCGTCACCGACCAGCGCGCGGGCACGTGCAATTGGACGTTGGCCGTCGTGGCCTCGCGGCCGTTGTTGCGGACGGTCACGCGGATCTCGCGCGTGCTCGGCGCGCCGGTCGGCGCGACGATGACGTCGGGCGTGAGCGTGAGAGTCAGCGCGGGCACGACGAGCAGGTCCGAGCGTTTCTCGCCGGCGATCATGTCCGTGCCGTTTCGCGCCTGCACGGGCAGCGACGTCTCGACGGGCTCACCGGCAATCGTGAAGCCGAACGTCGCGCGAAACGCGGTCGGCGCGAACGGCACGCCGAAGGGAACCGTCGGATCGAAGATGTAGCGTTCGAATTTCGGATCGTGCTTGAACGTGATGTCCGACAGGCGCGCGTCGGCGGGAATCGTGAGCGCCTCGGCGCATTGGACCGCTGCGCCCGGCGCGAGCGACTGCGCGCGGCACGGCCGATCGGCTGTGCCGTGCGCCGTGAGACCGGTCAGCTCGACCGCGGCCGAGCCACGATTACCGACGTAGAGCGTCACCGGCACGACCTGACCCGGCGTCACCGTCATGTCGCTCGCCACGGCGTCGATACGCACGGACGCCGCCGTCAGCAGCGCGTCCTGGAAGTTGCGTTCGGTGCGCGCGAGCCGGAAATCGATTTCGTACACCGCGTCCGCCGAAAGACCCAACCGGCCGAGCGAGCTGCGCAGCGCGCGAACCTGGTGCAGACCCGCGGCGAGCGGCGCGACGGCCGCGTTCGCGCCGTTACGCTTGAACGCCGCGTCGGCCTGATCGACGTCCTGCACGATCGTATGGAGCGCGGTCGTGAGCGCGGTCGGCGGCGTCGCGCCCGCGAAGCGCGCGAGGCCGGTGAGCGTCAGGTCGACGCCGTCGAAGATCGACGTCTCCGCCTTGTCGAGCTCGCCGGGAATCGTGCAGTCCTGCAGGTGATAGCCGCGTCCACGTCCGGGGCCCGGGAGCGCGAGCAATTGCGACACGTCCTGGCACCGGTGCATCGTCCGGGCCTCGACGCCCAGATCGTTGTAGGTCTCGCCGAGCACGGGATCGTAGGTCGCGGTCGGCACGTCGACGCTCGACTCGGCCGGCCCGGCACCGCGTCCGCCGCGCCCACCGAATCCGCCGCCGCCCGTGTAATAGAACTTCGCCGCCTGCCACGGATGCAGGCCTTCCTTGATCTGGTCGGGATAGCGCGACGGATCCGCGGCCGCTCGAAAGGCCTCTGCCGTCAGATGCGTCGAGGCCTGGTGGTGCAGTCCGCCGTTCGTGCCCGTCCACAGAAATCCGACGATGACATCGGGACGAACGGTGCGGATATGGCGGACGAAGTCGCTGATGATCGCGTCACGGCCCCACTTCTCGTACGTCTCGTCGATGCTGAACGAGTAGCCGAAGTCGATTGCGCGCGTGAAGTACTGCTCGGCGCCGTCGAAGCGGTGCGCGGCGAGCAACTCCTCGGTCCGCAGCACGGCGAGCGCGTCGGAGATCTCGGGCCCGATCTCGTTCTGGCCGCCGTCGCCGCGCGTGGCCGTGACGAGCACGGTGCGCAGCCCCAGGCCGTGCGAGGCCCACGCGAGCAGCGCGTTGTTCTCATCGTCGGGGTGCGCGTCCGTCATCATGAGCGTGCCGGCCATGCGAAGTTGGCGGAGCTGGAGCGCGAGCGCCGAGTCGCCGGTCGACGGCACCGGCTGGAGCTTGAGCTGCGCGGGCAGGACGGCTGGTACGGCGGCGAGGCAGACGAGCAAAGTTACCGGGAGGAGCCAACGGAGTCGGGGCATAGGGCACTTCTGCGAGTCGAGGAGGCAGGCGGCACAGCACCGCGCGGGCCTCGGGCCAGCGGGACGGGACAGGCGTCGTCGTACGCTGTGCATTCTTAGCATACTGGCGAGCCGCGTGGGTCTTCGTGCTGGCGGACCGGGCGGCCACGGGGGGCCGCCCCTACGGAGGCGGTCGATGGCCCTGGGCGCGCTGATGCAGTACAGTTTTCCAGGCCCGGCCGCGGCCGGGATCCAGCCAGAGACGGGGGCCATGAGGATCTTCACGTTCGACACGACGCTCCGCGACGGGACGCAGGGCGAAGCCATTTCCTTCTCGGTCGACGACAAGCTCGTCATCGCGCAGAAGCTCGA
>DASZOV010000158.1:0-90190 GCA_035550595.1 Vicinamibacterales bacterium
GCGCAATCGCATCGACATCTTCATCGACGACGACGCGGAGCCGCGGCTGAGCACGACGCCGCCGCTCAACTTCGAGCTCGACACGACGAGCCTCGACGACGGTCCGCACGTCATGCGGATCGAGGCGTACGACAACCTCGGCGTGAAGGGCGTGCGGACGATCCCGTTCCGCGTACGCAACGGCCCAGGCATTGCCGTGTCCGGCATCCGGCGGAACGACGTCCTCGACGGCAAGATCCCCGTCATCGTCAACGCGTACGGCGGCGTCACCGCGGAGTGGGAACCGGCGCAGGCCGAAACGCCGGCGCCCGTCGCCACGTGGGCGTGGGTCATGCTCATCTGTTTTGCCGCGTTTGGATTGTTCTACGGCGTGCGGCAATGGCACCCGTCGCCGGACTTCGCGCGCACGCCGACGTACGGATCGTTCACGCCGTCGGATGGACCGGTTGCCGCGGCGGCCGCGGCCGCGACGCCGGCGTCCGCGCCAGCGACCAGCGCGACGGCGGCATCTGCGTCCGCGACAGCCGGCGCGGAGCCGTCGGCGTCGGGAGCGGCACCCGAGGCGTCATCGTCGAGTCCCGGCGCGACGAATGCGCCCACATCGTCCGGAGCCGCGCGTCCGACCTCGCTCTCGGCCGCGGAAGCCGCGCGTGGCGATGCGCTGTACAGCACGAATTGCGCGGCGTGCCATCGACCGGATGGCAAAGGCCTGCCGTCCATCTTCCCCCCGCTCGCGGGCGATCCCGTCGTCAATGCCGCCGATCCGACCGCGCACATTCACACGGTGCTCAACGGCAAACAGGGCGAGGCGATTGGCGGCGTGACGTACGCGTCGCCGATGCCGGCGTTCAAGTCGGCGCTCAGCGACGCAGACATCGCCGCGATCGTCAATCACGAGCGCACGAGCTGGGGCAACGCCGGACCGCTCGTCACGGCCGCCGACGTCGCCGCGGCGCGCGAGTAGCGACAAGCTGCACGATTGGACGCCAGACTTCAGGCTGGCATCTGTCATCGGAATCGTAGATAGCGTCGGCCGAGCCGCTCGAATGCCGCGCGATCGGCACCGATGACATCGGCGTCGAGTCCGTCGGCTGTCGCCATCAGCCAGGCGTCGTTCTCGCCCATTCGCCGCGGCGCGCGTCGTTGGCGGAGCGCGCATCGGCGTGCCTCGGCGAGGTGCAGCCCCTGGACGGCGAAACGCTGGAGCGCTCGCAGCGTCGTTTGTTCGTCGGCCGCGCCTTCGAGCAGTTCTTCGACGGTCACGATGGAGATCGCGAGCGGACGGTTCCGGAGTTGCGGCAGGAAGCGGCGTGCCGGCCCGACGACGCCGCGGGCCGTCTCGCGCTCGAGTGCGATCAGGAACGATGCATCGAGCAGGACGGGCCGGCTCACGGTTTTCGTCGTGCCAGGCCCAGGCCCTTGCCGTTCGCGCGCGCGACCCACTCGATCAGATCGTCACCGGTCTCGATGGGGCCCGCCCGATCGATGAGAAAGCGGATGACATCGGACTTGGCCATCTTGCGCCGGCGCGCCCATTGGCTCAGACGAGCGGCGCGCGCGTGATCGAGCTTGACCGTGATCGTCGGCATGGTAATACCGTCATATTACCACCGTGTCGTCGACTGCTCGGCAGGCGTCTCGGGCGGAACGTGTTTCGAGTCACGCGTTCAGTTCTGCGTGATGTGCACGATCTGATCGCGCACGGCGATCGTCGCGGAGCGTGCCGTCCCCGTCGAGTTCGGCGCGACCGTGAAGCGCACCGGATTGTCGCCATGCTGCGTCCCGGCGGGCACGACGACCCACGAGGCACTCGAGATGGCCGACCACACGCACGCGTCCTGCAGCGCGCCGCCGCACGTGTTCGGGTCGGTCTCCTGGAGCACGTCGAACGTGAACGAGCCGCCGGCTGGCGGGATCGTGAACTGGTTCTGCGAGACGCCGTAATGACAGCCCGCCTGCGCGATCTGCAGGTTCTGTCCGGCTGTCGGCGACGGCCACCGCACCATGACCAGGCCCGAGCGCGGTGCGTCGAAATTCGACGTCACGGAAAATCGCACGACGGCGGGTCCCGTTCCCGACACTCCGCTGAGCATCGTGATCCAGCTCGCGTTTGGCGATGCGGTCCACGGGCAGGACGCCTGCGTCGTCAGCGTCGCGGACAATTCCATCGCGTTCACGCACGGCGTGAACGTCACGGGCGCGATCGAATACGTACAGGCCGGTGCGACATTCCCTTGCTCGACGATCGTCACGACATATCCGGCGATCTCGATCGTGCCCGTGCGCTCCGTCGTCGCGTCGTTCGCATTGACGACGTAGGCAACGCTGGCGCTTCCGGCGCCGTCCGTGCGGTCAATCGTGATCCACGGCACCTGGCTCGCGGCCGTCCACGGACAAGCGTCTTGCGTGGTGATCGCGATCGCGCCGGACCCTCCGTCGTGCGGATAGGACGCCATGTCGGGATCGATGCTGTACGTGCAGGTCGGCGTTGGCGGATTGGCGTGCTGCAGAACAGGGATCGTCTTGTTGGAGATCGTGAGCGTCGCCGTTCGGTCGGCGCTCGTGGAATTGATTTCTTCGCACGTCGAACGGCTGGGTTATACTATTGGTATGAAGACGGCAGTGTCCCTTCCAGACCGCGTATTTCGCGAGGCAGAACGGCACGCCCGGCGGACCCGGAAGTCGCGCAGCCAACTGTACGCCGAGGCGCTTGCCGAGTACCTCGCGCACCATGCGCCCGATGCCGTGACAGAAGACATGAACACGACGATGGACCAGCTCGGAACGTCCGCGCCCGATGAATTCGTCGCCCGCGCCGCGCGGCGCACGCTCGAGCGAACCGAGTGGTAGACGTCACGCAGGGCGACATCTGGTGGGCGGACTTGCCGCCGCCGTCCGGATCCGGCCCAGGATTCCGGCGGCCCGTTGTCGTCGTGCAGGGCAACCCGTTCAATCGCAGCCGAATCGGCACCGTCGTCTGCGTGCCCTTGACGAGTAACGTCGTGTGGGCGGGCGCGCCCGGCAATGTGCTCCTTGCCGCAGAGGCGACGGGTTTGCCGAAAGATTCCGTCGCCAACGTGTCGCAGATCATCGCGCTCGATCGCGCGTGCCTCACGTCGCACGTTCGACGACTCGCGCCGAAGCGGCTCGCTCAGATCCTGCACGGCATCGACGTGATGCTGGGACGCTGAGCGACGCGGCGGTCGTTTGATGGAGCCCTGCCTTCAGGCCCAGGGAGAACGTGCGCGCCGCTCAGGTAAGCTGATCGGATGAACCCGCTGCTCGAGCCCAGTACACTGCCTTTCGGCGCGCCGCCGTTCGACCGCATCCAGGACTCGGATTACGAACCCGCGCTCGATGCCGCGATGGCCGCCGAACGCGCGGCGTTCGAGGCCATTGCCGGCGATCCGACTCCGGCAACGTTCGCGAACACGATCGAGGCGATGGAGCGCGCCGGCGAGCCGCTGCGCCGGCTGACGAACCTCTTCCAGTTCATCGCGCAGGCGAACACGAGCCCGGCGCTGCAGGCCGCGCAGGCGGAGATCATGCCGAAGCTCGCAGCGCACGAGGACGCGATTCATCTCGATCCGAAACTCTTCGCGCGGGTGAAGGCGGTCCACGACGTGCGCGCGGCGCTGACCGATCCCGAGCAGCGCCGGCTGGTCGATCGCATCTACCGAGATTTCGTCCGCGCGGGCGCCGAACTCCCACGGGCCGCTCAGGAGACGCTGCGCGCGCTCAACCAGGAACAGTCGAAACTGGTCACGGAGTTCGACAGGCGGCTGCTGGCCGACACGAACGCGTCGGCGCTCGTCGTCGATCGGCGCGAGGATCTGGACGGGCTGCCGGAAAGCGAGATCGCGGCCGCGGCCGAAGCGGCCTCCGAGCGCGGCCTCGCCGACAAATGGCTGCTGACGCTGCAGAACACGACCGAGCAGCCGGAGCTCGCCTATCTGACCAGTCGCGCCCTCCGCGAACGGATGCATGCTGCATCATCGGCGCGCGGCCGCCACGGCGGCGACGCCGACACGCGCGCCATCGTGCTGCGGCTGTCCGAGATCCGCGCCGAGCAGGCGACGCTGCTCGGTTTCCCGAACTTCGCCGCCTATCATCTCGACGATGAGATGGCCGGCACGCCGGAGAAGGCGCTCGCGCTCCTGACCGACATGGTGCCTGCGGCGACGACAAAGGCGCGCGCCGAAGCCGCGCGCATGCAGCAGATGATCGACGCCGACGGCGGTGGGTTCACGCTGGCGGCGTCGGACTGGCCGTTCTATGCCGAGCGCGTGCGGCAGGCGGACTACGACCTCGACGAGGATGCGCTTCGTCCGTACTTCGAGTTCGATCGCGTGCTTCGCGACGGCGTCTTCTTCGCGACGACGACGCTCTACGGCCTCACGTTCGAGGAACGCCGCGACATCCCCGTCTATCACGCGGACGTGCGCGTCTTCGCGGTGAAGGACGCGGACGGCTCGCCGCTCGGACTCTTCTACATCGATCCGTTCGCGCGGTCGAACAAGGCCGGCGGCGCTTATGCCTGGGCGCTGGCCGATGCCAGCACGCTCCTCGGCACGACGCCCATCGTCACCAACACGGACAGCTTCACGAAACCAGCGCCTGGCCAGCCGGCGCTCATCAGCTTCACCGACGTGACGACGATGTTCCACGAGTTCGGGCACGCGCTGCACTCGCTCTGCTCGCGTGTCCGCTATCCGAGCCTCAACGACGTGGACCACGACTTCGTCGAGCTGCCGTCGCAGTTCAACGAACACTGGGCGCTCGAGCCGGCCGTGCTCGCGCGGTACGCGCGTCATCACGAGACGGGCGCGCCGATGCCAGCCGACCTCGTCGAGAAGATTCAGAAGACGAAGGCGTTCAATCAGGGCTTCCGGACGACGGAATATCTCGCCGCGGCGCTCGTCGATCTGGCGTGGCACATGCGAGCCGCGGGTGCGCCGGCAGTGGACGTCGACGCGTTCGAGCGGGACGCACTCACGCGCTTCGCGATCGATCTGCCGCAAGTCCCGCCGCGCTATCACACGACGTACTTCTCGCACATCTGGTCGCTGGGTTACGCAGCGTCGTACTACGCGTATCTCTGGAGCGAAGTCCTCGACTGCGACGCGTACGACTGGTTCAAGGAGCACGGCGGGATGACCCGCGAGAACGGCCAACGCTTCCGCGACCTGATCCTCTCGCGCGGCAACACGGAGGATCCGGCGCAACTGTTCCGCGCCTTCCGCGGCCGCGATCCGGTTGTCGAGCCGCTGCTGATTGAAAGAGGACTGAGACAAGGGTAAAAGACACTTGTCAACTTCGAACTTGGAACTTCGAACTTCGAACTGGGTTCCGGGTTCTCCCCTGAGCCTGAAGGCTCAGGGCTCCACAGAGGCAGCGCGCGCCGAACGTTCGTGGAGCCCCGGGCCTTCAGGCCCCGGGGGACGTGGAACAACATTTCGAAGTTCAAACTTCGAAGTTCGAAGTTGACGAGCGCACTTCACGGTGTCCGAGGTAGTATCCGCTCCATGTCTCGCCATCTTTCGCGCCGCGAGTTCGTGCGTCGCGCGGCGGCTGCTGCGGGCGCCGCAGCGGCGGCGCCGTTGTGGGCGCGATCGGCGATCGCAGCGCCGGCGGCTCGTCAGCTTCCGCCTCGGCGGATTGCGTCCGGTCCGTTCCAGCCGACGTGGGACTCGCTCACGGCCGGATACCGCTGCCCGGACTGGTTCCGCGACGCGAAGTTCGGCATCTGGGCGCACTGGAGCGCGCAGTGCGTGCCGGAGCAGGGCGACTGGTACGGACGCAAGATGTACCTGCAGGGCGATCCGTCCTACGAGTACCACGTCAAGACGTACGGCCATCCGTCGAAGGTCGGGTTCATGGAGATCGATCGCCAGTGGACGGCCGATCGCTGGGATCCCGATGCGCTGATGGATCGCTACCAGCGTGCGGGCGCGAAGTACTTCTTCGCGCTGGCCAACCATCACGACAACTTCGACAACTTCGACTCGACCTATCACGCGTGGAACTCGGTTCGCATCGGGCCGAAGAAGGACATCATCGGCACGTGGGCGAAAGCTGCGCGCGATCGCGGCATCAAGTTCGGCGTGAGCAACCACTCGGCGCACGCGTGGCACTGGTTCCAGGTCGCCTACGGCTACGACGGCGAGGGACCGCTCGCCGGCGTGCGCTACGACGCCTACCGGCTGAGGAAAGCGGACGGCAAGGGCACGTGGTGGGAAGGGCTCGATCCGCAGGAGCTCTACACCGGCCGGAACATCGTGATTCCCGACGGCATCACCGGCGCGCGCGCAGTCCTCGACTGGCACGACAAGCACGACGGCCAGTGGACCGAAGCGCCACCGCCCGACAACCAGGCGTTCGTCGATCGCTGGTTCCTGCGCTGCCAGGAGCTGATGGACAAGTACCAGCCGGACGTCGTGTATTTCGACGACACGGAGCTGCCGCTCGGGCAGGCGGGCCTCGACGCGGTCGCGCACTTCTACAACTCGTCCATGGCTCGTCACGGCGGCGCGCTGGACGTCGTCGTCACCGGCAAGAAGATGACCGCTGCGCATCGCGCCGCCGTTGTCGAAGATATCGAGCGCGGCGTGGCCACCGAGATCCGTCCGGCGCCATGGCAGACCGACACCTGCATCGGCGACTGGCACTACAGCCGCGCCATCGCGGAAGAGAATCGCTACAAGACGGTGCCGCAGGTCGTCGACATGCTCCTCGACATCGTCAGCAAGAACGGCAACCTGATGCTGAGCATTCCCGTACGCGGTAACGGGACGATCGACGAGCGCGAGATCGCGTTCCTCGACGAGCTGACCACGTGGATGCGCGTGAACGGCGAGGGCATCTTCGGCAGCCGGCCGTGGCAGGTGTACGGCGAAGGGCCGTCGACCGAGGGTGCGCCCGAAGCCGGCCGCTTCGGCGGCGCGCGAGACGTGCGCGCATATACCACGCGAGACGTCCGCTTCACGACACGCGGAGACGCGCTCTACGCGTATCTCTTGGCGAAACCCTCCGAACCTCGCGTGACGATCGCGTCGCTGGCCGCGACGTCGCCGCACACGAGCGGACGCAAGGTCGAAGACGTCTCTCTTCTCGGCGCCGATGGCAAGCTGCAGTGGACACAGGACGCGAGCGGACTGACGGTCCAACTACCTGACGTGACGCCGGGCGATCACACGGTCGCACTTCAGATCAAAGGATTGCTCTGACCGTGCGCGGACCGTTCGTCCCGGCCAGCGAGTCGCTGCCCGAGATCACGGCCAAGGCCGTCGTGCTCGGCGTCGTCCTGGCCGCGATCCTCGCCGGCGCCAACGCGTATCTCGGCCTCTTCGCGGGCATGACCGTGTCGGCCAGCATCCCGGCCGCCGTCATCTCGATGGGCGTGCTGAAGCTCTTCCGCCGCTCGAACATCCTCGAAAACAACATCGTCCAGACGACCGCGAGCGCGGGGGAGTCGCTGGCGGCGGGCGTCATCTTCACGCTGCCGGCGCTGATCCTTCTCGGCCGGTGGACGACGTTCGACTTCGTGCAGACGACGCTGATCGCAGGGTTCGGCGGCGTGCTGGGCGTGCTCTTCACCGTGCCGCTCCGGCGCGCGCTCATCATCGAGCGGCCGTTGCAGTTCCCGGAAGGTGTCGCCTGCGCCGAAGTCCTCGAAGCCGGAGAGCGCGGCGGGCGAGGCGCGTTGTTCATGGCGGCCGCGGCGCTGACCGCGGCGCTGTTCAAGTTCGCGCAGACCGGCCTGCGGCTCTGGCCGGACGCGGCGGAATACGCGCGCACGATCGCCGGTCGGCGCGGCCTCGCCTATGTCGGTCTCAATCTCTCGCCCGCGCTCGTCGCCGTCGGCTACATCGTCGGGTTGAACATCGCGGCGCTCGTGTTCATCGGCGGCGCCATCAATTGGTGGATTGCCATTCCGATGCTGACCGCGGCGGGCGGCGGCGTGCCCGATGGTCAGACGGCCGCGGGTTACGCGGGGATGCTGTGGTCGACCCAGACGCGTTATCTCGGCGTCGGCGCGATGGTCGTCGGCGGTCTCTGGGCGCTCGTGCGCATGAGTGGCAGCGTCGTCGCAGGCATCCGATCCGGACTCGCGGCGTATCAGCGGATGCGCGCCGGTGGCGCGGCCGAACGTACCGATCGCGACATGCCGATGCCGTGGGTCGGAGCTGCAGTCGTCGTCGCCATCGTACCGTTGTATTTCCTGTATCACCTGTTCGTCGGCAGCGCAGCGGTGAGCCTGACGATGGCGGTGATCATGGTGGGCGCGGGGTTCGTGTTCTCCGCCGTGTCCGGTTACATGACGGGACTCGTCGGGTCGTCGAACAACCCGATCTCCGGCGTGACGATTGCGACGCTGCTGTTCGCGTCGTTGCTGCTCCTCGCGATCGTCGGCGGCGGCGACGCGCGCGGACCGGCCGCGGCGATCCTGATTGGCGCCGTCGTCGCGTGCGCGGCCGCGATTGCCGGCGACAACCTGCACGATCTGAAGACGGGACATCTCGTCGGCGCCACGCCCTGGAAGCAGCAGGTGATGCTCATCGTCGGGACGCTGACGTCCGCGTTCGTGATGGCGCCGGTGCTGAATCTGCTGCTCGCGGCCTACGGCATCGGCGCGGCCACGCCAGAGCACCCGCAGGCGCTGACGGCTCCGCAGGCCACGCTCATGGCCTCGGTCGCGCGCGGCGTGTTCGAGGGCGGCCTGCCGTGGGGCATGGTCGGGATGGGCGCGCTGCTCGGCGTCGCGATCATCCTCGTCGACGCGTGGCTCGAGCGCCGGCAGGCGAAATTCCGTGCGCCCGTGCTCGCCGTGGCCGTCGGCATCTATCTGCCGTTCGAGCTGGCCACGCCGATTCTGATTGGCGGATTGACGTCCTACTTCGTACAGCGGACGGCGCGTCGCGCGGCTGTTGTCGCGGCGACCGAGGCGGATGAAGCCGATCGGATCCGCGCGGTCGAGCAGCGCGGGCTGCTGCTCGCGTCGGGTCTCATCACCGGCGAAGCGCTCGTCGGCATCGCGATGGCGGTTCCCATCGTCATCGCCTCGCGCGCGGACGTGCTGGCGTTCTGGGGCGTGCACGACGCCGCGTGGCCGGGCGTCCTGTTGCTGGCGGCGATCGTCTGGGTCGTCTATCGGCTCAGCGTATCGGCGCGGCGCGAAACGCCGAAGCCGTCGCGGTAAGCGCGAGCATGCCAGGGACGACGTGGGCGGTGCTGGCGGTATTGGTTTTTGCCACGTTCATTCGATCGGCGTTCGGCTTCGGCGAGGCCCTCGTGGCCGTGCCGCTGCTCGCGTTGATCATGCCGGTCGACGTGGCCGCGCCTGTCGCGGTTCTCGTGTCGATCACCGTCGCGGCCGTGATCGTCGTTCAGGACTGGCGTGCCGTGCATTTCGGCAGCGCGGCGTGGCTCGTCGTCGCGACGCTCGCGGGCACGCCGCTGGGACTCCTCCTGCTGACGCGCGCTCCCGAGGCCATGGTCAAGGTGGGGCTCGCGGTCGCGATCATCGCCTTTTCCGCGTATTCGCTGCTTCGGCGGCCTCATGCCACGCTCGCCGACAACGGGCTGGCGTGGATATTCGGCCTGGCGGCCGGCGTGCTGGGCGGCGCCTATGGCATGAACGGACCGCCGCTGGTCGTCTTCGGGACGTTGCGCGGCTGGTCGCCGCAGGAATTCCGCGCCACGTTGCAGGCGTATTTCCTGCCTGCCAGCGCGGTCGTCATGGCCGGCTACTGGTTCGCCGGCTTGTGGGTGCCGCCGGTCACCCGTTACTACGTCATGGCCTTGCCCGGAATCGCCGCGGCCATTCTCCTCGGGCGCGTCGTCAACCGCCGCCTCGACGCGCATCGATTTCTCATGCTCGTCCACGGCGGTTTGATCATGATTGGCGCCATCCTGTTCGCCCAGGCGCTCGGACGATAGGCGCCGACGCTATTTCTTCCACCCGATGTCTTCGTAGACGATGTCGGCGAAGCCGCGCGCGCCGAAGTTGGCGAGGTCCTTCTTCGTCGCGAACAGCTCAGGGCGCTGGTAGAGCGTGATCGAGTGGACTTCCTGCCAGATCAATGCGTCGATGTGATTCGCGATGTCGATGGCCTTCGCGCGATCGAGCTCTGAATTGGCCTGGTCATAGAGCCGATCGATCTCGTCCGAGCCGACTCGTGCGTAGTTCTGCTGGATGTGCATCATGCCCTTGGCGTCGCGCGTCGGTTTGGCGTAGATGGATTTTGTCGAACTGATCGGAAACGACGTACCCATCCACGAAAAGATCGTGAGGTCGTACTGGCCGGCGGTGATGTACTTGTCGAAGAAGTCATCGCCAGGCACCGTCGTAATCGCCATCTTGATGCCGACGGCGCCGAGCATATTTTGAATCAGTTCCGACTCTTGCCGTGACGTCGCAATTCCCGACGGGATGATCATCGTGAGCTGCAGGGGCTTGCCGTTCTTCGTTCGAACATCGCCCGCGAGCGTCCATCCCGCTTCGTCGAGGAGCGCCTTCGCCTTGTCCGGACTGTACGTACCGACTTCCCCCGAGTTGTCGCGGTAGCCCGTCTGATTCGCCATGAACAGGTGATTGCCGAGCGTCGTCGTCGGCAGGTTCAGCGGCCCGAGGAGCGCGCGCGCGATGGCGGAGCGATCGATGGCCATGGCGACGGCCCGACGCACGCGGACGTCGCTCAGAATCGCACCGCTGCCATTCAGCGTGATGTGACGGAAGTTCGGTCCGCCCGCCACGCGCATTTCGACGCCCTCGATGCGCAGCGCCCGCTGGTACTTGTCCGCGTCAGCACCCACGTCCATGAAATCGATTTCGCTATTGGCCAGCGCATCGATCTGCGCGTCCGGATCGATCACGCGAAACACGATGCGGTCGAGCTTAGCCGGCGGCCCCCACCACTTCGGATCGCGGACGACGGTGATCGTCTTGGTCGTCTGGTTGATCGATTCGAGCGTGAACGGGCCCGCCGTCTGGAGGAATCGCCCTTTCCATCCGCCATTGAAGAGGTTCGGATCCCGATCGGTCGACGCCGGATACAGCGGCGTGAACAGCGCCTGCCAGTCCGCGTAGTGGTGAGCGAACGTCACGACGACCTCGTGGTCATCCTTGCCGCGCGCGACGTTCTCGATGTCCTCGTAGCCGTTTGCGCCGGCGATGTGGTACGCGGGGTTGGCGCCGTTCGTGGCCTTCCACTCCCAGTAAAAGTCCTGCCAGGTGATGGGCGTGCCATCACTCCAGATGGCCTTCGGGTTGATCTCGTACGTGACCACCTGCTTCGGATCAGTGACCACGGTGGGCTCCGAGGCGAGATAGCTCGGGTTCCAATACGAGTCGGCGTGTGCGTTGGACAAGAACGGTCGTGGCATAAGCGCACCGATCACGTACCAGCCGTTCCATTCCGTCCCGTCGATCTGGTTGTAATTGAAGTTGACCGGCATTTGGTCCAGCGGCCACGTCAGCGTCCCCCCGTCGCGCACCTGGTCGCGGGGCAGGGGATTGATCTGATTCTCAGTCGCGCTCTGTTGTTTCGCGGGCGCCTGATTGGAGGGTGCGCCGCCGCAAGCGGCCGCCGCGAGTCCGAATGCCGCGGCGAGGGCCAGAAGTGCGCGTGTCTGCACGGTCGTCTTCACCAGCGTCTCCTTTCGACGAGGGCGTCCCCGAACATACACGATCACAGCATGGCGCGCGTTTCAGCGTAGTGGCACGCGTCCAGGTGATCGTCGCCGCCCGTGCGCGGCCGCAGCGCCGGGGACTCTTCGATACACAGACGCCGCTGGCTGTCGTTCAGCTCTCCCGCGAATTTCTGGCACCGCGTGCGGAACCGGCAGCCCGACGGCGGATTGGACGGACTGGGCAGATCGCCTTCGAGGACGACACGATGGCGCGCGCGTTCTTTCTGGGGATCGGGCAGCGGGATCGCCGAGAGCAACGCCTGCGTGTACGGATGCGCGGGCCGGTCGAAGACCTCGTCCACCGAACCAATCTCGCTGAACCGGCCGAGGTACATCACCGCGACGCGATCCGCGATGTGCCGAATCACCGAAAGGTCGTGCGCGACGAAGAGGAAGGCCAGTCCGAGCTCCGCTTTCAGCCGCTCGAGCAGGTTGAGGACGCCCGCGCGGATCGACACGTCGAGCGCCGACACTGGCTCGTCGAGCACGAGCGCCTTGGGCTCGAGTGCGAGCGCTCGCGCGATGCCGAGACGCTGCCGCTGCCCGCCGGAGAACGCCTGCGGATAGCGATTCGCGTGCTCCGGTCGCAGACCAACGAGCGCGAGCAGATCGCGTACGCGTCGCGCGCACTCGGCCGGCGCCACGCCGTGCGCGCGAAGCGGCTCGGCCAGCACGTCGCCAATCGGCAGCCGCGGATCGAGCGACGCCATCGGATCCTGGAAGACGACCTGCAGATCGCGCCGGATCGCGAACCGGTCACGCTGAGTCAGCGTCGCGGTGTCGCGACCGAGCACGACGATGGTCCCCGCCATCGGCCGCGCCAGCTCCAGAATCTCCATGATCGTCGTCGTCTTGCCGCAGCCCGATTCGCCGACGAGGCCGAGCGTTTCGCCGGCGCGGATGTCGAAGCTGATGCCGTCGACGGCGTGGACCGTGCCGATGCGACGACGGAAGACGCCTTTGGTCAGCGCGTACGTCTTCTGAAGATCGCGTACCTCGATGACGGTGGGCCGTGCCGCGCGCGGCGTGTCGGCGCCCGCGGTGGGCGGCACCGGCGGCGACGGGAAGATGTCGGCGCCCGTCAATCCACGCGACTCGATTTCGCCGCTGCGATGGCAGGCCGCGAGCTGCGACGGATCGTCCGGCCGAACGGGCGCGAGCGCCGGCGTCTTCTCGACGCAGACGTCGATGCGCATCGGACAGCGCGGATGGAACGGGCAGCCGGTCGGCAGATGCACGAGCGACGGCGGGTTGCCCTCGATCGGCGTCAGCGGCTGGTCGCGGCCCACGTCGAGACGCGGGATCGATCCGAGCAGCCCGATCGTGTACGGCATGCGCGGGTGATAGAACGCGGCGTCGACGCTCGCGGTTTCCACGAGCGCGCCGGCGTACATGACGGCGACGCGATCCGCGAAGCCCGCGATGACGCCGAGATCGTGGGTAATGAGAATGACGGCCGCGCCCGTCACGTCGCGCGCGCGCCGGAGGACGTCGAGGATCTGTGCCTGGATCGTGACGTCGAGCGCCGTTGTCGGTTCGTCCGCGATGATGACGTCCGGGTCGTTGGCAATCGCCATCGCGATCATCGCGCGCTGGCGCATGCCACCGGAAAACTCGTGCGGAAACGCGTTGGCGCGCTGCGCGGCGTTCGGGATGCCGACCACGTCGAGCAGCTCGACGGCGCGCGCGCGGGCGGCATCGCGGCCGATCTCCTGGTGCGCGGTGATGGCCTCTGCAATCTGATCGCCGACCGGGTAGACGGGCGTCAGCGCCGACAGCGGGTCCTGGAAGATCATCGCGATCTTCCGGCCGCGCACGCGTGACAGGTCCGCGTCGGTGCGGCCCGTGATCTCGTCGCCGTGGAATCGCACCGATCCTGTGACCCGCGCCGTCTCCGGCAGCAGGCCCATGATCGCGAGCGACGACACGGACTTGCCCGATCCCGATTCGCCGACCAGTCCGAGCACTTCGCCCGCATGGACCACGTAGCTCAGATCGCGCACGGCCGCGACGTTGCCGGCTTCGCTCGGGAACGTCACAGAGAGGTGCGAGACGTCGAGCACGGGCGCGGCGCTGGCGCGCGACGCACGTGCGGCCGTGAATCCATCGACCGACGTGGCCAGCCGCTCGGCTTCTGCGGCCTCGGCAGCCGCGCGTTCGGCGGCTTCGTGTCCGCCCCACACCATCACTGCGGACCTCGCATGCCAGCGGCCGGATCGAGCGCATCGCGCAGGCCGTCGCCGACGAGGTTGATCGCGAGGACGAGCAGCACGAGGAAGCCGACCGGGAAGTAGAACTCCCACGCGTAGGTCAGCGCCGCGCCCGCATAGTTGCCGATGAGCGTGCCGAGCGAGACGTCGGGCGGCTGTACGCCGAAGCCGAAGAACGACAGGCCGACCTCGGCGAGGATGAGCGAGCTGACGTTGACCGTCGCGTCGATGATGAGCAGCGACGACATGTTCGGCAGGATGTGCCGGAAGATGATGCGCCACCCGGGCACGCCCATGAACCGCGCCGCTTTGACGAACTCGCGTTCCTTGAGCGACAGCGTCATGCCGCGGACGATGCGCGCCGTGATCATCCACTGAAAGGCCGCGAGCAGCAGGACGAAGATGAACCACGTGCGGCCGCGGAACGACGGCGAGAGGATCGCGATGATGAGGAACGACGGCAGCACGAGCAGCAAGTCGACGACGCCGAGGAGCAGCGCGTTGATCCAGCCGCCGAAGTACCCGGCGAACGCACCGACGATCGCCGCCACCGTGGTCGCCATCAGCGCACCGAGCACGCCGATCACCAGCGACTTCTGCAGTCCCCTCATCGTCAAGGCGAACATGTCGAAGCCGTTCTGCGTCGTGCCGAACCAGTGCGCGGCCGACGGCGGCGACAGGAACGCGCTCGTGTCGAGCTGGTTGTACTGCCAGTGCGTGACGTAGGGGCTCAGATAGGCGAGCGCGAAGAGCAGCAGGACGACGATGCCGCCGACGAGTGCGAGACGCTGGCGAAGGAGGCGGCGAAGAACGAGGCGTCCGCGCGAGACCGCTTCGCCGGCCGCGTCGAGCTCGACGGGCGGCGGCGGGGCCGCGAGCGGTCGATCGGTGTCTGGCGTACCCGCGATGGCCATCCGGGATTACACGCGCACGCGCGGATCGAGCGCGGCGTAGACCACGTCCGAGAGAAAACCGGCGATGAGCACCAGCACGGCGACGAAGAGCGTCACGGCCGCGACGGAGTTGACGTCGTTCTTCGTGATCGAGTCCACGAAGTACTCGCCCATCCCGTGCCAGCCGAAGATCTTCTCCGTGAACGTCGCACCGACGAAGAGCAAGGCGAACTCGTAGGCGAAGAACGTCGCCATCGGGATGAGCGCGGTCCGCAGTCCGTGTCGGATGAGCGCCTGCGATCGTCGCAGGCCCTTGGCGCGCGCCGTGCGTAGGAAGTCGCTGCCGAGCACGTCGAGCATCGCGTTGCGCTGGTAGCGGCTGTAGAAGGCGATGGCGACGGCGATGAGCACGAGCGATGGCAGGACGAGGTGCGCGAGCCGATTCGTCATCGCGTCAAGCGACCACGGGACGAGGCCCGGCGTGATCTCGCCTGTCGTGTAGAGCAGCTTCGTGTCGCCGGTGAAGCCCAGCGCGTTGTTCACGCCGATGCCGGCGTTCTTGAACAGGACCGCAAGGACGACGACGGGAATCGAGAGGGTGACGAAGGAGAGGACGGTGAGCAGCCGGTCGGAGAGACGATGCTGTCTGACGGCGCCGTACGCGCCGGCCGCGACGCCGAGGAGCGTGCCGACGATCGATCCGATGAGCATGAGCCGCAGGCTGACCCACATGCGCCGGCCGATCTCGTCGTTGACCGGCGTGTTGTCGATCGTCTGGCCCAGGTTGCCGTGCGCGAGATCGCGAACCCAGCGCTCGAAGCGATCGACGAGCGGCGTCTGGTCGTTCATGTTGATCGCGTCGAGCGCCGCGTCGACGACGGCCTCGGGGGGCGGCGGGTTGCGGCCTTCGTAGCGCGACCGCGGATTGAGCTGCGTGGCGGCCAGGAGATAGGCCACCGACGTCGAGATGACGACGAGCAAGGCGAGATAGACCAGCCGCCGCAGCAGAAACCCGGCCATGCGCCTTCACTATCTCGCGTTGGAGGCGAGGGCTCAAGCCCGCCATGCTATCTTCCCCAGCCGGAGGACACACATGCTTCGCAGAATCGCCATTGGCGCCGGCCTCGTGGGCGCCTTCGCACTGGGGTTGTTCGTCGGCGCTGGTCATCGCGTCGAGGCGGCAACGGCCGTAGCGCAGACCGCGGCGGCCGCGGACGCGCATCACGTCTTCGAAGTCCGCATCTACACCGCCGGTCCCGGCAAGCTCGACGCCGTCGTCAAGCGCTTCCGTGATCCGGAGGTTGGCCTGTTCGAGAAGTACGGGATGAAGGCGATCTTCTATTCGACGGTCACCGAGCCGGCCGATCGGCAGAACCAGTTCGTCTACGTACTGCAACACGACAGCCGCGACGCCGCGCGCAAGTCGTGGGCGGGCTTCATGGGCGATCCGGCGTTCCGCGCCGCGGCGCAGGCGTCCGACGAAGGCGGTCGCGCGGTGGTGAAGGTCGAGTCGTTCTTCGTCACGCCAACCGACTTCTCGCCGCTGAAGTAGCCGGCTGCTTCCAACAGGACGTTTGTCGATGCACGCCTATCGAAAGGGGAGACTCATGAAAGTGCTCGCCGGCGTCCTGCTGCTGTCGGCTTCGACGCTCGCTGCGCCACAGGCCGCACCGCAAGCTGCGCCGCAACAGATTTCTCTTTGGACCAACGGCGCGCCGGGGTTCGAACGGCTGAAAGACGAGCCGGAGCAGGCGCAGAGCTACTGGGTCAAGCACGTGAACAATCCGTCGATCACCGTGTTCCTGCCGCCGAAGGACAAGGCGACCGGCGCGGGCATGGTCGTCATTCCCGGCGGCGGACACAGTGAGCTGGTCTATCGGCCCGAAGGCGTCGAGGCGGCGGAGTATCTCAACAGCATCGGCGTCGCGGCGTTCGTGCTGAAGTACCGGCTGGCGAAGGAACCGGGCTCGCCGTACTCGGTCGAAGTCCACGCGCGCGCCGACGCGTTCCGCGCGATGCGGCTCGTACGCAGCCGCGCGGCCGAATGGGGCGTCGATCCGAATCGTCTCGGCCTCATCGGATTCTCCGCGGGAGGCGAGCTCGCGTCGATGGTCGCGTTCGGTCCACCGCAGACGCCGCCGTGGGCCGAGGACGCGACCGATCGCGTCGACAGCCGGCCGAGCTTCCTCGTGATGATCTATCCCGGTCCCGCCGGCATTCCCGACACGCTCGCGCCCACGGTGCCGCCCGCCTTCCTCGTCGTTGCCGACGACGACACGTGCTGCTCGGCGCCGACGATGAAGATCCTGCAGGAGTACCGCGCGGCTGGTGTGCCGGTCGAGGCGCACATCTTCGCGAAGGGCGGCCACGCGTTCAACATGGGCAACCGATCGAAGCTCGCGACGCTCAAGGGCTGGCCGGAGCGGATGAAGGATTGGCTCGGCGACAACGGCTGGCTGACGCCACGGGCGAGCGCGGCCACCGCGCCGTGACGCGCGTCAGGCGTCGGGCAGGTCCTTGAATGGGTTGAAGACCTTCAGCCCTGGCCGTTTGAAATCGCGATCGTTCCCGGTCGCGATCGTGAGTCCGTGTCGCTTCGCCGTCGCAGCAATATAGCTGTCCTCGACCGTGCGAACGAAGGACGGCCGGCAGCGGCAGGAGCTCCAGGCGTGGCTCACACGCCTGGTGGACGCCCTTCAGGGGCGCATCCATGGATTCAACGTCTCAGTTGCGCACGTCTGGGCCGAGCAGGAACGACTGCTCGAGAAGGCTGGCCAGCGGATGCCGCGTCGCATCGTCAACGCACCGACCGCGGCCGCCGCCCTTCTTGCTTGTCGGCGTTGCCGCGGCTGCTGCGTGCCCGCCCGCCCGAGCCGCCGCGCGCACCGATCCCGTCTCGATCCTCCGCGCTGACTGAAGGCGTATGCTCTCCCTGCGCCGGCGCCGATGCGCGCCGCGCGTTTGGGAGGACGAGGATGACGAGGTTCGATGGCGTTCGGTGGTTTGCGCCGGTCTGCGCGCTGCTGGCGGCAGCAGCCGCGTCGCTCGTGGCCGCCCCTGCCCGGCAGGTGCCCCGCACCATCAAGGACGTCACCTACGCGACCGTCAACGGTCGCGCGCTCACGCTCGATCTCCATATGCCGGCCGGCGTCGAACATCCGCCGCTGCTCGTGTGGATTCACGGCGGCGCCTGGCGCGAGGGATCGAAGAGCGACGCGCGACTCGAGTTCGTCGATCATGGCATCGCGACCGCGGCCGTGGATTATCGGCTGTCGACGGAGACTCGATTCCCCGGGATGGTGTACGACATCAAGGCCGCCATCCGGTTCCTTCGCGCGCACGCGGCGGACTACGGCTATCGTGCCGATCGAATTGCGATTGCCGGCGATTCGGCTGGCGGCCATCTAGCGGCGCTCGTCGGGGTGACGAACGGCGACGCGTCGCTCGAAGGGACTGAAGGCGACGACCGCAGCGCCTCGTCGAAGGTCGACGCGATCGTCGACTACTACGGCGCATCGGACTTGACGACGATCCTCGATCAGTCGACGCCGCACGGGCTGAGCGTGCGCGAACCCGCGTTGAAGCTGCTGCTCGGCGCGTTGCCGGCGGATGTGCCTGATCTCGCGAAGCAGGCGAGCGTCGTCACCTACGTCGATCCGTCAGACCCGCCATTGCTCCTGTTTCACGGTGACCGCGACCCGCAGATGCCGGTCAATCAGGCGCTCGAGCTTGATGGCGCGTACGAGGCGCTCGGCCTACCCGTCGATCTCGTCATCGTCCATGGCGCCGCGCACGGCGGAGACGTGTTCTATCGCGGCGAGAACCTCGAGCACGCGTTGTCATTTCTGGGGAGGACGATCGGCGGGGAGTGAAGTGCGTCGCAGGTTTTCCTGCCACCTGCCACCTGTTTCCCGCGTTGTCCACCTCGAGGAGGCCGTTATGACCGCAACGCCGCACAATCGTCGTGGATTTCTCGGCCGGCTACTTTCCGCCGGCTGGCTCGGTGCCTTGGCGCCTGTCGGCGTGTCGGCGGCCGCCGTGCCGCAAGCGGCTTCGAGCCGAGACGACCTGTCCGTGCTGCCCGGCTACGCGCGCGCGCAGTCGTACGCATCACGTAAGCAGTCGAGCACCGACCCGACCGGCGGCAATGCGGACCGATGGGTCATTCCCGCGGGCGGATCGCATGACGTCTTCGTTGCCGATGGCCCCGGCGTCATCAGCCACATCTGGTTCACCATCGCGGCACCGAGTGCGAATCATCTGCACGAGATCGTCCTGCGCGCGTACTGGGACGGGCGCGATCGGCCCAGCGTCGAGGTGCCCATCGGCGCGTTCTTCGGTCTGAACCTTGGCTCGTATCGGACCTACGAGTCCGCCTACCTCGCGTGTTCACCCGGTAAGTCGCTCAACTGCTATTTCGCCATGCCGTTCCGCCAGCACGCGCGGCTGACGGTCACGAACGAAGGCCGGCAGAACATCGACGCGTTCTACTCGAACATCGACTATCTGACGGTGCCGTCGCTTCCCGATACCGCGTTGTACTTCCACGCGCAATATCGACAAACGGCGCCGGGCGTGCCGACGACGGGCGATGCGGCGCAGACGAATCTGGACGGCCGACTGAACCACGTCTATCTCGAGACGCGCGGTCGTGGCCACCTGATGGGCGTGACGCTCGGCGTGCTCCAGAACGCTGACGGCTGGTGGGGCGAGGGCGACGAGATGATCTTCGTCGACGACGAGCGGATGCCGGCGATCATCGGCACGGGCTCGGAGGACTACTTCCTCGGGAGCTGGAACTTCGGCGGACGCGACGGCGCCGAGCCGTTCGCGCATCGCTTCTACGGCGCGCCGATCATCGTCAATCCCGAGCGCGTGGGCGGGCGGTACTGCTGCTATCGCTGGCACGGCGACAATCCGGTCACCTTCCAGCGCTACCTCAAGCACACGATGGAGCACGGCCACGCGAACAACCGTGCGGACAACTTCTACTCGGTGGGCTATTGGTATCAGGCCGAACCGGCGACCGCGTTCCCGCCGCTGCCGCCGGTCGACGACCGCATTCCCCGCGTGCGGATGGCGTAGGCGGGGCGAACGTCTGGCGGCGATCCCAGTCGCGGCGCCACGGGGAAGCCTTGGCCCAGGACTGGCACCTGGCACATAATAGGTGTGCCAGGTGGCCATCATGTCAACAGCGCTCGTACGTCAGGACCGAACGGCCGAGGCCGCTGATCTCGACCGCTTCCGGCGCCATCTCCGTCAACGGTCGATCGGCCCTCATGCCTACGCGGTGCTCCTGGGGCTCGACTCGGTCGAGGCTGCCGTGTTGCTGCGCGCGGTCGACACGGGGCTACCGTACCGCGCGTTCGACCGGTTCCGGCGCAACACGACGTTGTCGATCGAACGCCTCCTCGCGCTCGTCGGCATTCCGCGGCGAACGCTTGCTCGGCGAAAGGCCGATGGGCGCTTCCTGCCCGACGAATCCGACCGCCTGTTCCGGGCCGCTCGCCTCTTCGGGCGAACGCTGCAATTGTTCGAGGGCGATCGCGACGCCGCCGTCGAGTGGCTGACCACTCCGCAGACGGCGCTCGGCGACCGTGTGCCCCTCGATCTGGCGCGCACGGAAATTGGCGCGCGGGAAGTCGAACGTCTCGTCGGCCGCCTCGATCACGGCGTGTTCTCCTAGTGCTCGTCACGGCGTGGCGAATCGTCAAGGCGCGGTACGCGGACCATGCCTTCGACGGCGAGGGCGCGCGGCTGGAAGGCGGGCGCTGGAATTCACCCGGCACGCCAATGGTCTATACGTCTGACAGTGCGGCCCTGGCCGCATTGGAAATGCTCGTGCACCTCGGGCGACGTTCCGTCCTCAACGCCTACGTGCTGATTCCCTGTACGTTCGACGAAGCGATTGTCGGGAGGCTCGACGAGAAGAAGCTTCCCGATGACTGGCGATCGTCTCCCGCGCCGCAGGCCCTGCAGATGCTTGGCGACGACTGGGCGAAGAGCGGCCGGTCGGCCGTGCTGCGCGTGCCGGGCGTCATCATGGCCGGAGACAGCAATTTCCTGCTGAATCCGAACCATCCGGATTTTCAGCGTGTTCGTGTGCTCCGCGCGCGGCCGTTCGCGTTCGACGCGAGGCTGGGGTGATCGATCTCAGCTCAGGAAGCCCTTCCGCACGGAAACGCGTTCAACGCAGTTCGACGCCCAGATTGTGGTGATGGATCACGGCCGAGTGCTGTTGAGCAATCAGCGTCAGCGGCGGCCGTTCACTCCGACCGCAGCAGCTCCACCGGATCGACGGCCATCGCGCGCCGTGCAGGAAGGTAGCAGGCGATGAGAGCCACCACGACCGCGCCGATGGCGATCACAGCGTAGGTCACCGGATCGTACGGGCTGACACCGAAGACGACCGAAGCGAGCGCCCGGCCGGCGCCAGCGGCCGCACCCCCGCCGACCACCGCACCGGCGATGGCCAGTCGCAGCCCACGAACGATCACGAGCGCCATCAGTCGTCGCGGCGTCGCACCCATCGCGCTGCGAATCGCCAGATCGCGCCGCCGTTCGACGACGCCTCGAACGAGCGCGCCCGAGAGTCCGACGACGGCCAGCGCGAGCGCGATGCCGGCGAACAAACCGACGACCGCGAAGCGCGTCGTCCGCGGCGCGACCGATCGTTGGATCTCGTCGTCGAGCGTGTGCGGCTCGGCGAGCGGCAGCGTCGGATCGAGATCGTGCGCGATGCGCAGGACGGCCGGCGCGAGCGCCATCGGATCGCCGCTCGTCCGCACGACCAGGAAGCCTGCGCCCATCGGTAACTGCTGCCAGGGAATGTACAGGTTGCCGCGACCGGCCGCGTCCAGGCCCGTGTACCGAATATCGCGGATGACGCCCACGACGTCCGGTCGGACATGGTCACCGGTCGAGCTCGGCAGTCGCAGGTTCAGCGTCCGGCCGAGCACGTCGCCGAGCGGCGAGAGGTGCCGCGCCGCGCTTTCGCTCAGGATGGCGACGTTGCGGCCGGTGACGTGATCGGTATCGGCAAGCCAGCGTCCCCGCACGAGGTCGGCCCCGATCGCGTTCAGATAATCATCGGTGACCGACACGAGATCGAACACCTGCGTGTGGCTACCCGCATCGGTGATCACGCTGATCGTGAAGACGAGCTGAGAAACGGCGGGCGGCAGATCGCTCCCCACGCCGGCGGCGACGACACCGGGGAGTTGCCTGACGCGACGAACGAGGTCATCGATGAACGTCGACCGCGAGCGCACGCCGAAGCTCGTCGTTTCGGTGAGCGCGAGTCGAAGCGTCAGGACGTGATCGGGCTCGCGAATGCCGACGTCGGTGTGCAGCAGGAAGAGCACCGTGCGACCGAGCAGCAGGGCGCCGGCGACGAGCGCAACGGCCATCGCAATCTGGGCGACGACGAGCAGATCGCGAATCCGCTGACCGGCGTGACCGCTGGTCGTGCGCGTCCCTCGAAGTGCGGCAGCGGGTTGCGCATGACTCACGGCCATTACGGGGCCGACGCCACAGACGAGGGCCGCGACCAACGCCAGGAGAATCGAGATCACCGCGAACGGCGTCCGGGAGACCGTCGCGACGGATGGCAGGACCGGCTGAAGGGCGTGGGCGAAGACGCGCGCGGCGGTCCAGCCCAAGACGGCTGATGACGTGCGGCTGATTGGACACCGGGCGCGGAAGAATGGCCTGAGGGTGACACCCTCCGTTCGCATCCTCGGGACGCGCCGGCCAACGAGCGTCGTCGCCGCACATGGATGCCAGAATGTCTTTCCATGCCCACGATCATCCGACTGGCCAGGTCCGGCGACGCGGCCGTCGTCTCGGCCATCCTCCGCGAGGCTGCGTCGTGGCTCGACATGCGTGGTGAGACGCTGTGGCGCGCTGATGAACTCGAGACCATGGCGATCGCGGCGGAAGTGGACGCGGGTCTGTTCTGGATTGCCGATGTGGATGGGATCCCGTCAGGCGTCGTTCGGCTGCAGCCGTCGGACCCTGACTTCTGGCCCGAGGTGCCCGACGGCACGAGCCTTTTCCTTCATCGCCTCGCCGTGCGGCGGTCGGTCGCGGCCCGCGGCGTTTCCACCACGCTTCTGCGCTTTGCCGTCGAGCGGACGCGCGAGCTCGGCCTCGAATGCCTACGCCTCGACTGCGAAGCCGCACGTCCGAAGCTGCGTGCGGTCTACGAGCGCTTCGGTTTCATCCACCACAGCGATCGTCAGGTCGGCCCGTACTTCGTCTCGCGCTACGTCTACGACGTCAGAGGGCGGAGCTAGGAGGAAGTTCGAATCGGTCGCGTCGGATCCACCGCGAGCCACGCGATAGCCCCGACGACGCAGACGGCGGCGACCGAGAGGAACGACGCGGTCCAGCCGAAGTGCTCGGCGATGAGCGGACTGAGCGACGCCGTGATCGTCCCGCCAATCTGGTTGCCCATGTTCATCACGCCGGATACGGATCCCGCTGACGTGCCGCCGATGTCGGACGTCACCGTCCAGAACGCGCTCTGCGACAGATAGAGCGCGCCCGCGCCGCCCGCCAGGATCAGACTGGCGAAGCGCGCATCGCGCACCTCGACGCCGAGCGCGATGAACGCGGCCGCGGCGAGCATGCTGGCCGCGGCAATCCACGTCCGGCCGATGCGCTGTCCGTGCGCCTTCACGAGTCGATCGCTCACGATGCCGCCGACCGGCGACGCAATGGCCATCGCGATGAACGGCAGCATGCCGTAGTACGAGCTGCTCTTGAGGTTCAGCCCGCGCACGTCGTTCAGGTAGATGAAGAACCACGTGAAGAAGATGTACGCCGCGTAACCGTAGGTGAAATAGCTGATCGTCATCGCGACGACGTTGCGGTCGCGGAGAATCGCGCGCCACGGCAGCGTGCGGTGCGCGTGCGGATCGGCCGCCGATCGCTCCGGCAGGCCGGCGGCGATGTACTCCCGCTCGGCCGCGTTCGCGCGCGGATGCTCGGCCGGCGTGTCGCGGACGATGACGTACCAGACGATGCCCGCCGCGAGTCCGAGAAGCGCGCTCGTCCAGAACGACCAGCGCCACCCGTACTGCGACATGACGTACGCGATGAGCGGCGGCGCAATCCCCGCGCCCGCACCGACGCCGGCGAAGATGATCCCGTTGGCGAGCCCGCGTTCCTTCGATGGGATCCACGACGCGACCAGACGGTTGCTCGCCGGATAGACGACGGCTTCGCCCACGCCAAGGAGGAAGCGGACACCGATGACGGTCGCGAGGAGCGCCGGCAAGCCCGTGGGCACAAGCGCGGTGAGCGAGGTGAAGACGCTCCACCAGATCGTGCCGAGCGCGACGATCCGCCGTGGGCCGAAGCGATCCGCGAGGCGTCCGCCGACCGGCTGGAAGAGCGCGTAGCCGAGCACGAACGCGCTGAAGACCCAGCCGAGCTCGATGTCGCTGAACCCGTACTCGCCGGCCATCGTCTTGCCGGCAATCGAGATGTTGACGCGGTCGAGATAGGCGATCGCGCTGATCGCGAACATCCAGCCGATGAGAAGCCAGCGAATGCGGGTGCGCACGATGCCGCCGATTGTATCGACGATGGGGCGATCGACAAACCCGCGTCGGTGGGCTCCAAGGGTTGGCGACGCACCGTGTCATGCGCCATGATGCACAGCGATCGTGACACCGCTTCGCATTCTCGCCATCTCGGGCAGTCTCCGCGCGCAGTCGTCGAACACCGTGCTCTTGCGCGCGGCCGCGGAACTCGCGCCCGCGACGATGCGCGTCGACCTGTTTTCCGGCCTCGACGCGCTGCCGCACTTCAACCCGGACATCGACGGACCGAAGGCCGCTCCCGCCGTGCGGCGGCTGCGTGCCAGCATCGATCGCGCCGACGCGTTGCTCATCTGCAGCCCCGAGTACGCGCACGGCGTGCCCGGCTCGCTGAAGAACGCGCTCGATTGGCTCGTGAGCGGGATCGAGATCGTGGAGAAGCCGGTCGGCGTGCTGAACGCGTCGCCGCGATCGACCCACGCGCACGCCTCGCTCACCGAGACGCTCCGCACGATGGCCGCCGCCGTCGTTGACGACGCCTCGCGTACGGTGCCGCTGAGCGGCCGCGACCTGGACGTGACCACGATCCTCGCGCGGGCCGAGTGGGTCGATGAAGTGCAGATGGCCCTCGACGCGCTCGCCCGCGCCGCCGACCAGCATCGCCATGCGCGCCGCGCGCGATCGAAGGCGCGCGGGGACTGACGCGGCGCGACTTCGAACTGCGAACTATGAACTTCGAATGAAGGAGGCGCCTTCGGCGCGGCTCTTCACCCTCGCTGTCGATGGATCGATCGCCGCAGCGCGCGGATGATCTCGGTGTTGATGATCGACGTCCGCGCCGAGAGATACGACAGGTTGCGGTCGTGGACGCGTTTTTCGAGCAGCACCTGCGGCAGGACGACGACGCGCGCGCCGTGGTCCTTGAGCCGCGCGAACCAGTCGACGTCGTTCGCCACTTCCCAATCAGCTTCGAACAGCCCGATCGTGTCGAACACCCGCCGACGGGCGAGAAGCGCACCGGGCACGTAACCCACGTGGGACCGGCCGAGCAGGTCGGGCCGGAAGCTCGGCGGCAGCGGACGCCCGGGCTCCGCGAAGAACGTGATGTGACCGATGACGCAGTCCGCGTCCGGATCGGCGGCGAGCGCGTCGGCCTGCCACTGCAGCTTGTCCGGCACCCAGCGATCGTCGCTGTCGAGGAGCGCGATGGCGTCGCCCGTCGACGCGCGAATGCCGTCGTTCCATGCGCTGGCGTAACCGCGCCCAGACTCCTGAATCACGCGCACGCTCGCGTAGCGAGCGGCGATCTCGCGCGTGTCGTCGGTGGATCCGCCGTCGACCAGGATGATTTCGTCGGGCGCGCGCGTCTGCGCGGTAATGCTGTCCAGGGCTTCGGCGAGATACGCGGCCGCGTTCTTGACGGCCATGACGACGGTGACGCGAAGAGGCGAAGTCATCATCGGGGAATGCAGAAGAACGACACGAGCTGCAGGCGCGACGGCGCGATCGGCCGGATCGTGACCGGCATCCCGGCGGGAATGGCGGCCGGGAAAACGACCGTCGACAGCCGATCATAGACGCACCAGCGATCCCACGTCTGATAGTCGGTGTCACTCGACGCCGTCGACACCCGCACGACGCCAGTCGTCGGGCCGGCGATGAACGCGAAGCCCGCCAGGGCCAGGTCTTCGCGCCGAAAGTGGATCGCGTTCGACGCGTCGACGTCGACGAACGGACACGTCAACCGGAATCGGCCTGTCGCGGGCGTCGAGTTGCAGTCCTCGGGCCGAGCGTCGACGACGAAGCCTCGATCGAAGGCACCGTCCGTGCAGCGCGTCCGTTCGCCGAGCCGTCCCTCCGCGGGTCCCGCCTGCGTCCGAATGAACGCAAGGGCGTCGACGATGAGATGCGCGACGACGTCCGCGCCGTCCGGCGTCGTGTGGACAACGTCGCGGAAGAGCACGTCCGCATCGGCGCGTCCTTCAGTAATGTCGTCCTCAATCCGATGTCCGGCGTCGATCGACGGCACGCCGTAGTGATCGGCAATGCGTTCGTAGCCCGCCAGGATGGGATGCGACGTCTGACGTGACTGCTCGCGTTGATAGAGATGCAGGATGCAGGCGGCGCAGTCGATCGCGGCGAGCTTGCGCAGGATGCCTTCGATCGCGCGCGGCGCATCGTCGACGGGCGTGCGGCCGTCGATGTCGCCGGTCGTGCATTCGATGAAGCACAACGCGGGGCGGTGCGCGACGACGAGCTGGTCCATAAGGAACGCCATCGAGACCGAGCCGACGCCGCCCACGCCCGCGTTGATGGCGCGATGCGCACGTCCCGTCATGTGCTCGATGGCTACGTGCAGGCGAGGACGGAAGCCGTCGCGCTGAGCGGTGACGCTGAGTCCGAGGTACGCGATGGCGGCCGAACCTTGTGAGAGCCGATCGAAGACCGACGTCAGTCCATCGCGTGGCCGAACCCAGGCGTCGATCCCGAGCATCACGCGGGCTCCGCGAGCTCGGCGCGCGCGTCGACAGCGGGCTGGAACTCCGGCGCGGCCGCGAGAGCGCGATCGAGCGCTTGTCGTGCGAGCGGCACGGCACCGGTCGCGCGGGCGAGCTGCGCGATGTACCACGACACGCGCCAATGATCGAGGCCGAGCCGGCGCGCGGCTTCGAGCTCGGCAATGGCGAGCGCGGGCCGGCCTTGCGCGCCGAGCACGAGTCCGGTCCAGAGCCGCAGGTGCGGATCGGACGGATAGCAGCGCCGGTAATGGATGACGCCGCCCGACGCGCCGTCGGCGATGACGGGCGGCGCGGCAGCGATCGCGGCTTCGGCGTCGAGCAGGGAAGGCACGTCGGCGGAGGTCAGGCTCGTCAGAAACGGCCGGGCCGCCGTCGCGCCCATCATGTCGGCGAACGTCCACGCGGCCACCGATCGCACAGCGTCGCCGGAGCGAGCCGTCGCGCGATTGGGAAACGGCCACACGCGCGCGCGTTTGGGCCGGCGCATCACGCGTTCGTAGATCTCGGCGAGTGCCTCGGCCGCGCGCTCCGCGCCGAACGCCTGCCGCGCATGCGCCGCCGCGTTCGCGCCGAGGCGTCGGCGTTCAACGGGATCGCGATAGAGCCGTTCGATCGCGCGTGCGTAGGCGTCGGCGTTGTCGACGACGAGTCCCGTCCGCCCGTGATCGACCGTGCGCGCGGCGCCGTCGGTCGCGAGCACGACCGGCGGCACGCCGGCGAACATCGCCTCCTGCAGCACGAGCTCGATGGCTGAGTGCGTGACGGGGTAGCCGAAGACGTCCAGCTCGGCGAGAACGGACGCGATGTCCTCGACGTAGCCGCGGAACTCGAAGCGGTCGAGGACGCCGCGCGCCGCCGCATCCTTTTGCAGCGCGGCGAAGCCGCTGCCGTTGCCGCAGACGATGAATCGCACGTCCGGCACGTCCACTGCCGCGCTCATGGCGACGTAGGCCGGGTGCATCTTCACGGGATCGACCGTCCCGATGTAGCCGACGGTGAAGCCCGCGTGCGGACGCGGCGTCACCTGCGCGAGCCGCGAGAAGTCCGGCGTGTCGATCACGAGTCCCGTGTGTTCGGCGCGCGTGCGTTCGTCGAGATCGCGGAAGACTGGCAGCGCATAGCCGTACGGACCGTCGGCGATCGTGACGTCGGCCCACACGATCATCTCGGGGTGCAGGACGTGCGGCGGCGTGTCACCAGGCACGTGGCACGTGAGCACGACGCGCGCGGGCGACGTCAGCCGCTGGAGGAACGCGACGAGCTCCGGCGTGTTCCAGTAGTGCACGTGCACGATGTCGGCCGCCGCGATCAACGCGCCCGCGCTCGCGTCGTCTGCGCCGGCGACGACCGGAAGGTCCGCGTCAGCGGCGAGACGCCGCGCGCCGGTTTCGATGTCCGGCAGAAGCGAGAGGACGTGGTGCGTGGACATGCCAGCACGCTGCTGGCAGGCGGCGGCCGCGACGAATGCCCGCGCCGCGCCTCCGCGTGAAAGCTGCTGGACGACGTGAAGCACGCGTGCCGTCGTCACGCTCGCCCTCGATCCGCCGCGTGACGGCGTGCGAAGGACGATCGACCGCCAACGTCAGTCATCGACGTCGGCGTCCACGTCGCCCGCGGCCAGGCGGCGCAGCAGAATCGGCACGCGGTCCGCGGCGTCGTGCCCCACGTGCAGATGGAACGCCGGCCGCTGCCGCGCGACGGCCGCCAGTCGCGCGAGCGCTTCGCCGCCCGCGTGCGGGAGCTGGCCAATCGTTGTCATCGACAACGCGCGCAGCGCCGCGGCAGGGGAGGCGCGCCGAAGGCGCGTGGGCGCGTGCAGATCGATCGCTGGAAGAACGACCGCGCGGAGTGCGGCCTTCGTGCGGACCTGCGATCGGAACCGGTCATCGAAGAAGAACACGGCCTTTTCGGTGTCGAATCGGCCGGCGTTCATCGCGAGCCCGTCGAGGAACGGCAGGCGCGGCAGATCGCGCGCGTCGACCTTGCCGGTGCTGTAGAGGCTGTAGACGATCGGCTCGACGTCCGGGGCGATGACGCAGTAGTCGTCGCCGAGATAGTCGAGTCCCGCGCCGAGCGATCCCAGCGCCGCATTCGACTTGCCGCTGCCGCCGCGGCCCGCCAGCAGGACGGCTCCTCCGTCGATGCCGACGGCCGCACCGTGCACCATCTGGCACCCGCGGTCGGACAGCCACCAGTTGAAGATGCGCCGACACGGCGCGCTGCGGTCGTACCAGCGAAGCGACGCGTGATCGCGCACCCAGGTCATGGCGCGATTGGCCTCGCGATCCCACAGGTCGAGGATCGGTCCGTCGGCCGTCAACGCTGCTCGAACCCCGGCATCGTCGACCGTGTGTATTTCGCCGCGTTCACGATAGGCGTCGACCGGCCACGTCGGGCGAGGCATCGCGACGCCCGTCGACGTGCTGTCCCACGCGTACAGGTCGAGTCGCGGACCGTCGAGCGGTGTCGCCGTTTCGAGATGGGAAAGCGCGCGCGCGACGGCCGGCAGCATCGCGTCTCCGGCGACGTGCAGCCGCACTGCGGTGCCGGCAACGGCGAGATCGCGCGTGACGACCGGCGCGTGCGCGGCCGCGCGGAAGAACGCGTCCATCGCGTCGGCGAAGTACGCGCGGAGGCCCGTGCGCAGAGGGGCGGTGACGTTCGACACGATCCGGCTCGGCCGATCCGCGTGCCGCGTCAGGCCGGGTCGTCAGGCTTGGCGATGGGCCATCCCGCGGCGTCGACCTCGTGGATGGGATCGAGGAGCAGTAGATCCTGCATGTCCGTATAGACCTGAAGCGCCGGTGGCGTGAAGGGCCGGCGCGGTTCCGTTGCGCCGAGCGATCCGGCGTCGTGCACCGCCGGCAGGTCGGTGGTGGCCGTGACGAGGCGCTCTCGCACCAGTTCGTCGCACAGCCGAGCGGCGGCATCGGCGAGCGCGTCTTCGGACGCGTCATACCGGCCGGCGAGGCTCGTGGCCATTTCAGCCACGCTTTGCCCGGCGAGCATCAGCCGCCAGACGTCGGCGCCGGCATCCTGCACGCAGAAGTACCGTCCGGTATCGAGGTCGACGATGACGACCTCGTCGTCGAACATCTCGTGAATGACGCGCGCGGTAGCCGGGCGAAAGCGAACGGAGCGATCCATGACGCGAAACTCCACGATGGTCGGCGCCAGTATAGGGCAAGTGGCGTACAATCTCGGCGCCCCCGGCCATGCGTGCTACGCGCGTCAGCGTCGTCATTCCGACTTACAACACGTCACGATACCTGCCCGACGCCGTGGCCAGCGTTCGCGCGCAGCAGTGGCCGGACACCGAGATCATCGTCGTCGACGACGGATCGACTGATGAGACACCATCGGTCGTGGCGGCCTTGGCGGACGTGACGTATCTGCGCCAGGAGAACGCAGGCGCGGCCGCCGCGCGCAATCGCGGCGTGGCAGCCGCCACGGGTTCGTGGCTCGCGTTTCTCGACGCCGACGACCAGTGGGCGGATGGCAAGCTGGCGCGTCAGATGGCGTACCGCGACGAACACCCGTGCGACATGGTGTTCGGACTCGCGACTGAAGTCCGCGACGACGACGATCTGAAGGCGGAGAGGGCGGTCAGGGGCGCCGGGCTCCGGCACGCGGTCGCGGCACGATGCGCCGGGACCATGCTCATGACGCGCGACGCGTTCGAGCGCGCGGGGCCGTTTCCGACCGCGTGGCGCGTGGGCGAGTTCATCGACTGGTATCTGCGCGCGGTCGACGTCGGACTGACCGGCGGCGTGCTGCAGGAGATCGTGCTGTACCGGCGGGTGCATGCAGCCAACGGAGGATGGACGGCCGGAGCGGCGCGGCAGGACTACCTGCGCATCATCAAGGGCGCCCTCGATCGTCGCCGCACATCCGAAGCGGGTCGGGCGCCACGCACGTGACCGGAGATCGCCGCAGGCCGGTGTCCGCTCATCCGATCGCGTACACGTTCTGGCCGACGCCGGCGCACGAGCGGCTCATCGACGCGGCGCTGCTGTCGGGCGCCGAGGCTCGCGCCGCGTTCGAGGACTGGAGCGCCCGCGTCGATTTCGACGACATCGACGCCGCGTCATTGCGCCTGCTGCCGCTCGTCTGTCACAACCTCGCCGCCGCCGGCTTCAGCGACTCGCCGCTCATGGGCCGGCTGCGCGGCGTGCGGCGTCAGCACTGGTATCGCAATCAGCTCCTGCTCGGGTTCGTCTCCGATCTCCTCACGGCGTTCGAACGCGCCGGCATCCCGACGCTGATGCTCAAGGGCATTCCGCTCGCGCTCCTGCACTATCCGACCGCGGCCACGCGACCGATGACCGACGGCGACATCCTGATTCCGGAAGACACGGCATCTGCCGCGCTCGACGTCGTGCGCGCGGCAGGCTTGCGCCTTTCCGATCCGCGCAGCGAATGGCCGCCGCGATGGATCGCGTCGGCCGGCTTCGTCCACGCCGACGGCTGGCACGTGGATCTGCACACGCGCGTCATGCACGAGTGCTGGCAGCCAGGCGTCGACGACGGGCTCTGGCGCACCGCGGTGCCGATGACGATCAACGGCACGCCGACGCTCACGCTCGCGCGCGAGGATCACCTGCTGCACGCACTCGCGCACGGCGCGCGGCCGAACGAGGTCGCGCCCATTCGATGGATCGTCGACGCGGCCATGCTCGTCCGTAACGCCCCCTCGTTCGACTGGACGCGCGTCGTCACGCTCGCGCGTCAGCGTCGTTTGTCATTGATCGTTCGGACGACGCTGGCATACGCGAAGGCGCGCTTTCAGCTGCCCGTGCCGTCCGCGGTCCTGGAGGAGCTCGCCCGCGATCGGCCGACGCTCGGCGAGCGCTTCGAACTGCGATCGCGCGAGACGGCCGGCCGGACGGGATTCGTAGCGGGGGTATTGGCGGATTACGTGCGCCGGCGCGGCCGGACCGAAGACTGGCGCGGTCCACTCGGCTTCGTCCGCTACGTCCGCGACTACTGGCACCTGGACTCCGCCTGGCAGGTGCCGACCGCGATGGGACGATGGACCGCGCGCCGGATGCGGACCGACTGAATTGATCCTCGCGCGCCTCGCGCAGACGGCCGGTCAGGCCGCCTGTGCGAGGGGGAGGGGTTCGAGCGAGACCGCGAGCACGTCGGCGAGCGTGCTGACGACGTGGAACGTCAGCCGCGACCGGACGTCGGCCGGCACGTCGTCCAGATCCGGCGCGTTGCGTTCGGGGACGATGACCTCCGTGAGTCCGGCGGCATCGGCGGCGAGCACTTTCTGCTTCAGCCCGCCGATGGGCAGCACGCGTCCCTGCAGCGTCACTTCGCCCGTCATCCCGATCGTGCCCTTCACCGGACGCCGCGAGAAGAGCGACGCGATGGCCGTTGCCATCGTGATGCCCGCGCTCGGACCGTCCTTCGGGATCGCGCCCGCCGGGACGTGTACGTGCAGGTCGCGTCCAGCGAACGCCCGCTCGTCGATGCCGAGCTCGGTGGCATGGCTCTTCACGTACGTGAACGCGATGCGCGCCGACTCCTTCATCACGTCGCCAAGCTGGCCGGTCAGCACGAGTCCGCCTCGGCCGGGGACCGTGGCAGCTTCGACGAACAGCACGTCGCCGCCTGCGCCGGTGACCGCGAGACCCGTGGCGACACCGGGCACGGCCGTGCGTTCGGCCGCTTCGTGGACGAACTTCGGACGTCCGAGCGCGTCGCGCACGGCGGCCTCGTCGATCACGACCGGCGGCGTCGCCGTGCCTGACGCGACGGTCGTCGCCGCGCGGCGAACGAGCGATCCGATCTCGCGCTCGAGCTGGCGCACGCCAGCCTCGCGCGTGTAGTCGGTGACGATCGTCCGCACGAGGCGGTCGTCGATCTGGACTTCGTCCGGGCGGAGGCCGTTGCGATCGAGCTGTCGCGGCCACAGGTGTCCGCGCGCAATGGCGACCTTCTCGTCCGTCGTGTAGCCGTCGAAGCGGATCACCTCCATCCGGTCGAACAGCGGACCGGGGATCGTGTCGGCCACGTTGGCCGTCGCGATGAAGAGCACGTTCGACAGATCGAGCTCGACATCGAGGTAGTGGTCGCGGAACGAGTGGTTCTGCGCCGGGTCCAGCACCTCGAGCAGCGCGGCCGACGGATCGCCGCGCCAGTCGGCGCCGATCTTGTCGACCTCGTCGAGCAGGATGACCGGGTTCATCGTCCCGGCATCACGCAGCGCGCGCACGAGACGTCCGGGCAGCGCGCCGACGTACGTCCGCCGGTGGCCGCGGATTTCAGCCTCATCACGCACGCCGCCGAGCGACATCCGGACGAACTCGCGTCCGGTCGCCCGCGCGATCGACTCGCCGATCGACGTCTTGCCCGTGCCGGGCGGTCCGATGAGCGTGAGGATCACGCCCGACCGCCGCGTGTCCGCCATGCCGCGCTCGCTGCGCAGCTTGCGTACCGCCAGGTACTCGGTGATGCGCCGCTTCACGTCGTCCAGGCCTTCGTGATCGGCGTCGAGCACTTCACGCGCGTGGACGGGATCGAGACGCTCGTCGGAGCGCTTCGACCAGGGCACGGCGAGCAGCCAGTCGAGATACGTGCGAATCGTCGACGCCTCCGCGTTCGACTCGCCCATCCGCTCGAAGCGCGCGAGCTCGCGCTCGGCCTGCTGCCGGACGGCGTCCGGCATGCCGGCGGCCGCGATCTTCTCGCGATACTCGTTGGGCACGCCCTCGTCGTTCTCGCCGAGCTCCTTGCGGATGGCGTCCATCTGCCGGCGCAGGAAGTACTCGCGCTGCTGCTTCTGCGCGCCGCCCTCGACGTCGTCGCGAATGCGCTTGCGGACGACGAGCTCGGTGAGCCGCTCCTGCTGGAACTGGGTCGCGAGCTTCAGCCGATCGACGACGTCGAGCGTCTCGAGCAGGCGGATCTTCTGCGGCACGTCGAGATCGGGCGAGTAGCCGGCCGTGTCGGCCAGCGCGCCGGGCTGGGTGATCGAACGCACGAACGCGCTGATGCGCCCGTCATCCCCGCGCATGCGCAGGATCTCTTCGACGACGGCGCGGTATTCGCGCTCAAGCTCGCGGACGACGGCCGGTGCGGGATTGTCGTCGGGCCGCTCGTCGACTTCGGCGCGCAGGACGTTTTCGGCGTCCGCCTGGGCGGCACCTGGTACGGCGCGATGAAGGGCAGCGAGCGACACGCCGGTGCCCTGGCCGGTCATCCGGACGCGGCCGGTCACTTCGGCGACAACGCCGACTTTTGCGTAGGTGCCGTCGTGGGAGGGCACGAGCAGGACGCGGGCCTCGTCGTGCACGTCGACCGGGAGGGTGACCGACATGCCCGGGAAGACCACGGCGTCATCCACGGGAACGATTCGGAGTCTGGTCATATGCAGCGAGCGTACGGCATATACTTGATATTGTCAACTATCAAGAGTTTCAAGTATACTCGGCCCGTGACGGTGCGCGACAAGGACGCCTGTCGGGCCAGGGAGCTGCTGGTGCGGCTGTCGTTCGCCCAGCGCGGCGAGTTGCCGGCGCTCGCGGCGGACCTGGATCTGTCGCCGGCGCAGTGTCACGTGCTGCACGTGATGGAGCCGGGGCATCCGGTGCCGATGCGGCGGCTGGCCGAGGCGCTGGCCTGCGACGCATCGAACGTCACGGGCCTCGTCGACCGCCTCGAGTCGCGCGGCCTGGTCGAACGCCGCCCGTCACCCGAGGATCGCCGCGTCCGCGTCCTCGCCCTCACCCCCGACGGCACCCGCCTGCGCGCCATGCTCCAACGCCGCCTCACCAACCCGCCCGATCCGCTTCAACGCCTCTCGGCCGCCGAACGACGGACACTGATAGGGATCCTGGAGCGCCTGCTGGATTGAGGCAGGCGACAAAGGCAAAGGGCAGAATTAAAGAAGATGACACCGCGAGCCCCCGAGCGGAGCGAGGGCGGCGAAGCGCCGTAGCGTTGGGGGTGGGGCCCCAACGCACTGCAAAAAAGATGACTGGCCCTGCCGCCCAGACCTCGACGCAACGAAGAGAGCTGACAGGCCCCTCTATCCCCGCCCCGTCCGCGGCACCCCATTCACCCGCACGTTGGTGAACGTCAGATCCCGCACGCCCTGCAGGACGTCCGGCTCCGCAACGCCGTCGAACGTGCAGTCGATGATCCGCACGTCGGTGATGGGCGATCGGTCGTAGCCGCGCAGCAGCAACGCGTAGCGGCTCTTGCGGCTCGTGACGTCGCGGACTTCGATGTCGCGGACGACGGGCGTGTAGGGTCCTGCGTCGCCCTCTTCATAGAAGAAGTCCGCCGCGACGACGGCCTCGGCGACCTGGCCGACGGTGATGTCGCGCAGGTAGACGTGCTCGATCGTTCCGCCGCGCACCGAGTTCGTCTTGAGGCGCAGCACGCGGTCGAGCCGCGGGCTGTCCATGCGACAGCGTTCGGCGTAGATGTTCCGCGCGCCGCCCGAGATCTCGCTGCCGATCGTCACGCCGCCGTGTCCGTCCTTCATCACGCAGTCGCGGATGACGATGTCCTCCACCGGCGTGTGCAGCCGCCGGCCGTCGTCGTTGCGGCCCGACTTGATCGCGATGCAGTCGTCGCCCGTGTCGAACGTGCAGCGGTCGATGAGGACGCCGCGGCACGACTCCGGATCGCAGCCGTCGTTGTTCGGGCCATGACTCGAGATGGTCACGCCGCGCACGATGACGTTCGTCGAGAGCACCGGGTGGATTTCCCACATCGGCGAGTTGACGATCGTGACGTCTTCGATGAGGACGTTGCGGCAGCGGTACGGCTGGATGAAGTTCGGTCGCAGGTAATGGCCCTCACCGAAGACGCGTTCGGCAACGGGCACGCCGCGGACGGACATCTGCTGCAGCCGCGCCCGGTCGTCGGCGCCGGCTGGTGCGCCGGGCGCGCGTCCCGCGTTCTTCCATGGCCACCAGTGCTCCGCGTCCGCCTGCCCATCGAGCGTGCCGTGCCCGGTGACGGCGACGTTCTCGGCGTCGATTGCGTAGATGAACGGCGAGTAGTTCATCAGCTCCACGCCCTCGAACCGCGTGAAGACGGCCGGCAGGTACGCGCGCGGATCCTGCACGAACTTCAGCGTCGCGCCGTCCTCGAGATGGAGATCGACGCGGCTCGCGAGGTGGATCGCGCCCGTCAGGAACGTGCCCGTCGGCACGACGACGTGTCCACCGCCGGCCGACGAACAGGCCTGGATGGCACGCGCAATCGCCGTCGTCGCGTCCGCGCGTCCATCAGCGACGGCGCCGTACTCGGTGATGTCGAAGCGCCGATCCGGGAAGATGGGCGGGCGGATATTCTCGAGAATCGCGTCGATCGCGCCCCACCCCGCAGCGGAACGCGGCGCCGTCTGACTCGCGAACGCGCGACCGCGCCCCACGAGCGCGACACCGGCCGCCGACGCGGCGGCCACGAGAAACGTCCGGCGATCGACAGGCATCGACGCGCCGATGATACGTCGAACCGCGGCGGCGCTGAGACGTGGCGTGGCGCGGCGCGGCGCGGCGCGGCGCATTCTGGTGGGGCAGTGCTGGTGAACGCCCGATATAATCCGGTCATGTCTCGTCACTGGTCGTCGTACTTCCTCAGCCTGCTGCGGATCGTCGCGGCGGCGTCGTTCATGACGCACGGCACGCAGAAGCTTTTCGGCATGCCGCCGATGGGTGGCGGGATGACGATCCCGCTGATGTCGCAATTCGGTGTGGCCGGCATCCTCGAGACGTTCGGTGGACTGCTGCTGCTCGTGGGCCTGTTCAGCCGGCCGGTCGCGTTCATCCTGGCTGGCGAAATGGCGTTCGCCTTTTTCCAGGCGCACTTTCCGCGCGCGTTCCTGCCCATCGTCAACGGCGGCGAACCGGCCGTGCTCTACTGCTTCATCTGGCTGTACGTCTTCGCCGCGGGCCCCGGCCCGTTGAGCCTCGACGCGCTGTTCGGACGCGGCAAACGACGATAGATTTTCGCTGACGAGCCGATAAGATCCGAAGACGCGGCCTGCGCGTTTTCACTCTTATGAAGTTGCTCGTTTTTTCCGTTTTCGCCGTCCTCACCCTGTCGGCCTGCGACCAGTTGAACTCGTCGCCGACCGAACCGGCTGGTCCGCTGCAGGGCAGTTCGGTCAGCTACACCGCCATCGGCGCGAGCGACGCGGCCGGCGTCGGCAGCAGCGCGCCGTGCGTGCCGTTCACGCCGTGTTCCAACGGCATGGGCTACGTGCCCGATCTCGTCCGCAGTTTCCAGGGCGCCGGCAAACAGGTGACGCTCCTGAACCTCGGTGTGCCGGGCACGGTCCTGAACAAGGAGATCCAGGACCTCGGCAACTCCCTTGATTCCGGGTCGTCCGGGTTCCCCGGGATCGAAGGCAGCATTCCGTCGAACTTCGTCGACAACCAGGCGCCGCTCGTCGCAAAGGACTCGACGCTCGTCACGGTCTTCGCCGGCGGCAACGACGCGAACATCATCGGCCGCGCGCTCGAGGCGGGCCTGGGCGGCAGCGATCCACAGACGTACGTGACGAAGCTCATCGCCGACTTCGGCCGCGACGCCAAGGCGCTCGTCGCAACCGTCCAGAGTCGCGCGCCGCAGGCGCGCATCGTCGTGTTGAACCTGCCGAACCTGGCCGCGCTGCCGTACGCGGCCGGCTACTCGCGGAGCGACAAGGCGGCGCTCCAGGAAATTGCGGTCGGCCTGTCGGCGCAGTTGAACGCGCTCACGTCGACCGGCGCGCTCGTCATCGACGTGATGTGCGACGCGGCGTTCTATCAGCCCAGCCTGTTCTCGTCGGACGGCTTCCATCCGAACGATGCCGGGTACGCGCGCATGGCGTCGGTCATCTATCCGGTCGCGTCCGCGGGCATCGCCCCGGTGCCGCAGGCGAGCTGCGCGCAGATGCACGTCTATTGACGTCATGGCCGGCGACGCGATCCGCATCGAACCGGCGACCGAGCGCGACGTGCCCGTCGTGCTGTCGCTCATTCGCGCGCTCGCCGACTACGAAAAGCTGAGCGATGCCGTCATCGCGACCGAGGACGATCTGCGCCGGTCGCTCTTCGGCGACGGCGCCCGCGCGCACGTCGTGATCGCGTACCTCGGCGACACGGCGGCGGGCTTCGCCGTCTGGTTCCACAACTACTCGACGTTCCTCGGCAAGGCCGGCGTGTACCTCGAAGATCTCTTCGTGCGCCCCGAATATCGCCGGCGCGGCATCGGCCGGCGGCTCCTGGTGCATCTGGCGCGGCTGGCCGTCGATCGTGAGTGCGGCCGCATGGAATGGTCGGTGCTCGGCTGGAACGAGACCGCCATTCGCCTGTATCGATCGGTCGGCGCTCGTCCGATGCACGAGTGGACGGTCTTCCGCCTGACCGACGACGCGCTCGCGCGGCTGGCGGATGAGATGGACTGAGCGCTCGACAACTTCGAATTTCGAACTTCGAACTTCGAACAGAGGGGGCGCCTTCGGCGCGTCTCTTCAGTTTGCGCCGCTCGCCGCGGGTGCGCTCGTCAACGCCGGGAACAGCTTCACCTGGACGAAGTTGCTCGTGTCCAGATACTGGCGCGCGGCGTCCTGGATCATCGTCGCGTCGATCTTTTTGTAGAAGTCCGCGAGGCCGAACAGGTCCCGCAGCCCCTCGCCGTACTCGTACCGCGCCGCGATCTCCCGCAGGAAGAATCCGTTCTCCCGCGCGCTCGTCTCGTAGTCGCGCAGGAACGTCTCGCGGACGTCGGTGACAGCGCTGGCCGACGGTCCGTTCGTCTTCATGGCTTCGATCTCCTGGAACACGCGCGTGACGAGGGCGTTCGTGCGGTCCGGGCTCGATCCGAACGCGATCGAGACCGTGTAGCGTTCGATGGGAATCTTCCCGTAGCCGGCCGAGACGCTGACGTTGTACGTGCCGCCGAGATCTTCGCGGAGCGTCTCGCGCAGTCGCGACTCGAGCGCCATGGCCATGGCTCGGATCGCAACGCGATGCGCCTGGTCGTACTGGAACGGCCCGTGGAACACGATCGCCGTGCGGCTCTTCGGCTCGATGCCCTTCCGCACCTCGCGCATGACGACGCCGTCGGCCGCATGCACGCCGACGTCCTTCCACGTCTCGTCGCCGTGCGTCGACGGCAGCGACGCCACGTAGCGTTCGACGAACGGCCGGAGCGCGGCCGGATCGAACGCGCCGACGAACACGAACGTGAACCGGCTGGCGTCGCTGAACCGCGCGCGGTAGAACGTCATCGACTTCTGCAGATCCATCTGATCGATCCGCTCGGGCGTCATCGGCTGCATGCGCGGATGGTCGCGCCAGAGCGCGGAGGTGAGCGCCTCGTTGAACGCGAAGTCCGGCTGCGCGCTCTGGTTGGCGAGCGCCGCCCGCGTCTGCGATTGCAGGACGCCGAAGATGGCCGGATCCGCTCGCGGCGCCGTGAACCGCAGGTAGAGGAGCTGGAACATCGTCTCCAGATCTTTCGGCGACGCCCCACCGCTCAGGCCCTCGTCCACGTCCCCGATGTACGGCGAGGCGGACGCGGCCTTGCCCGTCAACACCTTCTGCAGATCGATCGCGCTGAACGTCCCGACGCCGCCGGCGGCGACGACGCTCGCGGCTGTGCTGGCTGGAATGTAGTCCGCGTCGCTCGCAAGCGACGTCCCGCCGAGGCTGAACGCGCGGAACAGCACTTCGTCCTGCTTGAACGTCGTCGGCTTGAGGATGACCCTGGCGCCGTTCGACAGCGTCCATTCCGTGACGCCGTACTCCGGCTCGGTCTTCGTCGAGACGATCGAGCCCGGAGTGGGCGCGGATGCCAGGAGCGGCTGTGACGTCACTGTGTCCGTGTAGGCGGTCAGCGTCTTGTTCACGACGCCGGTCATGACCGCCGCCAACTGCGCCTCGGTGGGCATCGTCACGCCGGACTTCTCGGGCGCGCTCACGAGGACGACGCGGTTGCCGTCGGGCGCCCAGGTCTTGGCGAGCGCGTTGACGTCGGCGAGCGTGATGCCCGGCAGGAAGCGCTGATAGAGCGCGTTCTCGTACACGATGCCCGGGATCGGTTCGCCCGTGCTGAAGTTGCGGATGTACTCCGCCGCCAGATCGGCCGAGTCCTCGTCGTCGCGTTGCGCCACGGCGCGTTCGAGACTGCGCGCGACGTCGGCCTTGATGCGATCGAGCTCGGTCTGGGTGAAGCCGAACCGTGCGACGCGCTCGGACTCGGTGAAGATCGCGTCCAGGCCGGCGACGGCGCCGCCGTCCGGAACCACGGCGCTCAACGTCGTCGCGTCCGCCGTGCGCACGAGCGAACCTTGTCCAACGCTCGCGCCGAGGAACGGCGCGTTTGGTTTCTGCGCGATCTCACCGAGGCGCGCGTTGAGCATCGCCGAATATAGGCCCTCGACGATTTGTCGGCGGTAGGCGCCCACCGTCGATTGATCGCGGGCCGGCCCGAGGTGATAGACCGACACGCTCGTCGTCCGCGCCTCGGGATCGCTGGCGATGGCGTAAGACGTCCCCGCGTGATCGGGCACGTCGTATTTCGGCCGCGGCCGTTCGTTCGGTGGATTGGTCAGCGCGCCGAAGTGCGCGCGGATCTGCCGTTCCATTGCCGCCGGGTCGAAGTCGCCGACGGCAACGACGGCCATGAGGTCCGGGCGGTACCAATCCTTGTAGAACTGCACCAGCCGCTCGGGTGGGAAGTGCTGGACGATGTCCATCTGGCCGATGGGCAGCCGATTCGCGTAGCGCGAGCCCTGGAGCAGGACGGGGAACTGCTTGTCCTGCAGCCGCGCGCCCGCGCCGCGGCCGAGCCGCCATTCCTCGGTGATGACGCCGCGCTCCTTGTCGATCTCCACGGGATCGAACGTCACCGCGTGCGCCCAGTCCTCGAGGATGAGAAGCGACCGGTCGATGACCTCGGCGCGATCGGTCGGGATCTGGAGCATGTAGACCGTCTCGTCGAAGCTCGTGAACGCGTTCACGCTCGGCCCGAAGCGCATGCCGATCGACTGCATGAAGTTGATGATGTCGAGCTTCGGAAAGTGCGCCGTGCCGTTGAACGCCATGTGCTCGACGACGTGTGCGAGTCCCCGCTGGTCATCGTCTTCGAGCACCGAGCCGGCGTTGACGACGAGCCGCAGCTCGGCGCGCTGTTCGGGCTTGTGATTCACGCGAATGTAGTAGCGCAGGCCGTTCGGCAGCGTGCCGGTCGTGATGCGGGTATCGACGGGGATCGTCGCGTCGAGGGGCGCGGTCGCCGGGTCGGTGGCGACGACCGCGGCCGGCGTGGGCGTCTGGATCGGACGCGCGAACACGTACGCGGTGCTGGCGGCGGCAAGGCCCAGCGCAAGGGCGAGCGGACGAACGGTCATGAACGTGTCCTCGCGGCGTCGGGCGCGCGGACGGGCGCGCGGCGGTTGATCCGGATTATCCGGCCGCCTGTGATCGCGGTCAATTCACGCGGGCGCGCGATGACGCGTGATGCGACAATGAAGACGCGCTCGCGGATCCCGCGGAGCGAGCGGCGGCGTGTCTCCCCGGCGCGACTTCGGAACACGCGGCAGGAGGCACCATGGCCAAGTACGGCAAGAAGGCATCTCAGAAGGTCGAACGCGCCATGCACGAGGAGAAGCGCGGCACGTTGAAGAGCGGGCGATCGGGCAAGAAGGTCACGAGCCGCAAGCAGGCGATTGCCATCGGTCTGTCCGAGGCACGCAAGGCCGGCGCGAAGGTGCCGAGCCGCGGCGCGTCGAAGCGCGCGGGCTCGTCGACGTCGAAGACGTCGCGGTCGTCGCGCACGTCGCGGAAGAAGTAGATCGGTCGTGCGCGCGGTCCTGTGGGTGCTCGCGGCCGTCGTCGCCATCGCGGCCAGCGTCGAGGGCCGCGCGCAGCACATCCCCCTCCCGGCTCCCGCCTCTTACGGGTATCGCGTCGTCGCCAGCCATCCCCACGACTCGAATGCGTTCACCCAAGGGCTCGTCTACCGCGACGGCGTCCTCTACGAGAGCACGGGGCTCCAGGGCCGCTCGTCGCTCCGGAAGGTCGAGCTCGCGACCGGCCGTGTGCTGCAGGAGCGCCGCGTCGCGTCGGCATACTTCGCCGAGGGGCTGACCGACTGGCGCGGACGGCTCATCCAGCTCACCTGGCAGTCGAACGTCGCGTTCGTGTACGACCTGGCCACGTTCGCGCCCCTGCGCACGTTTTCGTACGAGGGCGAAGGCTGGGGCCTGACGCACGATCGCACGCGGCTCATCATGAGCGACGGCACCGCGGACCTGCGGTTCCTCGATCCGACGACGTTCCGTGAGACGAAGCGCGTCACCGTGCGCGACCGCGGCGAGCCCGTCAGCGAGCTGAACGAGCTCGAGATGGTGAAAGGCGAGATCTTCGCCAACGTGTGGCAGACCGATCGCATCTGCCGCATCGATCCCGCCACGGGTCGCGTCGTCGGATGGATCGATCTCAGCGGGTTGTTGCCGCCGGCCGAACGTGCCGGCGTCGACGTGCTCAACGGCATCGCGTACGACGAGGCGCACGATCGCCTGTTCGTCACCGGCAAGCTCTGGCCCGCGCTGTTCGAGATCGCGCTCGAGCGGCGGCTGCGGTGAGCCAGGACGCCGTGCCTGGCGCTGGAACGACCGCCCTTCGCGTCGTCATCGCGATCCTGCTCATCGGCGAGAGCCTGCTGACCGGCACGTGGATCGCGGCGCGGCTGCCCGTGCTCGCTGCGTATCCGATCACAGTCGTCGGCCTGGTCGTCGTGCGCGGGCTCGTCGGGGCGTGGCAGTTCGCCGGTGGCTACGTGCTGCTCGTCCGTCGCGGCCATCCCGCCGGCGCCGAGCTCGCGGCCTGGTCGCTCATCGCGTCGGCCGTGCTGCTCACGATCGAGCTCGGCGCCGAGCTCTCGCCGAGCAGCCTCTTTCCGTCCTATCGTTGGCCCGTCATCGGCGCGTACTGGGCGTACGCGATCGCCGCGTGGTGGTGGATCCGGCGTCGAGCCGCATCGCCGCGATGAAGGCGCTCAGGGCAGCGGGCTGCTGGCGCCGGCTGGGGTAATACAGAAAGTAGCCGTCGAACGGCGGACACCAATCCTCGAGGACGCGCACGAGCGCGCCGCTCGCCACGAGTGGCGCGACGTGCGCGTCGAAGCCGAAGGCGAGTCCTGCGCCGTCGAGCGCCGCGCGGATCAGCAGGTCCGCGCTGTCGACGACGACCGAGCCGCTGACCGCGACCGACAGCGCGTGGCCGTTCTTCTCGAACTCCCAGCGGTACAGGCCGGATTGGCCCCGCCGGAAATTGATGCATCGATGGTGCGGCAGATCGCGCGGCGAGAGCGGTCTCGGGTGCGTCTCGAAGTACCGAGGCGAGGCCACGATCGCGGCACGCTGATCGGCTGAGACGCGCACCGCCACCATGTCGCGCTCGACGTACTCGCCGAGCTGGATGCCCGCGTCGAAGCCGCCGGCCACGAGATCGACGCGATCGCCGCGCGTCGAGACCTCGACCGTGATGTTCGGGTAGTCCTCGGCGAACCGTCCGAGCCGCGGTCCCAGCACGAGTGTCGCGGCCATGGGCGAGACCGCGAGCCGCACGTGCCCGGCCGGGCGATCGCGAAAGCCGGTCAGCCGATCCAGCGCGTCCTGAACGTCCTGGAACGCCGGCTGCAGGCGCGCGAGCAGTTCGCTGCCCGCGCGGGTTGGCGCCACGCTGCGCGTGGTGCGCGCGAGCAGCCGAACGCCGAGCCGTTCTTCGAGCCGGCGGATGGCGTGACTGAGCGCGGACGGCGAGACGGCGAGCCGTCTCGCGGCGCGCGTGAAACTGCGTTCTTCGGCCACGGCGACGAACGCCGAGAGCACGTCGAGATCCCCTGCCGCCATTCGTGAATCTTATTCAAAAGCTCTTGCGGCATTTGCCGTCTAGTCGCGACCGACGTGGCGCGCTACCGTGGGTCATTCACCATGGAAGGACGTGCCATGCAGACGCGACGGCTTGGAAACGGTTCGCTCGAAGTGTCGGCCCTTGGACTGGGCTGTATGGGGATGAGCTTCAGCTACGGCCCGCCGAAAGACGTGCCGGAGATGATCGCGCTCATCCGCCATGCCGTCGAGCGCGGCGTCACCTTCTTCGACACGGCCGAGGTGTATGGTCCCTTCACGAACGAGCGGCTCGTCGGCGAAGCGCTCGAGCCGTTCCGCGGCCGCGTGAAGATTGCGACGAAGTTCGGATTCGAGCTCGATCCCAGCGGCAGCCAGAAATGGCTCGGACTCAACAGCCGGCCCGAGCACGTCAAGGCGGCCGCCGACGGCTGCCTTCAGCGGCTGCGCGTCGATCGGATCGATCTCTTCTACCAGCATCGCGTCGACCCCAACGTGCCGATCGAAGACGTGGCCGGCGCGGTCAAGGACTTGATCCAGCAGGGGAAGGTCGCGCACTTCGGCCTGTCGGAAGCCGGCGCGCAGACGATTCGGCGCGCGCATGCAGTCCAGCCGGTAACCGCGGTGCAGAGCGAGTACTCCCTCTGGACGCGCAAGCACGAACGCGACGTCATCCCCACGTGCGAGGAGCTCGGGATTGGCTTCGTGCCGTACAGCCCGCTCGGAAAAGGTTTTCTGACCGGCGCGATCGACGAGCACACGACCCTCGACAGCACGGACTTCCGGAGCACGCTGCCACGCTTCACGCCTGACGCGCGCCGCGCGAACCGTGCGCTCGTGGATCTGCTCGCCGAGGTCGGCCGCCGCAAGCACGCGACACCGGCGCAGGTCGCACTCGCCTGGGTGCTGTCGCGCAAGCCCTGGTTCGTGCCGATTCCGGGCACGACGAAACCGCATCGCCTCGACGAGAACCTCGGCGCCGCAACGCTCGAGCTGTCAGCCGACGATCTGCGCGAGATCGAAGAAGCCTCCTCGCGCATCACGATCCAGGGCGCACGTTATCCCGAGGCCGTCGAGAAGATGACGGGCCTCTAAGAGTGCATTGCAAAACTTCGAAGTTCGAACTTCGAAGTTCGAAGTTGATCAGCGTCAGATCTCCCGCACGTCGAGCACAACCTTGCCGATCGCGCGTCCGCTCTCGAGGCGGGCGTGGGCCGCGGCGGCGTCGGCGAGGGCGAAGCGGCTGTCGATGGCGGGGCGGACGATGCCGGATTCGATGAGCGGCCAGACGTCGCGTTCGAGCGCGGCGGCAATCGCGCCTTTCTCGGATGGCGTGCGCGGACGCAGTGTCGAGCCGGTGATCGTCAGATGCTTGCGGAGGACCGTCAGCAGCGAGATCGTCGCCGTGGCCCCGCCCATCGTCGCGATCTGGACGAGGCGTCCGCCGCGGGCGAGCGCTTCGAGATTGCGCGGCGCGTAAGCGCCTCCCACCATGTCGAGCACGACGTCGACTCCGGCGCCGCCGGTGACTTCGCGCGCGATCGCGACGAAGTCCTCGGTCCGATAGTTGATGCCGCGCACGGCGCCGAGCCGTTCGGCGGCGCGGCACTTGTCGTCTGTTCCCGACGTCGCGAGCACGTGCGCGCCGCGCGCCGACGCGAGCTGGATCGCCGTCGTGCCGATGCCGCTCGTGCCGCCGTGGACGAGCAGCCACTCGCCGGCCGTCAGGCGTCCGCGATCGAAGACGTTCGTCCAGACCGTGAAGAAGGTCTCCGGAATCGCCGCGGCTTCGTGCATCGCGAGACCATGCGGCACGCGCAGGCACTGCACGCCCGACACGGCAATCCGTTCGGCATAGCCACCGCCGGCCGCGAGCGCGAGCACCGCGTCGCCGACTTGCCACGCGCGGCCAGACGCCGACCGCGGCGGCGCGCCGTTCGCATCGACCGGCCCAAGGGCGGCGATGCGACCCGCGACTTCAAGTCCGGGAATGTCGCTCGCGCCCGGCGGCGGGGGATAGTGCCCTTGCCGCTGCATGAGGTCGGGCCGATTGACGCCCGCGGCCGCGACGTCGATGAGCACGTCGCCCGGACCGGGCGTCGGGTCCGGCCGCTCGACGAGCTTCAGGACGTCAGGTCCGCCGAACGTTGAGATCTCGATAGCTTTCATGATGGCCATCGGTTCCGCATGCCCCCGCGCCTTCCTCTTGTAGAGTAGCCCTCTCTTGTAGAGTAGCCGCTGACACCGTTCCGCTTTCGAAGTTCGAAGTTTGAAGAGTCTTTTAGCGGAGATCCCATGCCGACGCTCATTGCGCAGCCGACCGTCATCGCCGCCGCGGGCAACAAGCCCAAGCGGATCGAGGAATACGCGGGCCGCGTCAACTCAGGTCATCAATCGGTCAGCGTCGCGCGAATGGTCTCGCCTGCCGGATGGGTCGAGCCGGGCCAGCGTCCGGAGTTCGAAGAAGTGACCGTCGTGCTTCGAGGTGTCCTGCACGTCGAGCACGAACACGGCACCCTGCAGGTCCGCGCCGGCCAGGCTGTCATCGCCCATCCCGGCGAGTGGGTGCGCTACAGCAGCCCTGACGCGGACGGCGCCGAATACATCGCCGTCTGCCTGCCCGCCTTCTCGATGGAGTCCGTCCACCGCGACGAGTAAGGGGCGAATTCGCGGGTACGGGCGAGTCTGCGGAAGTTCGAAGTTCGAAGTTCCAAGTTCCAAGTTCGAAGTTCAAAGTTTCTCAGAACATTCCCACCCAAACGGTGTCTCAGATCGTCTAAGGACGACAAACAGGAGAGACCCCATGCAACGCGTGGGTTGGTTGGCTGGGTGTGTCGTTGCGGCGGCCGCGGTCGTGCTGCCGGTCGCGCTTGGTGCGCAGATCGCGCAGGCGCCGGCATCGCCATCGTCTGCGCCTTCGGCTCGGGAATCGGCCGCACCGCCTTCGCAGGCCGCCGTCGAACGCGCCGCGGCGATTCTCGCTGACGCGCGGCAGGCGCTCGGCGGCGATGCGCTCGCGGCCGTGAAGACGATCGTCGCGACCGGTCGCACGCGCCGCGTCCGCGGCAACAACCTGCAGCCGATCGAGTTCGAGATGACGATCGAGCTGCCGGACAAGTACGTCCGCACGGACGAGTTCCCCGCCGAGGCCACCGATCCGACGACGACCGGGTTCAATGGAGAGACGTTGATCGCGCGTCCGGAGCGCGGACGAGGACCGGCGCCTGCGGCCGGGCGTGGCGCGCCACCGGCAGGTGCAGCCCGCGGCGCAGCGGCGCCCGATCCGCAGCAGGCGCGCGTCCTGGCCGCGAAGCAGGACTTCGTCCGCTTCGCGCTCGGCTTCCTGCCCGGCTCGTTCGACACCTATCCGCTCACGTTCGCCTACGCCGCCGAAGCGCGTGCGCCGCAAGGCACGGCCGACGTGCTCGACGTCACGGGCGCGGGTGGATTCGCCGCGCGTCTGTTCATCGACCGTACGACGCACCAGCCCATCATGGTGAGCTGGCATCTCCCGCCCACGAGCGTCATCGTCACCGTGCCCGGTGCGCCGGCGCCCGACACCGTCGCACCTGGTGTCGTGATGGTGATGGGCCCGCCGCCGCCTGCTGACGGCGCGAGTCAGGCTGACAAGGACGCCTACGCCAAGGCCGTCGGCGAACTGCGCGACCGCACGCAGAAGGCGCCCGTTGAGCACCGGCTGTATTTCGCCGACTACCGCGCTCAGGACGGCGTGACGTTTCCGTTCCGGCTGCGGCGCGCCATTGGCGTCGACACGACCGAAGAGACGACGTTCGACCGGTTTCGCATCAACACGCGCATCGATCCACGGAAGTTCGACGTGTCCGACTGAGGGTGTGTTTCAAACCTGAAAAGACGCGCCGAAGGCGCCTCATTCGTTCGAAGTTCGAAGTTCGCAGTTCGAAGTTTTCACAGGAGTTGACCCATGCGGTCACGGTTCGCTCGTGCGCTCTCGGCGATCGGCGTTGCTCTCGTGTGCCTGCTGCCGGTCTCCGCGCGCGCACAGACACGCACGGGACGACTGCTCGTGACCGTCGTCGATCCGATGGGCGCCGTCGTGCCCGAGGCGGACGTGACCGTCATCGGCACCGAGAACGCGACGAAGGCCGCATCCGCCACACCAGTGAAGACGGGCGACCGCGGCGTCGCGACATTCGAACGGCTGCCGCTCGGGCGCTACGCGGTCGAGGCGACGTTTCCCGGCTTCGATACTGGCCGGCTGAAGAACGTCCGCGTGCGCGCCGGCGACAACAAGCAGACGGTCATCCTGCCGCTGCGCCAGGTGGAAGACTCGATCACGGTCGGCGAAGACGCGCAGGAAGCGGCGGCGGATCGGTCGACGACGTTCGGCACGACGCTCACGCGCGAGCAACTCGACTCGTTGTCCGACGACCCGGACGTGCTGCGTCAGCAACTCATGGACATGGCCGGGCCGGACGCGGTGATCAGCGTCGACAGCTTCGAGGGCCGCGACCTGCCGTCGAAGGCGCAGATCAAGTCCATCCGCATCTCGCGCGATCAGTTCGCCGCCGAAATTCACTCCGCCGGCTTTCCGCGCATCGACGTCGTCACGCAGCCCGGCGTCAGCCCGTTTCGCGGCAGCGTGGGGATGAATTTCTACGACAGCGCGCTCGACGGGCGGAATCCGATCATCGACCAGCGGGCGGCCGCGCAGAATCGGATGGTCAACTCGTCGATTGGCGGCACGCTCATTCCGAACAAGCTCGGCGGATCGATCTTTTTCTACGGCAATCAGGGGTATTCGACGCCCGTGCAGTACGCGTCGGCGGGCGGCGGCGCCGTGTCGCGCACGGCGAACCTGCGGACGCCGAACGGCCTGCTGGAAGGCGGTGCGAGCCTGGAGTACGCCGTGACGCAGGACCAGGTGCTGCGCCTCGAGGCCATCCATTACGGCACGCACAGCGACAACCTCGGCTCGTACGACTCGGACGACCGCGCCTACTCGACCAAGAACGGCGAGTCGTACCTCTACGCGCAGCTCATCGGCCCGATTGGGCGGCGATTCGCGGCGAACACGCGCTTCGAGCTGGGCTTGTCCGATCGATCGTCGCGTTCGGCCGTCGAGGCGCCGACGATCGTCGTGCCCGAGGCGTTCACGAGCGGCGGCGCGCAACGCGCCGGCGGCACGCACAGCGTGTCGTATTCGATTGGATCGGACATCGACTACGTGCGCGGCCGGCACTCGGTGCGCATGGGCCTTCAGCTCGACGGCACGAACTATCGGACCGACGAGTCGACCAACTATCTCGGCACGTACACGTTCGAGAGCCTCGACGCGTTCCTGGCCGGCCAGCCCCGCAGTTACACGCGGCGCATCGGAGATCCGCACATCGCGTACACGAACCTCACCGGCGGTATCTACATCCAGGACGACATCCGCCTGCGAAAGAACCTCACGATGACGCCCGGCGTGCGCTACGAGGCGCAGACGCACCTGAACGACTACGACAACTTCGGGCCGCGCTTCGGCGTCACGTGGGCGCCGTTCGCGAGCGGCCACACGACGCTCCGCGCGAGCGTGGGCATCTTCTACGACTGGCTCGGCACGAGCACTTACGAGCAGACGCTGCGCGTGGACGGCTTCCGCCAGCAGGAGATCAACATCCTCGATCCGTCCTATCCCGATCCGGGCGACGCCGTGGCGCCGCCGACGAACCGGTATCTGCTCGATCCGAACCTCCGCATAGCGCGCAACTCGCGCGTGAGCACCGGCATCTCGCAGGCGCTCAACCGCCGGCTGACGGTCAACCTGACGTACGCGTACATCCGCGGATCGAATCTCCTCGTCGGCGAAAACCTCAACGCGCCGGTCGACGGCGTCCGTCCCGATCCCACGTTCGCGAACATCGTCGAAGCCGTGTCCGACGGTGGGGCGCGGACGCACACGCTCACGACGAACGTCGCGCTCAATTTCGCGCCGATCGGCGTGCCGATGATCCCGGGCGCGGGACGGCTCATCGACTGGCGTCGCGGGCTGACGGTCAACGGCACCTACATCCTGTCGTCGGCGCGGAACGACACGGACGGCGCGTTCGCCACGCCGGCGACCAACGACCTCGCCGATGAGTGGGGCCCGGCGCCGGGCGACGTGCGGCACCGCGCGAACGTGTCGTTCAACACGGGCGTCTTCCGCAGCCTCAGCGCGCGACTCGGCGTCTCGGCCAATTCCGCGCTGCCGCTCACCATTCGCACCGGGTCGGACGACAACCTCGACCTCATCTTCAACGACCGGCCAGCGGGCGTCGGCCGCAACTCGGCGCGCATCGGCAGCCGCTGGCAAGCGGACGCGTCCTTCTACTACGCGTTCGCGCTCGGCTCGCGCCAGGTCAACTCCGGCGGCGGCATCGCCATCACCGGATCGTCGGGCAACTACAGCGCGACGGTCGTCGGCTCGCAGGCCGTCCCGCGCTACCGGCTGAACATCGGCGTCAACATCCAGAATCTGACCAACCACGCCAATTACAGCGGCTACAGCGGCGTCATGACGTCGCAGTTCTTCCTGCAGCCGACCGTCGCGTACGGCATGCGGCGGGTGACGTTCAACGCGAGCATCAGCTTCTGAGGGAGTTCACCGCGACGGCCGCTCTCCAGATCTCGGGCTCGTTCGCACCACGCTTCATCTGCAGCTACAGCGCCCGCAATCGGCGAACGATGTCCGATTGCCCGGCCCTTCGCGCCGGTCCCCAGCATGACGCCAGCGCGGCGATGCCAATCACGAGAATGGCGACACCGTACACCGGCACGGACGCACCCCACGCGTCCGGAAAGACGTGCTGAAGCACGCGCGTTGCCCAGATGCCTACGGTCGCCCCGCCAATGACGCCCCAGCCGACGGGTGCCAGCACGGACTTCAGCATGAGGACGACTACGTGACGCGGCGTGGCGCCGAGAGCCTGACGAGTAGCGAACTCTCTTGCCCGGGACGCGCCAACCTGCGCAAGCACGCCCTGGAGCCCACCGGCCATCAGACCGACGGCAAAGATCGCAAAGCTGACAAGGATGGCCGCTCCGGCATTCGTCGCCGCCGTCTGGTGCCAGAAACGGTCGCTCAACGGCGTGGCCTTGACGTACTGGTCGGGCGCCACACGCTGGATGGCCGACGTGAGCGCCCGCGTCGCCGCTCCAACGTCGCCGCGTTCGCGCGTGACGACGTAGATCATGGTCATTGGCTCGGCAATCGAGCTGGAAAATGACGAGTAGATGGTCGGTTTGGGCGTCGTTCCGACGGCGGTCTGCTGCATGGCGCGCACGACGCCGACAATCCGGGCTGGCGCGAGGCCCACCCCATAGCTGATGAGCTGCCCGACCGCACGCCGAGGATCGCCGAAATACGTCGTCGCAAATGGTTCATTGACCACGATCGCGTCGTCCGGGTCGTCGGGCCGCAACAGATCGCCGGCTTCGAGTCGAGCACCCAGGGCGCGAAAGTAGCCTGGCGTCACCGACTCGAAACCCACGGCCCTGAGCGGGCCACTTCGATGGACGGGAATCAGGAGGCGGCTCCAGCTCGCGAACAGCGGCGGGTCCGTTGCCAATCCCACGATTCGAACTCCTGGCGCGCCATCCGCCGCCGCGTGAATCGCCGCAAGGTAGGCTCTGTACCCGGCCACGCCATCCCGACGCCACACGTTGGAAGGGACGCCTACCTCCACGGTCAGCACGCCATGAGGATCGAAGCCGAGATCGGTGGTCAGGAGCTTCGCCGCGGAGCTCGCTGCCACCTCCGTACCCAGCAGCAACGCCAACGCCATGGCCACCTGAATCGCTATCAGGCCGGCGCGATAGACGCGCGTCCGGGGGGAGACGGTCGGCGCCGTCTCCAGCGCGTACGGTGTCTGACCGCCATGGACCGCGCGACAGACAACCAGCCGTCCCAACCAGAATGCCCCAGCCACGGCCCCGGCCGCTGCAACCTCTCGCGCGCCTACCGTCATTCGGCTCAGATCGAGCGTCGCAAACGCTGGCTCTCTGGCCGTCAGACGAATCACGGGCTCGGCGAGCGCGAGCCCGATCGCAATCGTCGGGGCAGCGATAACCGCACCTTCGAGCAAATACTGTCGCGCGAGCTGCCCGCTGGTCGCACCCAGGCGTCGCCGGGTCGCCACGTCCCCCCGCCGCTCGAGCTCGACGGCGATCGCCACGCCGAGAGCATTGACCAAGGCCAACAGGCCCAGCCCCAGTGCACCCCACAAAATGATCTTGGAGACCTCGGCCGTCCGGCCGAACAGCACGCGCGGCAACGGCGTCACGGCAAATGGCGAGCCACACTGCGCTTGAAGTTGCGCCGCCGCTGACGCCGTGTCCATGTGCGGTGGGAGTCTCGCCAGCAAATACCACTGGGGCGACACACGCTTGTCGATGTCCGGCGGAAGCACCCCGTCGCGCATCGGCAGGATGAAGTCGGCTACCTCCGGCGTGTCTGCCTGGGGCGGCTTCCACGCACCAACACGGAACCCGGGAGGAAGGATCCCGACGATCGTGACAGGGGTGATCGAGTCGTCGCTATTCGAGAGATCGACCTGGCGGCCGATGATCGCTTCGGAGGCGGCGCCAAATAGCCGCATGGCGGCCTCGTGGGTCACCAGCGCGGCACCCGTGCTGAGATCGGCTGGCCACATGAATAGTCGTCCCTGTTCGGCCCGCGTGCCGGTGACTTTGAAGAAGTCCTTCGTCACGCGCATGGCAAGGACGCTCCGTACGTCGCCAGACACATGGACAAACGTTCGATTGTCGAACGTGAACGCAGCGTACACCGGGAAAACGTGTTGACGCGCTTGCCACGAGCCGTACTCGTTGACGTAAACGAATTGACCGCTTGGACTGTCTGCCCTGAGCGGGCCCACCCTGACGATGCGGCTTTCGTCTTTCATGGGAAGACGAGGCGACAGGACGCGGACGCACAAGGATGTCAGCATGACGACGCCGGCAATCCCGGTGCCGAGCGTCACGATGATCCATGCGGCCGCCGCGGGACGGTGTCGCCAGAAACCCAGAGCCTGCCGGATCCTCATGAAATCTCCGCGTAACTTCAGAGCGCGCGGAGTTGGCCCACGATATCGACACGGGCCGCCCTTCTGGCGGGGCGCCAGCTTGCCGCGACCGACACGAGCGCGACGAGGCCGACGGCCGCGACCCAGACGGCGACCGACACGGTCGACACGTTCGGCACGATGTGCTCGAGCGCGCGCGTCGCCCAGAACACGGCGACGGCTCCGCCCGCGACGCCGACACTCACGGGCACGAGCACGGCTCTGAGCATCAGCACCGTCACCTGACGTGGTGTCGCCCCAAGCGCCTGCCGGGTCGCGAACTCCTTCGCCCGTGAGACGCCGAGCTGCGCGAGCACGCCGTTCAGTCCCCCGGCCATCAGGACCAGGGCGAACAGCGTGAACCCGGCGACGACAGCCGCCGTCGCATTCGTCGTCGACGTCTGCTGCCAGAAGCTATCGATCAGCGGTCTCACGTCGACGTACTGGTCGGGGGCCACATGCCCGATGGCCGACATCAGCGCCCGTTCCGCCGCGCCGAGGTTGCCGCGCTCACGGGTCACGAATTCGACGAGGGACTGCATTCGAGCGTCGGCGTTCGCTACCGACGCATAGACCATGGGCTTGGGCATCGTGCCGACTCCCGTCTGCTGCATGGCGTGCATGACGCCCACGATCCGGCCCGTTGCGAAACCTGGCCCATAGGCAACGACCTGCCCTACGGCCTGCCGCGGATTGCCAAAATAGGTCGTCGCAAAGGGCTCGTTGACGACGACGGCGTCTGGCGGATCGTCCGGGCGCAGCAGGTGACCGGCCTCGACCTGTGCGTCAAGGGCGACAAAGTAGCCCGGCGTCACACACATGTAACCTACCGAGTGCCTCACCGTGTCGCCTGGATGGATCAGTATCATTCGGGGCTGCCAGCGTTCGGAGAGTGGTAGGAAGGTAGCCACGCCGATGACTCGACGACCGGCGGCGCCTTGGGCCGCGGCCAGAATCGCCGAGCGGTACGCGTCGTAGTGCCCCAGGCTATCCAAGAAGGCGTGAGGAACACCGACCCGGACTGTCAGCACGCTCCGCGGATCAAACCCGAGGTCCGTCTTCAGCAACTTGGCGGCGGAGGTGGCCGCCACCTCCGCGGCGAGCAGCAGGGCGAAGGCCGCGCCGACCTGAAATCCGACGAGCGTCGCTCGATAGATGCGCGTCCGTGGGGAGACGGTCCGCGCCGAGTCGCCGACCCCCGGCCGCTGACCACCGTGGATCCCCCGACAGATCGCGCTTCTCCCCAGCCAGAAGAAGCCGGCGAGGCCCACCGCCACCAGGAGCTCGCGTCCTCCGATCGTCATTCGAGAGAGTTCGAGCGCGGCCAGCGCCGGCGCTCGTGCGATCAAGTGCGTCGCGAGGTCGGCGACGACGAGCCCGACGCTGGCGGCGCCCGCGGTGATCACGGCGCCCTCGAACAGCCACTGCGCGGCGAGTTGGCGACGGGTGGCCCCGAGCGCTCGCCGGGTCGCGATCTCTCCCCGCCGCTCGATCTCGACGGCCACGACCGTGCCGAACGCGTTGACCAGCGACAGGAGCGCCAGCCCCAGCGCGCCCCACAGGATGATCCGGGCGACGTCTTCGTTCCGGCCGAACAAGACCTGCCGCAGCGGTGTGACGGCAAACCGCGTCCCGCACTGCTCGCGAAGTTGCGTCGCCGCGGTCGCCGGGCTCACGTTGGCCGGAAGTCTCGCCAGCAGCCATCTCGCGGGGTTCGCGCGCGTGTCCTCCAACGCTGGCAGCGCGCCATCGGGCATCGGCAGGATGAGGTCGGGGACGCGGATCGTGTCGTATTGCACGGGCTCGAACGCGCCCACATTGAACGCAGGGGGCAACACCCCAACGACGGTGACCGGCCGGCGCACGTCGTCCCTGCCCGACGACAGATCCATCGTGCGACCGACGGCTTTGGACGCGTCCCCGAAGAGCCGTCTAGCGGCCTCGTCGGTCACCACGGCGACACCCGCCCCGAGGTCCGCCGGAAAGGCGAACAACCGGCCGTGCTCGGGTCGCGTGCCGGTGACGCGAAAGAGGTCCTTCGAGGCGCGCATGACGATCACGCTTCGCACCTCGCCCGACACGCGTACAAAGTCGTCGTAGTCGAACACGATCGTCGAGTACGTAGGGAACACGTGTTGACAGGCTCGCCATGGGGCGTACTCGTCGAGGCCCGGAACGACAGCGAACAGCGGTCCCCAGTCAGTGCCCTGGGGCTCGACCCGCATGATGCGATCGGCGTCCCGCATCGGCAGACGCGGCGACAGCACGCGAGTGCACAGAGAGGTCAGGATGATGGCACCCGCCGTGCCGGTGGCGAGCGTGCCCAGGATCCAGCCCGCTGCGACGGGCCGGTGCCGCCAGAAGCGGAACGCGTTCCGTAGGCTCAGCAATCCCGTCCTCCTTATTATTTGACCTCGCTTCGCGAGATCAACGTCAACCGGAGACGGACGCGCCGAAGTGCGCTGTGCGGTTGACGAGCGCCGAACTGGCTCTGTTTCGGGAATGATCGCGCGCGGTGTCGTCGAACGCAACGGTAAACTGCCGATGTTTCGTGCAAGAACCGCGATGCATCCGGCGCTCACACGCATCTCCGATCGCACGCTGACCCATTTGCGATCTGGCTCCTACCCATCGCCGATCTCGCCCTGACCCATTCGCGGTCTCGCTCCGACCCATCGCCGATCTCACGCTGACCCCTTTGCGGTCTCGCTCAGACCCATTGCCGATCTCGCCCTGACCGCTTTGCGGTCTCACTCCTACCCATCGCCGATCACGGGTTGACCCATTTGCGGTCTCACCCTGACCTATTTGCGATCGCACTCACACCCATTTGCGATCGCGCTCTCACCCAACATGTGACGGGCACTCGAAATTGTGGGTCACTGTAAGTTGTTGTGCGCGTGAGACATCACAGGTAATCCAGAATGGCGACCGAATTTGTCCGTTGGGGCCATCGATCTTCTGGCGAGCGGGTCACGCGTGTCTGCGAGCGAGTCCGATCGTCAGAAAAGCGTGACGCGGCCGGCCGCGGGCGGGATCGATCGTCCGGAAACCGGGACGCGCTCGCTCGCGAGCGTGTTCGGCGTTCCCGCGAGCAACATTCGCCCGCCCGTGAGCGCGACCGATCGCCCGGCGAGCCGGGCACGTCGTCCGGCGAGCGGCCTCGGCCGGCTGAAAGGTGAGACGCGTAGTTCGTGCGAGCGGGGTGCCCGGCGGCGCGCCTACCGACCTCATCTTCAACGACCGGCGGGCGCCGAGCGTAACGCAGGGCGGATTAGGTGCTGCGCTGGCTGAGCGCCGGCGGCGCACGCGCTCGCCGCCAGCACGCTAGCGGGCCCGGACGGCAGGCGCGACCGACGTACGCCTTCCTGTACGCGGTGCGCGATCGACTTCTCGAGATCCGCGTCACCGGAGGAGAGCCGTCCGACAATGTTCTGGCTTTCGTCGATGCACTGTTGCCGAAGATGATCCAGCCGGCGGCCACCCGCTGATCAATCGGTGAATTCGCGGCTGGAGGGATGGGATGCATCGAGCCAATCCCCGCGGCGGTCACGGCATCAGTCGCATCTGGCGACATCGTGGTGGTACTAACGGTTCTTGCTGTGGTCCGGAGCTCACACAGACAGCGCGCACCAAGGATTGACGACGGGCCACGGACGTGCCCTGGTTCCGTGGGCCGCTGACTGCCCGGACGGAGCAGCGTCAGCGCACAACGAAGGCGCCGGGGGACATTTCCAACGAGTGAACCCCGGGGACACTTCTAGCGAGCTTCGTGACTGCGTGCGTTTGACTTCTGTTGTGTCTGCGTGCTATGGTTCGCCCGCCCCCGTCGGAAGTGTGTAACTACTGACCGAACTGCCAGTGAGCGGTCGGCATTCTGCATTGAGAGAGTGACGATGACTTTCCAGAAGAAGCTTGGCATCGCGGCCACTTTGCTGGCTTTAGTTTTGCCGTCGCGTATCGCCGCTCAGAACGCGTCGTACGGAATGGTCACGCACTATCTCGACAACAATCTTGGCAGTGCCATGACAAATTTGGGTGCTGGGTTTGTGCGCCTCGATTTCGACTGGTGGGCCATCGAGACTAGTCAGGGACAGTATGATTTCAGTGCGAAGTGGAATGACGTCCTCCAAGCGCAGTCTCGTGGCCTTCAGGTATTTGCGACACTCGCCTATACGCCAACTTGGGCCGGTGGCGGCGTTGATCACCACGATCCGCCGACAAACATTAACGATTGGATTGATTTCGTAACGACGACCGCCCAGGAATTTAACGGATACATAATATACTGGGGTATTTGGAACGAGCCTGATTCCACTCAGTTTCTTACGAATCCGTCGTATTACCCGACGTTGGTGTCGACGGCCCGCACAGCGCTGAAGGCCGTGAATAGCAGCAATGTAGTTCTCGGTCCCGAGGTGTCGAGTGGCGGCGTGGTGAATGGTTATTACTCATGGTTCATGAATAACTACGCGTCATTGGTAGATATCGTGACGGTTCACTACTATAACGACGGGACCAATGCGACGAAGTGGGTCGACAACTTCATGGACACCAGAGTGCTTCCGTACAGAAACGGCCGTGAAGTATGGATGACGGAGACCGGCCGCAACTACTGCGACCCGTCTGGGCAGCAAAATCACTATCTGGGCGTCCTTCAGAACTTTCAGCCGAGACGCTCGTGGTGGACAAAGCTATTCTTTTTCGATCTTTACGAGTTCCCGTCGTGCAGCGACGCGATCTTGTATCCAAGTTACTACGAGCGGCCTGCCTTCTACACATATCAGTCCTGGATATCAAGTCATCCGTAACGGCGTTGTCGACGACCTTTTCGAACGCTGCGGCGTTGGTGCTCGCGTTGGCGCCTGGGCTAGGGGTGATCCAGCGTTGCCCTTTTCTGTAGCGTTCGTATCTGTGGCCGTCGATTTTCATCCGCCGTCTCTCGCTTAGTCGATCGCTTGCAGCGATGAGATGAAGTTCGCGAATGCTGTGACTACTGCAGGGTGTGGGGCTGCGGGCGATTGATGCGCTGATCTGCGTGGCCGGTCTCCTCGTCGCCGCATTGCTGCTGACAGCGGCCGCTATTTCAGGCTCGGCGCCCTGACGACTGCCGGCCACTCTCCTGAAAACTCTCTTCTTGCCCTTGCCGTCCTCTTCGCAATTTGCTTCCTTCCCCGGCATGGGCGTCCATGCGGACGGGGGGCATCCAGTGAACGACAACGTCAGCGACAGCGGGTGCGCCACTGTGCAGATCTTCGAAGCGGTCGATGGCCATGCGGAGATTTGTTACCGCGATCAGGGGCGCGCGGCCATGAGGCCGCAACTGCCGCCGTGCGCGAGTGTCGGACCATCACGCGGCGCGTCTATCGCAGCCGGCAGGGATGGCGCCGGTCATCGCCCAGCCGCCACCCAAAGCGCCCTGCGGCCCGTTGCGGATCACTCCCGGCGTAAGAAGACGCATGTGGTCGCGAGGGCCCCCGCTTGGCACGAAAGGCGCCGCGCGAACGCCGGCTCGCAAAGGGAGGCGCCGGTCGACATTTCTAACAACTGAAACCCACGCCAACTGGGCGGGCATGAGCTTTTCAGGGCCGGGCCGGGGAAATGCTGCGCACAACTTGGACGTGCTGCGCCGCACCAAAACATGAAGGGCACGCAGACAATGCGTACCAACGCGGCACACACATGCGGCGCGCACCGGGCCAGCCGGAGCCGCACCGGGCGACGCCCAACCCGCTGCTGATGGCTGGCGAGCGTGCCGGTAAACGCTTCGCCTGCCGAGTGTCTCGGGGACAGTCCTTACGGGGAGCAATTCGGACCAGTCGTGCGGCCCTGACGCATTTCAGACAGTAAGACGCAAAGCTACGGCGCCATCATGGTATGTGAGTCTGATAGACATCGAACGCTGGTTTGTTTGACCCATCGGACCGCACCAGAGAAGCGCATAGTGTATTCTGTGCGACGACGTAGATAAACAGTTTCGCCCAGTGTGGATTCGACCGATTGTCGAACGTCGACGCGATTGAATCGATGGTATTCGCCTGGGCACTTTCGCTGCAGCCATCGATGTAGCCAGTTTCTGTTAACCATGTTTCGCGATTGCCGGCTTTTGAAATCGCCGTATCCATCCACCCGATAAGTCCTGGATAAAAATTGTACCAATGCGTCGTGATAACGTCCTGTGGCTGCAAGCTATTAGACATCATGGTTAGCGCCCAGTCGAACCTGTCATCGAGCGTGCCCATCTCGGGACCACCCAGTCGGGCTCCGGGAGCATAAACGGCCCTGATGGCGGCGGCGGGTTCCCACAGCAGCACGCCCCAACAATGCCCCTTGTTGACGTACACGCTGGGACAGCCATTGAGAAAATCTCCCTCCGGCTCATTCCAGATCCCGAATGTGATGCTGTTTCCGTATCGTGTATAGTTATGAGTGATGGCCTGATGCACGAAATCCATCCACGCCTGGTAATTGGGCACATGATGGTGGTCGTTGCCACCGCCGGCCCATACTGGCGCGTCTGCTAGCGACCAGTAAATCTTGATGCCATTGTTGACGAAGCAATCGAAAATCGAGTCCTGGTACGACCAATCGATCGTGCCTGGACCATTTGGCTGGAGTTGCCACCAAGGCATCCCAGCGCGGACAATGCCCACACCGAGTTCGACGTTCTTGGTGCAGTCGCCCATGGCCGCGCCTGTCACGGCGCCGTATGCGTCTTGCTGGGCAAAAGCCAACGACGGCGCGATCATTAAAGCAATGAGAACGCCGGCGAAGCCGACGATGAGGCGGGCAAACACGGAGTAGTTGCATTTCATGGAGCCCCCCTGAAGTTGCGTTACGACATGCGGCCCAGCCACTACGCACCTCTTGCCGGCCCGAACGATCGGAAAGATCGTCGCGTCATGGTCAGGAATCTCTGCGGGCCCTACGTCACGACGTTGTTCCGATTTCACGAATGGTGCCAGCGAGAAACTGCGTGAAACGGCGTGACATACGTCGCGTCATCAATCGCTTGACCCACAGCACTGTGTGAGATGTTTCGAGACTGTAATGGGGCCACGCTACAGGCAGTTCAGCTTTGGCGTCAGCCCACGTCCGCAAGCCATGGTACGCGACATGGTTAACAGTTAGCAGCGCGCAGTTCGCGTCTCGTGCTTTGTCCACAGAACGCTTAGCCGCCGTCCGAGAGGCTGACGAGGTGGCCGCGCCTGAAAGCTAGGCGTTTGGTGACGCAACTTGAACACGGCGGGGTCTCGCCGTTCCCGAGACTTGGTTCGAGCCAGAAGTTGAGGTGGCGGCCCGTCAACAATTCGTATGCCGAACCAGCCAAGCTGCCGAACGCCGCTCGCATATTCGCGCGGCGGGTCATGTCATCGTAAATCACGACGGTCGCTCCGTCGGGAACGGAGTACGTTAGGCGAGGCAGTTCGACCCACGCCGCTTGGGAAACTTCGGCCTGTGCCACGAACCTCCCGGTTCGGCTGAAATGAATCGGTGCGGCAATCAGCACACACAATAGCGCGAGTCGCAACGCGCGACCGCGTGCGGCCGCTGGTGCCACCTGCCAGAAGCCGCGGCACCATTCGGCAGCGATCAGGCTCGCGCCGACGAGCGGCCAGCAGGCGTACAAACTCGAGCGTACCGGCAGAAACACCGTCAGCGCGTAGGCTCCAACGATCCAGAGAGCGGCACACATGATAAGCGCCGGCCGAGGTGGCGTGACGCGGTCTGGGCCGCGTTGGCGCCACCGGAGGCACAGCCATGCCAGGCCGGTGACGATGAGAGGGAACGAGAACGTCCGATCCCCGTATTCCAGCACGTTGCGGGCAACGGCACCGGCGGAAAACGTGAATCGATAGTACGCGGGCGCTGTAGCCGGGGTCATCGCGCCCGAATGGTGGCGGAGCACCACATAGCCGGCGGTCAGCAGCGCGGCGTAGACGAGCCATCGCCAGAGCGCCCGCCCTTTCCCCAGCGTGTCGGAGGACGGATACAGGTACAGCCACGCGGCAAGAATACCCGGCAGGAGAACGGCCTCTTCCTTCGCAAGAAGGGCGACGGCCGTCCAAGCGGCAGCAGCCAGCAAGTGCCGCCGTACGATGCACGTCGCTGCGGCCACGGCGGCGAGCGTGAGCAGAAGCGCCGTCCTTCCACTGATCCAGAGGACGGACATGTTGATGCCGTGAAAGTTCAAGAGCCAGATTGAGCCAGCGAGCGTCGCCGCACCCCAAGGCATCTCCAGCGCGCGGGCGAGCCGGCAAATCAGCCCGGCACATACGACCGCTAACGCAAGATTCGTCAAGCCATACCCAAGAGGATCGATCCCGAACAGCCAGTGGTCCGCCGCGAACGTCAGCGACACGACAGGCCGATAGAAGCCGTTATTGTGGGTGAACAGCGCGAGGGCGTCGGCGACACTCGAGACGCGGCTCTCGAGCACCCAGCGGTAGTCGTCGGCGATGAAGCCGTGGCCGACGCGAGGGACGTAGACCGCCAGAAACGCAATCACGGGGGCCAGTGCTGCGGCTCGACGCAGCGAAAGGCGAGAGGCCATGGTCGATTCTACTTGTATCCACGATCACCGGCTGAGGAAAGGCGGCCGTTGCGTCGTCGGCTGGTCCCGGGTACGCTCAGTCACGCCAATGGTCACCGACGGGTCGCCACGGGACTGCGCTCCCCGGCCGCTTCGGTGCTAAAACTTCCCCCCGCAGCTCGACAGCATGGAGTTCCTCAAAGCAGCCGTCGCCGGAACGGGCGCCGCGGTCCTTGCCGTAATCCTCTGGGTTGTCGGTTGGCTATTCGCGCCGATGCTGTTTCAACGTGCGCTCGGCGAGCTGCGCGGCCAAGGCGGATTCGGGGCGTCATCCGTTGGCGTTGGTTCCACGCTGGTTGTCGCCGTTCTCGTCTTCTTGGCGACGTTCTATCTGGCATACCGGCGGCACCCGATCGCCTGATATCTCGAACGATTGTCCGTTCAACGGCGCCGTCTCCTCGATCCCGCCGCTTGACGCTCCCCGCCGCCGCCCGCTATGCTCTGAGGCTGACCATGGCCCGAGCTGCCATCTTCACCGCGCGAAAGCGCACCGATCGAAAGCGGAAGACGCCCGTGGCGGCGTCGGTGGGGATGTGCGTCTGACCACGGCCTGACGGAGCGTCAGGCCTGCTCGTGGCCTCTGAACCCGCCGATGCGACCTGCACGGCGGGTTTTTTGTTGTCGGCGAACGTGGCGAACTGCGGCCGCTCTAGTAGTGAAGATGCGCCGCAGGCGCCTCATCAGTTCGAAGTTTGAAGTTCAAAGTTCGAAGTTGTCTCGAAGGCACTGAACATGACCAACGTTGGACTCATTGGCTGGCGGGGCATGGTGGGATCGGTCCTCTTGCAGCGCATGCGCGCGGAGGGGGACTTCGATCGCATCGATCCCGTGTTCTTCTCGACGTCGCAGGCCGGCGCGCCGGCGCCCGAGGTGGGCCGGCCCGCACCGGCGCTGAAGGACGCGCACGATCTCGACGCGCTCGCCGCGTGCGACGTCCTCATCTCCTGCCAGGGCGGCGACTACACGACCGACATCCACCCGAAGCTGCGCCAGGCTGGATGGACGGGCTACTGGATCGACGCGGCGTCGACGCTCCGCATGAAAGACGACGCGGTCATCGTGCTCGACCCGGTGAACCGCGACGTCATCGATCGCGCGCTGGCCGAGGGCGGGCGCGACTTCATCGGCGGCAACTGCACGGTGAGCCTGATGCTCATGGCCTTGACGGGGCTCTTCCGCGCGGGGCTCGTCGAGTGGGTGAGCGCGATGACTTACCAGGCCGCGTCGGGCGCCGGCGCGCGGCACATGCGCGAGCTCGTGGCGCAGATGGGCGCGGCGCACGCCTCGGTCGCCGCGAAGCTCGCCGATCCGGCGAGCGCGATCGCGGACATCGATCGCGAGATGGCTGCTGCGCTTCGCAGCGACGCGTTCCCGACCGCCGAGTTCGGCCACCCGCTCGCCGGCAGCGTCCTGCCGTGGATCGACAAGGATCTCGGCAACGGCCAGAGCCGCGAGGAATGGAAGGGCATGGTCGAGTGCAACAAGATCCTCGGCCGTGCTCGCACGCCGATTCCCGTTGACGGCATCTGCGTGCGCGTCGGCGCGATGCGCTGCCACAGCCAGGCGCTGACCGTGAAGCTCACGCGCGACGTGCCGCTGCCTGACATCGAAGCGATGCTCGCGGCCGCGCACGAATGGGTGCGCGTCGTGCCGAACGAGAAAGACGTCACGCTCCGCGAGCTGACGCCGGCGGCCGTCACTGGCACGCTCGCCGTGCCCGTCGGTCGTCTCCGCAAGCTCGCGATGGGCGGCGAGTACCTCGCGGCGTTCACCGTCGGCGACCAGTTGCTCTGGGGCGCGGCCGAGCCGTTGCGCCGCGTGCTGCGGATCATTCTCGACACGCCGGTCAGCGGCGCGCGGACGCTCACCTCCGCGGCAGCGGGTAGGAGCTGACGATGGTCGTCATGAAGTTCGGCGGAACGTCGGTCGCCGACCGCGCCGCCATCGAACGTCTCATCGCCATCGTCCGCGCTGCCCGGCAGGCGGCCATTCAGCCCGAAGGCGGCGATCTGCGCGGTCCGGTCGTCGTCGTCTCCGCGCTCGGCGGCGCCACGGACCTGTTCCTGAAGGCCGCGACGTCGGCCGGCGCCGGCGACGTCGAGGGCACGCTCGACGCGCTGCGTGCCTTGCGCGCGCGACATCTCGAGGTCGCCGGCATGATCGACACGCCTGGCGATCGGCCCGCCGTCGTCCAGTTCATCAACGACGAGTTCGATGATCTCGAGCGCGTCACGGGCGCGCTCGCCGTGTTGCACGAAGTCACGCCGCGCTGGATGGATGCGATCGCCGCCACCGGCGAGATTCTCAGCAGCCGCATCGTCACCGAGGCGATTGCCGCGCACGGCATTCCCGCCGGTTGGGTCGACGCGCGGCGGGCCGTCGTCACGGGCCCAGAGCACATGGCCGCGCCGCCGCTCATGACTGAAACGGCCGCGGCGCTGAAGGCGGAGATGGAGCCGCTCGTCGCCGATCGCCGCGTGCCCGTGATGGGCGGCTTCGTCGGTGCCACGCGCGACGGCGTGACGACGACGCTCGGCCGCGGCGGGTCGGATTATTCGGCGGCGATCGTCGGGGCCTGTCTCGGCGCGTCGGAGATCCAGATCTGGACCGACGTCGACGGCATGCTCACCGCCGATCCCCGGCTCGTCTCGGACGTCCAGGTCGTGCCGCACCTCTCGTTCGAGGAAGCGTCCGAGCTCGCGTATTTCGGCGCGAAGGTCCTGCACCCCGCCACGATTCAGCCGGCCGTTGCCGAGAACATTCCCGTCCGCATCCTCAACTCGCGTCATCCGCACGACGCGAAGGGCACGCTCATCACGCGCGATCGGCCATCATCTGATCAGCCGCTCACGGCCGTGGCCTCGAAGCGGCACGTGACGGTCGTCGACATCCGGTCCACGCGCATGCTCATGGCGCACGGTTTTCTCGCGCGCATCTTCGCGACGTTCGAGCGCCATCGCACGTCGGTCGACGTCGTCACGACGTCGGAAGTCAGCGTGTCGGTCACGATTGACGATGCGCGGCGGCTGCCGGAGATTGTCGCGTCGCTGCAGGAAGTCGCCGAAGTCACGCGCGAGGACGACATGGCCATCCTCTGCGCGGTAGGCGAGGGACTGCAGCAGGATGCGGCGTTCGTCGGCCGTCTCCTCGAGGCCGCCGGCAACGTGCCGATCCGCATGCTGTCGCAGGCCGCGTCGCGGCGGAACATCACGCTCGTCATCCGCGAAGCCGATCTCGCGCCGACGCTCGCGCGCGTCCACGATCAGTTCTTCGGGGTACACGCGTGAGGCTGCTGCTCGTCGGCCACGGACGGATGGGGCAGCTCGTCGAGAAGCTCGCGCCCGAGCACGGGTGCGAGGTGGCGGCGGTCGCCGAGATCCACACGCCCATCGAGCAGGTACTCGCCGGCGCGGGACACGTCGACGTCGCGATCGACTTCTCGCAGCCCGATGCCGTTCGCGGCAATCTCGACGCGTTGGCCGAACGCCGGCTGAACGTCGTCATCGGCACGACGGGGTGGCACGCGCATGAAACCGAGATGCGCGCGCGGGCCGCGGAAGCTGGCATCGGAGTGCTGGCCGCGGCGAACTTCTCGCTCGGCATGAACGTCTTCAGTTATCTCGTCGAGCAAGCCGCACGGGCGTTCATGAACATCGAGGACGTGGGCGCGTGGATTCACGAGGCGCACCACACGGCCAAGAAAGACGCGCCGTCCGGCACGGCGCTGATGCTGCTCGCCGCGATGCAGCAGGCGGGCTACACGCGCGCGATCGACATGTCGTCCACCCGCGCCGGCGCGATTCCCGGCACGCACGTCGTCGGCTTCGACGGCGGCGGCGAGACGGTGACGCTCACGCACTCGGTCAGGGACCGATCGGTTTTCGCGCACGGCGCCCTGGAAGCGGCCCGCTGGCTCAACGGTCGGCGCGGCTGGTTCAACATGCGCGACCTGATCAATAGTCCGTAGAACGCTGGCGGGAGGATTCCATGCGACTGTCATTCACCGGCATCGGCACCGCGCTCGTCACGCCGTTCACGACGGCTGGCGCGCTCGACGAGGCAGGCGTGCGCCGCCTGGCCGCGCGGCAGGCCGACGCCGGGATCCACTTCCTCGTGCCCTGCGGCACGACGGGCGAGACGCCCACGCTCACGGCCGACGAACGGCAGCGCATGGTCGAGATCATCGCCGACGAAGTCGAGGGCCGGACGATGGTGCTGGCCGGCGCGGGTGGGTACAACACACGCGAGGTCATCGCGAGCGTGGCCGCGCTCGAACGGGCCGGCGCCCACGGCATCCTCTCCGTCACGCCCTACTACAACAAGCCCTCTCAGGAAGGTCTCTACCAGCACTACCGCGCGATTGCCGAGAGCACGAAGCTGCCCGTCATCATCTACAACGTGCCGGGACGCACGGGCTGCAACGTCGAGCCGGCCACGCTCGTGCGGCTCGCGACCAACGTGACGAACATCGTCGGCGTGAAGGAAGCCTCCGGCAACATGACGCAGATGGCCGACGTCTGCCGTCTCGTGCCCGACGACTTCATCGTGCTGTCGGGCGACGACGCGCTGGCGTTGCCGCTCATGGCGGTCGGCGGCCGCGGCGTGATTTCGGTCGCGTCGAACGAAGTGCCGGCCGAGATGACGCAGATGATCGACGCGGCCGAGCGCGGCGACTTCGCCACCGCGGGTCGTTGGCACCGCAAGCTGTTCCCCCTCATGCAGATGAATTTCCTCGAGTCCAACCCGATGCCCGTCAAGTTCGCGATGGCGGCCATGGGGCTGTGCGAGCCGATCTATCGGCTGCCCATGGTGCCGCCGCAGCCGGCCACGCAGGATCGGATTCTCGCGGTGTTGAAGGAATTCGGGCTGCCCATCGTCGCCGAGTCGCACGCGTGAGCGCACTGGCCGAACGCATCAGCGCGCTCTTCGCCCGAGGCGCGGACGCCGACAAGACGGCGGCGCGTGACGCATTTTTCGAACTGCAGCAGGCGCTCGCGCGCGGTGAAGCCCGCGCGGCCGAACCCGATGCGGCGTCGTCGTCGGGCTGGCGCGTCAATGCCTGGGTGAAGCAGGGCATCCTGCTCGGCTTCCGCTTTGGCGACATGATCGATCAGTCCGCCGACCACGGCCGCTGGCCGTTCTACGACAAGGACACACTGCCGGTGAAACGTCCCGGCCTCGACGCGGGCATCCGCATCGTGCCGGGCGGGTCGACGATTCGCGAAGGCGCCTACGTCGCGAAGAGCGTCGTCTGCATGCCGCCGATGTACGTGAACATCGGCGCGTACGTCGACGAGGGCACGCTCGTCGATTCGCACGCGCTCGTCGGATCGTGCGCGCAGATCGGCAAGCGCGTCCATCTCAGTGCCGCCGCGCAGATTGGCGGCGTCATCGAGCCCGTCGGACAGATTCCCGTCGTCATCGAAGATGACGTGTTGGTTGGAGGAAACACGGGCGTGTACGAAGGCGCGGTCGTCAAGCGGCGCGCGGTCATTGCCGCAGGCACGGTGCTGACCGGATCGACGCCCATCTACGACCTGCCGAACAGCCGCATCATCCGACCCGCGAGCGGTGAGCCGCTCGTCGTGCCCGAAGGCGCGGTGGTCGTGCCGGGCGCGCGCGCTGTCACCGTGGGCGCCGGACGCGAGTGGGGACTGTCGCTCGCGACGCCCGTGATCGTGAAGTATCGCGACGACCGGACGGACACGCGAACGGAGCTCGAGGCATGGATTCGCTGACGCAGATCCGGCTGAGCCGCGATCTCATCGACATCGACTCGACCACCGGTCGCGAGGGTGAGGCCGGCGCGTACCTCGCGCGCCTGCTGCGCGACCTCGGCTGGACGGTGACCGAGCAGCCGGTGAGCGAGGGCCGCTTCAACGTCATCGCCACGGTCGGCGATCCGCTCGTCGTCTTCTCGACGCACTTCGACTGCGTGCCGCCGTTCTTCGCGAGCCGCGTCGAGAACGGCCGGCTGCACGGCCGCGGCGCGTGCGACGCGAAGGGCATCCTGATGGCGCAGGTCGCGGCGGCCGAGCGGCTGCGCAGTGCCGGGGAGTCGCGCGTCGGCCTGCTGTTCGTCATCGGCGAAGAGCGCGGCAGCGACGGCGCGAAGATCGCCAACACGGTGGCGCCGGGATCGCGTTTCCTCGTCAATGGCGAGCCCACGGGCAATCGTCTGGCGCGCGCCACGCGCGGTGTGTATCGCGTCCGCCTGCGCGCCGAAGGGCGAGCCGCGCATTCGAGCTTGCCCGAGCTCGGCGAGTCGGCCATCGACAAATTGATCGACGCCCTCGTCGCGCTTCGCGGCCTCGACTGGCCCGAGGATCCGGTGCTCGGCCGCACGTTCTACACGACCGGCCTCATCAAGGGCGGCGTCGCGCCGAACGTCGTCTCGCCCGAAGCGGAAGCGGAAATCATGTTCCGCACGGTCGGCGAGCCCGCGGAGCTGCGGGCGACGCTCGATCGCGCCATCGGCGATCGCGTGGCGCTCGACGACGTGCTGGTCGTGCCGCCGGTGCGGCTGACCGACGTCGACGGCTTCGACGCGGACGTGTTCTCGTTCACGACCGACATTCCCTTTCTCGATCGCTGGGGCGCGCCGCTCCTCGTCGGCCCCGGTTCGGTCACGCTCGCGCACACGGCCGACGAGTACGTCGAACTGGCCGACCTCGAACGCGCCGTTCATCTGTACGTCGATCTCGCCCGCAGCCTCCTCGCGCGCTGCGGCTAGCCTTCGAACGATCCGGGCCGGCACGGGGGCCGGCCCCTACATGCACGTTTCTGATCGACCCGCGCGCCCAGCGCTGTGTAGGGGCGGCCCCCTGTGGCCGCCCGAGACATCGCTGCTCGCCCGCGCGTCAACGTCGATTCGGATATCATCCGCGGCGTGCCTGGGTACGGTCACCAGTACTGGGATGAGCGCACCGCGCGCAAGCGGCGGCAGAGCTACCCCGTGTTCCGCGGCGAAACGACGGCCGATGCCGTCGTCATTGGCGGCGGCCTGACGGGCTGCACGGCGGCGTACGTGCTCGCGCACGCGGGCCTTCGCGTCATCCTGCTCGAAGCCGATCGATTGGCCTCAGGTGCGACGGCGAGCGGGATCGGCGCGATCGTGCCGCAGCCGGACGCGTCGTTTCTGAGCGCGACCGAGGCGATCGGCCGCCGCGCGGCGCGCACGGCGTGGGCGTCGGCCCGCCGCAGCGCGGCCGAGTTCGCGACGACGCTGAAGCGCCTGCGCATCGCCTGCGATCTCGATCCGATCCCCTTCGTGATCAACGCGCCGCATCCGCCCGATGCCGTGCTTCTGCGCCGCGAGCAAACCGCGCGGAAACAAGCCGGTATCGACGCGCCGTGGCTGTCGTCATCGGCGGCCGGTGCGGCGTTGGGCACCGACTCGGCCGGCGCGCTGCGTGGCGGAGGCGCGTTCACCTTCGATCCCGTCCGCGCCGCGCTCGGGCTCGCGAAGGCGGCCGCGTCGGCGGGCGCGACGATCTGCGAACGCTCGACCGTGCGCCGCACGCGCTTCACCCGCAAGTACGCGGACGTCGTCGCCGCCGGCGGCACGATCCGCACGCGCGGCATCGTGGTCGCTACCGGCACACCCGGGCGTCTCTTCGGATCGCTCGAACGCCACGTCCGCCACCGCGACGGCTACGTCGTCGTCACCGAGCCGCTGTCGGCCGCGATGCGCCGCGAAACCGGCCCGCGCGCCAGTCTCGTGACCGAAACCGGCGACGATCCGCACTGGCTGCGATGGCTGCCCGATCATCGCGCGGTATTCGCCGGCGCGCTGTCGCCGGCCGCGCCGCCTCGCCAGGCCGACAAGGCTGTCGTCGCGCGCACGGCGCAGCTCATGTACGAGCTGTCGCTGCGCTATCCGGTGATTTCCGGTCTACCCGCGCGCTGGGGTTGGCGTACGCCTGTTGTCGCGGCTCCCGACGGGTTGCCGTGGATCGGCGCGCACCGCAATTTCCCGTTCCATTTCTTCGCGCTGGGCTTCGGCTGGCAGGGCGACGCGCTCGCGTGGTTCGCGGCCAAGGCCGCGCTGCGTCAGTTCACCGGCGAGCCCGCGCGCGAAGACGACGTGTTCGGCTTCAGCCGGATGTAGATGCCGCCCGTGGCGCGCCGATCTCGACGCGGGATCTACGAGCCCTTGTCGGCCCGTGTCATCTCGCGCCGCGCGTTCGCCGCGCGCCTGCTGGGCCATTTCGCCGTCGTCACGGCCCTCGTCGGCGTGTCGCTTCTGGTGGGCATGATCGGCTACGTCTGGCTGGCCGGGATGAGCTGGGTGGACGCCTTCATGAATGCGTCGATGCTGCTCGGCGGAATGGGGCCGGCCAACGATCTGCCGAACGACGCGTCGAAGATCTTCGCCGGCATTTATGCGCTCTATGCCGGCCTCGTCTTCATCGTCTCGGCGGGCGTCATCGTCACGCCGGTCGCGCATCGGATCCTGCACCGGATCCACGCGGACGAAGAGTGACGATCAGCGATTCTCCCGGCCGACGATCTTCGCCCACGTGTCCTTCAATCCAACGGTGCGATTGAAAACAGGGTGTCCCGGGCGGGAGTCCGGATCCACGGCGAAATAGCCGAGCCGCTCGAACTGGAAGCGCGAACCAACGGCGGCGGATGCGAGCGATGGCTCGACCTGACACGCGGGCAGCACCTCGAGCGAGTGGGGATTGAGCTGCGTCAGGAAGACGCCGTCGTCAGTGACAGGCTCTTCGACGTTGAAGAGCCGATCGTACAACCGCACTTCCGCGGACACGGCGTGCGCGGCCGACACCCAGTGCAGCGTCGCCTTCACCTTGCGGCCATCGGGCGCATCGCCGCCACGCGTCGCGGGATCATACGTACACCGCAGCTCGACGACGGCCCCTGACGCATCGCGAATCGCCTCGCGGCACGTGATGAGATACGCGTTCCGCAGCCGGACTTCGCGGCCGGGCGCAAGGCGGAAGAACTTCTTCGGCGGATCGAGCTGAAAGTCGTCCTGCTCGATGTAGAGCACCTTCGAGAACGGCACCTTGCGCGTGCCCGCCGACGGATCTTCCGGGTTGTTGACGACGTCCATGTCCTCGACGAGATCGTCCGGATAGTTCTCGAGCACGACCTTCAGCGGCCGAAGCACGGCCATGGCGCGCGGCGCGCGGCGATTCAGATCCTCGCGGACGAAGAACTCCAGCAGTCCGACGTCGACCACGTTCTCGCGCTTGGCAACGCCGATTTCGTCGGCGAAGCGGCGGATCGCCTCCGGCGTGTAGCCGCGCCGGCGCAGGCCGGAGATCGTGGGCATGCGCGGGTCGTCCCAGCCGGACACGTGGCCTTCGGTGACGAGCTGCAGCAGCTTGCGCTTGCTCATGACCGTGTAGGTCAGGTTCAGGCGCGCGAACTCGATCTGCTGCGGACGCGAGGCGAGCGGCAGGCTGGCGACGAGCCAGTCGTAGAGCGGGCGGTGATCCTCGAATTCGAGTGTGCAGATCGAGTGCGTGATCCCCTCGAAGGCGTCCGACAGCGGATGCGCGTAGTCGTACATCGGATAGATGCACCACGCGTCGCCCGTGCGGTGATGGTGCGCGCGCCGGATGCGATAGAGGATCGGGTCGCGCAGGTTCATGTTCGGCGACGCCATGTCGATCTTCGCGCGTAGAACGTGCGCGCCGTCGGGAAACTCGCCCGCGCGCATCCGTCGGAACAGATCGAGGTTCTCGTCCACCGATCGTCCACGGTCGCGGCTCTCGCGCCCGGGTTCGGTCAGCGTGCCGCGCGACTGGCGGATCTCCTCGGGGTCGGAGCTGTCGACGTAGGCTTTGCCGGCGCGGATGAGATCCTCGGCGCACGCGTACAGCCGCTCGAAGTAGTCGGACGCGTAGTAGAGCCGGTCGTCCCAGTCGAAGCCGAGCCAGCGGACGTCCGCCTGGATGGACTCGACGTACTCGACGTCCTCGGTCACCGGGTTCGTGTCGTCGAAGCGGAGGTTGCACGTGCCGCCGAAGTCGCGCGCGATGCCGAAGTTCAGGCAGATCGACTTGGCGTGGCCGATGTGGAGGTAGCCGTTCGGCTCGGGTGGAAACCGCGTCGCCACGCGTCCGCCATGACGCCCGCTCGCGTTGTCGGCGGTGATGATCTCGCGGATGAAATCCTGCCGGACTTCCGGCGCCGGCGTGGACGACGAGGACATAGCCGAACAATATTACTGCCTCGACGATGCCGGTCCTCTGTGGCGCCCGTCACCAGTGGAGTACGGCTCGGCGCCGGACGTCGATGTCGGGATGGCGGGGCGGGGTGCCGGCAGCGTGGCACCTTCATTGCAGTTCGGTCGAATGCGCCTGCCGGAGGCGACTCCCGTGCCCCGCATGACATCTCATCGACCCGCCATCGTGATGCTGGCCGTGGCCGGATTGGTCCTCGCCATTCCGCACACGGCTGACGCCCAGCGTCGCGCCGTCGTCCGCCGCGGCGCCGTCCGGCCCGCGCCATCGCGCTCGGTCGTGGTCGTCGGTCGCGTCGGCTTTCCCCGCTATCAGATCTTCGGGCCGTGGTATCCGTGGGGCTATCCGTTCGGGTACCCGTGGGGACCGTACGGCTATCCTCCGTACTACGGCTATCCCGTCACGGACGCGTTGACGAGCTCGCTCCGCATCGAAGCGACGCCGCGTGATGCGGAAGTGTTCGTCGACGGGGCGTCGGCGGGCATCGTCGACAACTTCGACGGCGTGTTCCAGCGCCTGCGCGTGGCGCCGGGACGCCACGAAATCGCGTTGTATCTCGAGGGCTACCGGACGATCCGCCGCAACCTGTACTTCGGGCCGGGATCGAGCCAGACGTTGCGTCTCACGATGGACCGCCTGCCGGCCGGCCAGACCGCCGAGGTGCCGCAACCGCCACCGCCGCCGGTCATGACCCAACCACCGGCCGGTCCTCCTGATGCGGGTCCGGAAACCGTCATGCCGCCACCGCCGCCATCGTCTGGTCCGGACGAGCCGAACGCTGGTCCGCCGGATTCCGGTCCACGCGTGCTGCGCCGAGGCGGCGCGCGCCGCGAGAGTATGGACACGACGCGCTTCGGGACGCTCTCGGTCCACGTCCAACCCGCGGGCGCCGACATTCTCATCGACGGCGAACGCTGGACCGGCCCCGCCGACCAGGACCGCGTCGTCATCCGCCTCGCCGAAGGCCGGCATCATGTCACCGTCCGCAAGGACGGCTTCGCGACCTACGACGAAGAAGTCCTGATTCTTCCCGGACGCACGCTGTCGGTGAACGTGAGTCTGCTACAAGGCAGCTAGTACTTCCTCGGCGTGTCCGTCGACCTTGACCTTGTCCCATCGGCGCACGACTTTGCCGTCGGCGCCGATGAGATAGGTCGTCCGGGCGACGCCCATGAACTTGCGGCCGTACATCGAGCGTTCCTGCCACGCGCCGTATGCCTCGGCCACGGCGTGGTCCTTGTCGGCGAGTAGCGGGAACGTCAGGTCGTATTTCTCGGCGAAGGCGGCCTTGCTCTGTTCGTCGAGAATGCTCACGCCGAGCACGGCGGCCTTGCCTGCCTTGAACTTCGGGAGGTTGTCACGGAACGCGCACGACTCGGCCGTGCAGCCGGGCGTGTCGTCCTTCGGGTAAAAGTAGAGCACGACGGGCGTGCCCGCGTAGTCGGCCAGACGATGAGTCTTGCCGTGCTGATCGTTGAGGCTGAACGCGGGAGCTTTCTGACCAGGTTCGATGAGCGGCATGGCTCTTAGCATATGCCGGCCGCCGCACGGCTCGCGCGCGCTGCACCCATCCGGCCGTCGTCTGCGTATTGAAGACAGGGCATGGATCCAACGCGCGGCCGTCTTCCTGCGTCTAACGGAACCGTGGCCGCACGATCCTCGGTCGTCTCGGTCGTGCTGGCCGTCATCGCGGCGGCCGCCGTCGCCGTGCCGGCCGTCGCGCAGTCCGCGTTGTCAGGCGCGCCCATCCACATCGCCCGCGCCACGGGTCCCATCGTGATCGACGGCGATCTTTCGGAACCTGCCTGGCAGCAGGCGACGCATGTCGACCAGTGGTACGAGACGCAGCCCGGCGACAACGTCATGCCTCCGGTGAAGAACGTCGGCTATCTCGCTTACGACGACCGATTCTTCTACGCGGCGTTCGAGTTCGAGGATCCCGATCCGTCCGCGATCCGCGCGCCGTTCGCGGACCGCGACAACGTCGGCAACGGCTACAACGACTACGCCGGCGTCCTGATCGACTCGCGCGCGACCGGCTCGAACGGCGTGCTGTTCGTCGTCTCGCCACGCAACACGCAGTACGACTCGATCATCGACGACACCTCGGGCGAGGATTCGTCGCCGGACTTCTTCTGGGCGTCGGCGGCGAAGATCGGCGCGCACGGCTGGACGCTCGAAATGCGCATCCCGTTCTCGTCCATCCGCTATCGGAGCGGCGATCCGCAGACGTGGCACATCCTGCTGTATCGCAACTATCCGCGCGCGTTCCGCTACCAGTTCTTCTCCGCCCGCATTCCCCGCAATTCGAATTGCTTCGTCTGCCGCGCGAACGTGCTGACCGGTCTCGAGCGCCTCCCCAGCGGCGGCCACCTCGTGGTAGCGCCGTATGCGTCGGCCAACGATCTCGCCGAGTCGACCGGCGACGCCGGGACGCCGCTCGGCGCCGGCCGCGTCCGCGCGCACGCCGGCGTCGACGTGAAGTACCTGCCGAACGCCGACAACGCCCTGGACGCGACGATCAAGCCGGACTTCTCGCAGGTCGAGTCCGACACGGCGCAGATTGCGACCAATCAGCGATTCGCGCTTTTCTATCCGGAGACGCGGCCGTTCTTCCTCGAAGGCCTCGATCTGTTCTCGACGCCCATTCAGGCGGTCTACACGCGCACGATCACCGCACCGATTGCCGGCCTGCGCGCGACCGGCAAGGCCGTCGGCCTGCGCTACACGATGCTCGTCGCGAGAGACGATGGTGGTGGCAGCGCCGTGATTCCAGGGGCGACCGGGTCGTCGCTCGCGTCGGTCGACTTCGGATCGACCGTGTTCGTCGCACGCGCGAAGCGAGACATCGGTCTCTCGTTCATCAGCGTGCTCGCCGCCGATCGCGAGCGCGAGGACGGCCAGGGTTACAACCGCGTCGTCGGTCCCGACGTGCAGTGGCGGCCGAATGGCAGCGACTCGATCACCGCGCAGTGGCTCTACAGCGCGACCCAAACGCCGAACTTACCCGACGTGGCCGACGAGTGGGACGGCCAGTCGCTCACCGGCCGTGCGGCGACGGCCGGGTGGAATCATTCGACAACGCACCTCGATTGGAGCGGGTCGTATCGCGACGTGAGCTCAGGCTTCCGCGCGGATACCGGCTTCGTGCCGCAGGTCGGCTATCGTGACGCGTTCGCCTCGACCGGGTGGACGGTCAGGCCGACGAACGTGTTGTCGAACGTTCGGACGTACATCAACGTCGACCGGCAGGTCGATGTCGACGGCGCGCTCCTCAGCCGGGAGGTGCGGCCTGGCGTCAGCCTCAACTCGGCGCTGAACGGCTACGTGGAGGTGTCGATCGCCGACGATCGGATCCGCACGCCCGGCGGCGCGGTCATCAATCGCCGGCCGGTCAACTACTACGTGCAGTTCAGTCCGTCACAGGTTCTGGCGCAGGTGTCGGTCAGCGGATCGATCGGCGAGGACATCGACTTCGACAACTCGCGTCCCGCGCACGGTCCGACGATCAACGCCAGCGCGACGGTACGTCCGACCAATCATCTCGAGATTGCGCTCGTCGCCAACTCGCAGTGGCTGCGCGTCGACGTCGCGGAGCGTCAGGACGCGAAGCTCTTCACCGCGCGCGTCTCGCGGGTGAAGGGCACCTATACGTTCACGTCACGGCTCTTCGCACGGGCCATCGCGCAGTACGTCACGACCGACCGCGATCCGTCACTCTACGCGGCCGTCGTGACGCCGCGATCCGCCAGTCTCAGCGGATCGCTCCTCCTCGCCTACAAGCTGAACTGGCAGTCGGTGATGTACGTCGGCTACGGCGACGACCGGGCGGTCGTCGAATCTCCGGTCGAGACGAACACGTTCGCGCGCGTCGGAAGTCTGGCGCCGCTCGACCGGCAGGTGTTCGTCAAGCTGTCTTATGCGTTTCAGCGGTGAGCGTCACTGCGTGCCGCGCGTCGGGCCACAGGGCCAGGACGTCGGGCAGCACGCGCCGCACCTGCCTCAGCCGGCGAAACGCGCGCACCGTCGACGCCGGCGGTTCGTGCCGTCCGTATAGCGCGGCGATCGCTGGCGGCAGCGAGCCAATCGTCAGCCGCCGCACGAGCCGTGTCACCGGCCATGCGAGTCCAGCCAGCGGCGGCGCCAGCACAGCGTCGGCGATCGCACGTCCATCGTGGCCGATCGCGAGCGCGCCGGATGCGATTGTCGCGTCGACGGCGTGCTGCACATCGGGCCAGGTGCGCGGCACGTCTTCGGTGCGCGCACCCAATGCCACGGCGACCCACGCCGACTCGCGGCAATACGCATCGCGCTCATCGGGCGTCAGCGGTCCGATCATCTGCTCGTAGAACAACACGATCGAATCGAGCAGCGTGACGTGAACCCAGCGGACGAGATCGGGATCTTCGGCCGAATAGCGCGTGCCGGCGGGGAAGCGGCCGACGGGCTCTGACAGCGTGCCGTGGACTCTCCGGTGAATGGCGCGGATGCCCGCCAGTGCGGCGTCGCGTACGGTCGCATCGCCGAATGACAACGCCAGCATCGCGCGCACGGTGCCGTGCAGACGCCGCGGCGCGGCGAGGGCGCCCGAGCGGAACGAGCTGTGCGCCGCCACGCCGGCCGCGATCAGCGGATGCGCCATCTGCATGAGGATCGCGCGCGGCCAGCCGAGCACGACGATCCGCTCGGCGTTGACGCGCAGCGCGACAGGCCCGTCCATGGATTGAGTGTACCCGCCCTCCCGCGTCTCCGCCGTTCGGCGCCCGCGAATCAGAGGAACGGATTTTCGTCCGCGCTCGGCCCGTAAATCGACGGAATCGGCACGCCGAGGGTCCGGAGATACACCGTCAACTGGCCGCGATGATGGTACCAGTGGTTCAGCAGCACAGCCCGCAGGAACATGGCGCGTGGCATGACGACGACGTCCCGGTCGCCGTCGACGATGCGCCAGTCGTCGAGCATGGTGGCGTCTGGTAAATCACCAAGCAGACGCCGTGCCTTGGCCACGCTGGCATCGAGCGTTGGAAGGAGCGTGGCGACGTCGGTCAGCGGCGGATCGACGAACGACGGGATCTGCACTGGTGAGGCCATGGCGGCCAGTGCCGCGACCGATCCCGGCACGGTGGCGACGTGCATGGTCAGCGCGCCGAGCGTTCGTGCGCGCTCGTGTGGTTGCCAGGCGAGGCGATCGCCGGGCACGCGTTCGAGCACCCGACGCGTGGTCTGGGCTTCGTGGTCGAGCTCGGCGAGGATGCCGTCGATGATGGCCATGGCCGCTTACGCCTGCTCTGCGCGACGCTGCACGCGCGCGCCAATCGCGGTGAATCCCCCGGTGAGCGCCTCGCGGTAGCCATCCGGGAAGAGCCCGAGCGCGGTGTGACGAAGCGTGAGACGCGTGCCGCCGTCGATCGCCGCGAGCCGATATTGCACGTTCGAGGCGACGGCGAACGACATCATCAGCGGTCCGGCGATCTCGAGCAGCGTCGGGCGTTTGATCGCCTGCACGTGGCCCCACAGATGTCCGTTGCCGTCGCCGAGATCGCGGAACCATCGGCCGCCGGGCCAGGGCTCGAGCGTCATCGGCATGGGTCCACCCTGATGGCCCTGGTTGGAGGGGCCGAGTTCCTCGAGGAGCGCGGCGAAGGTCGCCGTGATCGACGAGCGAATGTCGATGTGTTCGGTGATGTCGAGTATCAGGTGATCGGTCAGCGCGGCAGCAGTAGTCATGGGATCCTCCGTTGTCGTACGCCAGTCCGTCGATCAGTTGCGTTCGGCGCGCGTCTTGACGCGCGCGAGCTGCCCGCGCCAGTACCGCTCGAACCGGCTGGTCCAGTCGTGGAGTGGCCGGATCTGATCGGCGTTCGTGCGGTAGAAGCTCTGTCGTCCGTGGCGCCGCACGTCGACCAGGCCGACGTCTCGGAGCACGCGCAGATGCTTGGACACCGATGGTTGCGGCAGCCCGAGTGCCAGCACGATGTCGTTGACGGCGCGTTCGTGTGGCGCGAGATAGTCCAGGATGTCGCGCCGCCGGGGTTCGGCGACGGCGTTGAACGCGTCGGACGTCGTGGCGGCGCGGGGCACGAACCAATCATATTCCTATAACGGAATGTGTCAAGCATCCGGCAGTCGCGACCTTCGCGCCGGTCGTGCCGGCGAGGAAAGCGATACGAGTCGCGTGTGACGCGCTGCGATCGCCTCGCATGCGTGTAAGAAGTGCAGCCTTTGCTATAAGAAATTCAAACGCACGTACTGGGGCGCCGTATTGGCGCCGATCTGAGTGGTTGCGAGCAATGGCGGTTCGTCGACGGCGCGCGAGGGCACACGCCTTGCAGTGCGCAGATCGAACCACAACGCACACGGGGGAGGTGCACGATGAAGATCATGAAGACACTCGCAGCCACGTTTCTCGCAGTAACGGTCGCGGCGGTCATGGGCGTCGCGGCGCAGGACCAGACGCCGGCCGAGCCGGCTCCGTCCGCGCCGTCGGCGCAGGAACCCGCGCCGGCGCCCGCGCCCGACCAGACCGCACCCGCTCAGCCGGCTCCCGACCAGGCGCCCGCGAGCGCGGCCGTGACGGTTTCCGGTTGTGTCGCGCACGAAGGCGACGCGTTCCAGCTCACCAGCGCGAAGCCGGCTGGTGACACGAAGGCCGACGTCGCCGACGCGTACACGCTGGTCGCCGGTGAAGGCGTCGACTTCGCGCCGCACGTGGGCCATCAGGTCGAGGTGACGGGCACGTCCAGCGCCGGCGCGGGCGCACCGACGCTCACCGTCAGCGCGCTGAAGATGACGGCGCCGAAGTGCCAGTAGTTCGAACCGGCTGTTGACACACACGAAGGAGCGACGCCATGCGTCGCTCCTTTTTCTTTGGAGCAGGTTTCAAGAACTTCGAACTTCGAACTGTGAACTTCGAATAGATGTGACGCCTTCGGCGCGTCTTTTCAGTTTTGAGATGCGCTTTCAGTCACTCTTGGCCGTTGATATCCGACGCTCGACGTCGTGGCCGCGCGCGATCACTCCGCGCGCAATGCCGTCGTCGGATCGACGTGCGTGGCGCGTCGCACGGGAACGATCGCCGCGGCCAGCGCCGTCACCGCGACGAGTACGGCGACCGCAGCGAACGTGATCGGATCGGTCGGCGTCACGTCGAAGAGAAACGCCGCGAGCACGCGCGACGCGAGCAGCGCGCCGGCCGTGCCGATGATCACGCCGATGACGGTCAATCGCAGTGCGCGGCCGAGCACGAGCGACACGATGTGTCGCGGCGCCGCGCCGAGCGCCATCCGCACGCCGAACTCGCGCGTGCGGCGCGACACCGCGTGCGCGAGCACGCCGTAGAGGCCGACGATCGTCAACGCCAGCGCCATGGCCGCGAAGGCGACGAGCAGCGACATCTGAAACCGCGGCGTCGCCGTCTGCTGGACGATCACGTCTGACATCGCCATGACCGTCGGCGGCGCGAGATCGGCGTCGACGCTGCGAATAGCGTCGCGGATCGCCGGTGCGACGACGGCCGCGTCGGCAGTCGATCGCACCACGAACGTGACGTGTCGCAGCCAGGCTGGATCCGATATCTGTGCGTACGGCTGGTAGATGGCCTTGCTCTTGGGATCTCTCAAACCCTTCTGTTGCACGTCGTCCACGACGCCGACCACGGTCAGGTGCTCGTGACGGTCCATCGTGATGCGCTGTCCGACGGCGTCCTCGTCAGGCCACAGCGTGCGCGCGAGCGACTGACTCACGATGACCACGCCGGGACTGTTCTCGCGATCGCCGCGGGTGAACGTCCGGCCGCGCAGCACCTCGATCCCCATCGCGCGGAAATAGTCCCCACTCACGAGTGGCTTGTCCGCCATCAGCCCGGCCGGGACGGTGCGCCCGTCGTCGAGCGTGAAGTCGCCCGTCCGCCAGTTGCCGCCGAGCGGCAGCGAATCGACCGACGCCGCAACCGACGTTTCGACGCGCTCCGTCAGCCGGTCGAGCACGTCGTCGTTGAAGGCGTGCATCTCGGTGGTCGTGTCGTAGTGTGACGGGAGATCGAGCGTCGCCGTCAGCACGTGGTCCGGACGGAAGCCGAGACTCACGTGCTCCAGGTGCACGAAGCTCCGGATCATCAATCCCGCGCCGGTGAGCAGCACGATGGACAGCGCGATTTCGGCGACGGTGAGCGCACCGCGCAGTCGTTCCTGCCGCCCAGTCGTCGTGCGATCGCTCGCAGCCGACGCGCGCAGATCGCCCGTCGCTCTGAGCGCGGGCGCGAGGCCCGAGATCACGCCAACCGCGGCGGCGACGACGAACGTGAACGCGAGCGCGAGACCGTCGACGTGGATGTCCTGCACCCGCGGGATCGCGCCGATCTGCGCGCCCGCGGCGACGACGGCCGGCACCGCGAGATAGGCGAGCAGCACGCCGGCCGCGCCGCCCGCCAGGGCAACCAGGCAGCTTTCGACGAGCAGATGCCGGACGAGCCGCATCCGGCCGGCACCGAGCGCCGCGCGAATACGCAGCTCGGCATCGCGTTCCGCGCCGCGCGCGAGGAACAGGCCGGCCGCGTTCGCGCACGCGACGAGCAGCACGAGTCCGATGGCCGCCGAGAAGATCAGAAGCGGCGGACGCGTGGGGCCGACGAGCAAGTCGGACAACGGCAGCGCGTCGGACCGCCAGTCCGATTCGGCTTCGTCCGGATCCCGCGGCGCCAGCGTCTGGACCTCGGCCGCGGCCTGCGCGGCGGAGATTCCCGGTTTGAGCCGGGCGATGACCGGCAGAAACGTCGCGTTGTGCGGGTCGACGGTCACGGTCCATGGCACCCACACGTCGCCGCCTTGCGGCGATCGGAACGACGCCGGCATGACGCCGACGACCGCGTAGGACTTCCCATCGACCACGATCGAGGCGCCGATGACATTTGGTTTTCCGCCGAGCACTTCGCGCCAGACGTGATCGCTGACCACCGCAACGGCGTCGCGACCGGACTGGCCGTCGTCCTTGACGAACGTCCGGCCCAGCGCGGGCGACACGTCCAGCACGGAGAAGAACGCCGGCGTGACGTGCTCGACGAATAGCGCCGTCGCCTCGCCGCCGGTGCGAACCGCCGATCGGCTGGTCGTCCACGTCGCCACGCTTCCGAACAGCTGATCGTGCGCCGAGACGTTCACGTAGTGCGCCTCGATGAGACCGATGACGCCCGTGATGCGCCAGTTCCGCTGGATCGACGACAGCACGACGAGGCGATTGGCTTGCGGATAGGGCAGCGGCCGCAGCAGCGCGCCGTAGACGACGCTGAACATCGCGGACGTGGATCCGATGCCGAGCGCGAGGACCGTCACGGCGATCGTCGTGAACCCCGGACGTCGCGCAAGCGCACGACACGCGATGCGGGCGTCGCGCATCGTCTCGCGCGCCCAGCGGAAGCCGCGCGCCTCGCGGCATTCCTCGATCCGCGCGGTCACGCTGCCGAGACCGGCGAGCGCCCGTCGCCGTGCCTCGTCAGCCGGCACGCCCTGCCGGACCAGCTCATCAATCGTTCGCTCGACATGGAGTGCGAGCTCGTCGTCGAGCTCCTGATCGACCCGCGTGCGGCCGACGATCGATCGCAGGCGCATCCGGAGGACGTAGAACCAGCGGTCGGCAGCCATGGGCTAGGTCTCCTTCAGCGTGACGACGTGCGTGATGGCGCCGGCGACGCGGGTCCAGTTCTGGCTCTCGCGTTCGAGCTGGCGCCGGCCGGGCCGCGTGAGCGCGTAGAACTTCGCGCGCCGGTTGTTCTCACTCGGCCGCCATTCGGCGGTGATCCAGCCTTGCTGTTCGAGCTTGTGGAGCGCGGGATAGAGGGAGCCGTCACTCACCTGGAGGACGTCGCCCGAGACTTGTTTGAGGCGCTGGCCGATCGCCCAGCCGTGGAGCGGCTCGATGGCGAGGATCTTGAGGATCAGCAGGTCGAGCGTGCCCTGCATCAGGTCGGCGGGTTTGCTCATGGCGTTGACTCGGTAACCGAGAGTAGACTACACGCGTTCGTCTCGGTAAGCAAGGGGAGTGACGTTCCGTCGAGATATAATTCCACTGTGGTCAGTTGACGCATGAGGATCGGACCACCGGTCTTCCGGCGATCCGCCGGTCGGCATCCTCGTTCTTTCATCCTCTACGTCCACGTCGCTCGGGGTGCGCGTCGGTGCGCGCCGCGACGTGGGCGCGTCCTCGTCCGAGCCGGTGCCGGACGTCGTCAGCCAGAAATGATTGAGATGCAAGCGTGAGCGTCGTCGGTCGAGGTCTTGTCAGCGGCTATTTGCCGGAAGCGGAACTGGACCGCATCGTGCGGGACGGCACAGCCGCCCTTCCAATCGACGGGCGTCGTCTGCTCGTCATCGTTCCCGACGGCACGCGCACGATGCCGATGCCGGTCGTGGCCGAGCTGCTCGACCGCCACGTCGGACCACGCGTCGCGGCGCTCGACTATCTCGTCGCGCTCGGCACACACGTGCCGATGAGCGACGAGGAGCTCACGCACCTGCTCGGCCGTCCGGTCGTCGACGGCCGCGCGGGACGCTCGCGTGTCTTCAATCATCACTGGGACGACCCGGCCACGTTCGTGTCGCTCGGCACCATTCCGGCGCAGGAGATCGCGGACCTGTCGCAGGGCCGGTTGAAGCAGGACGTGCCGGTCGCGCTCAACCGCCTCGTGACGGAGTACGACCACGTCCTCATCTGCGGTCCCGTCTTCCCACACGAGGTCGCCGGTTTTTCGGGTGGGACGAAGTACCTCTTCCCCGGCATCGCCGCGCCGCCCATCATTCACTTCACGCACTGGCTCGGCGCGCTCATCACGAGCTACGACATCATCGGCACGATCGACACGCCGGTGCGCGCGGTCATCAATCGTGCGGCGAGTTTCCTCGCCACGCCTTTGTCGCTCCTCGCGCTCGTCGTCACGCACGAGGGCGTGGCCGGGATGTTCTGCGGCGATCCCCACGAGACGTGGCGCCGCGCCGCCACGCTCTCGTCGAGCCGTCACATCGTCTGGGTGGACCGGCCCTTCACCCGTGTCCTGTCCGTCATGCCGACGATGTACGCTGACTTGTGGACGGCGGCCAAGGGCACGTACAAGATGGAGCCGGCGATGGCCGATGGCGGTGAAGTCATCATCTACGCCCCGCACGTGCACGAGGTCAGCCACGTGCACGGCAAGCTCATCGGCGAAATCGGCTACCACTGCCGCGACTACTTCCTGGCGCAGTGGGATCGGTTCAAGGACTATCCGGGCGGCATCCTCGCGCATTCGACGCACGTGAAGGGACTCGGGACGTACGACGCGGCGACCGGCATCGAGACGCCGCGCATCCAGGTCACGCTGGCGACGGGTATTCCGCCCGAAGAGTGCCGTCACGTCAATCTCGGGTATCGTGATCCCATGTCGATTCGGCCCGATGAGTGGCCGACCGAGGTCACCGACGGCGTCTTGAAAGTGCCTCGTGCCGGTGAGTTGCTCTTCCGCATCGGCCGTCCCCCAGCGCCGCCGGAGGCGTCATGAGCACGTCAGGCACACGCGCCGACAAGGTGCCGGCAAAGGATCGATCCACTCGAACGCCGCGTCGTTCCCGCTCCGGCGAGGGGCTCGCCACGGACGTCGTCATCAGCCACGTCCGGAATCTGATCATGCGCGGCGAGGTGCGGCCGGGACAGCGGTTGCCGCCCGAGCGCGAGCTCGTGCGTCAGACGGGCGTGAGCCGGACGAGCGTGCGCGCGGGCCTGCAGTCACTCGCCGCGAAGGGCGTGCTCGTGACGCGGCACGGCGCCGGCACGTTCGTCGCCAACGGGCCGCCGATGCTCGACAGCGAGCCGCTCGGCTTTCTCGCCGCGCTCCACGGCTTTTCGCGCCGCGAGATGTTCGAGGCGCGACGCACGCTCGAAGTCGGCGTCGCCGGTCTCGCCGCCGAGCGCGCCACGGGCGAACAGCTCGCCGCCATCTCGGAAGAAGTCACGGGCATGTTCGCCTCGCTCGGCGAGGCGCAGGAGTTTCTCGTCCACGACATCCGCTTCCACCGCGCAGTGGCGGCCGCGTCGGGCAATCCCATCCTGGCGTCGATCGTCGAGATGGTGTCGGCCATCTTCTACGAACAGCGGCGGCAGACGGCCAACGAAGCGCGCGATCGGCGTCCGGCTGCGACGATGCACCGGCGGATCTATCAGGCGATTCGCGAGCACGACCGTGCGGCGGCCGAGCGGCTGATGCACGATCATCTCGTCGGCGCCGAACGCGAGCAGGAAATCGAGACGGCGCGCGTGCAGGCAGGAACGGCGAGTGGCAAGAGTGACGCGCCTCCGAGCAAGCACGCACGCGAATCGCACGCGTCCGACGACGCGGAGCGCCGCGGCTGAGCGCGACGGCCAATCGTCCCAATATTGACGGGCGATGCCCGCCGTCACCGGCGAGCCGTTATCCTCAGACCGCGGCGCGCTGAACAATCCACCACCACACGCCTGCGCTCGTGATCACGGCGGCGAGTGACGTCAGTATCAACGCAGCTCGCGCCGCACGGCCGCGTCCCACGCCGAGGCCAGCCAGCAGGATGAGCTGCGCCGGCTGCCAGTGCAACGCAAAGAGAAAGAGATCGCTCCCGAAGAACACGGTGTGGAGCGCCGTGTTGAAGCCCAACACCGCGATGGCGGCCCAGACGAGCGGCGCCATGCGCGCGTCGTGCGCACCGCGCCATGCGCCCCACGCGAGGAGCGCGGCCCAGATCGGCACCCAGATCGCGAGCATCGCCGAGTGCGTGAGCACGCCGGCGTACGAGAACTCGCGCAGCGTCGCACCTGCGTCCGGTGACGCGGGATCATGGCCGGACACGACGTCGGGCGCGGCGGGCGTGACGAACGTCAGGCTCATCGCTGCTGGCAGGTCGCTGAGCGGATGCACGCGTGCCGTGTCTCGTCGCCAGTCGGTCAGGCTGTGAAGCCCGATCGGCCGGCCGAAAGAGAGGCTCGTGGTGGCAGCGACGATGACGATGAGCGCGGCCGCGGCGAGGCCGACGGACGCGGCTCGGGTGAGCCGTCGCGGCCACGGCACGAGCGGCGCTTGCGCTACGACGACGAAGATGACGAGCGACGCGAGGTTCGTGATCGTGACGCCGCCTGCAGCCACGCCGATGGCCGTCCACGCGACGAAGCGTCGCCACGACCAGGCTGTCGAGTCATCGACGGCCAGCCACGCGAACGCGATGAGGAAGACGCTCGACAGCGCGAAGCTCTCGGGAATGGCGCCGACGGTCAGCGATGCGAGTGAGAGTGTGCTGGCGGCGGCGAGAAGGATCGCGTCTCGTAGCGTGAGGCCGAGTCGGACCAGTAGCGCGACGGTCAATGCGGCGCGCAGGCCGTTGGCGAGCGGTGCGACGAGAAGTGCCGCCGCGCGCGGCGCGTCCTCGGTGCGAAGGTGCGCGACTGCGGCCGCGAGGCGCGCAATCGGCGCGAGAATCAGGCCGGCGAGAAAGACGAGCGGATGGCGTGCGGTGCTCGACGCGCCGTGCACGAACTGACCCAGGTATTCGACCGGGTCGGCGTCGAACAGCACGTTGTAGTGGTCGAGCACGCCGGCGCGATCGAACATCCGCACCGCAACGAGCGCGGCGCCGAAGGCGAGCACGAAGAGCGCAGCGCCGGCAACGGCCGGCAGGCGGCGTCCAGGCACGTGCCATAATCCCACGAACATCGAGACGCCGAATGACGCACGCGAGGCATGCGATCGACGTGACGATCGTCGGCGGCGGGATGATCACGAACGATCTGATCCTGCCGTCGGTCTATCACCTGCAGCGTCTCGGCCAGGTCGGTCGCATTCGCGTGGCCGGCCGGACGCGTGCGCCGCTCGACGCACTCGCGTCCAGTCAAAGCCTTCGCGACGCGTTTCCGGGCGCGTCCTTCGAATCGTGTCCGTCGCCCGGCGCGTCGCCGGACGGCTATCGCGACGTGCTGCGATCCCTCGGTCCGCGCGAAGCCGTGATCGTGGCCGTGCCCGACCCACTCCACTACCGCGTCGTCATGGACGCGCTCGCGTGCGATCAGCACGTCGTCGCGGTCAAACCGCTCGTGCGATCGAGCGCCGAATGGCAGTCGATCGACGAGGCGTCGCGGCAGAAGGGACTGTACGTCGGCGTCGAGTATCACAAGCGATTCGACCGCCGCGCGCTCATAGCGAGACGGCACTATGCGGAGGGCCGGTTCGGCACGTTCATCATGGGCGAGGCGCGGCTCTACGAGCCGTACGCGTATCGTCGATCGAACTTCCAGAACTGGTTCACGTGCGACGCAGCCGATCCGTTCACCTACGTCGGCTGCCACTACGTCGATCTCGTGTCATTCATCACGGGACTCGCGCCGCTCGCGGTGTCGGTCGATGCCGTCAAAGGACGATTTCCGAACGGCAACGAGGCGTATCTCTGGGCGAGCGGCCGCGTGCGCTACGAGAACGGCGCGCTTCTGACGGTGACGGCCGGCCTCGGCTATCCGGATGCCGCGGCCGGGGCCAACGATCAAGGCATGGTCCTGTACGGGGAAGGTCCGGACGGGACCGGCATGATCCATCACGACGATCACGAACGCGGCGTGCGGCACAGTTATGTCGATGAAGCCGGCGCGGCGAACTATCGCTACGTCAATCCTGACTTCTTCCAACTCGTGCCGTGGGACGGCCCGGGTCTTCGGCCCATTGGCTACGGCTACGAGTCGATCGCCGCGCACCTCGACGCCATCACACGCATCGAATCGGCGACGGCCGGCCTTGATGCCGCCGCGGCGCTCGTCGCTCGACAACGCCAGATCGCATCCATCGACGCCGCAGGGTTACTGCCGACGGTCGGGAACGATTTGACGAACGCGCTCGTCGCCGAAGCCGCGCGCGTGTCGATCGTCAATGGCGGCGCGACCGTGCGGCTGTACTCAGGCGATGAGCCGAGGGTAGGGATGGGTTGAGAGTTCTGTCCCCTGTCTTCAGCTCAGCAAACAGTCCTTGCAGTACTGCACGCACTTGGCGAGCTCGGTCATGCGATCCGAGCCAGCCGGGATCGGATATTCGAACTCGATCGTCGCCTGAATCGGCCACTTGTTGTCGCGCAGGAGTTGCAGCGCTTCCTTGATTGGCGTGTCGCCCTGGCCGAACGGCACGTTCTTGTCCTCGAGCGTCTTGTCCTTCACGTGCATGTGCGTGATGCGATCGTGATGCTCCTTGAGGAACGGAATCGGCGACTTCTTCAGGCCGCCGAGGAAGTGGCCGAGGTCGAGGTTCGCGCCGTTGTACTTCGCGTAGCTGAACGCCTGCTCCCAGATCTCCGGCGTGACCTTCTCGTGGCCGTGATAGCCGACCCAGATCTGGTGCTTGTCGGCGAACTGGCCGAGCCGCTTCGTGCCGTCCATGGCTTCGATGGGCATCTCGCACGAAATCGCGTGCGCGCCGAGCGTCTTGGCCAGCGTGAAGCAGTAATCCAGCACGTCGTCGCTGAATGTGAAGATGTTGTCGAACTTCACGATCTGGATGAGCACGCCCGCGTCTTCGTATTTCTTGCGGAACTCGGCGACGCGGCTCATCGGAACCGACAGGCGCCAGCGTGCGAGCGCTTCGGCTGCCGCCTGCTGCGCCGCGCGTTGCTCGGGTGTCGGCTCGCCACGGCGACCGCCACGACCGCCACCGCCTGCCCGGCGACCACCGGCCGCTCGACCGCCGCCGGCCGGCACCGTCACCGCCGCTGGCGATCCCAGGAATGCCTCGACCGGCTGCGATCGCAGTTCGACGGCGCTGACGCCGAGCTGCAGGCACGCGTCGAGCACGACGTCGCCGCTGAGATTGTTGTTGCCGAGGTTGTAGGGCATGTTCATGCCCACCTGCACGCCGGCCCATTTCGAGTCCGGCTTGGCCGCCCGCATCGCGAACAGATCGCGCGGCTTCAAGAGCGCGGCGGCGGGCAGTCCGGCCAGCGCGAGTCGTCCCAGTTCACGTCGTGTATAGAGCATGACCGTTCTCCTGCCGTTGGCGTTCCGAGTCTCGACGCGCATGGTCGCGGGCGTGCGGACCGTCGCCGGATGCGCGCCTACAGTAGCAAGCAGTTGGTCCCGCGGCAAGCCCGTTGACGATTTGTGGTCATACCAAGAAGTATTGAGGTCGATCGCTGTCGGTAAATAGCGCAGCTATTATCGCTGCGAACCAACGATTGGTATCGTCTGTTGCGTCATAAGGCAACAGAGATCTGTCCACCTGGGGCTCGTTCTCAGACGCGGCAACGCATCCGCGATACGACGCGCGCGCTCGGGAGGCGCGCGTCGACGTTTGCAGATTCTGCCAACGCGTCGAGTGCTCGAGTACGCAGATTGCGCAGTGGCATGGGCTTTTGTTCGGAAAAATCGCGCGTCAGTTGGCATCCATCTAGCGTCAGGACGTCCTCGCAAATCCCAATTGACCCGTCGTCTCCGACGACGCTACGGTAGGAGGTGTTCTCGTGGCCCCAACTGAACGGCGGTTTGCGCTCCTCGAAAAGCGCGTCAGCAAGATTGTCGAGACGGAGGCCGGCATGAGCGAACTCATCGCGCGGATGGATCAACGGTTCGACGCCGTCGACCAGCGCTTCGATGCCGTCGATCAGCAGTTCACGTTGATCGGAGAGCGTTTCGTGCGCTTGGAAACGCGGCACGACCGTCTCGATGAAAAACTGGATCGCCGGTTCGATGCAATCGACGCGCGCCTCTCGCACCAGTTCGACGTGTTCGATACGCGTCTCTCGCATCGCTTCGACGTGCTCGATGCACGGCTCTCTCGGCAGTTCATGTGGCTCGTCGGGTTGCAGGTGACGATCCTGCTCGCCATCGTTGCGGCTCTCCTCGCGCGCTAGATCACCGCACGCCGTCGTCAATCTCCGGCCGTGCGAACGCGAATCCCAGGTCGATCGCTCGTTTGGGCACGACGCGCTGTCCATGAATCAACGTGGGCCCGGCCATCTCGCCGAAGATGGCGCGCAAGGCGACGCCGGGCACGCGTAGCCAGCTCGGCCGGTGCAGCGCACGGGCGATCGCGCGTGATAGTTCTTCGTTCGTCGCCGCGTTCGGCGACGTCGCGTTGATGACCCCGGAGACGTCGCTGCTGGTGAGTGCCCACAGGACTATCGCCACCCAGTCGTCGCGGTGGATCCACGAGACGTACTGCCGCCCTGACGCGACCGGTCCGCCGACGAACAGCTTGAACGGCAGCCGCAGCTTGCGCCCCGCGCCGCCATCGGGTGCCAGCACGACGCCGTTGCGGAGGATGACGAGTCGACACCCGAGCGCGGCGGCTGGATGCGCTTCGGCTTCCCATGCGACGCACAGTCGCGCCAGGAAGTCGTCGCCTGGGGGAAACGACTCGTCGATCTCGCGGCCGCTGTCGTCGGTGCCGTAGAAGCCGATGGCCGACGCCTGCAGAAAGACGTCCGGTCGTCGCGCTGCTTCGCGCACCGCCGTCACGAGACGCCGCGTGCTCGAGACGCGGCTCTCGCGAAGTTCGGCCTTGCGATCGTCCGACCATCGGCGGTCGGCAAGACCCGCACCGGCCAGGTTCACGATCGCATCCGCGTCGTCGATCTCGGCGGTCCACGTGCCGTCGGCTACGCCCGGATTCCACGCAACCAGACGTCCAGCGACCACCCGCGTGCTGTCGCGCGTGAGGATGACGACATCGTGCGCGTCGTCCACGAGCCGGCGCGCGAGCGCCTGACCGAGAAAGCCAGTGCCGCCGGCGATCACGACCTTCATGATGGGTACTGTACGGCGTCAGATGAGCTGGCGCCCGCGGAACGGACCGTCTCCCTGGGCCTGAAGGCCCAGGGCTCCACGGATTGAATGGAGCTGTTCGGGCCGGCACGGGGGCCGGCCCCTACGGTGCGGGTGCGGGCCGTGTCGCCGTTCGTTCGCTGTAGGCCGGCCCCTGTGCCGGCCCGGATGGCTATTTCGAAATGTCGATCGCGCCCGTGTAGATCGCCATGCCAACGACGGCGTCGATGCCGAGCTTGTCGAGCGTGTCGATCTCTTCGCGGCTGCGGATGCCGCCAGCGGCGATGAGCCGCCGCTTGGTCGCGGCCTGCACGGACTTCACCGCGTCGAGGTTGAGGCCCGTCATCATGCCTTCCGTGTCGACGTGCGTGTAGAGGAACGCGCCGACGTAGGCTTCGAGCGTGCGCGCGGCTTCTTCCGGCGTCACGGGGATCGGCGTCTTCCAGCCGTGGATGACGACGCGTCCGCCGCGGCTGTCGATGGCGCCGACGAGTTGATCGGGATCGAGCTCCTCGGCGAACGCCTCCGCCCGCCCGCGATTGACGCCGCGCTCGTTGAACAGCGACGAGCCGAGGATGACGCGCCGCGCACCCGCGGCGAGCAACTCCTGCGCACGCTCGATCGAGCGGACACCGCCGCCCACCTGACACGGCAGTTCCCCGGCGACGCGCCGCACGAGGTCGTCGTTCGCCGGCCGTCCCATTGCCGCGTCCAGATCGATGAGCTGGACGAGCGGGAAGTCGGCGAACTTGCCTATCCAGCCGTCGATGTCGTCGCTTTCAATCGCCAGCCGTTCGCCCTGTTGG
>DASZOV010000159.1:0-11986 GCA_035550595.1 Vicinamibacterales bacterium
GAACCCGGTAGTCTGAGAGGCCGCCCTGCCCATGGAACTCGTTGTCCGCAAGAGTGACCTGCTGAAAGAGCTGTCCCTTCTCCAAGGCATCGTCGAGCGGAAGAACACGATCCCCATCCTGGCGAACGTCCTGCTCGAAGCTGGAGCCGATGCGGTGTCTCTGCTCGCGACGGATCTCGACGTCGGTCTGCGCAGCCGATGCGAGGCGACCGTGACCAAGCCGGGCACGGTCACACTACCGGCGAAGAAGTTGTTCGAGATCGTGAGCGCGCTGCCCGACACCGACGTGCGGCTGACCGAAGACAAGGGCGGCAAGAGCGTGACGATCGCCGCCGATCGCTTCGAGTCGCGCATGCAGACCCTGCCACCGAGCGAATTTCCCACGCCGCCCGACGATGCGGGCGCGGATGCCGCGTCGCTCGCGGGAGGCACGTTGAAGCGGATGATCGCGTATACGCGCTTTGCGATCACGAGCGAGGACACGCGCTACTTCCTGAACGGCGCGCAGCTCGTGCTCGATGCGTCGTCGATGAGCATGGTCGCGACCGACGGTCATCGCCTGGCCTTCGTCCGGATGGACGCCGAGTCCGGTGTGTCGGGCAAGATGGAAGTGCTCCTGCCGCGCAAGACGTTGAACGAGATCGCGCGTCTGCTCGATGGCGAGGACGCTGTTCAGTTCTCACAGGGCGAGAATCACGTGTTCTTCCGCGCAGGCGGACGTTTGCTCATCTCGCGGAAGATTGACGCGAACTTCCCGGCCTATGAACGCGTCATTCCGAAGACGAACGACAAGCGCATCGAGTTCGATCGCGATCGGCTCGCCGCGGCCGTGCGTCGCGTGCGGTTGCTCTCGAACGAGCGATCGAAAGCCGTGAAGTTCGTCATCGGCAAGGACCAGGTCGAGATCACGTCGAGCACGCCGGATCTGGGGGAGGCGCACGAGGTGCTGCCCGTCGACTACGGCGGCGAGACGCTGCAGATTTGCTTCAACGCGGATTACGTCGACAACTTCCTCGCGGTCGTCGACACCGAGAATGTGTCGCTCGAATTCAAGGACGAAATGAGCCAGGCCGTCGTCAAACCGGTCGGCGCGGAGGGCTACGACTACACCTACGTGATCATGCCGATGCGGATTTGAGCGGGACCGGCCTTGACCGGTCCGCTCGTGAACGCGGATCTCGCTCGTCACCCATGCCAAACACTGACCGACTCGCCGGCGATCCGCCGGCCGTGACTGCGCCCGACGACTACGGCGCGGACAAAATCAAGGTACTCGAAGGTCTCGAGGCCGTCCGGAAGCGTCCGGCCATGTACATCGGGTCGACCGGACCGGCCGGCCTGCACCATCTCGTCTACGAGGTCGTCGACAACTCCATCGACGAAGCGCTCGCCGGGTTCTGCCGCAACATCGGCGTCACGATCCACATCGACGGGTCCGTCACGGTCGTCGACGATGGTCGTGGCATTCCGGTGGGGATGCACGAGAGCGGACGGCCCGCGGCGGAGGTCGTGTTGACGGTGTTGCACGCCGGCGGCAAGTTCGAGAACGCCGCCTACAAGGTGTCCGGCGGCCTGCACGGCGTCGGCGTCTCGGTCGTCAACGCGTTGTCGGAATGGCTCGAGCTGGAGGTCTGGCGCAACGGTCAAGTCCACCAGCAGCGCTACGAGCGCGGCACGCCGATGGTTGACTTGGCGGTCGCCGGACGGACGGAGAAGCGCGGTACCAAAATCACGTTCAAGCCGGACGCCGATGTCTTCGAGACGACGGACCTCAGTTTCGAGACGTTGTCACAGCGGCTGCGCGAGCTCGCGTTCCTGAACGCCGGCGTGACGATCACGATCACCGACGAGCGCGATGGGCGATCGCACCAGTTCCTCTACGAAGGCGGCATTCGCGAGTTCGTCGAGTTCCTGAACAAGAACCGGACGGCCGTCAACGACAAGCCGGCCTACATGATGGGCGAGCGCGACGGCATCGTGGTCGAGATCGCGCTGCAGTGGAACGACAGCTACACGGAGACGACCTACAGCTTCGCGAACAACATCAACACGACCGAAGGCGGCACGCATCTGTCCGGCTTTCGATCGGCGTTGACGCGCACCGTCAACCACTACGCGTCGCACAACAATCTGTCCGACAAGCTGACCGAGAGCATCACGGGCGACGACATCCGCGAGGGGATGACGTCGGTCATCTCGGTCAAGATCCCGCAGCCGCAGTTCGAAGGGCAGACCAAGACGAAGCTCGGCAACACGGAAGTCAAGGGCATCGTCGAGGGCATCGTCAACGATCGGCTGGGCGCGTACCTCGAGGAGAATCCCGCCGTCGCCAAGCGCATCATCGCGAAGGCCGTCGACGCCGCGCTCGCGCGCGAAGCCGCGCGCAAGGCGCGTGACCTCGTCCGACGCAAGGGCGCGCTCGACAACACGGCGCTGCCCGGCAAGCTCGCCGACTGTCAGGAACGCGATCCGGCCGAGAGCGAGCTGTACATCGTCGAGGGCGAGTCGGCAGGCGGATCAGCCAAGCAGGGACGCGACCGGAAGTTCCAGGCCGTGCTGCCGATCAAGGGCAAGATCCTGAACGTCGAGAAGGCGCGCTTCGACAAGATGCTGTCGCACGAAGAGATCCGCACGCTCATCGCGGCGCTCGGGTGCGGTATCGGCACCGATGAATTCGATCCCGCGAAGCTGCGCTATCACCGCGTCATCATCATGACGGACGCGGACGTCGACGGATCGCACATCCGCACGCTGCTGCTGACGTTCTTCTATCGGCAGATGCGCGAACTCGTCGAACGCGGACACATCTTCATCGCGCAGCCGCCGCTCTTCCGCGCCAAGCGCGGCCGGCAGGAGACGTTCATCAAGGACGAGCGCGACCTCGAGTCGTTCCTGCTCAAACGCGCGGCCGAATCGCGGACGCTCGTGCTCGCCGGTGGACGCGAGATCGCCGGTGAAGCGCTCGAGCAGCGGCTCGAGAAGCTGATGGCATTCCGCAAGCTGCTGCAGGTCGTCGAGCGGCGCGGACCGTCGCGCCGCGCCATCATGGCGCTCCTCGAAGGCGAAGCGCGCGACCGCACGTTCTGGGGCAATCGTGCGGCCGTCGATGCGCTCGCCGGCCATCTGCGTTCCGGCGACGTGCTGACGACCGTGGTCGAGGACGCCGAACATCAAGCCTACGGCGTCGCACTCGAAGATCGTTCGGCGGGATATCCGCGCCGGCATCAGCTCGATCTCGACTTCGTGACGACCGGTGAGTTCAGGACGCTCGCGGCGGCGTATGCGGACGTCCGCGAGCTGATGGCCGGGTCCGTCACGATTCGCACGGCGGCCGCGCCAGTCACAGAGTCCACCGACGAGGCCGAGCCGGATGCGGAAGCCGCGCCGGCCGTGGAGAGCGCCGCGGTCGTGCCGCCGAAACGCGCGAAGGACGCGGACCGCGAGATCGCGTCGCTCGACGAGCTCGTCGAGTTCTTCGTCGCCGCCGGCCGCCGCGGTCTGGCCGTGAACCGCTACAAGGGCCTGGGCGAGATGAACCCGGAGACGCTGTGGGAAACCACGATGGATCCGGCCAAACGCACGCTACTCGCGGTGCGCGCCGAGGATCACACCGAGGCGGATCTCATGTTCACCACGCTCATGGGCGATCAGGTCGAGCCGCGCCGGAAGTTCATCGAGGACAACGCGCTCGACGTGACGAACCTCGACATCTAGCGGCGCGCGGGCGCGTGGTCGCACGCCGCCATTCGGCGGCTGGCGCGACGCGCCGCCGTCGTGACTGACTTTTCGCATGGACAACAATCTCTCGTCGCGCATCCCGGTCAACATCGAAGACGAAATGAAGCGCTCGTACATGGATTACGCGATGAGCGTAATCATCGGGCGCGCGCTGCCCGACGTGCGCGACGGGTTGAAGCCGGCCAACCGCCGCGTGCTCTTCGCGATGCGGCAGATGGGGCTCGGCGCCGGACGGCCCTATCGCAAGTGCGCGAAGATCGTCGGCGAAGTCATCGGCAACTACCATCCGCACGGCGACGCACCGGCCTACGACACGCTCGTCCGCCTCGCGCAGGATTTCAACATGCGCTATCCCCTGGTCGACGGCCAGGGGAACTTCGGCTCGGTCGATGGCGATCCGCCAGCCGCGTACCGCTACACGGAAGCGCGGCTAGAGGCGCTCGCCGACGCCATGATGGCGGACCTCGACAAGGACACGGTCGACTTCCGCCCGAACTTCGACGAGACGACCGAAGAGCCCGTCGTCTTTCCGTCGCCGTTCCCGAATCTGCTCGTCAACGGATCGACCGGCATCGCGGTCGGCATGGCGACGAGCATCCCGCCGCACAACATGCGGGAAGTCATCGACGGCGTCATCGCGGTCATCGAGCGGCGCACGGCGTCGCGCGACGATCGATTCCGCGCGCTGTTGCAGATCGTGCCGGCGCCGGACTTCCCGTCAGGCGGCACGATCGTCGGCCGTGAAGGCGTCTATCGCGCGTACCGCGAGGGGCGCGGCAGCGTCGTCGTGCGCGGCAAGGCGGCGTTCGAGGAAAACAAGAAGGGCGATCGCGTCTCGATCGTCGTCACCGAGATTCCCTATCAGGTCAACAAGGCGAACCTCGTCAGCGACATCGCGGCGCTCGTGCGCGACAAGAAGATCGAAGGCATCTCGGATCTGCGCGACGAGTCGTCGCGCGACGGCATGCGCATCGTCATCGAGCTGAAGCGCGGCGAACTGCCCGACGTAGTACTGAACAACCTCTACAAGCACACGAAGCTGCAGATGAGCTACGGCATCACGCTCCTGGCGATTGTCGCCGGCCGGCCGCGGGTGCTCAGCCTGCTCGACATCATCGAGCACTTCATCGACTTCCGCCGCGAGGTCGTGCGGCGCCGCATCGAGTTCGAGCTGCGCAAGGCCGAAGCGCGCGCGCACATCCTCGAAGGGCTAAAGATTGCGCTCGATCACCTCGACGAGGTGATCGCGCTCATCCGCCGATCGACGAATCCCGCCGAGGCGCGCACAGGCTTGATGACGACGTTCGGCCTGACGCAGATCCAGGCGCAGGCCATTCTCGACATGCAGTTGCAGCGGCTCACGGGCCTCGAGCGGCAGAAGATCGTCGACGAACTGGCCGAGCTCGTGAAGACGATCGCGCGGCTGCGCGCGATCCTGTCGAGCGACGAGTTGCTCATCGGCCTGGTCGTCGACGAGCTGCGCGAGATTCGCGACAAGTACGGCGACGACCGGCGCACGGACATCATCGAGGAGAGTGGCGAGTTCCGCGTCGAGGATCTCATCGCCGACGAGGACGTCGTGATCACGGCGACCGGCACGGGCTACATCAAGCGCACACCGCTCGAGGAGTACCGGACGCAGCGGCGCGGCGGCAAGGGCCTCATCGGCATGCAGACGCGCGACGAGGACATGGTGCAGCACCTGTTCGTCGCCAACACGCACGCCTACATCCTGATCTTCACCGACCGCGGCAAGTGCTACTGGCTGCGCGTCTACGACGTGCCGGAAGTCGGCCGCAGCAGCAAGGGCAAGTCGATCGCGAATCTCGTCAACATGAGCGAGGGCGAACGGATGGCCGCGCTGCTCCGCGTGCAGGCGTTCCCCGAGACCGAGGGCGAACGCTTCATCATCATGGGCACGCGGAAGGGCACGGTGAAGAAGACCGATCTGGCCGCGTTCTCGAATCCGCGCGCAGCCGGCATCATCGCGATTCAGATCGAAGACGATGACCAGCTCATCGCCGTGGCCGAGACCGACGGGTCGAAGGACGTCGTCCTGGGATCGCAGAACGGGATGGCCATCCGGTTCGCGGAGGCCGACGCACGGCCGATGGGACGCACCGCACACGGCGTTCGTGGTATGCAGCTTCGCGACGGCGACCACGTCGTGGCGATGGAGGTCGTGAGCGAAGGCAGCACGCTCCTCACCGTCTGCGAGAACGGCTTCGGCAAGCGCACGGACGTCGCGGAGTATCGCCGGCAGACGCGCGGCGGCATCGGGCTGAAGAACGTCCAGACGAGCGAACGCAACGGCCGCGTCGTGGGCGTCGCCTGCGTGAGCGACGGCGATCAGCTCTTGCTCGTGACCGAACAGGGCCAGATCATCCGGATGACCGCGGGCGACCTACGCCCCATGGGGCGTGACACACAGGGCGTGCGCGTGATGGATCTCGCCGACGGCGATCGGCTCGTGTCGCTCGCCACGTTGCGCGAACCTGACGACACAGAGCCGACGGCCGCGCCATCGGAGCCTGCGCCGCTCGCACCCGCGCCCACTGAAATCGAAGAAGCCGACGTGACTTCTCAGGCGACGGTCGACGACGCCGAATCGGACACGATCGAATCGGACACGCCTGACGAGGACGAATCGGAATAGGCACGGGCGTCAACGCGCTGAGAAGATGCGCGGAAGGCGCCTCGCTGAAGCCGCTACGCGGGCTCGAGCCCTGCGTATCTCGCCACCAGCTTCTTCGTGCCGACAGCAGGGAAGCGCACCGTGACTTTGCAATCGTCGCCGTCATCGTCGACGGCGACGACCGTTCCCACGCCGAACTGCCGGTGTCGCACGCGCATGCCGGCACGCACCTGGCCGCCGGCCGACTGGTCTTCGTTCTCGTAGGCGTACGTCGCGGGCGCCGCTTCGCGCGCGCGTCCCGATCCCGACCCCGATCGGCGCGCGTACGGATTTCGCAGCTCGTAGTGCGACGATCCCCAGCGCGAGGCCGGCGGCGTCGGCTCGATGCGGTCGACGAGCTCGTCGGGAATCTCGTCGAGGAAGCGTGACGGCTCGGTCGGCTGGTAGTCGCCGAAGACGCGGCGTCGAGCCGCGCCGGTGAGGATGAGCCGTTCGCGCGCGCGTGTGATGCACACGTAGCAGAGGCGGCGCTCCTCCTCGACGTCCTCGTCGCTCTCGGCGGCGCGCGAGTGCGGGAACAGTCCTTCTTCCATGCCGGCGACGATCACGACCGGGAACTCGAGTCCCTTCGCGGCATGCATGGACATCAACCACACGCGCGCGTCGTTCGAGCCTTCCGCTTCGTCGGCTTCTGAGAGCAGCGACAGCCGGTCCACGAATCCGCCGAGGCTCGCGTCCGCTTCCCGCGTCTCGTATTCACGCGCGGCGGAGACGAGTTCCATGAGGTTCTCGATGCGCGCCTCGGCTTCTTCGCTTCGTTCTTCCCGCAGCGTCCGCAGATAGCCGGATCGATCCAGCACCAGTCCCAGCATCGTCGACACGCCCGCCCCAGGTGCCTCGGCCGTGAGGGACGCGATGAGGTCGCGGAACGTCTTCAACGCGTTGACCGCGCGCGGTGTGCCGCGGCGGCCGTCGACCGCGACGACGAGCCGCGCCCAAAGTGACCGGCTCGACACGGTCGGATGCAGGCCCGCGGCGAAGAGCGGCGTCTCGGCGTCACCGCTCGTCGGATCGATCGCGTCGAGCGAATCGAGCACCGTGCGGCCGATGCCGCGTGCCGGCACGTTCACCACGCGGCGGAAGCTGACGTCATCGTGCGGGTTGATGACGAGCCGCAGGTAGGCGAGCGCGTCCTTGATCTCGCGGCGCTCGTAGAACCGTACGCCGCCGATGATGCGGTAGGGCAGGCCGTCGCGCATCAGCGCGTCTTCCAGCGCGCGCGACTGCGCGTTGGTGCGGTACAGCACGGCGACCATGCGATCGCGCCGGCCACGCTGCGCATCGCGGATCGCCCGCGCGACGAAGTCGGCCTCTTCGATCTCGTCACCGGACCGGACGTAAAGGATCTTCTCGCCGCCGCGCTGTTCGGTCCACAGCCGCTTGTCCTTCCGGTTGCGGTTGCGGCGGATGACGGCCGACGCGGCATCGAGGATCACCTGCGTCGACCGATAGTTCTGCTCGAGCTTGACGATGCGCGCGTCGGGGAAGTCGTGCTCGAAGTCGAGGATGTTGCGCAGGTCCGCGCCCCGCCACCGATAGATCGACTGATCCGGATCGCCGACGACGCAGAGATTGCGGTGGACCTCGGCGAGTCGACGGACGAGCAGGTACTGCGGGCGGTTGGTGTCCTGGTATTCGTCGACGAGGATGTAGCGGAACTGCTGCGCGTAGCGCGCGCGCACGGCCTCGTGCGATTCGACGAGATCGACCGTCCGCAGAAGCAGATCGTCGAAGTCGAGCGCAGCGGCGTCGCGAAGCGCGTTTTCGTACGCTTCGTACACGCGGCCGATCTGCAGGTCGCGCAGGCTCCCGCCTTCGGCACGGAGCGACTCGGGCGACTGCATGCGGTTCTTGGCCTGGCTGATACGGCTCAGCGCCGCGCGCGGCGGCAGCAGCTTGTCGTCGATGTCGAGCGTCTTGAGCGCCTGCTTGACGACGGCGACCTGATCGGACGAGTCGTAGATGACGAAATCGCGCGAGAGGCCGAGCGCCGGCGCTTCGCGGCGCAGGAGTCGCGCGCAGAGCGAGTGGAACGTCGACAGCCAGATGGCGCGACAGTCCTCGCCGAGCGACTGTTCGACGCGCTGCCGCATTTCTTCGGCGGCCTTGTTCGTGAACGTGACGGCCAGCACCTCGTGCGGGCGGGCGAAGCCCTCGGCGATGAGGTGCGCGATGCGCGTCGTGATGACCCGCGTCTTGCCGGACCCCGCCCCGGCGAGGATCAGCAGCGGTCCGTCGGTGTGCAGGACGGCTTCCTGCTGAGCCGGGTTGAGCGACGACAGCAACGACATGGAACGGCTCGGGCGGACGGGCTGGAGCGCGGCGTCTCGAACGCGAGATCGAGAGGATACCAGACCGTTCGCCTCGGCGCCGGAGCCGGGTACTCTCGACGCCGCGACCTGATAGGATCGACCAACGGCCATGGCTCGCACGCTCTTTCAGAAAGTCTGGGACCTGCACACCGTGCGGATGCTTCCGAACGGTCAGACGCAACTGTTCATCGGCTTGCACCTCGTCCACGAGGTCACGAGCCCGCAGGCGTTCGCCGAACTCGCTGAGCGAGGCTGGCCGGTGCGCCGGCCGGATCGCACGTTCGCGACGGTCGACCACATCATCCCGACCGCCGCGCGCGTCCGGCCCTTCGCCGACCTGATGGCTGAAAGCATGACGTCGGCGCTCGAAGCCAACTGTCGCAAGTACGGCATCCGGCTGTTCGATCCGTCCACCGGATCGCAGGGCATCGTCCACGTCATCGGTCCCGAGCAGGGACTCACGCAGCCGGGCCTGACGATTGCGTGCGGCGACAGTCACACGTCCACGCACGGCGCGTTCGGCGCGATCGCGTTCGGCATCGGCACGTCGCAGGTGCGCGACGTGCTCGCGTCGCAGTGCCTCGCGCTGGCGCCGCTCAAAGTGCGACGCATCGAAGTGAACGGCACGCTGCCCGAAGGCGTCTATGCGAAGGACGTCATCCTCAGCATCATCGGCCGCCTGGGCGTGAAGGGCGGCACGGGCTACGCGTACGAGTACGCCGGCGACACGATCGCGCGCATGTCGATGGACGAGCGCATGACGATCTGCAACATGTCGATCGAGGGCGGCGCGCGCGTCGGCTACGTGAACCCCGACGAGACCACGTTCGAGTTCCTGCGAGGGCGACCGTACGCGCCATCCGGAGAAGCCTTCGATCGCGCGTGCGACTGGTGGCGATCGCTTGCGTCGGATTCAGATGCCGAGTGGGATGACGTCGTCCGCCTCGATGCTGCGGCGTTGGCGCCGACGGTGACCTGGGGCATCAACCCCGGCCAGTCGGTCGACGTCGATGGCCGGTTGCCGAAGCCCGCGGGATCGGCCGATGCCGGCGTGAGCGAGGCGCTCGAGTTCATGGGCTTCGCGGCCGGACAGCCGATTGCCGGCACACGCATCGACGTCGCGTTCATCGGATCGTGTACGAACGGACGTCTTTCCGACCTCCGCGAGGCCGCGCGCATCGTCAAGGGCCATCGCGTGGCGAAGCACGTGCGCGCGCTGGTGGTGCCGGGATCGCAGAGCGTGGCCGTCGCCGCTGAGCGTGAAGGCCTCGATGCCGTGTTCCGTGACGCCGGCTTCGACTGGCGCGGCGCGGGTTGCTCGATGTGCCTCGCGATGAACCCCGATCGGCTCGAAGGCCGCGAGGTCTGCGCGTCGTCATCGAACCGGAATTTCAAGGGCCGCCAGGGCAGCCCGACCGGCCGCACGCTTCTCATGAGTCCGGCCATGGTGGCCGCGGCCGCGCTTGCCGGCGAGGTCGTCGACGTGCGGTCGTGGTCGACCGAAGCGCCCGCGCTCGCCGGCGTGTAGCCGCTTTCATCTTCATTCGCTCATGACCACCAGATCTTCGCGCATCGAACACGCTTCGGGCACGGCCGTGCCGGTCCGCGGCGACGACATCGACACCGATCGCATCATCCCGGCGCGGTTCCTCAAGACGATCACGTTCGAGGGACTCGAAGCGCACGTCTTCGAAGACGACCGGAAGCAGGCCGCTGAGCACGGCACGCCGCATCCGTTCGATGTGCCCGCGCATCAAGGCGCGCACGTCCTCGTCGTCCAGGGCAATTTCGGATGCGGGTCGTCGCGCGAGCACGCGCCGCAGGCCATCGCCCGCTGGGGCATTCAAGCCATCGTCGGCGAGTCGTTCGCGGAGATCTTCTTCGGGAACTCGCTGATGATCGGATTGCCGTGCGTCACGGCCAGCCGCGCCGATCTCGAGAAACTGCTGACGCTCGCCGAGACGCAGCCGACGACCGTGTTCGACGTCGATCTCGCGTCTGGCCAGCTCCGCGCCGGATCGCTCGTCGTCCCCGTCACGATGCCCGACGCCGCGCGTGAGGCCTTGCGCACCGGCAACTGGGACGCGACCGGCTTGCTCGTGGATCGCTACGAAGAAGTGGAACGCACAGCCGCGCGCCTGCCGTATCTTTCCGGCTTCGCGAGCTGAACCCACTTCTGGCTTCTGTCTTCTAACTTCTAGCTCGATCCGTCCCCACTTCGCGACGCGCGACTTCGAGGAACGCGCGCGCGGCGTGCGACAACTGCGCTTCGCGTCGATGGACCAGCCGCACCTGGCGCGGGGAGCGAAGTTCCGGAACGCGAATCTCGACCAGTTCGCCGCGTGAAATCTCGCCCTGCGCGCAGCGTCGCGGCAGCAGCGCGACGCCCAGTCCCATCTCGACCGCGCGCTTGATGGCATCCAGACTCGGCAGCGACAGCCGGATGTTGAGCTGCGTCTGCCGCTGCTCGTAGAGCTTCAGCACGCGTTCGCGTGTCGGCGACGGATCGTTGTGCGCGATGACCGTCTGTCGCCCCATCTCTTCCATCGTGATCTGGCGTCGATCGGCGAGCGGATGATCGGGACGCACGAGCAGCACGAGCTCGTCGGTCGTCACGACGAGGGACGCAAGCTCGCGATCGGGCGGATTGAAGGTCACGACGCCGAAGTCCACCGCACGCAGCGAGACTTCCTGCGGCATCTGTCGGGCCGAGAGCCGCCGCACTTCGACGAGGATCGCGGGATGGTCGCGCCTGAACGCGGCGATGAGCGGCAGAACCGCGTGGACGCCGCCTTCGTTGGCGCCGATGACCACGCGTCCGCTCCGCGCCTCGCGCAGGTCGGCCACGGCGCCCGTCGCCTCGTCGGCGAGCCGGATGAGCCGCGACCCGTACTCGAGTAGGACCTCGCCCGCGTCGGTCAGGGTGCCGTCGCGCGACGACCGGTCAATCAGCCGCTCGCCGGCCGCCTGCTCGAGCCGGCGGATCGCCTGGCTTACGGCGGGCTGCGTCCGCCGCAGCTTGCGGGCCGCGCGCGAGAAGCTGCGCTCGGCCGCGACCGTCACGAACACCCGCAGGTCTTCGAACGTCATCGCGCCGGACAGCCTGAAGGCATGGGGAGATTCTGGTCGGTGCGGGGTCATCGATCAATAAGTATTTCGACTGTTAATCTAAGCATCATAATCTTGACTTTGGGTGTCGGCGGGCGCGACACTGGCGTTCCATGCCGGACCCACTGGTCAT
>DASZOV010000160.1:0-1858 GCA_035550595.1 Vicinamibacterales bacterium
CCACATGGTGTTTCGCGGGCAGACGCTCGGCAAGTACCGCATCCTCGACCCGCTCGGCAGCGGCGGCTTCGGCACGGTGTACCTCGCCGAAGACACGTGGATCGACAAGCGCGTCGCCATCAAGGTGCCGCACCGGCAGAACCTCGACTTCGGCGAGCTCCTGCGCGAGCCGCGACTGCTCGCGTCGATGAATCATCCGAACGTCATCAACGTCATCACGGCCGAGAAGCAGGACGGCGTCTTCTTCATCGTGATGGAGTACGTGCCCGGCGAGACGCTCGAGACGATCATCGTCGAGCACGGCGCGCTCGATCTGCCGACGGCGCTCGACTACACCTGCCAGATCGCGAATGCCGTCGACCATGCGCACCGGCAGGGCGTCATCCACCGCGACCTGCGGCCGGCCAACGTCTTCGTCACCGAGCGTGGTCTCCTGAAGGTCGGCGACTTCGGCACGTCACGCTTTCTCGAGATCGCCGCGCACGGGACGACCGTGATCGGCAGCCCGCCGTACATGGCGCCCGAGCAGTTCGAGGGACGCGCCGTCTTCTCGTCGGACCTGTACTCGCTCGGGATCACGATGTACCAGATGCTCACCGGCGTGCTGCCCTACGACACGCCGGCGCCGTCCGATCTCGAGCGGCTGCGGCGCGGCGATCTCATCCAGTCGCCGCGGCTCCGCAATCCCGCCATCCCCACGGCGATCGAGTCGATCGTCCTGCGCGCGCTGCAGCCCGACGTGTCGCTGCGATACGCGCGCGCCGAAGATCTCCTGAACGATCTGCTCAGCGTGCGGCACGAACCCGTCGTCCGCCGGCCGGTCACGCCCGTGGCCGTTGGATCGTCCGACACGCCACGCGCCGTCCGACGTCCGACGCCCACGCCGACCCCATCGCGCGTGCGGCCGCTCGGCACCGGCTCGAGCCGCTTCTGCTGGCAGTGCCGCAAACCGCTGCCCTCGCGCAGCGCGCGCTGCCCGTTTTGCGGCGAAGCGCAGTAAAACTGCTACCATGAAGATCTTCGCCGCGCCTCACGTGCCGTGAGGCCTGCGGGCGACACCCCACCAGGAGCGTTCATGGCCTTCGACGGCACCGGCAAGGTGTGGATGAATGGCACCCTCATCGACTGGAAGGACGCCACCATCCACGTTGCGTCCCACGTCATCCACTACGGCACGGCCGTCTTCGAGGGCGTCCGCTGCTACAAGACGCCGTCCGGTTCCGCGTTCTTCCGTCTCGATGCGCACATCCGCCGGCTGTACGACTCGGCGCACATCTACCGGATGGACTGTCCGATCGACGCCGATCGCTTCACGCAGGGCGTCATCGACACGGTCCAGATCAACCGGCTCGAGGCCTGCTACATCCGGCCCATCGTCTACCGCGGCTACCGCGAGCTCGGCGTCAATCCGCTCCAGTGTCCGGTCGACATGGCGATCATGGTGTGGGAATGGGGCGCGTACCTCGGACCCGAAGCGCTCGAACGCGGCGCCGACGTGTGCGTGAGCACGTGGAATCGCCCTGCGCCGAACACGTTTCCGGGTATGGCCAAGTCGTCGGCCAACTACGCGAACTCGGCGCTCATCAAGATGGAAGCCGTGCTCGGCGGCTACTCGGAGGCGATCGCGCTCGACGTTTTCGGTCGCGTGAGCGAAGGCAGCGGCCAGAACCTGTTCCTCGTCCGCGACGAGGTCATCACGACGCCGCCGCTCGCGGCCTGCGGCCTGGCCGGCATCACGCGCGACAGCGTCATCACGCTCGCCGAGGAACTGGGCTATCGCGTGAAGGAACAGGACATTCCGCGCGAAGCGCTGTATGCGGCCGACGAGCTGTTCTTCACCGGCACGGCCGCCGAGATC
>DASZOV010000161.1:0-6827 GCA_035550595.1 Vicinamibacterales bacterium
CGCCTGCGCGCCGGCCGCCGTGGGCGCGAGCGCGAGCACGAGGATTGCCAGAGCCAGTATCGTCAGTCGTCTCATCGCGCCTTCCTCTGAAGCGATGCCGGGGCCGCATGACGCGCGCGTCACGCGGCCCCGGCGCGGTCGTCGTCTTGCAGCCGCTCGATGAACACGTCCTCGAGCCGCGGCGTGATGCGGCGCACGCTCGCGGCCTGAAGGCCGGCGCGATCGAGCGCCGCGGTCAGTGCCGCCTCCGCGTCCGCGCCGGCGGCGCGGACGTGGAGGCGGTCGCCGAACAGTTGCACGCGGTCGGCGCCGAGCGCGGCGCCGACCGCTTCGAGGGCCGCGCGCGGACGCGGCACGACGACCTCGAACACCGCCCCGGGCAGGCTGCGCTGCAGCCGGCCCGGGGCGTCGAGCGCGAGCACGCGTCCCGCGTTCAAGAGCGCGACGCGCGCGCACCGCTCCGCCTCGTCGAGATACGGCGTGGCGAGCACGATCGTCAGCCCCTGTGCGAGAAACTCCGCCAGCAGTTTCCAGAACTCACGCCTCGACACGGGATCGACGCCTGTCGTCGGCTCGTCGAGCACGAGGAGCGGCGGCTCGTGCACGAGCGTGCACGCGAGCGCGAGCTTCTGCTTCATTCCGCCCGACAGTCGATCGGCGAGCCGGCCGCGGAAACGATCCAATCCCGTGAGCGTGAGGAGACGATCGCGTCGCTCCCTGAAATCCGCGACACCGTGCAAGCGAGCGAAGAACTCGATGTTCTCGTCGATCGACAGATCGCCATACAGGCTGAACTGCTGCGAGACGTATCCGATCGACGAGGTCGCCAGGCCGCGCGCGCGACGCGGATCGGCGCCGAAGAGCTCGATGCGCCCCGCGTCCGGCGCCAGGAGTCCGCAGACGAGCCGAAGCAGCGTTGTCTTGCCCGCGCCATCGGGGCCAATGACGCCGAACATCTCGCCGCGTGCAACCGCGAGCGTCACGCCGTCGAGCGCCGTCGTCGCGCCGAAGCGCTTGACGACGGCCGTGACGGACACGGCGGCGTTCGCGGACGGCTCGGTCGTCATCGCGACCCGAGCTCCACTTCGGCGGGCATGCCCGGCTTGAGCACGCCCTGCCGGTTGTCGACCGTGACCTTGACGCGATAGACGAGCTTCGCGCGTTCGGCGGCGGTCTGCACATTGCGCGGCGTGAACTCCGCGCGCGGCGCGATGAACGCAATCTGCCCCGGCAGACGATCGCCGGCGTCAGTGACCACGGTGAGCGTCTGCCCGACGCGAAGCGAGGGTACGAGCGGCTCTTCGACGTAGGCGTTCACCCACGCGTGATCGAGATCGACGATGACGCCGAGCGGCGTACCGACGGCGACGAGTTCGCCGGGCTCGACGAGGCGCGAGGTGACGACGCCTGTCGTCGGCGCGAGGACCGTGGCTTCGGTGCGTGCGTTGTCGAGTGTGGCAATTTGCGCGTCGGCGGCGGCGACGCGTGCACGCGCGGCGTCGAGCTCCTGCGGACGCGCGCCGGCGCGCAGACGCGCGAGTGCGGCCTGAGCGGCGGCGACACGATCGGCCGCGCCTTTCACCCGTGCGGCCGCCAGATCGCGGCGCGCCGCCGCGTCATCGCGCTGCTTCACGGAGCCGGCATGATCGCGGAGCAATTGATCGAACCGGCCGAAGTCGGCCGTCGCGGCATCGAGCTCGGTCTGGGCCGCGCGAACATCGGCCGTCGCGCCCGCGACGTTCGCCTCGGCCTGCTGAATCTCTTCGGGCCGCGCGCCCGCCTCGAGCAGGCGCAGCGACGCGGACGCCTGTGCGCGTTCGGCCTTCGCCCCACCAAGCGCCAGGTCCGTGTCCGTCGTCGCGATCGTGACGACGGCTTGACCTGCGGTCACGCGCAAGCCCTCGACGAGTGAGACCGTGGCCACGCGGCCGGGCACCTTCGATGCGACCGTCACCTCCGTCGCGTCGACGTAGCCGCTTGCGCGGGCCGGCTGGTCGCGACCACGTCCGCAGCCGACGGCGGCTCCCGCGATCCACACGACGACGATCCCTTGGGCGATCCGACGAGTCATGCGTGTGCGCTCCTCGGCCGCGTTCGCCGTGCCGGACCGGTGGCCGCCTTGGGCCGCGGGCCGGTCAGCACGGCGAGCGTGCCGCGTTCGATGTGATCCACCACGGCCGGCCACGCGAGATCCGCGTGCCGGGTCGACAAGACGGACGCGAGCCGCGCCCGCAAGGGTGCCGAGGCCGCAAAGAGCAGCAGCGGCCCGACGATGCCCATCTGCACGACGAGCGGCTGAGCGGGGGCAAAGCGTCCATCGCGAGTACCGGCATTGAGGATGGCGGCAAGCGTGTCGACGACGCGCCGCAACGCGGCCATGACCTCGGCGTCGACGTGACGGCCGCCGTCGGCCATCTCACGCAGCCAGATGCCGGGCAGTTCGGGCCAGCCTCCAATGAGATCCGCAATGGTGGCGACGAAACGCCGGAGCTGATCATCGGGCGTACCGCCGTCGGCGCGGACGACCGCGACGTGGTCGGCGATCGCGCCGAAGCGCTCGAGCAGGACCGCGCGGTAGAGATCGGCCTTGTGCCGGAAATGGTAGTAGACCATCGCCTTGTTGACGCGGGCGCGCCGGGCGATGCGGTCGACCTTGGCGCCGTCGAAGCCGCGGGCGGCGAACTCGTGGACGGCCGCCGCCAGCAGCCGCCGCCGCGACGCCGCGCTGTCCCGCCGTTTCGATTGACTAACCATTTGGTTAGTTGTTGTAACGCCGGCCGCCGGCCGTGTCAAGCCGGAAAGTGCTCCCTGGGCCTTCAGGCCCAGGGGGAACCCCAGAACCCACTTCTGGCTTCTGACTTCAAACTTCGAACTTGCCTTCTGGCTTCTGACTTCGAACTTCGAACTTGTCTAAAGCAGCGACTGCAGCCGCTGATAGCCCGCACGGCTGACGGGCAGCGTCGCGCCGCCCGTGAGGATCGCGACGCGGCTGTCCTTCGCGTAGAGCTCCACGCGCGCCAGCCGCTCGATGTTGAGCAGATACGACCGGTGAATCCGCACGAAGCGACGCGGATCGAGCTGCGTCTCGAGATCCGCGAGCGTCTGCTCTTTCAAGTACGACTTCCCCGCCGCGTGGAACGCGACGTAGTCGTCCTCGGCATGGACGAAGTCGATCGACTCGACCGGCAGCACGTGGACCTGCGCGCCGTCGCGGATCACGACACGCTCGACCGGCGCACCGGCCGGCCGGGCGCTCGCCCGCAGCGCCGCCACATCGAGCTGCGTCGTCGTGCGTTGGCGGACGCGATCGAGCGCCGCAGCCAGCCGCTCGGGCGTGAACGGCTTGAGCAGGTAGTCGACCGCGTGGACCTCGAAGGCACGCAGCGCGAATTGATCGTAGGCCGTGACGAACACGACCGGCGTCTCGACGCCGAGGAGTTCCAGCACCTCGAAGCCGTCGAGCTTCGGCATCTGCACGTCGAGGAACAGCACATCGGGCCGCCGTTCGGTGACGGCCTTGACCGCCTCGAATCCATTCGCGCATTCGGCGACGACGTCGACGCCACCCACGACGTCGAGCGCGTGCCGCATCGCCAGGCGCGCGGGCGCTTCGTCGTCGACAATCACGGCGGTGAGCGGATCGGCCGGCAGGGTCATGCGGATTCCTCGATGGGCACGGTGACCGTCACTCGAAACGTGCCCGGGCCGGGATCGACGAAGAGCGCAGCGCGACCACCGAACGCGGCGTCGAGCCTCCGGCCAACGATCTCCAGGCCGAAGCCGGTGCCGCGACGCTCGCGATCGGGATCGCGCGGATTCGACACGACGATGACCGCGCGGGCGCCGGCGCGACGTGCTTCGATCTCGATGAGACCCCCGTCGAGCGTCGTCGCCACGCCGTGACGCACGGCGTTCTCGACGAGTGGCTGGAGCAGGAGTGGCGGCACGGTCACGTCGCGGCAGTCGTCAGGGACGGTCACGTGGACTTGCAGGCGGGCGCCGAACCGGACCTGCTCGACCTGAAGATATTGTTCGACGAGCGCCACCTCGCGCGCGAGCGGAATCGAGGCCGCGCCGCCCTGCGCGAGGCTCTCGCGCAGGAAGTCGGCCAGCCGCTGGCAGGTGAGCCGTGCCTGCGCCGGGTCGGCGCCGATGAGCCCGCTGATCGCGTTGAGGCTGTTGAAGAGGAAGTGCGGATCGACCTGCGCGCGGAGCGCGCGGAGTTCTGCGTCGCGATGCGCGATCTGCGACTCGAACGCGCGCCGCCGCGAGGCCGCCGAGTCCTCGAACGCGTGCCAGGCGAAATGGCCCATCACCGACACGAGATACGCGAGGCCTCCGACGAGTAGGAGCAGCACGTAGAAGCCGGAGGGCCGCGCGCCAGGCGCGATCAGGCCGAACGTTTCGAGGGCCTGCCACCAGAGCTGACCGGCGGCCGCCCAGATCGCGGCGACCACGAGCGCGGCGACGAGGACCGTCCCGGCGACACGGCCCACGGCCGCCCGTGAGACGTACCACGCCGACAACGCCATCGCCCCAGCCAGCAGTCCCATCGGCAGCCCGAACGCCGTCGCCGCCAGCCACCCGGCCTGCGACATCCCGCGCACGATGAGCCCGAGGACGACGCCAGCCGACGCCCACCCGACGAAATGCCACCGCAGCCGCCCGGGCGCCTCGAAAACGGGATGCATGGGAAGGGAGATAAGGTCGTGTCAACTTCAAACTGTGAACTTCGAACTTCAAACTTCGAACGACGAGCATCCAGCTTCGGCCGCCCGCGGGCGTCGAACTATCTTGCGACAACACCGCCGGTTTCGAAGTTCAAAGTTCAAAGTTCGAAGTTGATGTCGCATCCTACGTCTTCACCCCCACCCCGCCCATCAAGGCGAAGCCGCGGAGGATGAGACGGTTCTTGGCGTCAGCGAGGCCCGTGCTGCGATCGTCGACGCCACCCATGATCGTGACGAGCTCGCTGACGACGACCCAGTCGGGCGGGACCTGGATCTCGATGCCGCCCATGACGACGAACAGGTCGAGCACGGCTTCACCACCGGCCGTGCCGGCGCCGCGCAGATCGATCTCGATGCCGCCCATGACGGCCGTGAAGTCGGCGCGCTCGAAGACCGGCGAGGTGATGCGCCGCTTGGTGCCCGACCAGAACGCGAAGCTCGTCACGCGGCGCCGGTCACCCGGCTCGCTCGCCGCCTGCCCGGCGCCAATCGATCGCGCGATGAGCGCGCCGCCCATCGCGATGAGAAAGAGCGGCCAGATGAGGCCGAACGTCATGTGCCAACCGAACACCTGTCGTCCCGTGAAGAGGGCGCCGACGGCCAGCACGAACCCGGCCGACAGCCGGCCGCCCGCATCCGATGCGCGCGCGAGCATGACGGTGCCGAGCGCCAGCAGTCCGACCGGCCAGTAGGCCAGCACGTGCCGGGCGTTCACCCAGCCGAGGTTGTCGGCCGTGAGCGTCAGGCCCCAGAGAATGATGAGCAGGCCGACGACGATCTGCGGCGTGCACGGCATCGAGCCGCGCCGGTCAGCGCGCATGACGCCGGTCCCTTCGCGAGCGGCCGCCAGCAATGACAATCCAGGCCCCGACGCCGACGATCAGGAGCGGCCAACTCATCTTCAGCGACAGGATCCCGTACGCGTTGAGCAGGAACAGCACGCCCTCGAGGAGGAGCCAGAAGCCCACGCCGGGCGCGCGATCCCACGGCGGCAGGAGGAGCAGCGATCCGGTGACGATCATCACGATCGGCCAGAGGTGGGCCCAGTTGAGCCCCGGCCACCAGCCGATCCGATCGCCGAACGAGAGCACGCCCACGACGACGAGCGTGCCGCCCCAGACGAGCGGCCATCGCCGGTTCCGATTGTCTCCCGCGTCACGTGCGAGCGTCATCATGTTCCTGTTCCCATGCGGCGCGCGGCCGGCCTCGCGCGGTGAGGCCGGCGCCACCGGCACCTTACCAGATGGCCCCGATGACCTGCGCCAGCGCGACCGGCCGCGTCATCACCATCCACACGAGCGTCGCCGCGAGTGCGCCCGCGGTCAGCCCCACGAACGCCACGACCGTCAGCCAGATGCGTGTGCGCGTCACTGGTGCCTCCCGGCCCTTCGGCCCTGACGGCATCTTCTCGAAGGACGCGCGAGAGCGCCCGCGGTTTCCGGCCAGTTGCCGCCCGGGGCCGGTGAACGACGCCGGGTCCGCCGGGGGCCAGAGCGTGAATTGACGGTCCGGGGAACCTGCGGTTGACATGGCGAGAGGCGGACCGGGCTGCCCGCGACAATTTGACGCCTTGAGTTTCCCTGACCGTCAATTCAAGATCTGACCCCGTGCGGCCTGTGCGGATAGAATCATCGAGAGGTTCCCATGGCGCTCTTCTCGCGCACTCCGCAGGCCGCCCCAACCGAGTTCGAGCCACTGCCCGGCGAAGCGTTGATCTCGCTGCAGAACATCGAGAAGGCCTACGCCCACGGCACGAGCCGCACCTGGGTGCTCCGCCGCGTGACGATCGACATCAAGGACGGCGAGTTCGTGTCGATCATGGGCCCGTCAGGCGCGGGCAAATCGACGCTGCTGCACATCATCGGCATGCACGACAGCGCGTGGACCGGCGACTACTACTTCGGCGGACAGCCCGTCCACCGGCTCAGCCCGAAGGATCGCGCGCGGCTGCACAAACAGCACATCGGCTTCGTCTTCCAGAGCTATCACCTGCTCGATCACCTGACGGTGTACGAGAACCTCGACGTGCCGCTCTCCTACCGCGACATCCGCAAGGCCGATCGCGACAGCATGGTCTGCGACATCCTCGACCGCTTC
>DASZOV010000162.1:0-29746 GCA_035550595.1 Vicinamibacterales bacterium
CGAGCTCGGTACGGCTGAGATCGAGGACCGACAGATAGTCCTTGCTGAGGAGAGGCGCGACGAGGGCCGGTTGGCTCATGTCCGATACTCCGCGTTGATGCGCACGTACTCGGCGCTGAAATCGCAGGTCCACATCGTCGCCCGATGCGGACCGCCGGTGCCGAGGTCGACCGTGACGCTGAGGTCCGTGCCCGTCAGCACCGCGGCCGCGGCATCCGCACGATCGTCGTGGGGCACGCCGCGCTCGAACAGCACGACGTCGCCGACAGCCGCCGACGCGTGCGCGAGATTGAAGTCCGCGCCGGACCGTCCAGCCGCGGCGATGAGGCGGCCCCAGTTCGGATCGCCGCCGTGAATCGCCGTCTTGACGAGCGGCGAGTTGGCAATCGCCCGCGCCGCGAGCCAGGCGTCGGCGTGCGTGGCCGCGCCCATGATCTGAACGGTCACGAGCTTGGTGGCGCCCTCGCCGCCGCGCACGATCTCACGCGCGAGATGGCCCGCCACCGCCCGCATCGGCGCAAGCAACCGCTCGTCGTCATCACGGGTGATGGCGACGCCGGATGCGCCCGACGCCATCGCGAACACGCAGTCGTTCGTCGAGCACTCGCCGTCGACCGTGATCGCGTTGAACGTCTCGTCGACCACGCGCCGAAGCGCGCCCGCGAGCACCGCCGGCTCGACCGCGGCGTCGGTCGTGAGGAAGCCGAGCATCGTGGCCATCCGCGGCTCGATCATTCCCGAACCCTTGGCCATGCCGCCGACCGTGACGGCTCCGCCCGGCGCGTCGCACGTGACGGCGTACGACTTCGGGAAGGGGTCGGTCGTCATGATCGCGAGCGCCGCGGCATCCGCGCCCGCGCGATCGAGCGCCCGCGAGGCGAGTTCGACGCCCGTGCGAATCTTCGCGCCATCGAGCGGCACGCCGATCACGCCCGTCGACGCGACGAGCACGTCACCTGGCGTGCAGTCCACCGCGGCCGCGGCATCCGCCGCCATGTCGCGCGCAGTCGCGAGACCGGCCTCACCCGTACACGCGTTGGCGCATCCGCTGTTCACGACGATGGCGCGCGCGCGTCCGCCGGACGCAGTCAGGTGTTCGCGCGAGACGATGACGGGCGCCGCGACGGCCTTGTTGGTCGTGAACACGGCAGCCGCCGGCACGACGCGGTCGGCGACGACGAGCGCGAGATCCAGCGGCGGGGGAGCGCCCGGGCGCGCGCGCTTGATGCCGCAGGCCACACCCGCCGCGCGGAACCCGGCCGGCGCCGTGACGCCGCCGGGAACGTGGCGCACCACCGCGCCCGGCTCAGGCGACGGCGACACGACGGCGTTCGACGGGGCTCGATCCATAACGGGCGGCCTTCTTCAACGGCAGCACCATCGCGTGCTGCGAGCAATGCCGGAACAGGGAGCAGCCGACGCAGTCCTTCGCGATCTTCCCCGGCAGCCAGAGATGCGGCACGATCGAGAAGTTCTGCCGCACGAAGAACCGCGCGTCGTGCGTGAACGCGCACAACGTGTCGAAGCCGGCGGCTTCGGCGCGCCGACGCACTTCGCCGACGAGCCGCGCGGCCACGCCGACGCGGCGGAAATTGGACGACACGACGAGCGACCGCACCTCGGCGACCGTCGTCGAGAGTGGCGCCAGCTCGGCGCACGCCTGGATCGCGCCGTCGGCCTCACAGACCACGAACTGCGCCACGTGACGTTCGACATCCGTGAAGTCCCGCGGCAGCAGGTGACCTTCGGTCTGGTGCCGGCAGATCAGCGCATGGAGCGCGGCGGCATCAGCCGGCCGCCCGGTGCGAATCACGAAATCGTTCACGCTGCGCCTCCCGGAAACGCGGCATCGACGGCCGCATCGATCGTCGCCAAGGCTTCATCGACGTCCCGCTCGCTGACGATGTACGGCGGCAGCAGACGGAGCACGGTGCCCGACGTGCGATTGACGAGCAGGCCGCGATCCATCGCGGCCTGAACGACGGGGCCGGCGTCGGCGCGGAACTCGACGCCGGCGAGCAGGCCCACGCCGCGCACGTCGACGACGACGTCGCGGCGGCGATCGGCCAGCTCGCGCAGACCGAGAAACAGATGATCGGACGCGCGCTGCAGCGAGGCGACCTGCGCGTCGTTCATGACGTCGAGGAACGTCAACGCCGCGCGGCACGCCAGCAGATTGCCGCCGTACGTCGTGCCGTGATCGCCCGGCGAGATCGCGGGTGCGACCTTGGCCGAGACCATCGCGGCGCCAATCGGCACGCCGCCACCCAGCGCCTTGCCGAGCGAGACGAGATCCGGCGCGAGACCCGCCGTCTGGCTGTGCAGAAAGCGGCCCGTGCGCCAGGAGCCGGACTGCACTTCGTCGGCGATGACGAGCGTGCCCGTCCGCTGGACCGCGCGCGCGATCGCGTCGACCACCGCGGGCGAGATCGGACGGACGCCGCCCTCGCCTTGAATCGGCTCGACGATGATGGCCGCCGTCTGGTCGTCGACGGCGGCGTCGAGCGTGGACGGATCGTCGGTCGACACGAAGGTCACGCCGGGCACGAGCGGCTGGAACGGCGCCCGATAGTGGTCGTCCCACGTCGTCGAGAGCGCGCCCATCGTGCGGCCGTGGAAGCTGTGCGTGAAGGCCACGAACTTCGTGCGGCCCTTCGCGCCCGCAGTGAACCAGTAGCGGCGCGCGAACTTCAAGCACGCCTCGACGGCTTCCGTGCCGCTGTTGCAGAAGAACGCGCGCTCGAGGCCCGTGAGCGACGAGAGCCGCGTGGCCAGCTCACCCTGCAGCGGATGGAAATAGAGGTTCGACACCTGCACGAGCGCCGCCGCCTGTTCCGCGATGGCGCGCGTCAGCGCCGGGTGCGCGTGGCCGAGCGAGGCGACGCCGATCCCCGAGACGAAGTCGAGGTACGCGCGGCCGTCCACGTCGAACAGGCGCACGCCTTCGCCGCGATCGAAGATCACGGGCAGCCGGCGATACGTCTGCAGGACGTGCGCCGATTCGAGCGCCTTCACGTCAACGGATGCCGTCGTCATTGCTGTCTCCTCGTCTCCTGTCGCCTGTGTCGCGGGGAAAATGCCGGTCGCGGCGCGTCAGACGCGCGCGGCGTCGGCCGCGGCGATGCGCGTGCCCGGCGCGGTTTCGACGCCATGCGTCGCGTCCAGCGCCCGACCGTCGATGATGCGGACGCTCGCGACGCCTGCTGCGAGCGCGGCGCGGCACGCTTCGAGCTTGGCAATCATGCCGAGCGTCGCCGTGCCGCTGGCAATCACCTCGTCGATGCCGCGGTCGTCGAGCAGGGCGATCGAGCGACCGTTGGCGTCGAGCACGCCGGCCGTGCCGCCCGCGATGGCGAGATCGCAATCGACGAGCGAGGCGGCCACGCGCGCGGCCATGACGTCGGCGTTCACGTTGAGCACCGACGGCGTGTCCTCGTCAGCGCTCGGCGCCGCGTCGAGGCCCAGGCTCGCGATGACCGGCACGTAGCCGTGCGCGGCGAGCAGCCGGACGAGGCCCGGATCGGCGTCGACGGGATCGCCGACGAAACCCAGATCGACGAGCGCGCCCGTGCTCGTGCGATGCGCGGCCGAGCGGCGCGCGCGGCCGAAGCCCGCATCCACGCCCGTCAGGCCGACGGCCCGGACGCCCGCGCCCACGAGCGAGGCGACGAGCGCCGTATTGGCCGATCCGCCGAGCACCGCGATGACCGTGTCGAGCGTGTCCTCGTCGGTGACGCGCAGGCCCTCGACCTTCTGCGGCTTGATGGCGCGCCGGCCCAGTTCGGCGTCAATCGCGCGCCCGCCGCCATGCACCATGACGAGCGGCCGGACGGCGACGACGGCCGAGGCAAGGGCGGCAATCCGGACGCGGTCGGCGGCGGTCTCGAGGAGCTCGCCGCCCAGCTTCAAGACGAGCGGACGGGTCACCGCCGCGCCGTCCATGCGCCGGCGTCCCACGCCGCTGCCTGCTCCGCTGACGAATAAATATTCATCAGAAACAATACGTATACATCCGGCCTCATTCAGGGTCAAGCGGAAAAGTGAGCGTGAGCCGCTGCCAGATGTGACAAAGTCGTTTCGTCTCGCTATGCACTGCCTGTATAATTTCTCGCGTTCGGTGAATACCTATGAAGTCCTGGCGACAGTCCCAGATCCTCGACGTGATCGACAAGGAAGCCGTGGCGTCCCAGGAGGAGCTGCGGCACCGGCTGCTCGCGCGCGGCATCAACGCCACCCAGGCCACGATCTCGCGTGATTTGAAGGAGTTGGGCCTCGTCAAGCGCGCCGGCGACGGCGCCTACGTGCGGCCCGGCGCCGACCGATCGAGTCCGCTCGTGCTCGATCAGCTCCGGCGATCGGTCGCTGCGCTCGTTCGCGGCTTCGAGCGCGTCGACCCGCTCATCGTCGTGCGGACCGACCGCGGACAGGCGCAGGGACTGGCCGAGTGGCTCGACCGCGCGCAGCTTCCCGAAGTGGCCGGGACGATTGCCGGCGATGACACGATCCTCCTCGTGTGCCGCGGTGGCGACGCGGCGGCGGCCGTCGAGTCGCGGCTCGAGGCCATGGTGAAAGGGCAGGGCAGGTCGTCGGCAACGACGATGACGTCGACGCCCATGTCCGACTCACCGCACGGGCTGGCCGGCTGAGTCACCAGTCGAAGAAGTCGTCGATCAATAAACTGAAGACTGAAAGGAACACACGCGTCGTGGAGCGCATCGTCCTCGCGTATTCGGGCGGCTTGAAGGACTCGGTCGCCATTGGCTGGCTGGCCGAGCATCGGCGCGCCGAGGTCGTGACCGTCACGCTCGATCTCGGTCAGGCGCGCGGCGTGGATGACGTGCGGCAGCGCGCGCTCGCCATCGGCGCCGCGCGGGCGCACGTGGTCGATGCGCGCGAGGAGTTCGCGCGCGACTTCATCCTGCCCGCACTTCAGGCGGGAGCCATCTACGAAGGCCGGTATCCGCTGGCGACCGCGCTCGGTCGGCCGCTCATCGCGAAGCACCTCGTCGCCATCGCGCGCATCGAAGGCGCCACGGCCATCGCGCACGGCGGCACCGACGAGGGCAACGATCGCGTGCGCATCGAGCTCGCGGCGCGCGCCTTCGCGCCCGACATCGCGATCATCGCGCCCGCGCTCGAGTGGCAGCTCACGCGCGCCGATCAAATCGCCTACGGCCGGCGTCACGGCATCCCCGTACCGGCGACCGCGGAAGGGCCGTATTCGACGGACGAAAATCTCTGGGGCCGATCGATTCAGCTCGGCGGTCTCGAAGACACGTGGCGCGAGCCGCCCGAGGACATCTACGCGTTGACGCGATCGGCGAACGAGGCGCCGGATCTGGCGGCGTACGTCGACGTGGAATTCGATCACGGCGTGCCCGTCGAGGTGAGCGGCGTCACGATGTCGCTTGTCGAGCTGATGGCGTCGATCGAGACGATTGCCGGTGCGCACGGCGTCGGCCGCATCGACATGGTCGAGAACCGCGTGGCGGGCGCGAAGTCACGCGAGATCTACGAGGCGCCGACCGCGGTCGCGCTGCACGCTGCGCACACCGAGCTGCAGAAACTCGTCACGCCGCGCGATCTCGAACGGCTCGCGTCCGACATGTCCGTGCGTTACGCCGACCTCGTCTACAACGGCCAGTGGTACACGCCGACGCGCGAGGCCATCGATGCGTTCGTCGGCAAGGTCCAGGAGCGGCTGACGGGCACGATCCGTCTCAAGCTCTTCAAGGGCGACTGCCGCGTCGTCGGCCGCCGGTCGCCGTTCGCCTTGTCCGATCGCGACCCGGCCTCGGCCGATGCGTCGCTGCCGCCTTCGGGCGAAGGATTCATCACGACATGAGCGCTCCCCTGTGGTCCGGCCGGTTCGCCGCGGCACCTGATGAAGAAGTCTTCGCCTACGGCAAGTCGCTGAGCGTCGATCGTCGCCTGTTCGACGATGACGTCGCGGGGAGTCGCGCGTGGGCGGAAGCGCTGGCGCGCGCGGGCGTGCTGTCGTCGGCCGACGCGTCGGCTATCGATGCCGGGTTGGCGGCCGTGCTCGACGCCGTGCACGCCGATCCGTCTCTGATCGCGAACGCCGACGACGAGGACGTGCATTCGTTCGTCGAGCGCGAGCTCGTCGCGCGCATCGGCGACGCGGGCCGGCGGCTGCACACGGGACGCTCGCGCAACGAGCAGGTCTCGGTCGACTTCCGTCTGTACCTGAAGCGGCGGATTCCCGAGATCCAGCGGGCGCTCGTGTCGCTCGTCGACGCGTTCGTCCACCAGGCGGAGACGGCCGGCGACGCCGTCATGCCGTCCTACACGCACCTGCGGCGCGCGCAGCCGGTGCTCGTCGCGCACTTCTTTCTCTCGCACGCGGCCGCGATCCGGCGCGACGTCGATCGTCTCGACGTGGCGCGTCGCGAAGCGGACGTGCTGCCGCTCGGCTCGGGCGCGATCGCGGGCACGGCCTACGACATCGACACGGCGTTTCTCGCCGACCGCCTCGGCTTCTCGCGCGTCGTCGCGAACAGCATCGACGCGTCGGGCGATCGCGACTTCGTCGCGACGTTCCTCTACGCGTCGGCCGCGGCCATGGTGCATCTCAGCCGGTTGGCGGAGGACGTCATCATCCTGTCGACCGAGGAGTTCGGCTTCTTCGAGATTCACGACTCGGTCGCAACGGGATCGAGCCTGATGCCGCAGAAGAAGAATCCCGATCCGCTCGAGCTCGTGCGCGGCAAGAGCGGCAAGGCGATTGGGATGCTGGCGGGATGGCTCGCGTCGATGAAAGGCCTGCCGTTCGGCTACAACAAGGATCTACAGGAAGACAAAGCGCTCGCCTTCGAAGCCGAGGATCTCGTGATCGCATGTGCGCGGACGACGGCGACGGCCGTGCGGACGCTGACGCTGCGTCCGGAGACGACGCGGCAGGCAGCTTCGGGGTTGCTGCTCGCCACCGAAGTCGCCGACTATCTCGTCGGCCGCGGCCTGCCGTTCCGTACCGCGCACGAAGTGAGCGGACGCATCGCGCGAGACCTCTACGAGAGTGGCCGTGACTTCTCGTCGCTCTCGCTCGCCGACTGGCAGCGTTATCACGAGCTCTTCGACGACGGCGTGTTCCGCGCGATCACGCCGGAAGCCGCAGTTGCCGCCCGCCGCACGCCGCAGTCCACCAACCCGCAGGCTGTCGCCGCCGCGCTCGCGGAGGTGCGGGAGTGGGTGGGGAAGAGCAACTTCGAACTTTGAACTTCGAACTTCGAACTGGTTCCGGGTTCCCACCGGTCCTGATCCACGGCATTGGTCTTGGGAACCCACTTCTGGAACTTTCAACCAGCGTGGCTGAAAGCTGAAAAAGACGCGCCGAAGGCGCCCCATTCGTTCGAAGTTCAAAGTTCGCAGTTCGAAGTTTGAAGTGCCCGTTCACACCACAATCAGTCCCCGTTCGATCGCGATCCGCACCGCCTCGGTGCGGTTGAGCGCGCCGAGCTTGCCGCAGATCGAGGCCACGTGGAACTTGACGGTCTGATCGCTGATGCCGAGCCGTTCGGCGACGCGGCGGTTGGACTGGCCTTCGGCGACGAGATCGAGCACGTCGCGTTCGCGCGGCGTGAGTGTCTCGTTCGCCGCGGCCGGCCCGGCTTCGTCCGGGCCGGCCGCGACGAGAAAAGCATCCGCATCGAGATCGGCGGCTCGCGCGGCCGCCAGAGTCCGCGCTTCGCCCGCGATCTCGAGACCCGCGCCAGCGGCCGCGCGCCGCAGGCGCGCGCGTTCGCTGGCCGGGCCGATGAGCACGACGCGCATCAATGTGTCGGGCGCGGGCGTTCGCCGATCGTGACGTCGACCGTCAGCGGCGTGCCGCCGCGCACGAGCTCGACGGCCACGGTGCGCCCGACGCGATCGCCGTGCAGCAGATCGAGCAGGTCGACGGGCGACCGGACCGGCCGCCCGTCGACCGTCAGGACGACGTCGCCGACGAGCAGCCCGGCCGCCTCGGCCGGGCTGCCGGCGGCGACGCCGGCGACGAGCAGCGCCTGGTCGCGCCCGCCGGCACGCTGCCGTTCCGGCAGCGCGACCGGCTGGCTCGACAAGCCGAGGTAGCCGCGCTTCGCCGTCCCGTGGACGGCGAGCGTGGCCGCCGTCTTCCAGACGAGGTCGGCCGGCAGCACGACGCCGAGGCCGCGGATCTCGGCCGCGGTCGTCAGGCCGACGAGCTGGCCGGCCGCGTCGACGAACGCGCCGCCGGCGAAGCCGCCGTGCATCGGCGCGTCGGTCCGGATCACGCGTTCGATCGAGCCGCCGCGGCCGGTTGGGAGCGGACCGCCGATGACCGACACGATGCCGCTCGACGCCGTGACGGCATTGCTCCAGGAGCGCGCGACGGCCAGCGCGAGCTGGCCGACGCGCGGGTCGGCGGCCGCCCGCGGAGCGGGCGGCGCGGTGAGGCCGTTGACGCGCAGCAGCACGAGGCCCGTCGCCGCGTCCCAGCCGGCGACCTCGGCTGCATGTGTCTGACCGTCGCCGGTCGTCACGCGCGCGCCGTCCTCGCGGCCGAGCGCGCGCGCCGTGGTGATGACGAGGTCCGTCTCCGAGACGACGCCGCTCGCGGGACGCCGGCGGCCGTGGACCTGGACGACCGATGGCGCGATGACGCCGACGGCGTCTGCGAGCGCTTCGGAAAGTGCGAGCAAGGATGCATGACTCATGTCGCCATCCTCGCAGACGCGCGCGAGGCGCGCATCACCCGGATGGGCAGTCGGCTGGACATCACCGGCCGCTGCTCCTATGGTAGCGGGCGATGTCGTACGCGTTTCCCGCCGATCTCGCCGATCAGGTGATGGCGCGCTGGCAGACGTTCGTCGCCAGGCACGATCATCCCGCGCCGCCGCTGCCGCCGGTCGATCAGCTTCGCTACGTGCTCGAGACCGCGTTCTTCGCGAGCTTCGCGCGCGAGGAAGGCCGGCATCTGCAGTTCGTCCTGTGCTGCGCGCCCGAGAGCGCCGTCGTGCGTGAGGGCACGACCGACACCGTGCCGATCGTGCCGTTCCAGACGCCGCGCCGGCTCACCGTCGACGCGTTGCGATCGCTCGCGCCAGCCGTGAGTCCGGCCAACGCCGCCGTTCTCGTGCGGTGTCCGGCCGGCGGCGGCGTCGACGCGTGCGAGATCACCGGTGTGTTGCACGTCGGCTCGAATCTCGCGCGTGCGCGAAGCGGCAAGTCCATCTATCACGGAGCGGCGCCCCATGCGCTGCTCATCGACGTGCGCGATTCGGGCGAGCTGCACATCTATCGCGGCGGCATCAAGCTCGCGACGCTCGACTCGGGCAGCCTCCAAGATCAACTCGCGTTCTCGGAGATCGAGTTCCTGCCGATCAGCGATCTGCTGACGCTCGGCGGAGACGCCGTGCGGTCTCGCATTGTGCGGTACGGCCGCGAGCCTGAGCGCGAGGCGTCGGACTTCGAGTGGACCGCGCTGCTCAACACGGTCCTGTCAATTGTCGGTGGCATCCAGGCGCACGGCCACGGCGGCACGCTGCTGCTCGTGGCACCGGGCGCGGCCGGCGCGCTGCCGGTCCGAACGAAGTTCGACGTCGACGAGCGCCAGAGCATGTTGACGGATCGGTTCGTCGCCTTTCTCAACGCGCGTCATGCATTCGTCGAGCGTCGGCTCGCCGCCGGATCGGGCGCCGACGTGCTGGCCGACATCGAAGCGACGCGGCTCGAGGACGCGATGGTCGCCGCCGAGGACGCGTTGTCGGACGCCGCTGATCTCGTGGCCCGCCTCAGCGCCGTCGACGGCGCGCTCGTCGTCAGCTCCGACTTGCGCGTCCTGGGATTCGGCGCCGAGATCGTGCTCGATGCGGCACGCGCGGTGTCGGCCTATGAGGTGACCGGTCACGCGCAGCGGCCCGGCACGTGGCCCGAGGTCGACAGCGAGAGCTTCGGCATGCGTCACCGATCCGCGCTGCGCTGCGTCGCGGTCGCGCACCACACCGCCGCGTTCGTCGTCTCGCAGGACAGCGCGGTGAGCTTCTTCTGGAAACAGGACGGCCGCGTGCTGCTCAAGCGCGGCGTGACGATTGCCAATCCCAACATGGCCGGCGTCTAGACCCGGCCGGCGATCGGCGCGGGATGGTAGCATCCGAGAGGGACGACATCCGATGCCCCTTGCCGCCCTCATCGCCATTCGCACGTTCGCCAATCCGTTCGAGGCAGAAATCGCGCGTTCCGCGCTCGAAGCCGCGGGCATCACGGCGTTGCGCCGGTGCGATGACTGCGGCGGGGCGCAGCCGTCTCAATGGCTCAGCGGTATCGCGCTCCTCGTGCACGAAGACGACGTCCGCGCCGCGCGCGAGATCCTGGACAGTCCGACGATTTACGCCACGCGATCGACGCCATGACGCTCGTCCTCGTGCACCACGCCGACGCGCTCGCGCCCGGCGTCGATGCACAACGGCCGCTCTCGGCGCACGGTCGCGACCAGGCGCAGCGGCTCGCCGGCGAAGCGCACGCGCGCGGCGTGACACCGGCCGCTATCTGGCACAGCGGCAAGCTCCGCGCACGCGAGACGGCCTACGCGTTCCTCCAGACGTGCGCGCCGTTCGCCACGTTCAAGATGATGCGAGGCCTCGCGCCCGGCGATCCGCCCGAGATCACCTGCAATCTGCTGAACGCTGAAGATCGAGACCTGCTCGTCGTCGGCCACATGCCGAACATCGCCGCCGTGCTCGAACGATTGTCGCCGGCGTCGGCCGCGTTTCCGCTTCACGGCATGGTCGCGCTCGGGCGAAACGAAGACGGGAAGTACGAAGAACTGTGGAGGGCCGAGCCGTAGCCCGCTATCGCAGGTCGTGCTGGATCAGCACCGTGGCCGGCGCGCTCAGACGGACGGTCAGCGTCGTGCCTGAGGGGATCGTCGCCGGGTTCGCGTCCGACGTCATCACGACGGCCGTTCCGCCCGCAGCACCCGCGCCCGCGCCGACGGCGGCTCCACGTTTGCCGCCGAGCACCGCACCGATGATCGCGCCGATGACCGCGCCGCTTCCAACCTTGGACGTGGCTTCGCCGCCGGGCGGGTCGCCTTCGCGGAAGATCGTCTCGGTCTCGATCGGGACGCGCATGTCCTCGGCCACCGTGACCGACGTGAACCGGATGCCGACGCGCGCCCGCTCACGGAACCGGCCGCCACGCTCGACCATCGTCACGACGCCGTCAACGAGGGATCCTGATGGGATGGCGATGCGGCCGTCCACGATCACGTCGCGCGTGACGCGGCCGGCGATGTGATCTTCGAGGCGGGCCGTGGCCGACGAGATCGGCGATTCGAGGCGAATGCCGATGACCGAATGACGGCCGATGACGACTTCGTCGAGCGGCTCGGGCAGCGTCGCGCCGGCCGACGAAGCGGGAAGGTCCGCCGACTCTGCGATACGCATGTCAGGGACGCCGGGCGACGGGTCGAGGACGTTCGACGAGACAGGCGCTTCGACAGGAGCCGTGCGCGCCGGATCGTCGGCGTGCGCTTGCGCGGGCACCGGATGACGCTGGACAGTCTCCGCTGCGGCCATGCGGCGAACCTCTCGCCGCGCGGCCCGGCGCGCAACGCGCCGGCTCTCGGCCGCGACCGGTGCCATGACGCGCGGCGGATTCGCCGTTACGCGCGATGTCGGAGTGGACGCGGCGCTGGTATCGGGCGTTGATGGCGCAGGCGCGGGTGACTTCGCCGCCGGCTGGCTGGGCGCGGCCGATTCGACGGCCGCCTGGGTCGTCTCGACCGCAGCGGGCTGGACGACGGCATGCTCGGCCGCAGCCGGATGGGAGGCGGTTCGGACGGCCAGGTAGCTCCCGACGCCGGCTGCCGCGATGCAGCCCGTGCCAATCAGCGTCACGACGAGCGTCCGACCGGAAATCACGCCTTTCCGCTCAGCAAGGGACGTACCGCACACGCGCGGCGGGCGCGATGCGGACATTCCGGCCGCCTGCGCAGTTCTGCGTGCGGCGCGGAGACAGTCCGCGTCCTTTCGCGTGCACAGTGCCGCGCATTTTCCCGCGCCGGGTGTCGCGATTCCCCGCGGCGCACGGCTCGCCGTTCGGTATCAGCGTTGCAGTCGAGATCGCACGAGCTCCGCCATGCTGTTCCGCGTCCTTCGCTGGTCGATTGCCGTGCTGCTGCTCGCTGGGCCGCTCTCGGTGCGATCGGCGGCTGCTGTGACCATCGAGGACCTGCTCGGTCTGAAGGCGCACGGCTTGGGCGACGACATCCTGGTCGCGCTCATCCAGACCGACGGCTCGGAGTTCCATTTGACGGCCGCCGACATCATCGCGCTGCGCCAGGCCGGACTGAGCGAGACCGTCATTCGCGCGATGATCGAGACGGCCCGGCGTGGCCCCGCACCCGTCGATGCGGCCGTCATGCCCGTCGAAGCTGACGGACAGGTTCCCGCCGCCGCGTTCGATGCGTCAGAACCTGTGGCGCCGGTCGAAGTGCCTGTCGTCGAGTCCGTCGAGACCGAACCGGCGGCCGTCGTGGTTCCGGTTCCCGTGCCCGTCGTCGTCGTCCCCGTGGCCGTGCCGACGGGATATCGCCACAGGCCGGATCCTCCGTCGCCGGTCTATTGGGGATGGGGCGGGAATCGCCGGCCCGATTCCTGGCAACCGTCCGCCGGTCCATCGAAGAGCGACGAGCCTGCGCACGCCGGCCGAAACAGCCAGCCCAAGGGGCGGACACCGGCGTCCAGCCATCCTTCGTCGTCCAGTTCCTCTTCCTCCGGCGCTTCGTCCTCCAACTCGTCAACGCATCGCTGACGTCGTCTTGACGGGGTTTGTCCGACGACACCAAGCCGCGTGACGCGGCGACATACACTTGACGATGTGAAAGTCGTGGTCGTCGGCGCCGGCATCATCGGCGCAAGCATTGCCGACGCACTCGCCGAGCGTGGCGTGTCGGTCACCGTGCTCGACATGCGCGGGCCCGCGCGCGGCGCAACCCAGGCGTCGGCCGGCATCCTCGCCCCGTATCTCGAAGCGCACGATCATCCGGCCCTGCTCGATCTCACGTCACGCAGTCTGTCGCTCTATCCCGCGTTCATGGAGAAGCTCGCGGAGGCTGACGTTCCGGTCGAGTTCGCGCGCACCGGCACGCTCGAAGTCGCACTCGATGGCGACGACGCGCGACGGCTGCAGGAGATGAAAGCATGGCTCGACGCGCATGGCGTCGAGGCCGAGTGGCTCGATTCGTCCGCACTGCGCGAGCGTGAGCCGACCGTTCATCCCTCGGCACGCGGCGGTTTGTTCATCGCGGCGCACGGGTTCGTTCGCGCGCGTGCGCTCGTCGCCGCGCTCGTGGCGCACGCGAAGATGTCGGGCGCCGTCTTCGAGATGCCCGTCGAAGCCGCCTCCGTCGAATCGACGCGCGACGCGGCAATCGTTCGCGCGGACGATCGGCGATACGAAGGGGACGCGGTCGTCATCGCCGCGGGGAGCTGGTCGAAGCGCGTGCGCGTGGCGAACGTCGCGGCGCTGCCGATGCGCCCTGTCCGCGGCCAGCTCCTGCACTTGACATGGACCGATGGCGAACTGCCACGCCGCGTCATCTGGGGACCGAGATGTTACGCCGTGCCGTGGTCGGATCGCTCGTTGCTCGTCGGCGCCACGATGGAAGACGTCGGCTTCGACGAAGAGCCGACGGTCGCTGGCGTGCAGGCGATGACCACCGCGGCGGCGTCATTGTTTCCCGCGGCAGCCTCCGCGCGGATCGAAGCCATCCGCGTCGGCCTGCGTCCCAAGCTGCCTGACGAATTGCCGGCCATCGGCCGCTACGCGCGCGCCCCGCGGGTGATTGCCGCCAGCGGCCACTACCGCAACGGCGTGCTGCTCACGCCACTCACCGCCGCGCTCGTGTCCGGACTGCTCGTCGACGGCGTCGAAGATCCCATCCTCGCGCAGATATCGCCCGATCGCTTCGAGCGCTGAGCGCCGCCCTCTCGCGGCGTGGTACAGCTCGTAAGAGCAAGTCAGAAGTTCGAAGCCAGAAGCCAGACGTGAGGAACGAGAGGCGCGGCTGATATCTCGCCGCTCTTCCCGTTTTCCCGCGGGCGCGCGAGGAGGGTATTTCCCATGAAGCTATCGAGTACCGACGTTCAGGCCGCCGTGTCGAAGATGTCCGGCTGGTCCGTGCAGGGCGACGCGATCACGCGGCAGTTCACCTTCGCCTCGTTTCCCGACGCCATCGCGTTCGTCACCCGGCTCGCGTTCGAGGCGCAGGCGCACGACCATCATCCTGATCTCACGGTGAGCTACAAGAAGGTGACCGTGACCTGGAGCACGCACAGCGAGGGCGGCGTGACGGACAAGGATCTGGACGGGGCGCGGCAATCGGATACGATCGCGCGGGCGTTCACGGCCTGAGACGTTCGTGGCGTGCCGCCGGCCCGGGTGCCGGACGGGCCGCGGAGTCAGGACGCGGACGCCGGGAGGCGGCTCCGTTCCTGATGCGGCTCAAGACCAGCTACAGCGCGCGTGAAGTCGCCGCGCTCACCGGACTCACCGCGCGCCAGCTCCAGGGCTGGGACGAGACGCGTGTGTTCCAGTCCGCCATCGCACCGCGCCGCACGAGCCAGGGCGGATTCACCGAACGGCGGTATTCGCCAGTCGACGTCCTCGAACTCGTCGCGCTCGCCGAGCTGCGTCGACGCGGCTTCACGCCCGCCGTCCTGCGTCAGATGATGGACACGCTGCGCGAGTACTTCCGCCGCCGCCTGTCCGAGACGCTCGACGACGCCGGCGACCTGCGGCTTCTGACCGACGGTCGCGGCTTGTTCCTGCGGACGCGGCAGGGCCACATCTTCGACCTGCTAGTCGATCCGCAGCAGCCACTCGTGACCGGCGACGGTCTTCCTCTCACACCCGTCGTCGGGCGGGCGAAAGCCAAACGCCGAAAAAAAAGTTAGAAATTCGCGCTTCAGACGATCGGGAACGTGTCCTCGAGACCTTCGACCGGGCGGGGGATGACGTGGACGCCGACGAGCTCGCCGACCTTGCGCGCCGCGGCGGCACCGGCATCCGTTGCGGCTTTGACCGACGCGACGTCACCGCGGACGATGGCCGTGACGAGACCGGCGTCGACTTTCTGCCAGCCGACGAAGACGACGTTGGCCGTTTTGACCATCGCGTCGGTGGCTTCGACCATGCCGACGAATCCTCGCGTCTCGACCATTCCGAGCGCCTCGCCCGGAAGCGCGCGCGCGTCCTTCTGCTGCGGTGCCATAGGGACGGAACTGTAGCAGATCCGGGCGTCAGCGTCAGAGGAATCCAAGCGGCGCGCCGGGCGTATGACCGGGGAAGACGGCCGCGACGTTCGTCACGCCGAGATGGCCGCGTGCGGCTTCGGCGAACACGTCGCGGAAGTCCGTCGTGACCGCGAGGTCCCGACCTTGCCAAAGCTGTTCGCGCGCGAGACCCGGCCAGTGGCCATAAACTTTGCCGCCCTTCACCGGACCGCCGAGCACGAGCATCGCGTTGCCATGTCCGTGATCGGTGCCGCCATCCCCGTTCTGCCGCACCGTGCGGCCGAATTCCGACATCGTGACGAGGACGACGTCCGCCATGCGATCGCCGAGATCCTGCGCGAAGGCCGCGAGGCCGCGCGCGAAGTCGTCGAGGCGCGATGCGATCTGTCCGTTCGCGCCGCCCTCGTTCACGTGGTGATCCCACTGGCCGAGTTCGGCGAACGCGACCTCGAGCCCGAGATCGGCCTTGATGAGCGCGGCGATCTGCCGCACGGCGTCGCCGAAGCCGGAGCGCGGATATTCGGCGCCGTGCTCCGGCGGCTGCTGCCCGGGACGGACGGATCGAAGCAGCGCCATCGCGTCGAATGCCTCGCGCGCGGTCGGCGTGAGCAGAGTGTCGGCGGCCTGCGCGTATTCGGCTTCGAACGCCCCTGCGGCACTGCCGTTGCCCGTGCCGCCACGCACCGCGAACGCGTCGAGCCGGCCGATCGCGAGCGCGGGTTCAGCGCCCTCGAGCGAACGCGGCAGGCGTGGCGCGAGCGCGACGGCGCGGAACGGCGTCGCGCGCTCATGTTCCTGCGCGTGCAGGCAGCGGTTCAACCAGCCGTCGCGCGTGTTCTTCACGCCCGGCGTGCCGGTCTCCATGTAGTCCTGCGCGTCGAAGTGCGATCGCGTGTCGTCGGGCGATCCGCAGGCGTGGACGATGGCCAGTTCGCCGCGCTGGAAGAGCGGCGCGAGCGGCGCCATGCGCGGGTGGAGACCGAAGAAGCCGTCGAGATCGATGGCGCCGTCGGGCGTGCCAGGTTTGGCGATGGCAATCGCCGGCCGGCTTTCGTAGTAGGCCGCTTCGCCGTGCGGGACGACCATGTTGAGGCCGTCGACGGCGCCGCGCTGGAAAACGGCGACGAGCACCTTGCGACGTGCGTTGGCCGCACCCGCCGCGGCAGCGACGAACCGCGGCGTGAAGCCGAGGCTCACGAGCGCCAGACTGCCATTCTTGAGAAAGACGCGGCGGGTCATCATGAGGCACCTTCCATGGCTGGCGAACGTCAGCGACGCTGGAACTCCGGCGAGCCGAGCGCGAGGGCGACGAGCAGATCGGGTCGATCCGCGCCGGCGAGCGCGGCCCGCGTGGCATCGGACGCATCGCCGGCGAGCAGCGTGTCGATCACGTGTTCGCGAGATGCGGCCGACACGTCCGGCGCGAGCGACGTGACGTCGACGTGGATCGCCTGCGACCGTGGTGGTCCCGATCCCAATTGCGCTCGGCCTCGGCCACGCACGGGTTCGCCAGCACGGCCATCTGCGGGACGCGGGCGGGCTGACGATGGACGGCCGATCCCGACGAGGTCCGCCGCGACGTTGAGCCGCTGAACCAGCGAGCCGGCACTGAGCCAGGCATCGGCCGTGTCCGCGTAGCCGGTTGGTGGCTCGCAGCCGTAGAGCGGCATGCCGAGCGCGCGCAGTGCCGTTGCCATGGGTTGCGTGTCGACGATGTCGGCGCCCGTCGTGCGCACGGTGGAGACGACGAGCTCGAGCGGCGTCTTGATCTTCGCGCGGTATGCCGACGGCGCGAAGAACTCGGGCGACGTGATGATGGTGCGCACGACCTCGCGCAGGTCGCCCTTCGTATCGAGATAGGTGCGCGCCGCGCGATCGACGAGCGCGGCTGGTGGATCGTCGGCGACGAAGCGCTGCGCCAGTTCGTAGGCGAGGTGATGTGCGGTTGCCGGGTGACGCGCCAAAAGATCCAGCGCGCGCTCGCCTTCGGCCTCGCCTTGCGGCGCGAGCGTGACGCCGAGGAATCGCTTGACGCCGTTGTCGTGCAGCGCTGCGTGGAAGATGAAGCCTCCACCCTGGCGCGGTCGATCGATCGACCATCCCGTGAAGATCCGCGCCAGGGCCACGACGTCGTCCTGCGTGTAACCGCCATCGACGCCGAGCGTGTGGAGTTCCATCAGCTCGCGCGCGTAGTTCTCGTTCAGTCCGTGCGCCTGCTTCGCGCGCGCCGCCTGCGCTGCTTGTGCGGCCTGGAGGCGCGCGGTCGCGCGTTGCCGTGCGACCGGCGACAGTCGCGGATCGTTCAGCCGCGCGAGGACGTCCGGTGGAATCGAAGGGGTCGCGTCCGGCGAGGCGCTCTGCCAATTGTCCAGATAAAAGAGCATCGCCGGGCTGTGCGCGACCGCGCCGAGGAGATCGCGGAAGTGGCCGAGTACGTGCGGGCGGATGACGTCGCGCTCGTACGCCGTGAGGTACTCGCGTACGACGCCCTTGCCCGAGTAGACGTTGAAGTGGTTCAGCCAGAAGTCGGTCAGCACCTCTTCGAGCTGGCGATCCGACAACGTCGCACGGAGGAGACGCGCGCGCGTGAGTTCGTCCAGAACGGAGGCAGCCGTTCGACGCGCGTCCTGAAGGGCAGGGGACGCGGCAGCACCCGCTCGCTCCGGCGTCGCCGCAGACGACGGAGCGGCGTCCGACATGGTCATCGCATCGCGCGGCGGCGCCGCAGCCGCGCGGCGTTGCGCCTCGATGAGCGGCGCGAAGTACTTGGACGTGAGCTCTTGCGGGCTGAGCTTCAGCGTGTCGAACGTTGCAAGCCGCGCGTCGACGGCCGAGTCGTCGATGCGTCCGGGATGAAGCTGCTGGTCGATATAGGCACGGAGGCCCATGGCGCGGACACGGTCGACGTCGCCCGGCCGCGGGCCGAACGCTATCCGATTCAGGACGTGCGTGATGACTCGTCCGTCTGGCTTGTCGGGGATGCCGTTCGCCGATGGCCCGGCACCGGCCATTGGCGCGGCCAGGACCGCGACGGCGATGGCGACGGCCACGAACCCGGCCCGCCACTGAGAGACACGTGGAGCGGCTCGCATATGCAATTGGACTGGCCGCGCGGCACCGAGGATAGCTGGAATCCTGTGCCCGCACGGCCATCCCTTCCATGCGGCTGCCAGCCCGTGTCGTCCCGTTTTGCAGGATTTGCGCCACGCCGCGCGCCTGCTCGGCCGACGCTCCCGTTCAAATCAACGAGCCACGCCTCGTCGCGCCGTCCACTTCTGGCTTCTGTCTTCGAACTTCTGACGTGCTCTTACACGTAGGCCGCGGTTGCCATGAGGATGAGGGTGATCGCGAGGAGGATGGCGAGCAGTTTGGCGGCCGCCCGAGCGCGGGCGCGCAGCGCGGAGGCTTGAGCGAAGAGGCGCGCGCGCTCGGCTTCCGGCGCTGTGGCGGCCGTTGCAGTGATCGCGGCCGCGCGCTTCATCGACCGGCCGACGACCGATCCGCCGAGGACCGCGGCGATGATGCCGAGCACACCGCCCAGGCCGAACGCCATGCCCGCATGCGTGCGGCTGATCACCGGATTGAAGCCCGCCGTGTAGCGCCAGTACAGCCAGAAGCCCGACAGCACCGTCAGACCCGCAATCGCGCCGAACGCGACCAGGAGCCGGTGCCGTTCCAGACCTGCCGCCACTTTCGCGCCGTCTGGGCCCGCCTCTTCCATCGCCGGCATCAGGAAATACGCCATGAGTACGGCGAAGCCGAACCACAGCGCGCCGAGGAGCACGTGGAGGGCGCGAATCGTAAGATACATAGGCTGGACCGGGTCACAGGATAGCGCAGCGCCCTGATGCCGCCAAGCGCCGTGCGTCGTCGACGCCTCCGCCGGATGCATACAAGGCGCCCGTCCCACCCGACCGCATCCTGTGCTGTCATCGCTTCGCTTTCGAAACTTCCGCCTTCTCTGGATCGGGCTGGGCGTGTCGTTCACCGGCACGTTCGTTCAGCAGACCGCGATCCTCTGGCACGTGTCCTTACTCGTGCCGCCGGGCCAGAAGGGCCTCGCGCTCGGCCTCGTCGGCCTCGTCCGTGCAGTGCCGGTCATCATCTTCTCGCTCATCGCCGGCCTCGCCGCCGACGTCGTCGATCGCTGGACGCTGATGCTCGCCACGCAGATTGGCGGCACGATCGTGGCCGTGCTCCTGGCCGCGCTCGCCTTCGCGCACGTTCAGGTCGTGTGGCCGTTGTACGTGCTGGCCGCCGCCGGGGCAGCAATCGGCGCGTTCGATCCCCCCTCGCGACAGTCGATGGTCGCGATGCTCGTCCCTCGCCACGAGCTGTCGAACGCCATCAGCCTGAGCACGGCGATGATGCAGACCGCCTCGGTCGCGGGCCCGGCTGCCGCCGGACTGCTCATCGCGCAGTCGAGCGTCGGTTGGGCCTACGTCGTCGACGCCGTGTCGTTCTCGGCGGTCATCGTCGCGCTCCTGCTGATGCGCGACGTGCCGAAGACGGATCGATCGACCGTGCACGCGCGCGATCAGTTCTCGATCGCCGCCATTCGCGAGGGCCTGTCCTTCGTCTTCCGGGAGCCCGTCGTGCGGTCGACGATGCTCATCGACTTCTTCGCGACGTTCTTCGCGTCCGCGACCGCGCTCCTGCCGATCTTCGCGCAGGACATCCTGCACGTCGGCGCGACCGGCTACGGACTGCTGTCAGCAGCCCCAGCGGTCGGCGCGGTCCTGGCCACGGTCGTGATGATGGCGATCGCGCCGCGCATCGCACGCCAGGGCGTTCTGCTGCTCTGGGCGGTCGTCGCCTACGGACTCGCGACGATCGCGTTCGGCGTGTCGACGGCGTTCTGGATGGCGTTCGTCGTCTTCGCGCTGACCGGCGCGGCTGACGCGGTGAGTACGGTCATCCGCAACGTCATGCGTCAGCTCGAGACGCCTGACGCCATGCGCGGACGCATGGTCGGCGTGAACATGGTGTTCTTCATGGGCGGCCCGCAGCTCGGCGAGCTCGAAGCGGGGCTGGCGGCGCAGTGGATCGGCGCACGATTGTCGGTCGTGACCGGCGGCGTCGGCTGCCTCATCGCGACGGCCGTCATCGCGGCCGTCACGCCCGCGCTCACGCGCTACCGGCCCAACGTCTCGCGGCCGGTTGCGGAGGCGCCGCCCGCGGACCCGGTGTCGGGATCCTGATCCGGATCCGCAACGGCCAGGTGCAGCCGCTCGGCGAACGTTCGCATCGCGCGGATCTGATCCTCGCGGAACGTGACGTCGAAGCCGAGCACGTTCGCGGCGAGCGTGCGCGCGCCGGCGATCCGCTGATATTCGGCCGGCGTGATCTCCGCGATGCCGTTCTCGATCGGCGCGCCATCAGGTGAACTGTCGACACGCAGCCGGCCATCGAGATTGAGCACGGTGTGTTCGTGCGCGGCGTTCTCGATCGTGAACGTGAGCGTCGACGTGCGCACGATGCTGGGATTGCCCATGGTCGGCGTGCCCACCTGCACGGAAACTGCGGCCGGCGGCGCGTTGCGCGCGGCGCGGCTCACGTGCGCCGTGAACGCCACGAACATGACGCCCGTTGGTCCCGCAGGCTGAAGACCCAATCCGAGCTCGTCCTGCCGAGCGCCATCGTCGGGATGCGTCCACGTTTCGAGATCGGCCCAGTTGGCGCGCAGGCCTGCCACCAGTTGCGCGTGGACGGTCGTGATGAACGGAACGAACAGCGCCGCGGCGGCGAGACCCGCAAGACCGACGAGAACGGCCGGCGCTCGTTTCATGATCACGCCCGGAAGATGAAGAACACGGCGCCGACCAGGCACAGCCCGGCCCACAGGTAGTCGAGCTTGAACGGCGCGCCCATGTACAGCATCGCAAACGGCACGAACACGGACAAGGTCACGACTTCCTGGATGATCTTGAGCTGCGACAGCGTGAGCGCCGTGTAGCCGATCCGATTGGCCGGCACCTGGAACATGTACTCGAAGAACGCGATGGCCCAGCTCAGGACCGCCGCGACGTACCACGGCCGATTCCCGAGCGTGCGCAGATGGCCGTACCACGCGATGGTCATGAACAGGTTCGACACGATGAGCAGCAGGACGGTGCGGACGACGACGGGCACGGGGCCCTCCTCAGCGGGTGATGCCGGCCACGGCAGTCGGGCCGAGATAGCGATCGAAGAATCCAACGACGCGACGTTCGTATTCCGCCGGGCGCGCCGTGTCGAACGCGGCATGGCCGACGCCCGGGTCTTCCCACAGCTCCTTCGGCTCGCCGGCCGCGGCGTAGAGCTTCCGTCCGCTGTCTTTCGAGATGACGATGTCCTTGCCGCCCTGCATCAGGAAGACGGGCCGCGGACTGATTCGGCCGATCCATTTCGTCGCGTCGATGTCGCTCGCGCGGAATCCGCCTTCGCGCTCGGCCCAGAAGGTGATGAGCGGCGCGAACGGAAATGCCGGCAGACCGGTGAAGTACTTGACGCTCGTCGCCACCGTGTCCGACAGCGACGAGAACGCCGCGTTGGCGACGACGGCCGCGATCTTCGGATTCTGGGCGGCGTACTGAATCACCAGCGAACCGCCCATCGAGTTGCCCAGGATGCCGATGCGATTCGGATCGACGCCCGGCTCGGTGAGCGCGAAGCGATACCACGCCTCGAGGTCGGCCATCTCCTTCACGCCGAACGTGATGAGCGTGCCGTCGCTGAGGTCGTGCGCGCGGACGCTCGTGATGAGCACGCCGTAACCGTGGCGGCTCAGCATCGCCGCCTCGTTGAGCATCTCGCCGCGTTGTGACTTGTAGCCGTGCTGGGCAAGGACGAGCGCGCCGTTCTTCGTCGGCACGTACCAGCCCACGAGCTTCAGGCCGTCCGCGGTCTTGACCGACACGTCGTCGTAGACCATGCCGTAGTCGATGGGCCGTTCGTGCGGCAGCTCGCGCGTGGCGATGGGATTCGTGAGGAGTCGATGGGCCTCGGCGCGGGCCTTCCACACGAGGCCGGCCGCGGCGATGACGACGAGGAGAGCAATGGCGAGGAGGACTCGCCTGAACCAGCGCTTCATCGGGTCGCGCGCACCGCTCGTCGTGGCACGTCGTCATTATCGATCAGCTCGCGCCAGAGTCATGACGGACGTGCCGCTGTGCCTTCCGTTCCATCAGTGCTCGCATCCGGACGGCAAGGGCGCGTTCGTTCACATCGATGAGCGGGAAACCGCTGACGACGCGCTCGAGCTCGGCGGCGTCGAGACCGAAGATCGCCGCGACGTCGGCCTGGAGCCGGGCGTGTGCGCGTGCCGACCACGCCGTGCTGAGCCGCCGCGCGAGCCGTGCGACGCGCCGTTGCGCCGCTTCGCCCGTCCATACCGGTGCCGGCAGCCGTTCGACGATGGTCGTCGTCACGTGGCTGCCCATCAGCAAGCGGACGATGGCATTGAGCACGTAGGAGTTGAGCAGGCCGCAGAGGAAATCGAGCAACTCGTCATCGACGCCAACCGCGTCGGGCTGCGCGCGCAGACAGAAAATCGTGTGCGTGGTGACGACGCCGGCGGGCACGATGGCGGCGATGAGCGACAGACGATTGCCGACGCCCGACACGTCGCGATAGCCAAGCCGCCGGTGCGCGAAGGGCGCGGCCGGCAGGAGTCGTCGTGCTGTCTCCGGTGCGATCCGCGCATCTGGTGCCGCGGCGTCGACCCGAAACGGCGTGAGGTGCCGTCCTTGGATGACGGGCAGTCCCCTTGGGCCGAAGCTGCCGCGATCCTCGGTCGCGTTCAACTCGCGGCCGAACGAGGCGTTCCATCCTGCCGCATCGCCGAGCGCCGGGAACTGCCGGCACAGCCGTTCGGCCAATTGCAGGTCACGACTGTCTCGAACGTCGGGAATGCGCAATGCCGGTCCGCTCACGGCTTCAATCTGCCGGCGGGTAAGACGCACCGGATACGCAGTCGGCGCCAGACCATCTTCGCGATCGGGCAGCGCTTCGATTTCGGCGGCCGTCTTCACGCCGAAGCGCGCGCGTATTTCTCCGGTCGAGCCGCCTGGGCTCGCGACCATCACCATGAAGCGAAAACCGCGATGGATGGGGAACAGGCCGTTCGCATTGTCGAGACCGACGAGCGTGTGAAGCGTGGATCGATCGAGCAGCCGGCGGCGCAGCGCCGCCGCGCCGTCGTCGGTCGCGAGGCTCCACGGCACGATGAGTCCAACCCGCCCACCCTCGCGCGCGAGCGACAGCGCGCGTTCGAGGAACGGCTGATACACGTTGAGATGGCCGCGGTCGCACGACGAGTAGATGCCGGACTCGCGGATGAAACGTGTGGTCCCGCGACGGTCGTCGGAGGAGATCGCATCCTCGCGAGCCGAGGGATGCGCGTCGCCATCGTCGGTCGCATCGCCGCGAAGCATCTCCCACGGCGGATTCGCGAGGACCGCATCGAAGCCCGGCCGGGCGCGCGGCAGGCCGTCATCGTCGTAGAAGACGTCGCTCATTTCGATCGGCCAGTGAAAGAAGCGATGCGCGCTGGCGATGGCGCGCGCCGTCGCGAGCCGATCGCTCACGTGTGCCGAGGCCAGGGTGCGATCGCGGCGCAGGACGGCGTCGATGAGCGCACGGAGCTCCGGCGGAGACGGCGGGGCGTCACCGGTGAGCCAGAACCAACGCGCGCACCAGAGGTCCGCGGCGCGGCGCCACGGTTCGAGCGGCGACGACGCGGACGTGAGGTCCGCCCAGGCGGCTTCTTTCGCGCGCACGTCGTCGACCGTGTCTTCTCGGCGGTCGTGGAGCATGGCCAGCGGTCGTGCCGCGTCGCGTATCGCGTGGTCCAGCAGGACGTCGTCGAAAAGCGGAAGCGCGCCGTGCCCGCGCGCGGTCGAGGTGGTGATGCGTCGCAGGTCGTCGGGCGAGGCGCCGATGAGGCTGTCGCCGACACGTAGTCGATGGTCGAGGAAGCCAAGCGGCCGGCCGCGCGCGAGCGTCGCGAGCCACATCGAGAGCCGCGCGACTTGTACGGCGACGGGGTTGCGATCGACGCCCACGAGGCAACGCTCCGCGACGAGGCGGCGCACGCCGGCGCGCGCATCGGCATCGAAGTCCGCCGGCGTCGCCTCGCCGTGTTCGATGAACGCGCGCTCGTACGCGCCGGCCAGGTAGCGACACGCGGCAACCAGGAACGCGCCGCTGCCCATGGCCGGATCGACGACGCGCAGGCGGAGGATGGCGTCGGGCGAGCCCCCGGCGACTAGAGGTGCAAGCGTGCGTCGCGCCACGAAATCGGCGAGCGGCTGCGGTGTGTAGAACGTGCCGGTCGTCTTGCGCCGCGCGCTGTGCTGGCCTCGCCCTCGACGCTGGCGCAGGACGTCGAGCGCCGCGGCGCCGTGCTCGTCGAGCTGCAGAGCATCGAGTGCCTGCGGATCGATGTCGAGTACGCGTTCGTACACCGCGCCGAGTTGTTCGACGCCGAGGTCCGCGTACGCGATCGTCTCGCGGCCGTGCCGTGTCGGGCGTGATCCGAGCGCCGTGAGCGCCCGCGCCGCGGCCCGATCACGCGCAACGGCCACGGGCGTCCGGCGTGGCATCGACCGACCGCGTTCGAGCGTCGGCGCTGATGCGCGCGCGAACAGCCGGCCGTTGAACGGCTTCACACGGAGGTCGCTCGTTCGGCAGCCTACGCGCAGCAGCCGCGTGATGGCCGCCAGTCCATCCCACACGCCGGGCGCATCGCGACCGGCCAGCGCTTGACGGCAGAGCGCGCCGACCGTGTAGGCATCGCGATACACCGGCACGCCGTGCGGCACGAGGCCGCGCGACTCGGCGAACAGCAGAAACAGAACGCGATAGACGAGCGTGAGTGCCTCGTCGAAGCGCGACGTCACACTGGACGCGTTCGTCGATCTTTCAGGAGGTCGCGGTCCAAGCGCGCGGCCGAATTCGACGAGCGCTTCGGCCACGCCATGTTGCAGATCGTCACGCACGCGATCTTGGAAGATCGTCGCCGCGCGCACGAAGACGTCGAGTCGTGATTCGGCCGCCGGTCCCTCCGCCGGCGCGTCGAATGCCGTTGCGCGCGCGAGCGTCCAGAAGACGGCAAAGACCGACGTATCGAAGATGTCCGGCAACGTCAGCTCGATGCTCTTTCGCAGCGCATGTGCCCGGACGTCGACGATCGCGAGGAACGGCGGCGCGAAGAGGAAACACCAGGCCGCGCCGATTGCACGCGCGATGGCGCACGGCTCCCGCCAGAGCGCCGACGGCCGTTCCGCCCAAGGCAGCAGCACGAGGCCGACCGGCCGTCCACTCGGCGTCAGGAGTTGCGCCGTGGCATGACGCGATTCGAAGCGCGCCTGCCGCGCGCGGAATCCGAGCATCGCGAAGAGCGGCATGGCGACGACGTCGAAGACGGCGCGCAGACCGGACGCCGGCCCCGACGAGCGTTCGACGCGCGTCCACCAGCGTTCGAACTGCAGCCGCCGATGTGCCCAGCCGTCGTCTGATGGGAAGTGTCCACCGGCAAGACGCTCGGCCAGGTAGCGCCCCGGAAACAGATTCCCCGAGATACCGGCGCTGACGGTCGTCACCGGTGGTCGACGAGAAGGACGAGGATCGGTATGCCGATCTCGATTGCGAGGCTGCGATCGACCTCAGCGGCACGCGCGTCCGTCTCTGCCGCCAGTTCAGCGTTCTCCGTCGACGTCGCGACGCGTGTGGTACGGCCTTCGAACAGACCGGGCTGCCTCTCGGGCGCGCTCATCGCACGCAGCCGCAGGGTGACGGCCGCATCGGCGAGCGCGCGCGCACGGACGATCGGAGCGAGGCGGCGTGCGAGCTGGCGCAGGCGCGGTGCGAGTCGTGTTCGTGCGATCGCGCTGATGGCCGCGCAAGCGACGGGATCGAGCGCCACTCGTGCGTTCGGCTCCAACGGTAGCGCGAGGACGAGCGCGTGCCGTTCGATCTCCCCGCCGTGGCCGTCGACGATGGGAACGACGAAGCAGCCGAGTCGCTCGGTGGCGTGTCTGGTGAAGGCCGGCATTCGTCGCGCGTCCGTCCACACGCCGCGTCGACTCATCACGCCGTCGGCTCTCCACTGCATCGCGAGCGCGCGGCGCCGTTCGAGCAAACGCGCAGCAGCCTGCGCTCTGCGCCGCCATCTCGTCGCGATCTCGACAGTTCCTGCTGCCGTCGGTGCGGGACCTGGCGCATGGGCGATGAGCGTCATGGCGACGTCGCGCTCTGCTGGCGGCGCGAGGTCGGCAAGCAGCGTCGGTCCGAGCGATTGGCGCGCGGCGACGACGCGGCGCGCGAGGCGCATCAGGAGACCGGTCTCGGCCGGATGACGCGCGGCGAGGAGCGTCGCATGGACGCGCCGCGTCTGTCCGATGCGATCGACGCGACCGATGCGTTGTTCGAGGCGCGTCGGGTTCCATGGCAGCTCGAAGCTCACGACCCATCGGCAGCGATGGTGCAGGTTCAGACCTTGGCCGGCGACGTCGGTCGCGACGAGCACGTCGGCCGCGCCCATTCGGAACGCGTCGATGGCGCGCTGTCGCTCGTCCATGGTCTGTCCACCGTGGATCGCCAGCACGCGTCGGCGGTGCCCGATTGCCGCCACGATCGCATCGAGCGAGTCGCGGAACTCGGTGAACACGACGACCGGCTCGCGCGCACGAGTCATGAGCGCGCCCAACGTTGCGATCTTCGATTCGCGGCGAGTGGCCGCGGTCGTGAGCGTGCGAAGGCGCGAGAGCCAGAGACGTTCCTGCGTGGCCGGCAGCCCGACGTCCGTCATGGTCGGCTCGTCGAGATCGTCCGTGCCGGCGTCGAAGCCGAGAGACGGTTGGATCCAATCCAGATCCTGTGCAGTGTCCGGCCCGCGAATCCACGCGAGGCGGCGCTCGAGCGATCGATCGAGTGCACGCCATGTCGAAAGCGCGCGTTTGCGGAAGATCGACAGCAGCAGGAGTGCGCCGTCGCGGCGTGATCCGACAGCACGTCGCAGAACCGCCTGTTCGTAGCTGGCAAGCGCCGTGAGAACGTCCACTTCGGCGGTGCTCAACGGCACCGTGCGCCACGCGATGCGCCGCGTCGGGTGCGCGCCGATGTCGGATCGCGTCCGCCTGAACACGGCCAGGGGCTCGTCGGGCGACAGACGTCCGAGCCGCTGCAGGCGATCGAATCGCGCGGCATCGCCCGAATGCGGCGTGCCCGTGAGCAGGACGACGACCCGGGCGCGTCGTGCGATTTCGTGGCACGCGTCGTGGCGCAGCGAGTCGCCGCACGCGTCGTGCGCTTCGTCGACGATGACGACGTCCCAGGGCGCGCGGGGGATGGCATCGAGCACGTGTGGCTGCTTGAGGTAATCGAGCGAGGCGATCCACGCCCCCGCGCGACCCCAGGGATTCGCGCCGAAGGGTGCATCGCGACCTGCCGTAGCGAATCCAGTCGGGCCGGCGGCCGTGACGTCGAGTTCGAAACGGCCAGCGAGTTCCTGCCGCCACTGCGTCGTGAGTGACGCGGGGACGACGATGAGCGCGGCAAATGATGGCTGGCGGCGGCCGAGTTCCGCGAGGATGATGCCCGCCTGGACCGTCTTGCCGAGGCCGACTTCGTCGGCGATGAGCAATCGTCGCGCGCCGCCGAGCACGGCGAGCATCGGCTCGAGCTGATGGGGTAGCACGTTCACGCGCGCGCGAACGATCGAGGCGATTGTGTCGAGACTGCCCATCCGCGCGAGCGCGCCGGCCAATCGGGCGCGGGCGTGTTGAGGACGGACGTGACGGAGCCGTTCAGTGGCCGCGAACGTGTGCGGACGGTCGAAAGGCGCGAGGAACGTGAGTCGTCGATCCGGTTGCGAAACATCGAGCCGAACGACGTTGCGATCGCGCGCGGCGCGTTCGACGCGCCAGCGCTGCTGGCGAATCCAGACGGTGCTGCCGGGCGCGGGAAGGGGAGCAGGCACGTGCGGCGACCTCGGGCCCACGTCGAGAGACTGCATCTGCGATCGCGGCCGACCCCCGACCGTTCTCACGCGGGCGCGCCTCGCCCCATCGCAAGCACGATGCCAGCTTTTGCTATCTACTTCCTGTCCCGTGCCCTCTGTCGCCGGTCTTCAATCGCACCCAGGTCGCCCCGAGCATCGACGTGCGGTCATCGTCGAACGCGTCGACGAGCGGATGCTGTTCGAGAAGCGACTGAACGATGCCGCGCTGGACGCCGCGGCCGCGGCCGTGGATGAGGCGCAGATCGACGAGTCCGACCTCGTGCGCCGCGCGGAGCCACGCGTCGACGACGTCGGGAATCTGCCGCGGTGGGAACATGTGCAGATCCAGCTCACGTTCGATGGGCACGTCGAACGGCATGTCACCCTCGAGAACGTGGAACCAAATTTCGAACTTCGAAGTTCGAACTTCGAAGTTGACGAGAGCCTTTTAACTTCCCGTGTATTCCGCCACGACCGACGTCGTGATGCCGCCGCGCGCGGTGAAGGCGCCGGTGACGCGCATGCGCCGCGGCTGGCAGGCGGCGACGAGATCGTCGAGGATACGGTTGGTCACCGTCTCGTAGAACACGCCGGCGTTGCGGTAGCTCATCAGGTAGAACTTGAGCGACTTCAGCTCGACGCAGGAGGTGCCGGGTACGTAGTTGATGCTGATTTCGCCGAAGTCGGGCAGCCCGGTCTTCGGGCAGACGGAGGTGAACTCCGGGCAGCGGATTTGGATCTCGTAGTCGCGCTCGGGGCGCGGGTTGGGAAAGGTTTCGAGCGGCGTAGCCACAGTAATTTTCGATGATACCGCGAGGCCCCGAGCGTAGCGAGGGCGCCGAGCGCACCAAGAAAAGTCCACGAAGCCCGCGACAGAGGAGCGGTGCTGAGTGGGCGAGCGGGGGTGGGGCCCCGCGAGCAGGCAATAGAAGACCTCCTCCGCGCCTTGCAAAGAAGATGACACGGCGCGTGATGTCTGGGCTTTGTCCGTGCCCATTTTCATTGACTCCATTCAGGCGCAACGCTACGATGAGGCCGATTTTCACAATTGCCGTCAGGACTGTTCGCGCGCGCGGTTCAGACGACACACCCCCTGAAACGCGCGCCTCAGCCAGGGAGAAAACGCATGGCAGACGCCCGGCGCATGGGCAAGATGGAGCTCTTCGCACACTTCGCGGACAAGTTCGACATGAAGCGAACGCAGGTGCGCGATCTGTTCGACGAATTGAACCGCCTGTCCGAAAAGGAACTGAAGCGCTCCGGGGAATTCGTGCTCCCCGGCATGTGCAAGCTCGTGGTGCAGAAGCGGAAGGCGCGTGAGGGCCGCAACCCGGCCACCGGCGAGCCCATCAAGATCCCGGCGAAGACCGTGGTCAAGGCTCGCATCGCCAAGCAGCTCAAGGACGCCGTCCTCCCGCGCAAGTAGGTGTATCGGGGTCTCCGGAGCCCCGCCGGTCGGTCGCGACCGGGCTGGTTTTCCCTGTGTTCT
>DASZOV010000163.1:0-7543 GCA_035550595.1 Vicinamibacterales bacterium
CGATCGCAAGCACGCCGTCTTCACGCAGGTGAACAACGTCGTCGGCACGCTCAACCTGCTGTTCGCGATCCGCGAGTTCGTGCCCGACTGCCACCTGGTCAAGCTCGGCACGATGGGCGAGTACGGCACGCCGAACATCGACATCGAAGAGGGCTACCTCACGATCAACCACAACGGCCGCAGCGACGTGCTGCCGTTCCCGAAGCAGCCGGGCTCGTTCTACCACCTGTCGAAGGTGCACGACAGCCACAACATCGCGTTCGCGTGCCGCATCTGGGGCATCCGCGCGACCGATCTGCACCAGGGCGTCGTCTACGGCACGCTCACCGATGAAGTGGCGAAGGACGAAGCGCTCATCAACCGGTTCGACTACGACGAGATCTTCGGCACGGTCCTCAATCGGTTCTGCGTGCAGGCGGCCGCCGGCCATCCGCTCACGGTGTACGGCAAGGGCGGCCAGACGCGCGGCTACCTCGACATCCGCGACACGGTGCGCTGTATCGAAATCGCGTGTCTCAACCCGGCCGACCGCGGCGAGTGTCGGGTCTTCAACCAGTTCACCGAGCAGTTCTCCGTTCTCGACCTCGCCCACCTCGTCCAGACCGCCGGCAAGCGCCTCGGCATCACGGCCACCATCGATCACCTGCCGGATCCACGCGTCGAGCTCGAACAGCACTACTACAACGCCAAGCACTCGAAGCTCGTCGACCTGGGCCTCGAGCCGCACCTCTTGTCGGACTCGCTGCTCGACTCGCTCCTGAACATCGCCGTGCGCTACCGCGACCGCATCGACACGTCGCTGTTCCTGCCGCAGGTCGACTGGCGCAAGCCCCGCAACGTGCGACGGACGGGCGTGGTGACGACGACGGCTTAAGAAAGATGACACCGCAAGCCCCCGAGCGCAGCGAGGGCGGCGCAGCGCGTAGCGCGGGGGTGGGGCCCCAGCGCACTGCAAAAAAGATGACACGAGCGCGACGATAAAGAAGCCTCACGCGAAGGCGCGAAGATCGCGAAGGGCCAGACTGACGTGCGGCGCGCCGCGCGCCGCACGTACAATCCTGCCGTGTCGCGTGCTGTCGCCTCTCGCCCGCCGTCGCGGGTCACGCAAGCCGTCGTGCTGGCGCTCGTCCTCGTGGCCGCAACCGGCCTGCGGCTGCACCATCTCGGCACCGAGAGTCTCTGGCTCGATGAAGCGTTCTCGGTGCAGATCGCCCAGACCGACGCGCACCGCATCGTCGTCGCCACGACCGACGACGTCCATCCGCCGCTCTATTACTTGTTACTCGAGGCGTGGTTGCCCATCGCCGGCACGTCGGACGCGGATGCGCGGCTGCTCTCAGTCCTCTTCAGCCTGGGCATCGTCGTCGCCGGCTGGGCCATGGCCCGCCACCTGGCGGGACCGCGCGTTGCGCTCTTCGCCGCGGCCACGCTCGCCATCCTGCCGATCCAGATCGAGTTCGCGCAGGAAGCGCGCATGTACGCGCTCTTCACGCTGCTGGCCACGCTGGCGATGCACAGCTTCACCGCGTTGCTCGAGCGCTGGCGACCATGGCCCTTCGTGGTCTTCACGCTCGCGACGACGGCGCTACTCTACACGCACATCTACGCGGTGTTCATCCTGGCAGCCGAAGCCGGCGTCCTCGCGTGGCTCTGGTGGCGGGATCGCCCGGCCGCGTCGCGCGCGCTGCGGCCGTGGGTGCTCGGCGTCGGACTCGCCTTCATCGGGTTCGCCTGGTGGATCCCCGTCGTCGTCGCGCAGATGCAGCGCACGCACGACGATTTCTGGATCGCGCGGCCGCTCTGGATCGCGGTGCTGGAACCGCTCTATTCCTACGCGCACGCGGTGCCGCTGGCCGTGGCGCTCACGGTTCTCGCGGTTGTCGGCTTCGCCGCGATCGGACGCCGGACGGCGCCCGCCGTTCCGCTCGCGAGGCCGGTGCTTCTCGCCTGGTTCGTCGCGCCCATCGTGCTGCCGTTCCTCTGGTCCGAGATCGCGACGCCCATCTTCCTGCCGAAGTACACGATCGCGGCGTCCGTGCCTTTCGCGATTACGGTCGCCGTTGGCCTCGACGCCATTCCCGGCCGTTGGTGGTGGCGCGCCGCGGCAGCCGTCGTCGTCGTGGCGCTCGCGGCAGCATCGCTCGCCCACTACTACGGCGTGCGGCGGAAAGACGACTGGCGGTCGGCCGCGGCCGCGCTTCAGGCCGCCGCGCAGCCGGGCGACGTCGTCCTCTTCTATCCCGGATACAACGAGATCGCCTTCGACCGGTATCTCACGCGCCATGACCTCCGCGAACGACCGCTGCCGCTCTACACGACGACCGCCGATGCCGTGACCGTCGCCCGTCTGATCAAGGGCAGTCTCGGGACGGCGCCGCGGGTGTGGTTCGTCATTCTCAGGGGCGAGGGATTGAAGGCCCAAATGCTGGCCGAACTCCGGCGCTGGCGGCACGACGCGTCGAGCCACCAGTGGACGCACGTCGAGGTGCACTTGTTCACGAATGCGCCGTAGTGGAACGCGGCACTTTGCGCTATCCTCCACGCGCACGCATGGCAGGAGAGGCGAAGCAGCATTTCACGGGCAGGCACCTCGTCAACGTTCGGCTCACGCGACCTGGGTCGGCCAAGAGCACGCGCCATCACGAGATCTCGCTGGAGGACGCGCCAGTCACCTACCTGCCAGGTGACGCGCTCGGCGCCCAGCCGGCCAACGATCCCGTGCTCGTCGAGCGCGTCGTCGCGGCCCTCGACGCGACGGGCGACGAACGGGTCACGTGTCCGGACGGCACGCCGATGCCGCTCGCACAGGCGCTGACGGAGGTTTACAACCTCAACACGCCGAGTCGTCGGCTGCTCGAGCTGATGATCGAACGCGGCGCGTCCGACCTCGCGCCGCTGCTGACCGACGCGGAGGCGCTCAAGCATTACCTCAACGCGTGGAACGACGCGCACGACGTGCTCGACGTGCTCGCCGACCACCCGGACGTCCGCCTCGGCGCGACGGAGTTCGTCGGCGTGCTGCGGCGGACGCTGCCGCGGCTCTACTCGGTGGCGTCGAGCCAGAAGGCGCATCCTGGTCAGGTCCACGTGCTCGTCGTCGCCGTCGAATATCCCATCCGTGGACGGGATCGGCTCGGGATCTGCTCGACGTGGTTCGCCGATCGGTGGCCGATCGGCGCGACCGCGCCGCTCTATCTGCAGAACCAGCAGAAGCACTTCGCGATGCCGGCACCAGACACGCCGATGATCATGATTGGCCCCGGCACTGGCCTCGCGCCGTTCCGCGCCTTCATCGAGGAACGCCGCGTGACGGGTGCCGGCGGCCGCAACTGGCTGTTCTTCGGCGAGCAGCACCGCGCGACGGATTTCTTCTACGAATCCGAGCTGCAGGCCTACGCAAGTGACGGCTGGCTGCGGCTCGACCTCGCGTTCTCGCGCGATCAGCCGGAGAAGATCTACGTCCAGCACCTGCTGCACGAACACGCGCGCGACGTCTGGGCGTGGCTCGAAGAGGGCGCCGAGATCTTCGTCTGCGGCGACAAGGAACGCATGGCCGCCGACGTCGATCGCGAGCTGCACGCCATCGTCGAAACCGCCGGCGGCAAGACGCCGGATCAGGCCCGCGAATACATCGAGCACCTGCGCGCGACGAAGAGATACAAGCGGGACGTCTACTGAGACATCTCGGTCAACTTCGAACTTCGAAGTTCGAACTTCGAAATGGGTTCCAGGTGCGCCCTGACCTGAAGGCTGGGGAACCCGGAACCAAGTTCGAAGTTCGAACTTCCCAGTTCGAAGTTGACGAGCGCCTTCATCTCCCCAACACCCTCGCCCCGATCTCCAGCACGATCGCCACGAAGACGACGCTGGCCGGGACGGCGAACTGCCAGGGGCCGAAGCGGGCCATCCAGAGCCACATCGCGAGTCCGGTCGCCACGCCGACGACGATGCAGATGATCGCGGCGCGATGGAGGCCGGCGAGCATGTCGGCCCAGTCCTCGGCGGACGTGCCGCTGTCGCTCGATCCCTTGGTCCGATTGCGGCGCGGGTGCTGCATGCGGATCATCCACACGGCGCCGAGGCCGCAGACGATGATGAAGAGCGCGGCCGAGACGAAGGCCGGGATGAACTCGAGCTGACGATCACCGTTGAACTGCCAGCGCGGCTCGGGCAGCGTCTCGGGGATGGAGACTTCCGCCAGTACCGTGCCGGGCTCGTCGGGCGCGATCCCGTCGCGTACGGCTTGAATGCCATCGGGCGTGCGCGTGACCGTCCATCCGCGCTCGGCCATGCCGGACGGATGGAACAGCAGCACGCCTTCGACGACGTGCAGCGTCACGCGGCTCGAACCGACCGCGTACGCCCGCGCGGCCGGGACGGCCGGCCACTGGAGGCGGCCACGCTGATCGTTCACGGCAAGGGCCCCGGTCGCGCGATACACGAGCGTCACCGCGTGCGACGCGCCCGTCGAGGGATCGAAGCGCCACGCGGCATCGAGTGACACGCCGTCGGCTTCCGAGAGCGACAACGTGCCGTCACCGGGTGTCACCGGCCGGCCGTCGGCCGTGGCCGATACGAACGTCAACCCGTCGACCTGAGCCTTCGACACGCGGCGCTCGAAGCGTGCCGCGCCAGCATCGAGTCGAATCGCGAGGTCCTCGCGCACGAGGACGTCGCGGTTGGCTTCCACAGTGAGATCGACGTCGAATCGATCGACCGTCGCGCCCGTCGTGGGAGGAGTGGTTCGGCACGCGGCCACGCCGCTGAGCACCAGCGTGACGACGAGGGCACTGGCAAACTTCGAACGTCGACCACCTTCGCCAAGGCTCCGGTGGTCCGCCGGAGCCTTGCGCATAGGCGGAACTTTGAACTTTGAAAGGACGAGACGCCTTCGACGTATCTTGCTTGAATCGCAGACGGTGAAGACGCTCGACAACGGGGCGGGCCGATCGCGCATGGCGACACCAGAATATCGCCCGTCTTCCCTTTCGCGGGCGATCTAGCCTCCGCCGCGGCGCCGGGCCTCCTCGATGCGGCGTCGCGCGATCTCTTCTTCCTCGGCTTGCAGACGGAGGAAGTGTTCGTGGCGAGCGGCGTCGAGTCGTCCAGCCTCGACGGCCGCCTTGACCGCGCAGCCGGGCTCGCGGTCGTGACGGCAATCGCGGAAACGGCAATCCGCGGCGAGCTCGTCGATGTCCGCGAAGACGTCGGCGACGCCGGCCGGCTCCCAGAGCTGGAGCTCGCGCATGCCCGGCGTGTCGATGATGACCCCGCCGCGCTCGCGCACGAGCATCTGGCGATGCACGCTCGTGTGGCGGCCGCGTGCGTCCCACTCGCGGACCTCGCCGGTCGGCAGAGCCTCGGTGTCGAGCAGGCGGTTGACGATTGACGACTTCCCCGCGCCCGACGGCCCAATGAACGCGACGGTACGTCCGATGCCGAGCCACGTCTCGATCGCGTCGAGTCCGGCCTCCGTGCGCGAGCTCACGACGAGCACGTCCACGTCGCCGGCCGCGTCGCGCGCCTCGGCGACCGCGGTCGACAGGTCTTCGGCGACGTCCGCCTTGTTGAGGATGACGACGGGCACGGCGCCGCCGCGGCGGGCGACGACGAGATAGCGTTCGATGGCGCGGGCTTTGATGGGGCGGTCCAGACCGAACGTCACGAGAACCGTGTCGAGATTGGCGGCGACGATCTGTTCACCCGTCTCGCGTCCGGCGGCCTGCCGCGAGACCCACGTCCGCCGCGCCAGGACCGCGGCAATCTGCACGCGCGGCCCGGCCGGATTGGGACGGATGGCCACCCAGTCGCCGACGGCCGGAAGCGCGTGACGCGCGGCCGCCTCGTGCTTGAGCCGGCCAGTGGCCTCGGCCAGCCGCTCGCCGTCTGCCCCGATCACCCGGTAGACGTGGTTGTGCTCGAGCGAGACGCGCGCCGGCTCCAGGCCCCGCGCGGCGAGCGGCGCCATCTCGGCCTCGCGTTCGGCCGTCCATCCAAGATGTTCCAGCGAGGGGGCTCCGGGCATAGAATGGGCCATCGATAAACCACGGGCGACCGTTTGCCGTCAAACTCCCTGGTGGGTCGGACCATCGAATGCGTCGCGGTCCAGTCCGTGGGATTCGCCGTTCCCGAAACCGCGCCGGCCGCGGGCGCCGGCCGGTCTCGCCGGTGCCGTCAAGTCGTTCGAGGAGCGCCAGTTGCGTCGATCCGCCGTGTTGGCCGCCGATCTTGCATAGTCCAAGAGTCACCTATGGACGTCAAGCGCGATCCCGCCATTCTCCGACGCAAGAAGATTCGCCGGGGCATTCTGCTCGGGGTCGGAGCGGTCGCGGTCATTGCCATCAGCGTGGCAGTTTCGCGGCTGAAGCCGGCGGCTCCGAGTATTGCGAACGCCCGCAGCACGCTCTGGATCAACAAGGTCAAACGCGGTCCCTTCGTTCGCGAGGTCCGCGGGGCCGGCACGCTCGTGCCCGAAGACATCCGCTGGATCCCGGCGACGACCTCGGGCCGTGTCGAGAAGATCGTGCTTCGCCCGGGCGCGCAGGTCGTGCCCGGCACGGTCGTTCTCGAGCTGAGCAATCCGGATCTCACGCAAAGCGTCAAGAGCGCCGAGCTCGACTGGAAGACGGCCGTCGCGCAGCTCGCCAATGAAAAGGCCACGCTGGCGACCACGCTGCTGCAGCAGCAACTGGCCGTCTCGAACGCCAAGTCGGATCTCCAGATCGCCCAGAGCGAGCTCGAGTCGAACAAGACGCTCGGCGAGGAAGGCCTCGTGGCCGACTTCGTCGTCAAGCAGAAGGACGCGGCCGTCGCGCGCGCGCAGAACGCGTACGACCTCGCCGAACGGCAGCTCGAGAGCGCGAAGGAGAACGAATCGCTGCAGCTCGCACCCGACGAAGCAGCGGTCAATCAGCGCAAGGCGGAGTACGACCGGCTGCGCCAGCAGCTCGACGACCTGCGGGTGAAGTCCGACATGTCGGGCCAGCTCCAGGTCGTGAGCGTGGAAGTCGGCCAGCAGGTGGCGCCGGGCACGAACCTCATCCGCGTGTCGGACCCGACGCACCTCAAGGCGGAAGTGCGCATCTCGGAGACGCTCACGCGCGACTTGAAGATCGGCTTGCCGGCCGACATCGACACGCGCAACGGCCACGTGCCGGGCCAGGTCTCGCGCATCGATCCGGCAGCCGAGAGCGGCACGGTCGGCGTCGACGTCACGCTCAACGGCCCACTGCCGCCAGGGTCGCGGCCGGACCTGAGCGTGGACGGCACGATCCAGCTCGAGCGCGTCGCCGACGCGCTGTACGTCGAGAGCCCGGCCTTCGGCCAGGAGAACAGCACGATCACGCTGTTCAAGGTGTTGCCGGGTGGAACCGAAGCGGTGCGCGTGCCGGTCAAAATCGGACGGCGCGCGGTGCAGTACGTGGAAATCGTCGACGGCCTCAAGGAAGGCGACGAGGTCATCCTGTCCGACATGTCGCAATACGACGCGTTCAATCGCGTGCGGCTGAACTAGGCTCTAGGCTCGCGGCCTTCAGAGGGAGTG
>DASZOV010000164.1:0-12270 GCA_035550595.1 Vicinamibacterales bacterium
GTTGTAGATGCAGATGACGCCCAGGCCCTTCTGATTGATGATCGCGTCGACGGCCACGGCCGTCTTGCCCGTCTGCCGGTCGCCGATGATGAGCTCGCGCTGGCCGCGGCCGATGGGCACCATGCCGTCGATGGCCTTGAGCCCGGTCTGCAGCGGCTCCTTGACCGGCTGGCGATCGACGACGCCAGGCGCGAGACGTTCGATCGGCATGAACTGCTTGGCCGTGATCGGGCCCTTGCCGTCGACCGGCTGGCCGAGCGCGTTCACCACGCGGCCGACGAGCTCCTCACCCACCGGCACCGAGATGATGCGCCCGGTGCGCTTGACGGTGTCGCCTTCCTTGATGTCCGTCGAGTGGCCGAGGAGCACCGCGCCGACGCTGTCTTCCTCGAGGTTGAGCGCGATGCCGAAGAGCCCGTGCGGGAACTCGATCATCTCGCCCGCCATGGCGCGCTCGATGCCCGAGAGCCGCGCGATGCCGTCGCCCACCGACGTCACGGTGCCCACTTCGGCCACGTCGACGTCGGCCGCGTACTGGCCGATGTGCTCGCGGATGATCTTGGAGATGTCGTCGGCGTTGATCTGCATCGTGACTCTGTCCTCGGGTCCTATGTCCGAATCCTGATTCGAATCGCGCGCGCCTGGTCAGGCGTCAGCGCGCATCCGTTCACGCAGCCGGTCGAGCTGGCGCGTGACGCTGCCATCGAAGACCAGGCTGCCGACTTTGGCGACCACCCCGCCGACGATGGCGGGATCGACGCGTGCTTCAACCGTCACCGGCCGGCCCACGGCGCGGCCGAGCGCGTCGGCAAGCGCCTGCTGCCTCGCGGCGTCGAGCGGCACGGCCGTGACGACCTCGGCCGGGATCTCGCGTGTTGCCTCTCCAGCTCGCGCGACAAACGCGTCGGCGACCTCGCCGATGAGCGACAGGCGATCGCGATCGGCCAGGAGCCGCAGGAGCCGTTCCACTTCGGGCCGCACGCCACCGGCGGCCGCGATCACCGCGTCGAGCACGGCACGCTTCTGTGCGATCGGCACGGCCGGCGCGCGAAACACGCGCGCGAGATTCGGATGCGCAGCCACGAGTGAGGCGAACGCGGCGAGATCGCGGGCAATCGCCTCGAGATGACCGTTCTCGCGCGCGGCGCTGAAGAGGCCGGTCGCGTACTGGCGGGCGGCGCCTCGTCCGCTCATGCGCGCACCCCGGCGGTGTAGCGATCGAGCAGCCGCTCCTGATCGTCGGGCGTCATCGTGTGCTCGATCCGCGTGCGCGCGAGGCGCGTGGCGAGATCCGCGGTGTATTCGACGAGCTCGCGACGCGCCAGACGCGCGGTGAGCTCGATGCCGCTGCGCGTGCGCGCCAGCACCTGCTCGCGTTCGCGGGCGGCGGCGTCCTTCATGCGCGCCTGTTCGAGCGCGAGTTCCTCGCGGCCGCGCGCGCGCAACGCGTCGAGCTCGGCTGGCAGCGCCGCGAGCTCCGCGCGAACGCGCGTCAATTCGGCCTGCGCCGTTTCGCGCAGCGTCTGCGCCTCGATGAGATCGCGGCGGATCGTGTCGCGCCGGCCGGTCAGATACTGGACCGTCGGCCCCTTCAGGAAATAGACGAGTACGCCGGCGAGCAGCGCGAAGTTGACGGCCTTGGCGGCCGTCTCCATCCAGCCGTGTTCGCTCTCCGCGCCGTGTGCTTCGGCGGCCGATGCTTCCGACGGTTGTTCGACCGCGGGTTCCTGCGCCGCGACGACCACGACCAGCGGCCGGCCAATGGCGGCGGCAACGACGAGCGCGAGGAGCGTCGTCAGGAACACGCGAGAGCAGGACGGTAGCGTCGAACGAAGTGCAGTCACGATGTCCAGTTCAGTGTCCGTCGATGAACGGCTAGGACGCGTGCCGTCCGAGAATACGGTTGGCGGCCTCGTCGGCGAGCGACGCGGCATCGGCGTCGAGCGCGGCCCGTGCCTTGTCGACGTCGCGCGCGAGCTCGGCACGCGCGTCCGCCACGGCGCGATCGGCTTCGGCCCGCGTCGCCTCGAGCAGCGCCGTCCGTTCGTCGAGCGCCGCACGGCGCATGTCATCCATCTGGCGATAGACCTCGGCACGCGCCTCCTGCGTCTGCCGGTCGAACGCCTCGCTCGCCTGCCGCGCCTCGGTGGCGGCCTGTTCGGCCAGCCGTCGCGCCGACGTGACCGCGTCCTCGCGCTGCTTGATGACGTTGAGCACCGGCCGCAGGATCAGTCGATCCAGGACCGCGGCTAACGCCAGCACGAGAATGACGATCCAGACGACGGACCAATCCGGGTTGAGCACGCGGGACTCCGCCGGCGCCGAAGGAGCGATCTTCCCCGCCCTTCGCGGCCAGGCAAAACATTTGTTTATACCATCCGCCCGCGCGTACGGGCAAGACGACCACGCCGGGTCCGAACGGCGCTATCGGGACGCCGATTCGCCGCGATCCGTCAGCATTTCATAGAGCCGCTGCAGTTCGTCCTCGTTCGTGAAATCGATCTCGATCCGCCCGCCCGCCGCGCGGCGAATGATGCGGACGCGGGTGCCGAGGGCGACCTTGAGCTGGTCCTCGGCGGCGCGAGTATTCGGGTCCACGGGCCGTGCGGCCGGCGCGGGCGGAGCCGGCGTCGTCTCGCGCCGGACGAGTGCTTCGGTGTCGCGCACGGACAATTGGCGAGAGACGACCTCCCGCGCCACTCGCCGCTGCGCCGCGTCGTCTGGCAAGGCCAGGAGCGCACGCGCGTGGCCCATGCTGAGCGAGGCCGACGCCAGGTCGTTTCGCACTTCGACGGGCAGCCGCAGGAGGCGCAGGTAGTTGGCCACCGTCGCGCGGTCCTTCCCCACCGCCGTCCCGATCGACTCCTGCGACATCTGGTGATCGTCGACGAGCCGACGATAGGCCTGCGCTTCCTCGATGGGATTGAGATCCTCGCGCTGAATGTTCTCGATGAGCGCGACCTGCAGCAGGTTCGCGTCCGGCACGTCGCGGATGGCGACCGGGACTTTCAAGAGGCCTGCGCGCTGCGCCGCCCGCCAGCGGCGTTCGCCGGCGACGATCTCGTAGCGGCCGGCGACGGGACGCACGAGGATCGGCTGGATCACGCCGTGGCTGCGGATCGACTGCGCCAACTCTTCGAGACGGTGCTCGTCGATGTGCACGCGCGGCTGGCGCGGATTCGGGACGAGCTGATCGATGTCGATCTCGCGCGGCGCGCTTGGTGCGGCCGTCGTCGAAGCGGCCGCGGACGCGGCAGGAGGCGGCGGAGTGGCCGGCCGATCGGGAATGAGCGCGCTCAGTCCGCGTCCGAGTGCTGGTCGTTTGTCTGCCATGACAGCGTTCCTTCGATTCGATCAGGCGATTGAAAATGTCCGGTCCTCGCGGCGCGATTACTCGGCGATTGGCGCGGCGCCGGAGTCGTCGTCGCCGTTGGCCGGTACGATCGCCGCGGCGCGACGACGGCCGAGGAATTCGTGAGCGAGGGCGACGTAGGCTTCGGCGCCGCGTGACCGCGCATCGTAGAGGATCGCGGGCAGGCCGTGACTCGGGGCTTCACCCAGACGAATGTTGCGAGGGATGACCGTCGTGTAGACGCGCTCGCCAAAGTGCTCGCGAATATTGGCGCCTACCTGCTGTCCCAGATTCGTCCGCTCGTCGTACATCGTGAGCAGCACACCCTCGATGGCGAGACGCGGATTGAGCGCGGCGCGCACGCGATCGATGGTCGAGAGCAGCTCGGCGATGCCTTCGAGCGCGAAATACTCGCCGTTGAGCGGGATGAGCACCGTATCGGCGGCGACGAGGGCGTTGAGCGTCAGCAGGCCGAGCGATGGCGGTGCGTCGATGAAGATGTAGTCGAACTGGCCGCGAAGCGGCGCAAGCAGACGTTCGAGACGACGTTCACGGGCGAGCGCCGTGACGAGCTCGATCTCGGCGCCGGTGAGGTGGTGGTCGGCAGGTAGAAGGAACAGGTGGTCGACACCCGTCGGCAGGATCGCCGACGCGGCGTCTGGCGTGTCGCTGAGCAGCGCCTCGTAGGCGGTGCCGCCGGCGGCGGCCTGTCCTTTCATGCCGATGCCGCTCGTCAGATTGCCCTGTGGGTCGAGGTCGACGAGCAAGACACGCTGTTCGGCGAGCGCGAGTGAGGCGCCGAGGTTGATGGCGGTGGTGGTTTTGCCGACGCCGCCTTTTTGATTGGCGACCGCGATGATTAAACTATTGGCCATATAACCAATTCAACAACTTCCTGCCGGCGAATGAGCGATTGTAGCGCAGCGGCGGTGATGTCGCGTCTGATTTTCAGTTGGTCGCAAGGGCGACCGAGCGGGTAATGTTTCACGTGGAACAATCATCCGACAGTCAGGGTCACCAATCGTGAGGACGCTACCGGAGACGTAAGGGGCTTGGCGCGGCTGAAAAATGAAGCTGCTGCTCGGACCGTTACTTCTACAACGCTGCAACGCTACAGAGACGGCCGCAGGCGGCAGAGCGTCAAATCGCTCTCGTAAAACGCAAGACCTCAAACGTCTTCGCAGATGGCAGTGTCTCGATCCAGCGAGAGCGAAGCGGCAATCCTAGCGACGATGTAGCAGCTATCAATTCGTCAGGGTCGACGAAGTTGAAGACGGACTCGAGCGTTCTCAGGCTCACGAATGGCGAGGATGTAACCGCTGGCGTGACGGCAGAAGGACGCTGAATCACGATGCTGAGCGTCCCGCCGGTGCCGACCAGTTTCGCGAGACGAGGCAGCACGACTCTCCAGTCCACATACTCGAGCACGAGCGCCGCATGAACCAGGCCGAACGTCTCCGACGGAAGGCGACAGGTCGCGACGTCGCCGCAGATCGTTTCCATATTGACGTCCGACCCGCCGAAGGACGTCTGCAGCGCGTCGAGATAGGTCGCATTGATGTCCACGCAGACAACGCGCTGAGATACCGACGAATCCAGGTGTTCGAGCCCATTCCCGGAGGAAGCACCCGCAATCAAAACGGATGAAGGTTTGGTGGTCTTCAGCGCGTCTCCGAACAATCGATTCAGCACCACGCGCTGGCCGACATGCGGGCTCGTCATGTGGCCGACGTAGTCCTCGAGCGGAATGTCGAGCCACGTATTGCGCGGAATGCGTCGCTGACGCTTCTTGGACATGGATCCGATCTCCTGGACCTGCAGCATTGAGCAGCCTGCTGTCCGCGCCAGTCTATGTCCGCGATTGATGCCGGGACGATATGGAGTGTTCCACGTGAAACGTGCACCCGCCGGGCGCGACACGCGCCACGCGCGTCGATGAAGGGCGATTGTGCTACGAATGTCTTCTGAATTCGAGTCGCGTTAGCTTTAGATGCTCTGCTGCCTCAAGAGAGCGACGGCCGGCCTGTCTTCGAGCACCTGGAATCCAACAGGTATGGCTTCCTTACGCGCGCCGAACCACAGCACCTGCCCGCCGGGCCTGAGCAACGTCCTCATCGCCACCCACAACTCATCGTCTGACCGCACGGCCCGCATCGTGACGAGATCGAACGTATGTCGCATCGACTCGCGTCGAGCGACGTCCTCCAATCGCGTCTGCTCCACACGTACGTCCGAGAGGCCAAGCACGCGGACGGCCTCTCGAAGGAAGGCACATTTCCTGGAACGGGATTCGACGAGTGTGTACACGAGCGATGGCTTTATAATTTTTAGGGGCAATGATGGAGAACCACCTCCAGATCCGACGTCTATAGAAATAAATGGCTTGTTGTCAATGAGTTGCGAGGAGTACACAGACTCAATTATGAGTCGGTCAATCGCCCCATCACTCGGCACCTGCAAATCAAACGACGTCAGGTTGATCGTCTGGTTCCACTTCGCGAGAAGCTCCAGATACGCCGCGAGCAACTCGATCTGCGTCGGCGTGACCGACAGCCCGACGACGTCGAGTCGCTGCGCAATTCGAGCTACGTAATCGCTCACGCGCTCACGCCGCGAGCGACGCGCGCGGCCACAATCGCCACGGCCGCCGGCGTGACTCCAGGCACACGCGCGGCCTGGCCAATGGTTTCCGGACGAATGTCGCTCAGCCGCTCGACGACCTCGCGCGACAACCCGGGAATGCCGTGGTACTCGAAGTGGACCGGGATCGCGCGCGCCTCCTGCGCTCTCGCGCGAGCCACGTCGGCAGCGTGTCGGCGCAGATAACCGCGGTATCGAAGTTCCGCCTCGATCGTCGCCACGTCCAGATGCGCACGGTCAGGATCGACGTCCAACTCGAATCCACCGCCGCGCACGTCGTCGAGCGTCACCGGCGGTTGCGCGAGCGCCTGCTCGACGGTCACGCGTCGTCCATCCACGATGACGCGCGTGGTCGCCGCGCGTGCCCGATTGCGATCGAGTCGCTCCATCCGCGCTTCGAACAGCCGCCATCGGTCGTCGTCGACGAGGCCCGCGCGACGGCCGACGGGCGTCAGCCGTACGTCGGCGTTGTCGATCCGCAGCAGCAGCCGATGCTCCGCACGCGACGTGAACATGCGGTATGGCTCGAGACAACCACGCGTGACGAGGTCGTCGATGAGGATGCCGACGTACGCCTCGTCGCGGCCGAGCACGATCGCGTCTTCACCGCGCACGATGCGCGCGGCATTCAGTCCCGCCATCAATCCCTGCGCCGCGGCCTCTTCGTAGCCTGACGTGCCGTTGATCTGCCCCGCGAGGAACAGCCCCGGCAACCGCTTCGTCTCGAGCGACCGGTGCAACTCGGTCGGCTGGACGAAGTCGTACTCGACCGCGTAGGCGTGCCGCAGAATCGCCGCATGCTCGAGACCGGGCAGCGCGTGGACGACGTCCTCCTGCACATCGCGCGGCAGGCTCATCGACAGGCCGTTCACGTAGATCTCGTCGACGTCGACGCCCTCGGGCTCGAGAAAAATCTGGTGTCGCGCCTTGTCCGGGAAGCGCATCACCTTGTCTTCGAGCGACGGACAGTAACGCGGCCCGATCCCCTGAATGCGGCCGTTGTACAGCGGCGATCGATCGATACTGCGCCGCACGATCTCATGCACGCGATCAGACGTGTAGACGAGATGACACGCCACCTGCGGCCGCTCGATGCGCGTCGTCAGAAACGAGAAGGGGACGATCGGATTGTCGCCGGGTTCTTCCGTGAACACGGAGAAGTCGATCGACCGCCGGCCCAGCCGCGGCGGCGTACCGGTCTTGAGCCGTCCCATGACGAAACCGATCTCGCGAATCGACGTCGCGAGATCGCACGACGGTGGCTCGCCCGCGCGACCCGCGGGCCGCTGTTCGTCGCCGACGTGAATGAGTCCGTTCAAAAACGTCCCGGTCGTGACGACGATCGCCTTGCATGCGACGGACTCGCCATCTTCGAACGCGAGGCCGGTCACCCGACCGCCGGCAGTCATGATGCGGCCCGCGCGCCGGAACAGCCACGTGATGTTCGGCTCCCGCTCGAGCGCGTCACGCATCCACGCGCCGTAACGCCGCTTGTCGGCCTGCGCCCGCGGCGACCACACGGCCGGTCCGCGGCTTCGGTTGAGCAGCTTGAACTGGATGCCCGTCGCGTCGATCGCGCGCGCCATGAGGCCGCCGAGCGCGTCGATCTCGCGCACGAGGTGGCCCTTCGCCGTGCCGCCAATCGCGGGATTGCACGGCATCAGTGCGACCGTGTCGGCCGAGAGCGTGCACAGCCCGACGCGGCAGCCGAGCCGCGCGGCCGCCCACGCGGCTTCGCAGCCGGCATGCCCGGCGCCGATGACGACGACGTCGAAGCTCACCGCGCTATTTTCCAATACAGAAGCGGCTGAAGATATGGCGGAGCAAATCGTCGGGCGCGCGAACGCCGGTGATGGCTTCGAGCGCCTCGCGTGCATCCGACAATCCAGCCAGGACCAGCTCTTCAGTGGCGCCCACGTCGAGTTCCTGCGCGGCGCGCTCGACGGACGCATGCGCCGTGTCGAGTTGCGCGACATGGCGCAGGTTCGTCACGGCAGGCGTGTCGCGCCATTCGTCGCGCGAGGTGAGCGCGGAGAGGATACGCCGCCGAAGCGCATCAATGCCCACGCCGCTCACGACGGACGTCTCGACCACGTCATCGGCCGCATCGCCGAACACCGCGTTCGGCCACGCGCGCGGCCGATCCACTTTGCTCACGACCGTGATGCGCGGCGTGGCCGACGTCGCGCGGTCCGTGACGCCGTCGCCACCGCCATCACGGGCAGCGGGTAGCGGCGCCGATCCGTCGACGACTTCGACGATCACGGCCGCGACCGTCTGCGCCTCGAGTGCGCGCCGCACGCCTTCTGCCTCGACGACATCGCGCGCTTCACGCACGCCAGCCGTATCGACGAGCGTGATCGGCACGCCGCCCACGTCCACGCGCTCGCTCAGCAGGTCCCGCGTCGTCCCGGGCACGTCGGTGACGATGGCGCGGCTCGCGCCGATGAGCGCGTTGAACAAGCTCGACTTGCCCGCATTCGGCGCGCCGGTGACGACGACCAGCCGTCCTTCGCGCACGACACGGCCCGCGCGTCCTTCGGCAACGAGCGACGCGAGCGTCGCCCGCACGGACGCCATTTCGGCTGCGGCGTCAGCGCGTGTGATGAAATGAAATCCCTCTTCGGGAAAGTCGAGCGACGCTTCGAGCTTGGCGGTGAGATCGAAGAGCGCCGCGTCGACGCGGCCGATCGCGTCGGTCAACGTGCCCTCGAGTTGATCCATCGCGGCCCGCGCCTGCAGCGGCGTCACGGCGTCGACGAGATCCGCGATGGCCTCGGCCTGCACGAGATCGAGCCGGCCATTGAGGTGCGCGCGCAACGTGAACTCGCCCGGCTCGGCGAGCCGCGCGCCCGCGGCCATCGCGAGTTCGACAATGCGCTGGAGCAGCACCGGACTGCCGTGCGCGCCAATCTCGACGACGTCTTCGCCGGTGAAGGAGTGCGGCGCAGCGAACCACGTCACCACGACGTGGTCGACGATGCGTGCAGGCGCGGTGACGTCGTCCTCGGGATCGACGGCGTCGATGGCAACCGTGTCAGCCAGGCGCGCGAACGTCGCGTAGCGGGGTCGGAACGATGTGCGGCGGGTGAGTCGGCGAACGATGGGTTCGGCGGCAGGTCCCGACAGACGGACGAGACCGATGCCGCCTCGGCCAGGCGGCGTGGCGACGGCGACGATGGTGTCGGTCGTCGAGAACGCGGCCACGGCTCCTGGCTATCCGGCCTTGGGCGAAATCACGACCGTCTTGAGGAAGGCGTCGCCGATGCTCTCCGACGACACCTCGGCGTCCTCCGCCACGGCGAGATGGACGATGCGCCGCGCGTAAGGGTTGAGCGGGCCGATTTCCTGCGGCTCGCCGCTCGTCTTCGCCTTGTCGGCGAGGAAGCGCGCCATCTGCCGTAGTTCCGCGTCCTTGTCCTTGCGGAAGCCGAGCGCGTCGACGACGTAGTGACGGTCGCTCCGCGCGTCGCGGCGAAACGCCGTGTTGACGATGACCTGCAGCGCGTCGAGCGCCTCGCCCTTGCGCTTCAGCAGCAGATCGGCGCCGTCGCCGGCGAGATTGAGGCGGACGTGATCGGGGGTCTCCTCGAGGTCGATGGTGAGCGACAGCCCCATCGCGTCGAGGACGCTCGTCACGAACGAGATGACCTGTTGGTCCAGTTCGGCATGCATGTGCAGTTACTTACGACCCGCGGACGCGCGCGTTACCGCCTTGCCGCGCGCCCGGGCCAGCGCGGGCGTCGGCGCGCCAATCATCCGGTTGGTGACGTACTGCTGGCCGATGGCCAGCACGTTGCTGAGCAGCCAGTAGACGACGAGGCCCGACGGCGCCCAGAGGAACGAGACGGTGAAGACGACGGGCATGAGCAGCATCATCTTCTGCTGCATCGGATCGGCCGTCGACGGCATCATCTTCTGCTGGACGAGCATGCTCACGCCCATGAGGAGCGGCGTGATGTAGAGCGGATCGTGCCGCGAAAGATCGTGGATCCACCCGAACCACGGTGCGCCACGCAGTTCGATTGCCGCCTCGAGCATCGCGTAGACCGCGTAGAGGACCGGCATCGTGAAGAGCATCGGCACACAGCCGCTCACCGGGTTGACGCCCTTCTCTTTGTAGAGGGCCATCATCTCGGTGTTCATCTTCTGGCGCTCGGGATCGGTGACCTTGTACTTCGCGTAGCGCGCCTGGATGGCCTTCACTTCCGGCTGCACCGCCTGCATCTTCCGCATCGACACCATGCTCCGGTGCCGCAGCGGGAACATGAGGACGTTGATGATGACCGTCAGGACGGCAATCGACCAGCCATAGTTGCCGATGTAGCCGTTGATCCACTTGAGCGCCTGGAGCAGCGGCACGACGAGCCAGGAGAAGATGCCGAAGTCGATCGCACGCACGAGCTGCGGATTCACCGCGCGCAGCACGTCGAGATCCTTCGGGCCCATGAAATACGAGAGTCCGATCGAACCCGGCACGCCGAGCGTGTAGGACACGAACGTGCGCGTGTGATCGGACGGATCGTTCGGCACCGGGAGCGAGATGGGGGAGTAGTCGACGACGATCGCCTGTCCGGCGGGCAGCGCGGCGTTGAGGAAGTACTGATCCTCGACGCCGGCGAATTCCGGCGTGCCTTCGTAGTGCGCCTGCTTCTCGAGCGCGCTCGTCGTCAGCCGCTTCACCTTGCCGGCGAACATCTGGATCGCGCGCGAGGGCACGCTGCGCGAACCATCGGGTGCGTAGCCGAGCCCCACCGCGGGACCCGACGCGAGGCGCACCGGTCGCGCCGCGCCCTTGACGTCGATCGACGCCTCGACCTTCAGGAGGTACGGTTTGCCGTCGGGCTGGAAGTGGAAGACCTTGCGCGCGGTGAGCCCGGATGCGTCCTGGTACTCGAAGCTGAGCGTGCCCGGCGACGTGCCGAGCGTGAGCCCATCGGCGCTCGGCCGGAAGATCGCCGTGGCCAGCACCTTCGAAATCCCGTCGTCGGTCGTCGAGAGCGTGAACGGACGCGGCAGCGAGTCGGGCACGGCGACCGGCACGAATTCGAGCGGCTTGCCGTCCTGCGAGTAGTGCTTGAGCTCCCAGCTCTCGAGGACGCCGCCGGCTGTCGAGAACACGGCGTGCACGGCCTCGGTGTCGACGACGACGTCGCGAGCGGTCGTCTCACCGACGAGCACGCGCGGCGTATTGCCCGCGAGCGCTGGCGTCGCCGCGGAAGCCGCTGGAGTGGAGTCGGCCGGAGTCGATGCTCCTGATGCTGAAGCCGGCGCAGCGGGCGTCGTCGTACTCGTCGACGCGGTCGTGGCGGTCTTCTCGCCTGGCTTTGGTGGCGGCGGCGCAAAGTACGCCTGGTAGATCGCCAGGACGACGAACGACAGAAAAATCGCTAGGAAGACGCGCTTTTCCATGATTGGGGAGACACGTTCAGGATTCGCTCGTCTTCGGCGGGATCGGATCGAACCCCGATCCACCCCACGGATGACACCGTGCGAGTCGCCGCGCCGCGAGGATCACGCCACGCGCGAGGCCATGGACTTCGATGGCCTCGAGCGCATAGTGCGAACAGGACGGCTCGAACCGGCAGGCGCCGCCCATCAGGCCGCCGAATAGCACCTGGTAGGCACGCACGAAGCCGATGCCGACGCGGGCGCCCCAGGTCACGATCGCCTCGCAGGCCGCAGGCGGCCCATTGCCGTCTGGAAATCGGCCTGGATCGCGCGAAACGGCGCGCGCACGAGTTCGCGGCGGGGAATGATCACCACATCGAACGACGAACGGCCCGGCGCGTTGGCCTCGGCGCCGAGATGACGAAACAATTCACGAAGACGACGTTTGGCGCGGTTGCGTTCGACGGCGGTCCCGAGGCGGCGCGAGGCGATCAGCCCAAGACGATCGCGGCCAAGCGTGTTCGGCGTGCTGAGCACGGTCAGGTAGCGACCCGCGGTCCGGCGGCCGTGCCGTTGGACGGCAGCGAACTCCGCGTGATGACGCAGTCGGCGCTCCGACCCGAACGTGAACGGCATGGTGCTGAGCCAGGGACGGCGCTCCGCGCATCGCGGAGCCCGCCGGCTAGGACTCGGACGAAACCGTCAGCCGCTTCCGGCCCTTGGCGCGCCGACGCTTCAGCACGATGCGTCCGTTCTTCGTGTGCATACGGACAAGAAAGCCATGGGTCCGCCGGCGGCGGCGGCGATTCGGTTGAAACGTACGCTTCATGGGACTCCCGGCCGGGCGGTTCTACACCCTGGAGAAACATTTGATGGTAACGAACCGC
>DASZOV010000165.1:0-7388 GCA_035550595.1 Vicinamibacterales bacterium
GCACATCGGCTTCGTCTTCCAGAGCTATCACCTGCTCGATCACCTGACGGTGTACGAGAACCTCGACGTGCCGCTCTCCTACCGCGACATCCGCAAGGCCGATCGCGACAGCATGGTCTGCGACATCCTCGACCGCTTCCACATCGTCGGCAAGAAGGACCTGTATCCGAGCCAGCTCTCGGGCGGCCAGCAGCAGCTCATCGCCGTGGCGCGCGCCGTCATCGCGAACCCGCGCGTGATCCTCGCCGACGAGCCCACCGGCAACCTGCACTCGAGCCAGGGCCGCGAGATCATGGATCTGTTCAAGAAGCTCAACGAGGCCGGCACGACGATCGTGCAGGTCACGCACTCGGAGACCAACGCGGCCTACGGATCGCGGATCATCGAGCTGAAGGACGGCTGGGTCGTGAACGGATGACCAGCCAGGGGAGGACGATCCGCTGATGCTTCGTCGATTGCCGTTCGCCGGCGTCCTGCTTCTCGTCGCCGGCCTCGCCGCCTGCCATCGCCAGCCGCCCCCGCGCGAGTACACGCTCACCGGCCAGGTACTGGCCGTTCTGCCCAACCAGTATCTGACCATCAAGCACGACGACATCGCCGGTTTCATGCCGGCCATGACGATGAACTATCCCGTCGCGACGCCGGCGCTGATGCAGGGTCGCACGCCGGGTGAGCTCATCACGGCCACCATGCAGGTGACCGATGCCGGCGCGACGCTCACGGCGATCACGCACACGGGCAACGCCCCGGTGCCGACCAGCACCAACTCGGCCGCACTCGCCGAAGGCATCCTCGCCGTCGGCGACGAGGTGCCCGATGCTGCGTTCATCGATCAGACGAACACGCGCCGCTCGTTCTCGGAGTGGAAGGGCTCGCTGACGCTCGTGACGTTCGTCTACACGAGCTGCCCGCTGCCGACGTTCTGTCCGCTCATGGATCAGAACTTCGCGACCATCCAGCGCGCCGTGTCCGACGACACGCCGCTCCGCGGCCAGGTCAAGCTGATCTCGATCTCGATCGATCCCGCGCACGACACGCCGGCCGTACTCGCCGCACACGCGAAGCAGCTCAAGGCGGATCCCGCCATCTGGACGTTTCTCACCGGCGACCAGGCCACGACCGACCGGTTCGCGGGCCGTTTCGGGGTGAGCATCGTGCGCGCGGACAGTCCGGAAGGCATCACGCACCAGCTCCGAACGACGCTCATCGGCCGCGACGGTCACATCCGAAAGATTTACTCGGGCAATGGGTGGACGCCCGGCACCGTGCTGTCCGATCTGCGCGCCGCGCTCGGCGGCGCATGACGGGCGGCGCGCCGCCCGCCTCAGCCTTCACCGCCCGCGAACGGCGCGTCGTCACGCGGCTCCGCACGCCGGCCGCGGTCCAGTCGTACCTGAACGCGCTGCCCTACAACACCGAGCCGCCACCGGGCCGCGCCACGCTGCGCTCGTTTCGCGGCGTGGTGGCGCACGGCACGGCGCACTGTCTCGAAGCAGCCATCGCCGCCGCCGTCATCCTCGAACAGCACGGCTACCCGCCGTTCGTCATGAGTCTCGAGTCGATCGACGCGCTCGATCATGTCGTCTTCGTGTACGAGCGGCACGGCCGATGGGGATCGGTCGCCCGTTCACGTGATCCCGGTCTGCACGGCCGGCGCCCGGTGTTCTCGACGATCCGGGCGCTCGCGCAAAGCTACGTCGACCCGTACGTCGACCGGACCGGCGCGATCAAGGCGTTCGGCGTGACCGATCTCCGTGTCCTCGGCGACTACGACTGGCGCCTGTCGACGAAGAACGTCTGGAAGGTCGAACGGCTGCTCTTCGACATCCCGCATCGGCCGCTGCCGATGGCACCCGCGCGGCTGGCTCGGTTGCGCGCCCGCTACGTGGCGTACCTCGCGGCGCATGGCGGACGGAAGCCGCTGTATTACGATCGCCGCGCGTGGACGGCGCTGCCCGACGACTATCGCGGCCGGCGCACCTGACGCGATCGCGCGTCGACGTCGAGGCCGAGGAGGCTGTCCGGCGTCACGGCCCGCAGACCCGACGGTTGCCGATGCACGCGAGAAACAGCTAAGGTCTCAACACTTTCGGCATGACCACGACGAGCGACACGTACTTCATTGGCGCGGACATCGGCACGACCGGTTGCCGCGTCTGCATCTTCGGCACGCGCGGCGATCTCGCTTCGCAGGCCACCGCCACCTACCCGCTCCACGTCCCGCAGGCCGGCTGGGCCGAGCAGGACCCGACGGTCATCGTCGACGCCTTCGAGCGGACGCTGGTCGAGGCCATCCGGGAGTTCCCGCATCCGCGCGAACGGCTGCGCGCGCTCGCGCTCAGCACGGTGCTGCACAGTCTGTTTCCGGTCGACACCGACGGCCGGCCGCTCGGCCCGATGCTGACCTGGGCCGACACGCGCGCGCAGCCCTTCACCGACGTCATCCGCCAGCGCACCGATGCCGACGCGTTCTACGCGCGGACGGGATGCCCGCTGCACCCGATGTATCCGGTCGCGAAGCTGCTGTGGTGGCGCGATGCGGATCCGGCGCTCGTCGCCTCGGCGCACAAGTTCATCTCGATCAAGGAACTGCTCGTCCATCGGCTGACGGGCCGATTCCTCGTCGATCGCAGCATCGCCTCGGGCACGGGTCTCTACAACAACCGCACGCTCGACTGGGACGCCGAAGCATTGTCGCTCACGGGTCTCCGGCGCGATCAACTCTCGGACGTGCTGGCGACGACGGCGACGATCGACGGGTGGTCGCCGGCGAAGACCGGATTGCCCGATGGCGTCGCGCTGGTCATCGGCGCGTCGGACGGCGTGCTGTCGACGCTCGGCGCCGGCGCGGTCGGGCCGGGCGAGTTCACGGCGATGATCGGCACGAGCGGCGCCGTGCGCGTGTGCGATCCGGATCCGAAGACCGATCCGGCCGTTCGGAACTGGTGCTACAACCTGACCGACGATCTCTGGGTGCTCGGCGGGGCGATCAACAACGGCGGCCTCGCGCTCGACTGGGTGCGACAGGCACTCGCGGCCGGCGAAGAGGCGCCCGAGGACTACAACGATCTGGTCGACGACGCGGTGAATGGGGCGCCGCCCGGTGCCGAAGGGCTGGTGTTCCTGCCGCTCCTGACCGGCGAGCGCTCGCCGTACTACAACGGCCATGCGCGAGGCGTGATGTTCGGCCTCACCTTGAACCACCGCCGGCCGCACCTCGTGCGCGCCACGCTCGAGGGCGTCGTCTATGCGATGCACGCGGTGTTCGCGTCGCTGCAGCGGCTCGGCCTCGCGGGCGGCACGGTGCGTGACGTGCGCGCGAGCGGATCGTTCATGCGGTCGCCGGCCTGGGTCCAGATCATGGCCGACGTGTTCGGCCACGCGGTGACGGTGCCGGGCGAACCGGAAGGTGCCGCGTTCGGCGCGGCCGCGCTCGGCATGATCGCAGCCGGCGCGATCGACGGCCCGGCCGCCGTCGGCGCGCTCATCGGCGCGGCGCGCGGCGTCTATCAGCCGGACCCGGCGCGCCACGCCATCTACCAGCCGCTCTTCGCGCTCTACGAACGCGTCTACGGACGCCTCGTCGATGAATTCGACGCCATCGCCGCCCTTCAGGCCCACGACTAACCGGGAGCCGCACGCATGCTCGCGCTGATTGTCCTCGTCTCGGTCCTTCTGCTGCTCGGCCTCATCACGATCGTCAAGATGCACCCGTTCATCGCGCTGCTCGTGGTGTCGTTCTTCGTCGGTGTGTGCGCCGGAATGCCGCTCGTCAAGATCTCGGACTCGATCCAGGCGGGCTTCGGCGGCACGCTCGGCTTCGTCGGCATCGTGCTCGGCCTCGGGACCGTGCTCGGCAAATTGCTCGAAGAGTCCGGCGGCGCCGAGCGCATCGCGCGAACGCTCATCGCAGCATTCGGCCCGACGCGCGTCCAGTGGGCGATGTACGCGGTCGCCTTCATCGTCGGCATCCCGATGTTCTTCCAGGTCGGGTTCGTGCTGCTGATTCCGCTCGTCTACACGGTGACGAAGGAGTTCGGCGTCCCGGCGCTGCGCGTGGGCCTCGCGATGCTGGCGGGTCTGTCGGTCGTGCACGGCGTCCTGCCGCCGCACCCGGCCGCGCTCGCGGTCGTCGCGATCTTCCACGCGGACATCGGTCGCACGATCATCTACGGCATCCTGGTCGGCGTGCCCTCGTCGATGATCGCCGGTCCGATCTTCGCGACGTGGATCGCGCCGAAGTTCAAGGAGTTCTCCGAAACGAAGATGATCGAGATGGCCGAGGGCACGCCGAAGCCGGAGACGCCGCCGGGCTTCGTCGTCTCGCTCTTCACGATCATGCTGCCGGTCATCCTGCTCGTGTTCGCGACCTACGCCGACCTGTATCTCGATCCGTCGACGTCGCTCTATTCGATTTTCAAATTCATCGGCAACCCGATCACGGCGCTCCTCATCGCGTGCCTCGTGGCGTGCTACACGTTCGGGCTGGCGGTCGGAATGAGCCCGGCGAAGATTCTCAAACACTCCGACACGTCGTTCATGCTCATCGCGAGCATCCTGCTCATCATCGGCGCCGGCGGCGCGTTCAGCCGCGTGCTCATCGACAGCGGCGCGGGCACCGACATCGCCAACCGCGCGCAGGCGCTCCACGTCGACCCGCTCGTCTTCGGCTGGATCGTGTCGACGCTCATCCGCGTCGCGACCGGATCGGCAACCGTCGCCATGACGACGGCCGGCGGCATCGTGGCGCCGCTCGTGATTCAGGCGGGCGTGAGTCCGGAGTTGATGGTCGTCGCCGTGGGCGGCGGCGCGCTCATGCTGTCGCACGTGAACGACGCGGGCTTCTGGATGATCAAGGAGTACTTCGGCCTGTCGCTGAAGCTGACGTTCCAGACCTGGACGGTACTCGAGACGATCCTCGGCACGTCAGTGCTGGTGTTCACGCTGCTGCTGGAATGGGCGCTGCGGCTGCGGTGAGCGGGCGGGCACGGGGGGCCGCCCGCCCGGACTTCAGTCCAGATCGAACTCGCGGCTGGGTTTGGTGATCGGCTCGTCGCGCGCCTGCTTTAGCGCTTCCTCGAACCGCTTCGACAGCGCGTCGCCGCGCGTGCGCTCGGACTGGACCGACGCCTCGAAGAGCGATTCACGCCGCGCCTTCTCGTCCGCCAGGATGCGGTGCGCCTCGTCGAGTGACGGCTTGTCGGCGCGTTCGGGCGCCACGTGCCGCACGACGCGCCGCAGGCCCGCGTCGATGACGAGCGTGGCGTGGCAGCACGGACAGGTCACTTCGTATTCGGTCTGCAGCTTCGCCACGGTGTCCCTCCCGCGCTCGTCCGGCCGCCGGCCCATCGGCGGTCCAGACGTTATGATACGCACATGAACGCGATTCGCGGATCGGCCGGGCGCCTCGTCGAGCGCCGTGGCTGAGGGCCCACGCCACGCCGCGGCCGGACGGACGATCGACCTGCGCGTCGCGACCTACAACATCCATCGTTCGCGCGGCCTCGATCGCCGCACGCGGCCCGAGCGCATCGCCGCCGTCCTCGCGACCATCGATCCGGACGTCGTCGCCCTGCAGGAAGTCATTGGCCCAGGTCTGGCCGGACCGGGTCATGCCGAACAACTTGGCGCCGCGCTCGGCATGGGCTGGGTCATGGCGCCCACGCGCGAGCTCGGCCGCCACCAGTTCGGCAACGTCATCCTGAGCCGCTATCCCATCCGCGAGCACGCGCAGATCGATCTGTCCTGGAAGACGTGCGAGCCGCGCGGGAGTCAGCGCGTGGCGATCGACCTCGGCAGCGAGACGTGTCTGCAGGTGTACAACGTCCACCTCGGCACGGCGCTCCTCGAGCGACGCTACCAGGCGCCGCGGCTCGCGTCCTGGATCCAGGACCGGCGCGTGGCGAGCCCGAAGATCGTCCTTGGCGATTTCAACGAGTGGGGACGCGGACTGGTTGCAGACGTCCTGGCCGAGGGCATGGCCAGCGTCGATCTCTATCCGCACCTCAAGCGCCGGCGGACGTATCCGGGATTCTTCCCGCTCCTCCACCTCGACCACATCTACTACCTGGGCGACGTCGAGATCCGGCGCGTGGAGCTGCCGCGGACGCGGCTCGCGCTCGTCGCCTCGGATCACCTGCCGCTCGTCGCCGACGTGCGCATCCGGCTCTGAGGCTGGATCAGAGAGCCTTCAGAACTTCGAACTTCGAACTGTGAACTTCGAATGAAGGGGGCGCCTTCGGCGCGTCTTTTCGGTTTCGAAACGCGGCCTAGCTTTCCTCGTAGTCGGACTGGAGGACGGGCAAGAGGCGCGTCGACGGACGCAGCGCCTCGCGGTGATCGAAGACCGGAGAGCCCGTGACGTGGATGGGCATGACGCACCCGTCCGCCTTGCGCTCGATGAGCACGGTGACAGGGCTGCCCTCGACGCCGGCGCGGAACGTCACGCGGCAGCCACAGGCGAGCGTGGCGAGGATGGGAGCGGTCGGTTCAGGCACGATAGGTCACGTTCCTCAGTATGACGGCGGCAGAATCGTCTGGATCTGGGACTCGAACCACTCCTTCGGATGGATGCCTTCGGCTTTGGTCAGAATCGTCCCGTCCGGACGGATGAGCCACGAGACGGGCACGACCATCTGCGCTTCGTAGGCCGCGATGAGATCGTCGTGGCCGTTGCCGACGAGCATCGGATAGTCGACATGATACTCGGCCGCGAATTTGCGGATCGCGTCCGGCGCGTCGTCGACCGACACGCCGACGACGACGAAGCCGCGATCGCGGTACTTGGCGGCGAGATCGACGAACCAGGGAATCTCCGCCTTGCAGGGCGGGCACCAGGTCGCCCAGAAGTTGATGAGGATCGGATGGCCCTTGAAATCCGCGAGCCGGACGGTCTTGCCGTTCATGTCCTGGAGCGAGAAGTCCAGGTTGGCGGTGCGGACATTCGTGGCGTCCGACCCGTGGCACGCCATGAGCAGCCCGGCGACGGCGACAGCGATGCCCCATCTCACGATCCATTCCCGGCGTCCAACGGTCATGCGCGTGTGGCGGTCCACCGAGCGGTCCGCTCCCTCACATTACTACACTCGTCGCCGCCTCGTCCGGCGTCCCCTCATGCGGTGGATGGTTGTCCTCGCCGGATCACGTGGCGTGACGGCGGACGAACGGCGACGGCCGGGACCGGCCTCGCGCGGCGGGCACACACTTTGCTCGGGCACGGGCACGTTGCCGGCCACGGACAGTGCAGCGGCGGCCGCCGGACGGCCGACCGCCGGGTGCTAAGATGCCCGGGACGCACGTGCTGAACGCGATGCCCCAGTGCAGGTGAGGTAACCGTATGCGGACGCGCCGCTCGCGCACGCTTCCCCTTCTCGTCGGCGCTCTGGCCT
>DASZOV010000166.1:0-11484 GCA_035550595.1 Vicinamibacterales bacterium
CCTGCAAGTCCAATCCGTGGAATTCTCTTCGGTCGCGATTGGAATGGCGACGGTCCTGATCGTCGCGGGACTCGGGGCCCTGATTCCCACCTGGAAGGGGAGCGGCGGAAATCCCGCGGCGGTGCTCAAGTCGATCTGAGAGCACGTTTCAAAACTTCGAAGTTCGAACTTCGAACTTCGAACTTCGAACTTCGAACGAATGGGGCGCCTTCGGCGCGTCTTTTCAGTTTTGAAATACGCTCTGAGATGAAAGACGAGGTCGACGACTCATCGCTCTTGTCCACCCATCAACCGCTGGAGATCGACCGCCTCGCCCATGGCCGCGTAGCCCGCGCGATTCGGATGCAGATGATCGCCTGGCCCGCCGGTCGAGCTGTTCGGTACGAACTCGGCGCGCAGGCCGCCGGTGGTGGGATCAACGGTCGCCTTGTCGAAGTCCGCGACGCCGTCGAAGATCGGGCTCGTCCGCAGGAACGTGTTGATCGTCTGTCGTCGCGCGTTGGCGTCTGGCGTGCCGTGCGCGCTCGTGCTGCCGACGCTCGAGACGATCGTCGCGGCCATCACGCGGACGCCTCGCGCGTGCAGGCGGCGCACGCCTTCGCGGAAACCATCGATGATCGCGTCGGCCGATGCGCCGGCCGCGAGATCGTTCACGCCTTCGAGCCAGACGACGGCCGTGACGCCCGAGAGGCTGAGCACGTCGCGATCGAGGCGATCGAGCGCCGATGGGCCGCCCGACGAAGGGTGCTCAGCCGTGTACGTCTTCGGCCCCAGCACTTCGTTGCCGCCGATGCCCGCGTTCACGACCGACACGCGGTCGCCGTACGCCTCGTGCAGCCGTCGCGAGAGCACGTCCGGCCAGCGGTCATTGCCGTTGATCGTCGACGCGGTGCCGTCCGTGATCGAGTCGCCGAAACAGACGACGAGCGGCGTGCCGGGCGGGGCGGTCATGTCGACGGCATCGAGGAAGAACCACGATGTCGTCGTGAACGGAAACGCGCGGTCGTCCTCGTCTCCGGCATGACTGCCGGCGTGCGGCGCCGTGAGATACGACGTCGTCATCGCCTTGGCGTGCCACGTCATCGGGCCGCTCGCGCCGTCGGCGTGCAGGCTGACGGCGAGGTTGCGCCCGTCGAGCAGCGGCCGCGCGGCGTCGGTGACGAAGGGCAGCGCGACCGCATCGCTCACGATCGACGCGCCCGCGGCAATCGTCACGCGCGTCCGTCCGCCGTCGAACGTGACTCGCTGATTCGTGCCGCGGACGAGATTCCCCGCCGAGCTCTGCAATCCGACGCGGACGTCATCGAACGTCACCGGCTGCGTGCCGAACACATTCGACAGATGAAGACGCGTGCGCGCGCCCCAGCGATCGGGCTTGACGATCAGCCGCAGCGTCTGGTCGACGACCCCGCCGGCGGGGGAGGGCAGCGCGAAGCGCAAATCCGGCTGCGCGACCGCGTTGCCGGATGGATAGGGGCCGTGGACGGACGCGGCCCATGCGGCCACCCAATTGTCGGTCGAGGACGCCGACGCTTGCGCGAAGGCCGCGGGCGCGACGCCGGCGAGTGACATCAACAGGAACACGACGACCGAGGCGCGGCGCATGCACATCTCCCAGGCTGGATCACGTCGGCCGCATGCTACAGTTGGCGCCGCCATCGCCGCAATCGTCCCGTTCGCCGGCCCTCCGCAGCCGGCGGGCGCCATGTTTCGGATTCCTGATGACCCCAACCCGCGTCCGCTATCGCGTCGTCGTGCTCGGCACGCTCTTGTCGATGGTCACCTATCTCGATCGCGTGTGCATCGCCAAGCTCGCGCCGGACATCATGCGCGACTTGAAGCTGTCCACCGTCGAGATGGGCTACGTCTTCAGCATCTTCGCGCTGTCGTACGCGCTCTTCGAGATTCCGACCGCACGCCTCGCGGATCGCTTCGGGACGAAGCGCGTGCTGACGCGCATCGTGCTGTGGTGGTCCGCATTCACGATGGCGACCGGCGCGGCGTTCAACTACGTGTCGATGCTGGCAGTCCGGTTTCTCTTCGGCGCGGGAGAGGCGGGCGCGTGGCCGTGCGCGGCGCGCGCGTACGCCCGCTGGATGCCGAAGCGCGAACGCGGCACGGCGCAGGGCATCTTCTTCGCCGGCGCGCACGGCATGGGCGGCCTCACGCCGCTCATCATCGTCGCGCTCGCGCCGTACCTGCATTGGCGCGGGATGTTCGTCCTTTTCGGATCGTTCGGGCTGGTGTGGCTCGTGGCCTGGACGCGGCTGTTCCATGACGATCCGAGCGAGGCTCCGGACGTCAACGCGGCCGAGCTCGACTACATCGTGTCCGAACGGCTGCCGGAGACGCGCCACGAGGCGGGCCTGTCGTATTGGGGGCGCATCCTTCGTCACCGGAGCGTGCTCGCGCTCTGCCTGATGTACGCGGCGAACAGCTCGATCTTCTACTTCTGCATCACGTGGCTGCCGACGTATCTACACGAACGCCACGGCTTCGACGCGGCGACGCTGGGATTTCTGTCCGGCCTGCCGCTGCTCGTGAGCGTGCCGAGCGATTTGCTCGGCGGCATCGTCACCGATCGACTCGCGGCGCGTTACGGACTGTGGGTGGGACGATCGGTGCTCGGCGCGGTCGCCTATGTCATCAGCGGCGTGGCACTCATCGGCGCGGCAGCGTCGGCGGCGCCCGTGACGGCCGCCATCCTCATCGCCGTCGCGACCGGCGTGTGCATGTTCACGCTCGGCGCGGCGTGGGGCGTCGTCATCGAGATCGGCCGCAACCAGGTTGGCGTCGTCGGCGCGTTCATGAACACGTCCGGCCAGGTTGCGAGCCTGCTGTGCCCGATCATCGTTGCTTACTCGGTGAAGCTCTTCAACAACTGGGATCTACCGATCTATCTCCTCGGCGCGCTGTTCTTCGTCGGCGCCGTGTGCTGGCTCATGGTCAATCCGGAAGAGCCGGTGTTCGAGCTCGAAGGGACCGTGACAAGTTAGAAGTGTGAAGCCAGAAGGGGCTGCGCTCGACAAAGTTAGAAGTTCGAAGCCAGAGACCAGAAGTTTAGGTGGCGCCCTCGGCGCGTCTGATCAGCGTCGCGGTTCGGTCTTCGGCGCGATCAGGGCGCTCACATCTGTCTTCGTATCGCCCCCATCGTCCTTGCGGTCCGGGCCGACGCTGTAAATGACGTAGCCGGACGGCTGCGCGCGGTAGCGCATTGGCTCGCCTGAATACGGATCAATCGGCGCCGAGGGGAGATACGTCGGGACGAGCGCGTCGATGGATGTCAGTAGTGTCGTGGCGTTCGCCGCGCGGAAACGCTCGACGGCGACGATGATGCGTGCGGCGCGGACGAGCGCCGTCACTTGCGCGGCCGCCGCCGTGGTCCTGCTCGACGGGATATCGCCAAGAGGCTGCGGTCCGTTCAGCGCGGCAATGCGATCCAATCGCACCGGCCAGGGCAACCGGCTGGCCGCGACGAGTGCGTCGTACCCCGCGAGCCGGTGAAGCAATGCCTGCGTCGCAATGGGACGGGACGCCGTCGCCCACATGGCCGTGACGAGCAGCCCAGCCGGGAACGGCCGCGCGACGTTGACGACTGGCCGATAGCGCTGCGCGAACGACTCCAGTTCGAAGGCCCGGTTCGTCTCGAACTGCCGCGCGAGCGCGTCGTCGTCATCGGCCGTGGCGAACGCCTCGGCGAGCGCCGCGAGCGATGCCGCATCCGGCGTGCCGTGGTCGATGATCCATCGCAGTTGCGCGACGACGTTCGCGACGGTCGGTACGAACGTCGGAGCGACCCACGGACGGACCGGCGGATTGGGGCCAAGGACGAGGCGGATCTCCGCTGCGAGCGATACGGCGGCGCGCGAAGAGTCGCCGTCTGCCGCCATCGCGATCGTCCGTGCGCCGGCGAGCCGGAGCAGTTCCAGCATTTCCGCGCGTCGGTAGCCGTAGCTCGTCCCCGACGGGAAGCCCTTGAACGTCCGCGCGGTGGCGGCGTCGAGCATCCGGAGCGCGTCGGCGCGCTGCTCGATGAGAGCGGGGATGCGCGCGAGATCGTCGGCGTGCGGCGCCTCGCCTTTCGTCACGGCGACGATGACGCGGCTGATTGATGATGCGTCGCCGGTGGATACGCCGGCGCCGCTGAGGGCGGCGGCCGCCGCGTAGTACGGCGCGGCGTCATCCGCGGCCTGCTGGCCCAGCAGCACCTGCGGGTAAAGATCGGCGACGCTCGTCGGACCGCCACTTCGGCGGATTGCATCGACGGCGTTCTTCAATCGTCGGCCTTCGATGAAGTCCCACGCGTTCCATGCCGCCCAGATGAGCGTGAGGACGAGCACGGGCGCGGCCCATCGCAGGAACCCGCGGCGCACGAGCACGCGATCGGCGGTCATCGTCGGTCTCCGTTTTCAGGCATCGCACCGGGGCGGTCAGTCATCTGTTCCTCGAATGTCACGATGCGCACAGCCGCCGCGCGCGCGGCCGCACTGCTGCCGAGATCGGCGGCCAGCCGTTCGATCCGCTGCGACCGCGCGATGTCGTCCGCGCGCGAGATGTCGGCGCGAACCTCTGCATACGTCGCCGACGCGAGCACGTGAAACGTGACGGCGACCAAGGCCGCGGCCGCGGCGATCCACCACGTGCGGCGAGATGACGACAGGCGAGTGGTGGGAGCGAGGACGTGCGCGCGCAGTCGAGCGGGCGGCGCGAGCGGCGCGTAGCGGCGCAGGCGGGCGTCGACATCGGCGTCAGCGTCGTGCGGATCGATCATCGCGGCTCCTTCGTCACGGCCGGTTGGCGATCCTCGCGTCCGAACGCGGCGCGGAGCTTTTCGATCGCATAGCGGTACCGGCTCGCGATGGTGTTGATGGACGTCTCGGTCACGTCGGCGATCTCCTGGAACGTCAATCCTTCGAACGTCTTCAAGTGCACGACTTCACGTTGTTCTGGCGGCAGCGATCGCAGCACCTGCTCGATCGCGATCCGCTCGTCGTGGCACACGGTCGCGGCCTCGGCCGCTTCGAGCAACGCCGGTTCGTCCGTGCCCGCGGGTGGCCGCCATCGCCGCCGCCGCAGACGCGTGAAGCAGTGATGACGCACGGCCTGCCGCAGGTATGCGTCGATCGACGTCACGTCGGGCGGGCGCCGTCCTGCCAGTGCCGCGAAGACGTCGTGGACGACGTCCTCGGCCGCGGCCGGGTCGGCCAGGATCATCAGGGCGTGGCGATAGAGCGAGGCGGCCACGCGGTCGTAAATCGCCGCCAGGTCCCACGGCCCCTCCGGGCCTCGATCGCGGCTCATCGTCTGCTGCACCTGAGACGATCGACGGGCCGTGTTTTGTCTATCCAGGCTGACATCGCCCCGTTGCACGGCCGCGGTATGATGACAGCGCTTCCCCGGCAGCAGTCCCCCATGCGGTCGCCGACCGGTGAGCGACCACAGCACCCGCCGGGCGCTCGGCACGCATTCCACGCCGAGACGGCCACGGCGGATCGAGGAGTGTCATGGATCGACTCGAACAACTGAAGAGCAAGTACGCGCCGGCGCTGACGAAGATTCAGCAGCTCGGCGTGCACCTCACCAACCTGCACGTCCAGGACGACAAGCTGTTCATCAAGGGCGCCGCGCCGAACGACGCCGCCAAGAACGAGGTGTGGACGGCGATCAAGTCGGTCGATCCGACCTACGGCGATCTCACGTGCGACCTCGCGATCGATCCGAGCCTGCCGCAGCCGGCCGCGGCCCCGGCGGCCCAGACCTACACGGTGCAGGCCGGCGACACGCTGTCGAAGATCAGCAAGCAGTTCTACGGCGACGCCAACAAGTACATGCAGATCTTCGAAGCCAATCGCGATCAGTTGACCGATCCGAACAAGATCAAGGTCGGCCAGACGCTGAAGATCCCCGCCAAGAGCTAGTTCGACTCGCGGTCCGCGTCCCGCCCGGCGTCGTCCGGGCGGGCACGAGGGCCTGAGCCGGGCGGGCACGGGGGCCCGCCCCTACGCAGATACGGCGCCGCGCGCGCCGACACCGGCGCGTCTATGATGCTCGCGTCGTGCCTTCCGAAGGTCGTCGCGTCGCGTCTCCGCCATCGAAGCCGCTCGTGGTGTTCGACGGACGCTGTGGCTTCTGCCGGCGCTGGATCGATCGCGCGCGCGAATCGACGACGGACGCGCTCGATTTCGTCGAGTCGCAGGATCCACGCGTCGCCGCCGAGTTCCCCGAGATTCCCGCCGCGGACTTCGCGTCGGCCGTCCAACTCATCGAGCCCGACGGTCGTGTCTCGTCCGGTGCGGCGGCCGTGTTCCGCGGTCTCGCCGTCGGCGGCGCGACCGCCTGGCCGCTGCGCGTCTACGAACACGTCCCGCTGGCCGCGCCCGTCGCGGGAGCGGCGTATCGGCTGATTGCCGATCATCGGCCCTTCTTCGATCGCCTCACGACGCGTCTCTGGGGGCATCACCTCGAACGGCCGTCGTACGATCTCGTCCGCTGGCTGTTCCTGCGCGCGCTCGGCCTCGTCTATCTCGTCGCGTTCCTCTCGATCCTCGTCCAGATCCGCGGACTCGTCGGCAGCGACGGCATTCTGCCCGCCGGCAACTTGATGGACGCGGCGCGCGCGTACTTCGATGGCGTGAACTTCGGATTGGAACGCTATCGCGTCCTGCCCACGCTCGGCTGGATCTCCGCATCGGACGCGTCGCTCGTCGCCCAATGCGCGGGCGGTGCCGTGGCCGCGGCCTTCGTCACGGCCGGACTCGTCGAAGGGCCGTGTCTCGCGCTGTGCTGGCTGCTGTATCTATCGCTCGCGACGCTTGGTCAGGACTTTCTCGGCTTCCAGTGGGACAACCTGCTCCTCGAAGCGGGCCTCGTCGCCATCGGTGCTGGCGCCTGGTCCTCGCTCCGTGCCCGCATCGTCCGCACGCGCGCGCCGTCACGCGCCGTGGTGTGGCTCTACCGCTGGCTGGCGTTCCGGCTGATGTTCGAGTCGGGCTGCGTGAAGATCCTGAGCGGCGACGCCACGTGGCGCGGCCTCACGGCGCTCACGTTCCACTACGAGACGCAGCCGCTCCCGACGTGGATCGGCTGGTACGCGCACCAGCTTCCGGTCTGGTTCCAGAGGGGCTCGTGCGCGGGCGTGTTCCTCGTCGAGCTCGCGGTGCCGTTCCTCGTGTTCGCGCCGCGACGCCTGCGGATGAGTGGCGGCCTCATCATGGCCGTGTTCCAGGTCCTCATCCTGCTCACGGGCAACTACACGTTCTTCAATTACCTGACGCTCGCGATCTTCCTGTGGCTGGCCGACGACGCGGCGCTGCGGAGGATCATGCCGCGGGCGATGATCGATCGTCTGTCAGCGGCGAACGTGCGACGCGTTCGGCGGTCGGTCGTGCGACGAGTCGCTGCTGCGATCGTGGCTGCCGGACTCACCGCTGCCTCGTTCGTGTCGCTGCTCGGGATCTTCGGTGTCCGTCCCGCGTGGCTGTCGCCGGCCGTCGCGCTCGCGCGGCAGCTCGCACCGCTCCGCAGCGTCAACGGCTACGGGCTGTTCGCGGTGATGACGACGAGCCGGCCGGAGATCCGCGTCGAGGGCAGCGATGACGGGGTCACGTGGCGGGTGTATCAGTTCAAGTACAAGGCCGGCGACGTGACCGCGCGTCCGCGCTTCGTCGCGCCTTATCAACCACGGCTCGACTGGCAGATGTGGTTCGCCGCGCTCGGCACGGCGCGCACGACGCCGTGGTTCCTGAACTTCTGCGAGCGGCTGCTGCAGGGATCGCCTGACGTCCTCGCGCTCCTCGCGACGAATCCCTTCCCCGACCACCCACCGCGCTACGTCCGCGCCGAGGTCGACGACTACCGCTTCACCGACCTCGCCACCCACCGCGCCACCGGCGCCTGGTGGACGACGACGCCGGCGGGGGAGTATTTGGGGGCGATCACGTTGGGAAAATAAGAGCCTGTTTCAAAACTTCGAACTTCAAACTTCGAACTTCGAAATTTGGTTCCAGGTGCTCAGCCGACGACGCCATGTGACGGACGATGCCGAATCGTCGAACGCGCCGACACGGAACCTGGCACCCCGTTCGAAGTTCGAAGTTCGAAGTTCGAAGTTCGAAGTTCAGAGTTCGAAGTTGACGAGTGCTTTCCACTCGCCGTTTACGGCAGTTCCCTCACCCAGATATTGCGGAAGCTGATCGGCTCGCTCTTGTCGCCGTGGGCTTGGAGCTTGATCGGGGCGCCGTCGAAAGCCTTGTAGAACGGCTTGCCGATGTAGAGCGTCTCGCCCTTGAGCTCGACGTGATTCTGGATGAGCACGCCGTTGAAGAAGGCGGTGACGTAGGCCGGCGTCTTCAGCGAGCCGTCGGCGTTGAAGGTCGGCGCGGTCCAGACGACGTCGTAGGTCTGCCACTCGCCGGGCTTGCGGTTCGCGTTCACGAGCGGCGCGTACTGCTTGTACACGGAACCCGCCTGGCCGTTCACGTACGTCTTGTTGTCGTAGGAATCGAGAATCTGGAGCTCGTAGCCGGAATCGCCCGCGCCCGTCGAGGCGAGGAACAGGCCGCTGTTGCCGCGCGCCTGGTCGGTGCCCGTGATATTCGTCGGGATGCGCCACTCGAGATGGATCTGGTAGTCGTGGAAGCTCTGCTTGGTCTCGATGCTCCCCGCGGCCTTGTTGACGGTCATGATGCCGTCGGCGACGGTCCATTGCGCCGGCGAATGATCCTTCACCTCGACCCACTGGTCGAGATTGTGGCCGTCGAAGAGCACGATGGCGTCCGATGGCGCCTCGCTCGACGTGGCGCCGGGCGTGACGACCTTCGGGACCGGCTCCCAGACCTCGGTGTCCTGCGGGCGCGCGCGGGGCGTCGTGCCCTGCGCGGCGGCCACGGCCGGCACGGCCAGCAAACCTGTCATCGTCAACGTCAACATCGTCGTGGAAAAGGTGCGCATCGGGAACTCCTGAGCAGGAACGTGCGGCGTGCGGTCGATTCTCGGCGCCGGTCCGGCGTCTGTCAAGGCGCGGACGCGACGCCGCGCGGTGCACGACCGTGCACGATCGTCCGCGGCGGCGGCGAAGTGGGCATCCAATTCGCATAGGATGCGGTCATGCCCATCGACCCGCTCCCGGGGCCGACACCCGCCGTTCCCCCCGCTCCGGCCGCACTCGCGGCGCTCGCCGTCGATCCCGTCCGCGCCTTTCGCGCACAACTCGACGCGGACTGGCAGTACTGGATGCACGAATACCCCGAGTGGGCGACGCAACTCGGGTATCCCGGACACAACGCGCGTTGGACCGACTACCGGCCAGAGGCGATGGCCGCGCGTGCCGCGTATCTGCGCGCGAGCCTGGCGCGCATCCAGCTCGTAGACGGCGCGTCGTTGCCCGACGCCGACCGGCTGAGCTACGACCTCTATCGCGACCAGCTCGAAACGGCGGTCCGTGGCCTGGACGTCCACTACGACGCCATGCCCGCCCGTGGCGTCGTGCCGCACCACCTGCTCATGCCGGTCAACCAGCTCGAAGGCGTGCTGCAGGACATTCCGCTCGTCGTGTCGATGATGCCCGCGGTCACGGCGCGCGACTACGAGACGCTCGTCGAGCGGCTCGAGCGGGTGCCCGATCTCATCGAGCAGACGATGGCGCTGATGCGACGCGGGATGGAGGCGGGACTCACGCCGCCGCGCATCACGCTCCGCGACGTTCCGGCACAGGCCGCGGCGCAGCTCGTCGACGATCCGCTCACGAGCCCGCTGCTCGCCGCGTTCCAGCGCATGCCGTCCTCGATACCCGCGTCCGTCTGTGCGCGTCTCACGGCGGCCGCGGTCGCCGCGTTCGAGAGCTGCGTGCGGCCGGCCTTCGCGGCGTTCCACGCGTTCCTGACGCTGCACTATCTGCCGGCCTGCCGCGAGACGACGGCGATTTCAGCGCTGCCGGGCGGCGCGGACGCCTACGCGTACAACGTGCGCTGGCACACGACGCTCTCGCGGTCGCCGGAGGAGATTCACGAGATCGGCCGCGCCGAGCTCGTCCGCATCCGCGCGGAGATGGATCGCGTGCAGGCGGCGACGGGCTTCACCGGGACGTTCCAGGAGCTCGCGCACTGGCTCCGGACCGATCCGCAGTTCTATTTCCACGATGCCGGCGAGCTGCTCGCCGAGTATCGTGACATCGCCAAACGCGCGGACCCCGCGCTGGCGCCGCTCTTCCGCCGGCTGCCGCGCACGCCCTACGGCATCGATGCCGTGCCGGGCGCGACGGCCGCCTCGCAGACGTCGGCGTACTACCAACCCGGCGCGTTCGCCGCGGGGCGTGCGGCGATGATGTTCGCCAACACGTCGAAAATCGAGTCGCGGCCGCGTTGGGAGATGACCGCGCTCACGCTGCACGAGGCCGTACCCGGCCATCATCTGCAGATTGCGCTCGCGCAGGAGCTGTACGGGCTGCCGGACTTCCGCCGGCACTCGAACTACACGGCGTTCGTCGAAGGCTGGGCACTCTACGCAGAGCACCTCGGCGACGAGATGGGGATGTACGCCGACCCGTACGCGAAGTACGGGCAGTTGACGTACGAGCTCTGGCGCGCGTTGCGGCTCGTGGTCGACACCGGACTGCACGTCATGGGCTGGACCCGCGACGAAGCCATCCGCTTCTTCGCCGCCGAAACGCCGAAAGCCGCCGAGGACATCGTCGTCGAGGTCGATCGCTATATCGTGTGGCCGGGGCAGGCCCTGGGGTACAAGACAGGGGAGATCGAGATTCGCCGGCTGCGCGCGGAAGCCGAACGCGCGCTCGGCGAGGCGTTCGACATCCGGGCCTTCCATGACGTCGTGCTCGGCGAAGGTGCCGTGCCGCTCGACGTGCTCGCCGGGCGCGTGCGCACGTGGATCGACGAACGGCTCACGGCCGTCGGGCGCGAGTCGATCGAGTGACGCGCGCGGGACGTCCGCATCCATCCGCGCGGTAGCGTGCGCCACACTCTGAGCCGAGCGGCCGCGTTCGCGCGATCCGTCATTTCATCGACGCCGCGTTTGGCTTGGCAGTCCTTTTGCTGACTCGATCGGCAGGGGACTGATCCCATGATGCATCGCCAGCCTCGTCAACGCCGTCAGTATTCGCGCCGCGCGTCCGCTTCCACTCACGACACGTCACACGCGGCGGCGCTGACGTGGACGCCGCCGACGCGCCGATCCGCGCGCACGTCGCGCGTGACCTTCGAGACGACCTCCCACACGACGTCGCCGTTCGACGATGAGGACGTGCGTGTGGCGGGCAGTGGGACGGCCGTACAGACACGAATGCCGCGCGCGCCGCGCGATGATGAGTCCGACGACCTCGATGCCGAGGCGATGGACATCGTGACCGAATCGGACGCCACGTTCGACGCCGACGCCACGGCGTCGGACGTCGAACCCGGCGAGGACGTCGACCTGGTGCGCCTGTATCTCAATACGATCGGCCGGCGGCCGCTCCTATCGGCCGCCGGC
>DASZOV010000167.1:0-29437 GCA_035550595.1 Vicinamibacterales bacterium
TGTCGCCAACGCCGCCTGGCCGGCGTGGCGGTGGTACGTCCAACGGGGTGAAGGGGCCGCGTAGTCCGGCGTACGCCGCGCGTCGAAGGCAAGAGGCCTCTTCAGCCACCTGGTGCTGGAGGGGCTTTTTTTGTGTCCGCGGATGGCTGGGAATGAGCCGATGACCGAGATTGTCGAAACCGTGACGGGCGCGTCGACCGACGCGCTGCGAGCCGCGAGGGACCGGGCGTCGGCCGACCTCGTCGAACTGCGTCTCGACGGCGTGGCTGACGTCGACGTCGCCGGCGTACTCGAGGGGCGCCGCACGCCGGTCATCGTGACGTGTCGCCCGACCTGGGAAGGTGGACGGTTCGACGGCAGCGAGGACGAGCGGTTCCGCATCCTCAACGAGGCCATCCGTCACGGCGCCGAGTACGTGGACGTGGAATGGCGCGCCGACCGGCGGCGCCTCGAGCCGCTCGGACGGACCGTCCTCGTCCTCTCCACGCACGACTTCGAGGGCATCCCCGCGGATCTCGACGATCGCATCCGCGCCATGCGTCGCGAGCCGGGGGCCATCGTCAAGGTCGCCATCATGCCGGCGCGACTCGCCGACTGCCTGACGCTGCGGCGCGCGATGCAGGCGCCACCAGGACGACAGATTGCGATTGCGATGGGACCGCGTGGGCAGATCACGCGCCTGTGTCCGTGGCTGTTCGAATCGGCCTGGACCTACGGCGGCAGCGCGGCGCCCGGACAGGTATCGGCGCGCGATCTCGCCGATCTCTATCGCGTTCGCGCCGGGTCGACGAAGACGACGATCTACGGCATTACCGGTAATCCGCTGGGACACTCGGCCTCGCCCGCGATGCACAATCCAGGCTTGGCCGCCGCGGGTCTCGACGCGGTCTACGTGCCCTTCGAGACCGACGATGCGGATGATTTTCTGACGGTGGCCGACGCGCTGGGCGTAGCCGGCGCGAGCGTGACAGCGCCGCATAAACCGGCCATCTTCAAGCGCGCGGTCACGACCGACGACCTGTCGCGTCGTGTCGGGGCCTTGAACACGGTGCGGCGGACGCCGGCCGGCTGGGAAGGCCGCAACTTCGACGCAGCGGGCTTTCTGGCGCCGCTCGATCGGCGCGGCGTCGCGCTCTCCGGCATCCACGCCGTCGTCCTCGGCGCTGGTGGCGCGGCGCGAACCACGGCGTGGGCGCTTCATGACCGCGGCGCGCATGTCGAGCTGACGGCGCGACGTGCCGATCGTGGCGCGGCGCTCGCTGCCGAGCTCGGCGTGGAGACGACGACGTGGCCGCCGGCACCAGGATGGGATCTGCTCGTCAACACGACGCCGGTCGGGACGTGGCCGGAGGTCGACGCGTCGCCGATCGAGGCGGCTCGTCTCAGCGGACGCCTCGTCTACGACCTCATCTACAACCCGCGCGAGACGCGATTGCTGCGTGAGGCGCGCAACGCGGGCGCGGAGACGATCGACGGGCTCGAGATGCTCGTCAGTCAGGCGTGTCTTCAGTTCGAATGGTGGACGGGGATCCCGGCGCCACAGGCCGCGTTCATGGACGCGGCCGATTCATTCGTTCGTCATCGCCAGCGGCAGACATCATGAAGCAGACCACTTTCGAAGAATTCGTCGACCTCTCCAGCCGGGGCACGTTCGTCCCCGTGTACCGCGAGATCATGGCCGACCTGCTGACGCCCGTGTCGGCGTTCCTCAAGATCGCCGAGCACTCGGACTACGCGTTCCTGTTCGAGAGCGTCGAAGGCGGCGAGCAGGTCGCGCGGTACTCGTTCCTCGGCAAGGATCCGTTTCTCGTCTTGCGTGGCCGCGACGGGCGGACGTCGATCGAGCAGCAAGGCGAGCGCACCGAACACGACGAGTCGTACCTCGACGTGCTGCGCCGGCTGATGGGCGAGATGCAGGCGCCGTTCGTACCGGACCTGCCACGCTTCACGGGCGGCGCGGTCGGCTACTTCGACTACGACGCCGCCGAGTGGTTCGAGCCGAGCGTGCGCCTCGAGAAGCCGCCCGCCGATCGCGACCAGGCCGCGTGCATGATGTTCGACACGATCCTCGCCTTCGATCACGTCAAGCACCGGATCCTGGCGATCGCGAACGCGCGGTTGCGTCCGGACGCCGATCTGCGCACGCTCTACGATTTCTCCTGCGCGAAGATCGACTTTCTCGAACGCGAGCTCGAACGCAGCTTGTCGCGCCCCGTACGGCGACCGCCAGCGGGCGTGTCGCTCTCGGCCAATCACACCCGTGAAGAGTACGAAGCGGCCGTCGGGCGCATCCAGGAAGACATCGCCGCGGGTGAGATCTACCAGGCCGTCCTGTCTCAGCGATTCGAGACCGAGACGCAGGTGGCGCCGTTCGACATCTATCGCGCGCTGCGCTACGTCAACCCGTCGCCTTACATGTTCTTCATCCGCTTCGGCGCGGACACGATCATCGGCGCCTCGCCCGAGATGCTCGTGCGCGTCGAGGGGAGCCACGTGCAGATGCATCCGATCGCCGGAACGCGCCGGCGGGGGACATCAGCCGAAGAAGACGCGTCGCTCGCGACCGAGCTCCAGGCCGACGAGAAGGAGCGAGCCGAGCACGTGATGCTCGTCGATCTCGGACGGAACGACGTCGGCCGCGTTGCGTCGGTCGGCAGTGTGCGTGTCAGTCAGTACATGGAAGTCGAGCGCTACTCGCACGTCATGCACATGGTGTCGCGCGTCGAAGGCGAGTTGGCGCCAGGTCGCGATCGGCTCGACGCACTGACGGCGACCTTTCCCGCCGGGACGCTGACCGGCGCGCCGAAGATCCGCGCCATGCAGATCGTCGGCGCGCTCGAGCCCACGCGGCGTGGACTCTACGGCGGCGCGGTCGGCTATCTCGACTGCGCGGGCAATCTCGACTTCTGTATCGCCATCCGGACGATCACGATGCGCGGCACCCGCGCCACGCTTCAAGCCGGCGCCGGCATCGTCGCCGACTCGCGTCCGTCGGCCGAGTACGAGGAGACGCGCGACAAGGCTCGTGCGCTCGTGCAGGCGCTCGAGATGGCCGATCAGGGCTTCTAGCGACGAGGACACTGCCGTGCTGCTGCTCATCGACAACTACGACTCGTTCACCTACAACCTCGCGCACCGCCTCGGCGAGCTCGGCGCCGAGGTGACCGTCGTCCGCAACGACGCCATCACGGTCGACGGCATCGAGCAACTCGCGCCGGAACGCATCGTCATTTCGCCCGGACCGGGCCGCCCGGAGGGCGCGGGCGTGACGGTCGACGCACTCCGGCAGTTCGCGGGGCGTCTGCCCATACTCGGCGTGTGCCTGGGGCACCAGGCGTTGGCCGTGGCATTCGGCGGCCGCGTCGATCGCGCGCCCGCGCCGATGCACGGGAAAGTGTCGGTCGTCGCCCACGACAAGTCGACGCTTTTTGCCGGCATCGACGACACGTTCGACGCGGGCCGGTATCATTCGCTCGTGATTCCTCGCGACGCCGTGCCGGCTGGTTTTCGCGTCACCGCGTGGGTGGCGCCCGACGGCCCAATCATGGGCGTGCAGCACGAGACGCAGCCGACCTTCGGCGTCCAGTTCCATCCCGAGTCGGTGCTGACGACGGTCGGGCACCAGTTGCTGCGGAACTTCCTCGAGGTGCGGTGAGCCATGTTCGCGGACCTGCTCGAGCAGTTGCGGCGGCACGAAGATCTGACGAGCGAGCAGGCCGCTGACGCCATGGGCGTCATCATGGACGGGCAGGCGCAGCCCGCGCACATCGCCGGGCTGCTGATGGCGCTCGCGCTCAAGGGCGAGCGGCCGAGCGAGATCGTCGGCCTTGCCCGCGCCATGCGTTCGCGGGCGACGCCATTGCCGGTACCGCGGCCGGCTGGCGAGGTCTTCGATACGTGCGGCACGGGCGGTGATGGCGCGCATACGTTCAATGTCTCAACGGCAGCCGCGCTCGTCGTCGCGGGTGCGGGCGTGCGCGTCGCCAAGCACGGTAACCGCGCGGTGTCGAGCCGATCGGGAAGCGCCGACGTCTTCGAGGCGCTCGGCGTCGCGGCCGCCGCGCCGCCCGATCGCGTCATGACAGCGCTCGATCGCGCGGGAATCGCATTTTTCTTCGCGCCGACGTGGCATCCGTCGATGCGCCACGCCGGCCCGACGCGCGGCCAGCTCGGCGTGCGCACCGCGTTCAACCTGCTCGGCCCGCTCACCAATCCAGCGGGCGCCGAGCGACAAGTCGTCGGCGTGTCGCGGCCGGAACAGACGGAACTCGTCGCGCGCGCGCTCGGCGCGCTGGGATCGACGCGCGCCTGGGTCGTGCATGGCGCGGGCGGCCTGGACGAGCTGTCGACGCTCGGTCACACGAAGGTGTCCGAGCTGCGTGGCGGCACGGTGAACACGTTCTACGTGCATCCGGCCGATGCCGGTCTGCCGACCGCGACGCGCGGCGATCTCGCGGGCGGTACGGCCGCGGATAGCGCCGCGTCCATCCGCGATCTGCTGAACGGCGCCCGCGGGCCCCGACGCGACATCGTGATCTTCAACGCCGGCGCCGCGCTGCTCGTGGCTGGCCGGGCGACGTCGCTCGCCGACGGTGTGTCGCGAGCCGCGGCCAGCATCGATCACGGTCACGCCCGCGCGGCGCTCGACGCGCTGCGGGAGGCGTGCCCGGCATGACGATGGCGGACGTACTCGAAGCGATCGTGGCCGCGGCGCGTCGATCGGCGGTAGAGCGCGAACGTGGGACGAGCCGCGCGTCGCTCGAACGGACGCTAGCGGATCGTCGCCCCAACGGCGCCGGCTTCCGCGCATCGCTCGGCGAGTCGGGCATTCGCGTCATCGCGGAGTGCAAGCGCCGCTCGCCCTCACGCGGGATTCTGCGCGCGGCTTACGACCCGGTTGCGATCGCGCGCGGTTACAAGGCCGCTGGGGCGGCGGCGATTTCCGTGCTGACCGAGCCGACGTTCTTCGACGGCTCGCTCGATCACCTGCGCGCCGTTCGCGCGGCCGTCGACGTCCCGCTCCTGCGCAAAGACTTCGTCGTCACTGACTACCAGGTGATCGAGGCCGCGGCCGCCGGTGCCGACGCGGTGCTGCTGATCGTCGCGGCACTCGGGCCGGACGAACTGATGCGCCTCGCGGCGCTGGCTCGTTCGATCGGGCTCGCCGCGCTCGTCGAAGTTCACGATCGTGACGAACTGACGTGCGCGCTCGATGTTGGTGCGGATCTGGTCGGCGTCAACAGCCGGAACCTGCGGACGCTGGCCGTCGATCAATCCGTGCTGGATGCGATTGGCGCCGCGATTCCCGCCGGCGTCACGGCCGTCGCGGAAAGCGGACTGAAGACACCGGACGATCTGCGTCGTCTGCACGCGCTGCGCTACGACGCGTTTCTCATCGGGGAACGTTTCATGATCGAGCCGGATCCCGGCAGTGCGCTCGCCACGCTGCGCGCCGCCGCGGCGGAGGCGGCCGTATGACCGGACGTGTCCGCGTCAAGATTTGCGGCCTCACGCGGCTCGAGGACGCTGAACTTGCGGCTGCGCTCGGCGCTGATGCGCTGGGGTTCATCTTCTGGCCGAAGAGTCCGCGCGCCGTCGACGCGGATCGCGTGCGCGCCATCAGTCGCGCGTTGCCGGCTATACCGTTGCGTGTCGGCGTGTTCGTCGACGCGCCACCGGACGACGTCGCAGTCGTGGCGGCTCGCGCGGGACTCGACGCCATTCAACTGCACGGCGGCGAGTCGGTCGACGCCTACGAGTCGCTCGGCCTTCGTATTCTGCGCGTCGTGAGTGTCGCCGATGAAGCCGACGCGAAGGCCGCCACGGCGCTGCCGGCGCATGTCACGCCGCTCATCGATGCGGTCGATCCGGTGCGACGCGGCGGGACCGGCACGACGGTCGATTGGACGCGAGCGGCCATCGTGGCGCGCCAGCGGCCGATCGTGCTCGCCGGTGGACTGACGCCGGAGAACGTCGGCGAGGCGATCGCGCGCGTCCGTCCGTGGGGCGTCGATGTCGCGTCCGGCGTGGAATCGTCGCCAGGCGTGAAGAGCGCCGATCGGCTGCGCGCGTTCTGTGCGAGCGTCCGGGCGGCAGGGGAGGACGAGTGACGACAAGCAGAACGGTAGCGGCCAGTCCGCGATTCGGCGTCCGCGATCCGGACGCGCGCGGATACTTCGGCGAGTTCGGCGGCCGCTTCGTGCCCGAGACGTTGATGGCGCCCGTCGAGGCGCTGACCGAGGCCTACTTTTCGGCGCGGAAGGATCCCGCGTTCATCGCCTCGTTGAACGCGCTCTTCGCGGACTACGTCGGCCGTCCGACGCCACTCTACGAGGCGCGACGATTGGCCGCCTCGACCGGCGTTCGTGTCTTTCTCAAGCGCGAAGATCTCGCACACACCGGGGCGCACAAGATCAACAACGCGCTCGGCCAGGCGCTGCTCGCGTCGCGGATGGGGAAGCGCCGCATCGTCGCCGAGACCGGCGCCGGTCAGCATGGCGTCGCCACGGCGACCGCGTGCGCCCTCCTCGGCCTCGACTGCGTCGTCTACATGGGCGTCGACGACATGGCGCGGCAGGCGCTGAACGTCTTCCGCATGCGTGTCCTCGGCGCGTCGGTCGTTGGCGTCGACGCGGGCAGTCGCACGCTCAAGGACGCCATCAACGAGGCGATGCGCGATTGGGTGTCGAACGTCGAGACGACGTACTACCTGCTCGGGTCTGCGCTCGGCCCGCATCCCTATCCGCTCATGGTGCGCGAGTTCCAGTCGGTGATTGGACAGGAGGCACGCGCGCAGGTGCAGGCGGTGCTTGGACGCCTGCCGGATCTCGTCGTCGCGTGTGTCGGCGGCGGTAGCAACTCGATCGGACTCTTCGACGCGTTCATCGACGACGCGTCGGTGCAACTGGTCGGCGTCGAAGCCGGTGGACGAAAGATTGAACCGGGAGAGCACGCCGCGCGCTTTGCTGGCGGTCATCCTGGTGTTCTGCACGGCACACGCAGTCTCGTGCTGCAGGACGAACACGGCAACATCCTGCCGACGCACTCCGTGTCGGCTGGTCTCGATTACCCGTCGGTTGGTCCTGAACACGCGTGGCTCGCGGCCACCGGGCGCGCGCGCTACGACTGGATTGACGATGACGCGGCGCTCGAAGGATTCGAGTGGCTGGCGCGGAAGGAAGGCATTCTACCCGCGCTCGAGTCGTCGCACGCGATCGCGTGGTTGCAGCGCGCGCTGCCGACCTTGCCTGACGGGACGGCTGTCATCGTGAACGTGTCCGGACGCGGCGACAAGGACGTCGAAACCGTGCGTGAACGGTTCTCGGCGCGGACGGCCGGAACGAGCGAGGCGGTGTCACGATGAGCCGGATCGCGAATGCATTTACCACGTCGCCACAACCGCGACTCGTCGCCTACGCCACGGCTGGCGATCCGGATCTCGATCGATCCGTCGCCGTCATGACGGCGCTCGCACGCGGCGGCGCGGACGTCATCGAGGTCGGCGTGCCGTTCTCGGATCCGATCGCGGACGGTCCGGTGATTCAGCGCGCATCGGAACGGGCGCTCGCGGCCGGCACGACGCTCGAGACCGTCTGTGATCTCGTCGCGCGCGTGCGCCGCGAGATCGCGACGCCGATGGTGCTCTTCACCTACGTCAATCCCGTCGTGCGGATGGGCATCGACGCCTTCGCCGCGCGCGCCACGGATGCGGGCGTCGACGGTGTGCTGTTGCTCGATTTACCGATCGAGGAGTCCGAGTCCGTGCACCGTACGCTCGATGCCCACGGCCTCGATCAGATCTTTCTCGTCAGCCCCACGACGACCGACGCGCGGCTGGCCGCGGCAGCGAAGTACGGCCGCGGCTTTCTTTATGCCATTTCTCGACTCGGCGTCACTGGCGCTCGTCGCGCGGTGGCGGACACAGCGGAGCCCCTCGTCGAGCGGGTGCGCAAGGCGACGTCGTTGCCGGTGGCGCTCGGCTTCGGCATCGCGAGTCCCGATCACGTGCGCGAGGTCACGAGCTTCGCGGATGCGGCCGTCGTCGGCAGCGCCATCGTCCAGACGATCGCGGACGCCGCCGCGAACGGAGGCGACGTGGCCGGTGATGTGGAGCGATTCACGTCGTGGCTGAAAGGGCGCGCATGACCTCGGCGTCTCATTCGGCCGCTGACGAACTGCCGATCCGTCATCTCGGCGTCGCTGGGCTCGGCCTGATGGGCGGGTCTGTGGCTCTCGCCGCGCGCGCGGCGTGGCCGGCGATCACGATCGTCGGCTTCGATCGCGCCGTCGCCGTTGCGGCGGCTCGTGAGCGCGGCTGTATCGACGAGATCGTCTCCGATCCTCGCGCATTGGCGGAGACGGATTTCATCGTGCTCGCCGTGCCGCTCGATGCGATGGCCGAGACGATGGCCGCGATCACGGAGGCCGTGAACGCGCGGCGCACGGTCGTCACTGACGTCGGATCGATCAAGCGACCAGTTATGGCCGCGGCGAAGCAGGCAGGTCTAGGGACGTTCGTCGGCGGCCATCCGATGGCCGGCAGCGAGCGCGGAGGACTGGGCGAAGCGCGGGTGGATCTTTTCCGCGGCCGTCCTTGGCTGCTCGTTCGCGGTAACGCGCCCACTGACGCCGCCTCGCGTGTCGAGCGCTTCGCGGCGATGCTCGGCGGCGAACCGCACTGGATGGAAGCCGCCGCGCACGACCGGGCCGTTGCCTACGTGAGCCATCTGCCGCAGGTCCTCGCCGTCGCGTTGATGAACACCGCCGACGCGTGTATTGGTGAGGACCGTCTGACGGCCGGAGGCCGCGCCTTCGACGAGATGACGCGGCTCGCCTCGAGTCCGCCCGACATGTGGGAGCAGATCTTCGGCGCCAACGCGGAGTTCGTCGCTGAAGCGTTGGCTGAGTTCGTTGCGCGATTACCGCGTCGTGACGATCTCGAACGCGTCGAGTGGGTGCGGCGCGCCTTCGACGCGGCGGCCGCCTCCCGTGCGCGCGGACGCGGGCCGGCGTCGTCGACCTGATCGATGCCTCGATCGCGGTCACGCGTCGTTCGCACCATCAACGCATCGATCGAGGGAGCGACCCCTGCGCGCGACGTCGTCATGCTGCCCCTCGACGTGCGGCGCGCGATCATCGCGCACGCACGACGTGAACGGCCGCGCGAGTGCTGCGGTCTACTCGTCGGTCGCGGGAATCTCGTGTCGTTCGCCGTGGCGGCGACGAACGTCGAGGCGAGCGAGACGCGGTTCCGGCTCGACGACCGCGAGCATCTCACGCTTCGTCGCGTGCTTCGCGCGTTCCAACCGCCGCTCGAGATCGTCGGTGTCTATCACTCGCACCCAAAAGGCGAGGCGTGGCCCTCGGAAACCGACATCGCCGAAGCCGCTTATCCTGCCTGGCTCTACGTCATCGTCGGATTGAAGACGACGCGCGCGGCTGTCGGCGCGTTTCGACTGCGGAACGGACGCATCCTGCGCGTAACGTTGCGCGCCAAGGAGCGAGACGGTTTGCGTACGGTCGGCCGGCGAAAAGCCTGAGGTCTGCCTCTCGGTTGACTTCGATCCGCCTGCGCTATCATCGTCGTCCCGGCCAATCCCCGGATTTCCACCGCGCCCCGGAAGGAGGGCTCGACGTTGATGTCCCGAGCGACTGTCGCTGTGTCTGAGTTCATCGGTCTCACCGCCCGCGCTGCAGACGTCGACGTCGAGGTGCTGTTCGTCCCCGTGTTCGGGGCGAGCGACACGGTCGACGATGTCGCGGGGATCGATGAGGCCGTCGGAGGGGAGCTTCGCCGCGCGCTGGCAGGCGAGTTTCACGCGACGCCGTTCGAGACGTTCACCGCTCGCGTGACGAGCGACGGCTGGCGCACGCAGCGCGTGGTCTTCGTGGGCATGCCCGCCGAGATGGACGCGGAACGCGTTCGCCGCTTTGCCGCGAGCTGCGGATACCTGGCTCGACAGCGCGCGGTCGCCTCCATGGGCGTCGTCGCACGGCGCGACTTGTCAGTGCGCGCGATTGCCGACGGTCTGCGCAGCGCCGAATTCGACGGCGGACTGTACAAGAGCGCGGATCGTCCGGCCGCCTATCCCGGTCGCGTCGTGATCGTGGCGCCGGGCGCGGCTGCGCGCGAGGTGGCCGACGAGGTCCGCATTGGTCAGGCCATCGGCGCCGCGGCGAACTTCGCGCGCGGTCTCGCGAACGAACCGGGCAACGTGCTCACGCCGCGTGAGTTCGCGCGGCGGGTCGCCGAGGGCGCGGCGGACACGGGCGTCACGTGCGAGGTGTTCGACGAGGATCGCATCCGAGAGCTCGGCATGCGGCTCATGTTGAGCGTCGCGCAGGGCAGCGTCGAGCCGCCGCGTCTCATCGTGCTGCGATACGAGCCGGCGGGCGCGCCTGCCACTCCAGTGCTCGGCTTCGTCGGCAAAGGCGTCACGTTCGATTCGGGTGGCATCTCGATCAAGCCGGCCGAAGGCATGGACCGGATGAAGAACGACATGGCGGGCGGCGCGGCCGTCGCCGCGGCCATGCGTGCGCTTGCCGAGCTCGGCGGACCGTACCGCGCGATTGGCGTCATTCCCACCGTGGAGAACATGCCTGGCGGTCGCGCCATGCGTCCGGGCGACGTCGTCATCGGCGCGAGCGGCACGTCGGTGGAGATCCTCAACACGGACGCGGAAGGCCGGTTGATTCTCGCCGACGCGCTTTGGTACGCGCAGCAACTCGGCGCCACGCACCTCGTCGACGTCGCCACGCTCACCGGCGCGTGCATGGTGGCGCTCGGCCGGCACGTCTCCGGCTTGTTCGGCATGCCGGAGGAGTGGGTCGCGGCCGTTCGCGGCGCCGCGACGCGCGCGGGCGATCGCGTATGGCCGCTGCCGATTTACGACGAAGCCCGCGAGGAAATGCGCAGCGAGATCGCCGACCTCGTGAACGCCGGTGGCCGTGCGGGCGGCGCGATCACGGCAGCCGTCTTCCTCCGCACGTTCGCGGGCGATCGGCCGTGGGCGCACCTCGACGTCGCGGGCACGGCCTGGAGCGATACGAAGCAGCCGTATCAACCAAAGGGATCGACGGGCGTCGCCGTCCGAACGCTTATCGAGCTTGGGATGACGGGGGCAGGCCCCCACGAGACGTAAACGGATTCACTGGCGGTAGATGATCGGCTTCGGGCGGCCGTCGTCGATTCCAGGCGAGAAGCAGGCCAGATAGGACGGCGCCGAGGACCATCGCGAGCAGCAGGAGCACGGCCGTGAAGGCAAGCGATCCCCAGACGACGTCGCCGAGCGTGGTCTCGCGGGCCGGCGTCTGGACGAGCTGAACGACGATGGAAGGCGGAGGAGCGTCCTGCACGGGAGTCCGTGCCTTCCAGTTTACTGCGCGTCGCGTCGCGAGGCGACCGTCGTGACCTTCTTCAACGACGCCTGGTACTTCAGGACCGCATCGCACAGGGCCTGAGCCACCTGCTGGCGGTAGGCGCTCTTCTTGAGGAGCGCGGCGTCCGACTTGTTCGTCAGGAACGACACTTCCGCCAGCACGCTCGGCATCTGCGCGCCAATCAACACGACGAACGGCGCCTGTTTGACGCCGAGATCCCGTAAACCTTTGCTGTTCGCGTGCAGACGATGCGAGAGCGACGTCTGCACGGCGTCGGCCAGTTCGCGCGACTCGGCGAGTTTGTTGTTGAGCGCGATCGCCTTGACGATCGAGGGCAGCGTGCCCATGGCCTGCGCGCTCGACGCGTTCTCTCGCGCGGCGGTCGCTTCGGCATCGGGATTGGTCGCGAAGTTCAAGATGAACGTCTCGATGCCGCGTGCCGCAGCGCGCTTGCTCGCGTTCGCGTGAATCGACAGGAACAGATCGGCGCCTTCACGATTGGCGATGGCGGTGCGCTCTTCGAGCGGGACGAACGTGTCCGTGCGCCGCGTCAGCACGACCTCGACGCCCGGCTGAGCCTGAAGAAGCTTTTCGAGCCGCAGCGAGATGTCGAGCACGAGGTCGGCCTCGGTGACGCCGTTGGCCTGCGCGCCGGGATCGTGGCCACCGTGTCCCGGATCGATCACGATGCGCGAGATGCCGAGGCCGAGCTGGCGGGCGAGCGAATAGTCGCCGTGGCTCGTGATCGCCGCCGGCGCGGGCGGCGGGGGAAGCGTCGCCATCCGGACGACCTCGGCGGCAGCCGCTGGCGCTTTTGTATCGGCCCGCAGGGGAGCCGGTGCCGGCGTGGCCGGTGTCTCCGTCGGCGCTGCGGCCTGCTCGACCGGAGCGGGCGGCAGAGGCGCATCGCTTTCGATGTCGACCGCGAGGCGGAACGGATCGTAGAGCGGGAACGTACTGAAGCGCGGCTCGCCCGAGAGATCGATGACGACTTCCGTGCCGCGCGGCGCGGGCGCGGTGCGCACGCCGCGCACGAGGCGGCTCGCGATCGACGCCGGCAGCGCGTCCGCGCCCGGCGCGAGTGCCGCATCGGGCAACGTGATCACGAGCCGGTCCGGCGTCGTCCGTGCGGCCGAGTAGGTGGCTTCGCGCGAGAGCTGAAGCGTGATGCGCTCGCCCTTGGGCAGCGGCGTCTGCTCGATCGCGCGAAGTTCGACGGCCGCCGACGTCGATGCTGGACGAGCCGTTTCGACGGCCGTGCGCGTCACAGGAGGCGTGGCTGCTGCCGCGGGAGCAGGAGCGGGAGCGTCCGAAGTCTTGTCGACGGTCGCCGACCGCTTTGGCGTCGGGAAAGGCGTGGGCCGCGGGGGCGCTGGTGCGCTGCGTTCGGCGGCAGCCGACTTGCCAGCCGGCGCTGCCGGCGTTGACGCCACAGCCGGCGTCAGCGTGCGAAGCCGTGCGGCAATCTGCGGCCGAAGCGAGCTCGACGGATACTCCTTGTCGAGCCACGTGAGCATGCGCTTGGCCTGGTCACGATCGCTCGCGCTGTGCGTCCGTTCGTACGCGGTCGCCCAAAGCCCCGCGGACTGCCACAGTGCGTTGTCGGCGTAGCCGCTCCGCGGATACGCACGCACGACGGCCTCGTACGCCTTGGCGATCGACCGCAGCGTCGTCACCGAGGTGCGCGACGAGCGGCGCGCGGCGGTCTCGCGGGCCATCGCGCGGTCGTATTGCGCCTTGGCCGATGCCGCAGCGGCGATGACGCGCGGCGTCACCGCCAGCGCCACGAGAGCCACAGCGAGCATCGGAACGAGGAGTCGTCGGGTCGGCAGCGTGAGCATGGCTTACCTCAACTGAGCGTCGACTTCTTCGAAGTAGTTCTGATCGACGAGCACTTCGCGTTTGCCGCCAGCGGCCGGCGACACGACGCCGTCCATTTCCATCATGTCGATGAGCCGCGCGGCCCGGCTGAACCCAATGCGCAGCCGGCGCTGCAGGTAGGAGATCGACGCCTGGCCCGTCGAGACGACGATGCGTGCGGCCTCGTCGTAGAGATCGTCCTTCTCCATCTGCACCTTCTCGGCGCTGCTCTTTTCCTCGGCCGTGATGGTGGCGTCGTAGACCGGTTTGCCCTGTTTGCGCAGGAAGCTGCAGAGGCGCGCTGTCTCCTGCTCGGAGATGTACGGGCCGTGGATGCGGACGAACCGCGACGAGGCCGGCGGAAGATAGAGCATGTCGCCCTTGCCGAGGAGTTGCTCCGCGCCGTTGCCGTCGAGGATGGTGCGCGAGTCGATGCGCGAGGCCACGCGGAAGGCGATGCGCGCCGGCAGGTTCGCCTTGATCACGCCGGTGATGACGTCGACCGACGGCCGCTGCGTGGCGAGGATCAGATGGATGCCGACCGCGCGTGCCATCTGCGCGAGCCGCGCGATCGACTCTTCGACTTCCTTGCCGGCGACCATCATGAGGTCGGCCAGCTCGTCGATGAGCACGATGATGAAGGGCAGCGTCTTGAGATCCGATCCGTCGGGCGCTTTCGCGTCCTTCTGCTCGGCGAGCTGCGCGCGCACGTTGCGATTGAATTGATCGATGTTACGCACGCCGTGCGCGGCGAGCGACTTGTAGCGCTCTTCCATCTCGCGCACCGCCCAGCGGAGCGCGTTCGCGGCCTGCTTCGGATCGACGACGACCGGCGTCAGGAGGTGCGGGATATCCTCGTACATCCCGAGCTCGAGCCGCTTCGGGTCGATCATGATGAACCGCACTTCGTCCGGGCTCGCGCGGAAGAGGACGCTGCTGATCATCGCGTTCATGCTCACCGACTTGCCCGCGCCCGTCGATCCTGCGATGAGCAGATGCGGCATCGTCGCCAGATCGCTCGAGAACGGATCGCCGTGGATCGTCTTGCCGAGCGCGAGTGTGAGCTTCGACGCGGACTTCGCGTAGGTGTCCGACTCCAGCAACTCGCGCAGCGTGATGGCTTCGCGATGCGGATTCGGAATCTGGATGCCGACCGTCGACTTGCCGGGGATGCGATCGATGAGCACCGATTCAGCCTGCATCGCGAGACACAGATCGTCGGCCAGGCCCGTGATGCGGCTGTACTTCACACCGGCGTCAGGCTTGAACTCGTAGGTCGTGACGACCGGGCCGGGATGGATCTGGACGACGGAGCCGGCGACCGAGAACTCCGCGCACTTCTCCTCGAGCAGGCGCGCGGCATCCATGAGCTGCCGCTCGTCGATCTTGCGCTGGTCCTTGGGCGCGTCGAGCAGCGAGTGTGGCGGCAGGACGTAGGCGCCGAGCCGGCGTTCGGCGGGCGTGCGTGGCGCTTCGGTTTCGGCGGCGAGGGGCAGGGGCGCCTGGGCCGGTGCCGGGCGCGCGGGACGTCGGATCGCGGGTCCCTCGGCTGGCCGCGCCGGCGCGGCGTCGTCTCCCGCCGTCTTGGCGCGCGCGGCCTTGAGCTGCTCGGCGGCATCGGCCGCTTTCGTCGCGATCTCCGGCGCGCGCTCACGCCCGGCCTTCTTCACGTGCTTCTCGACGATCTGTCGCCGCTCGCGCTCCCGCCGGCGCGCGGCCTGCCAGTCGCGCCAGCGTTCGAGCAGGCTGCGCTCGGGCCGCAGACGCGTGGCCACGGCGGCCGCGGCGCGGCCGAAGGAGAACTGCGTCGAGACGATGACCGACAGCGCGAGGAGCGTTAGCAAGAGGATCGCGGCGCCCGTTCGGTTGAGGTACAGTGTCAGGATCGACGCGACGAGGCTTCCGAGCAGGCCGCCGGCGGAGTTGCGGAGCGAGGTCCCGAACGCGCCGAAGGCGAGCGCGACCAGACCGGCGAAGCAGGCGATGAACGCCGCCAGGCCGACGAGCTTCGTATAGCCGGCGTCCACTTTCGTGCACCAGAAGTAGTGCCACGCGAGCGCGCCGAGGAGAACAGGCAGGAGGAACGCCGTGTAGCCGACGAGCTGCAGCGATGCGAGCGCGAGGAACGCGCCGAAGCGTCCCGCGAAGTTGTTCACCTCGCGCGCCGGGACGTCGTTGAAGAACCAGACGGGATCGGCCGGGCTGTAGGTGATGAGCGCGATCAGCCACAGGAGGGCGGCCGCGAACAGGATGACCCCGGTGAGCTCACTGACACGACGCGAGAGGGCGGACTCGGCCAAGTGGTTCTCTCCTCAGACTTCCAGCACGACCGGCAGCACGAGCGGGCGCCGGCCCGCGCGCTTCCGGAACAGACGCTGCAACTCGACGCGGACCCGTTCTTTCAAGAGGCCCGGATCGGTGCGCTCTTCGCGCGGCGCGTCCTCGATGGCCCGCGCCAGCAGCGTGGGCGCGTCGCGGAGCACGTCCTCGTGGCGACGGTCGATCGCGAGCCCGCGCGTGATGATGTCGGGCGTCTGCTCGAGTGATCCCGTCCGGACGTTGATCGCGACGACCGGCACGACCAGGCCGTCGGCGGCCAGATGTTTGCGGTCGCGCAGCACCTCGTCGGCGATCTCGCCGCTGCGCGTGCCGTCGATGAGCACCCGGCCGGCCGGCAGATGCTCGGCCAGCCGCGCGCCGGTGCCGTCGAAGCGGATGAGGTCGCCGTCCTCGGCCATGAGCACCTGCGTGTCCGGCGAGACCAGCGCGGCCATCCGCGCGTGCTGCGCCAGTTGCCGGTACTCCCCGTGTATCGGCACGAAGTAGCGCGGCCTGATGAGCGACAGCACGAGTTTCAGCTCTTCCTGGCTCGCGTGGCCCGAGACGTGGACGTGCTTCTGGCCTTCGCCGATGATGGTGGCGCCACGCCGCGCGACGTGGTTCATCACGCGGCTGATGGCCTTCTCGTTGCCCGGGATGACGCGCGCCGAGAACACCACGACGTCCTCGGGCTCGATGTGGACGTGGCGGTGGTCGTCGATGGCCATGCGCGGGAGCGCGGCGAGCGGCTCGCCCTGCGACCCCGTACACAGACACAACACGTCCTCCGCCGGATGGTCGCCGATTTCCACGTCGCGAATCTGCAGGCCCGGCCGGATGCGCAGGTGGCCGAGCCGTTCGCCGATCTGCGAGCTCTGCTGCATGCCGCGACCGACGAAGGCGACCTTCCGTTCGAACTGATCCGCCAGATCGCAGAGCACCTGCAGCCGGAACACGCTCGTCGCGAACGTCGTGACGATGATCTTCGCGGGCGCGCTGCTGAAGATCTCCTCGAAGCCGTCGACGATCTCGCGTTCGGATCCCGTGAATCCCGGCCGATCGGCGTTCGTGCTGTCGGACAACAACGCGAGCACGCCGGCGCTGCCGAGCTCGGCGAACCGATGGAGATCGAACCCCTGGCCATCGAGCGGCGTCTGGTCGATCTTGAAGTCGCCGGTGTGCACGATCGTGCCGGCCGGCGTATGGATCGCGAGCGCGAACGCGTCCGGCAGGCTGTGCGTCACCCGCAGGAACTCGACGCGGAACGATCCAATCTCGACGACCTCGCGCGGCGCCACCGGCTTCAGCCGGTCCTCGGCGTCGATGCCGTGTTCCTCGAGCTTCGGCGCGACGAGCGCCAGCGTGAACGGCGATCCGTAGATGGGGCCGTCGATGCGCTCGATGACGTGCGCGACGGCGCCGATGTGATCCTCGTGGCCGTGCGTCAGCACGAGCGCCGCCAGGCGCCCGCGATAGGCGTCGAGCGTCGCCAGGTCGGGAATGACCAGGTCGACGCCGAACAGTTCCGGCTCGGGGAACATGACGCCGGCGTCGACGAGAATCGCCGTCTCGCCGCACGAGACGAGCAGCATGTTCATCCCGAACTCGCCGACGCCGCCGAGCGGAACGATATCAACGGGCAACGTCGTCGACGTGCCCTGGGCGTTCACCAATGACTGAACCTCACCGCACCGGACACCCATCCCGTCTCGAGCGCTGGGCGCGCCCTTCCGACGATGCCCGCCCTGGCGCTGGCACGCCGAGACGGTGTCTGTGTCCGGCCTGGTGGGTCGCTGGGAGGACCCGAAAACAGGCGGGAAAAGCGAGGGAACTATAACACAGGCGCGTGTACAGCCGCCGCGAGCCGCTCGGCCAGGCCGGAGATTTCGTCGAGGCTGAGCGTCTCGGGCCGCCGGCGCAGGTCGAGCCCCGATGCCGCGAGGACCGAGGGCATCACCGGGTGGAAGCCCTTCAGCGCGTTCCCCAGCATCTTGCGGCGCTGACCGAACATCGCCTTGACGAGACGCTCGAAGAGCCGCTCGTCGGGCAGCCGAACCGCCGGCGGCCCGAACTCGAGACGGACGACCGACGAGTGGACCTTGGGCGGCGGGAGGAACGCGGACGGCGGCAGATCGAGCACACGCGACACCCGGGCGTGAACCGAGAGCAGCACCGTGAGGACGCCGTAGTCGCGCGTCCCGGGACGCGCGACGAGCCGGTCCGCGACTTCGCGCTGCACCATGACCGTCGCATCCGCGAACAGGCGATGTCGCCGGTGAAGCTCGATCAGATGAAACAGGATCGGCGACGCGATGTAGTAGGGCAGGTTGCCGGCGACGCGGAATCGCTGGCGGGGCCCGTCGGCGACTGACCCAGGGTGTGCCTGCTGGGGCACGAGGCCGGTCAGGTACGGAATGACGTCCAGTTCGAGGATGTCGCCGTGGAGCACGGTCACGTTGCGCGGAACGCGCGAGGCCAGCGTCTCGACGAGTTGCCAGTCGACGTCGACAGCCAGGATCGGCGCACCGGTCGCCGCGAGCGGCAGCGTCAGCGCGCCCGCTCCGGATCCAATCTCGAGGAAGACGTCGCCCGGCACCGGCGCGAGGCGTTCGACGAGACGGGCCGCCCAGGACGGCGTCAGGAAGTGCTGGCCGAGCGGACGACGCGTGCGGCCCGCGCCGCCCTTCTTGCTGCGCGCACGCGGCGCGCGGCTCGTCGCCGGCCGCGCCGGGCGTCGCGTGGAGGGAGGACGACGACGGGTGGCACTCATGAGGCGTGGTCCGATCGCATGGCCAGCAGTAAAAGGCGATGGCCGCCGGGCACGGTCACCGTCTGCAAATCCTCGGTGGGTCCGTCGACATGGACCGGCTCGACGGTCGCGCCAGTCTCGGGATCGACGAACGCGCCCGTCATCGGCGCCGTCGGACGCAGGCGAACGAGCGCGTCCGGGCCGATGTTCTGGAACGTCAGGATGAAGCGATCCGGCCGGCCGACGACCGACACGTCCGCGCCGACACTCTGCCGCAACACGCCAACGACGTCCGGATCGAACGACAAGTCCGTCCAGCGCCACGCGTCATATTGCGCGCGCACCTGCGCTTCGGTGTCTCTCGGCCACGTCCACTCGCGTTTGAGTCGTGGCGCTTCGCTCCAACGCCCTGGCGCAGCGACGAAGTCATATCGCCCGCCGTGTCGGTTCGCGTAACAGACGGCGCCGGCGGCGAGGCAGCGATCGGGAATGGGCGCGGGATAGCAGGGCACGGGCCACAGACCTTCGTCCGTGCCGCGTCCCACGATGAGGATTTTCTCGCAGCCGCGCGTCGCGACCGGCGCCCAGGACTCTTCGTTGTGCAGTTCCGTTTCGATGAACACTTCCGGCACAGGATTGTCCCACGCCGGGTGGTGCGTCCAGAGATACGTGGCGAGCCAGGTCGGTTCATGGCTGTTCTGCGGCACACGTGGATGGAAAGCGAATAGGGAGACGAGAGCCGAGATCGTCGCCACGACGAGCAGGAATCGTTGCCAGGCGCGCGATCCGTGCCGGTGCAGCCACGCGAGCGGTGGAACGGCGAGCGGGATGAGCCAGATCGCGTACCGGCTGAGGCTCGGCGTCGCGCCGTGATGAAAGTTCGTCGTCTGCGCGCACGAGAACAGAAACGCGGCACCCGAGATTGCGACGATGGCTGCTTCGGGCGTGAACGCGCGGCGCCAGTCGCGGCGTGCAATGACGATGACCGCCACGATTCCGACGATGAGCAGGAGGGGGAAGTTGCCGATGAGCCCGATCGTCGGATCGAGTACGAGCGCGCTCATCTCAGCCATCGTCGGCAGGCCGGGCCGGCGTGCACGCAAGAGGAGCGACGGCGTCCCGAATCGCGCGTACGTATAGACCGGATGGAGTAGCGCGAGGACGCCACCGACGATGACTCCGGCAATCACGCGGCGGTCGCGCCAGAAAGTCTGTCCACGCGCGGCGACCCACAGGAACACGAGACCGAACACGATGCCGATCGGCGGATTCTGCGTGGCCGCGGCACCAGCGGCGACCATCGCCCACCAGGGACGGTCCCGCATCGACGCGAGTGCGATGACGAGCAGCGAGAACGTGAAGACCTCGGTGTGCGCCTTGTCGATCCACCAGATGATCGGACTCGCGAAGAGCAGTACCGACGCCGCGGTCCCGAGTCGAGGCAGGGCGACGCGCAGCGCGAGCCCCAGCAATACCAGGTTCACGATGGCGAACGCGAACGTCGGCGCGGCGCCCACAGCGGTGACGACCCACAGCGCGGGCGTGGCGAGCAACGCGTAGAACCAGAAGTGCAGGAAGTCGCGACGCCGATCGCGCGCGGCGACCGTCGCGTCGTTGATGTCCCATTCGGCCAGCACCGGGTCGAACGCCGCGATTCGCGCCTGAATGTCAGGGATGTCGGCGGGCCGCAACCCCGGGCCCCGCAGGTGAGAAAAGTTGATCGCTTGCGCAAGGTACTCGCCGCCGTCGCCCACGATGCGCGGCGGTGACCCCGCCACGAGACAAATGGCAAACGCGGCAGCGATGAGGAGGGCGCGTGACGTCGATCGGTCCGACGTCATTCCGGCGTCCGTCCCGGCGCGTCACGATGCCAGTAGTCGCGCTCGATGCGCTCGATCTCGTCCTCGGACAAGCCGAAGTAGTGCCCGATCTCGTGAATCAACGTCTCGCCGACGACGACCATCGCGTCGTCTTCGTCTTCGCTCGCGTCCTCGATCGGTCCCTGGAAGAGCGTGATCTTGTCGGGTAGCACGTTGCCGTGCGCCCACTCACGTTCGGTGAGCGGCGTGCCCTCGTACAGGCCGAGCAGCGTGTCCGGCGGTTCGATGTCCACCCGATCGAGTTGGTCGGGCGTCGGCTCGTCCTCGATCACGATCGCGACGTTGTCGAGTGCGGCGCGGAACTCGGTGGGAATCGTCTCGAGCGCGGCGTCGACGAGCAATTGGAATTCGTTGCGCGTCATCGTGACGTGCGCCGTGCGGCCGGACGCTGCGCCTTGGCACCGAGACGTTTGAAGTAGTCGCAGTCCTCGCGCACGTGACAACGATCACACAAGGGACGCGGACGGCAGATACGGCGGCCGTGGAGGATGAGGTCGTCGGACGCACGCGTCCATCGCTCCGGCGGTACGAGCGCGCCGAGCGCGTGTTCGACCACGACCGGATCATCCGAGGAGACGAGGCCGATGCGATTCGCGACGCGGAGCACGTGACGGTCGACGGGCAATCCCGGCACGCCGAGCGCATGGCCGAGGACGACGTTCGCCGTCTTGCGGCCCACGCCGGGCAGCGCGACGAGCGCGTCCATCGACGCCGGAACCTCGCCGCCGTGATCGTGCACGAGCGAGCGCGCCATGCCGACCAGCGATCGCGCCTTCATGCGAAAGAAGCCCGTGGCGACGATCTGCGGCTCGAGGGCTTCCGGCTCTTCACGCGCGAGTGCCTGCGCATTCGGATAGCGCGCGAACAACGCCGGCGTCACCTGGTTCACGCGCACATCGGTGCATTGCGCGGAGAGGATCGTCGCCACGAGGAGCTCGAACGGTGTGCGGAAGTTCAGTTCGGTCGTCGCGCCAGGATGTTGTTCGTCGAGCCGATCGAAGATGCGGAGTGCGCGGCGGCGGGCGTCGGCTGTCGGCGGTGTCAATCGAGGCCGGGTGGCCTTGGCGCGCGTGGCGGACGGCATCGCGATCAGTGCAGCGAGCCCTTGGACCACGGCCCTGGCGTCGGCTCGGTCGTCTGCGCGGCTTGCGTCTCCTGGACCGCGCGCATCTGTTCCTGGAGCGCGGCAATCAGGCCGTTGACGACGCCAAAGGGCAGGGCGATGCGCGCGACGACCGGCACGCGGACCGTCTGCGTCGCCTCGGCCGCGACGATGTCCTTCTCCGAGAGGGGGCGGACGTCGCAGAAGGTCAGCGTCAGATCGAAGGGCGTGTGCGCGACGGCGCAGAAATTGGCGTACTCACGACGTGCGCGCGCCGGATCGTCCGGCTCATCGGGCACGACCGTGAAGTTGATGGGCTTCGACAGGTTCGACATACGCTCGTCCGGAAGCGCCGCGACGTGCGGCCGTCAGTATTTTCGCATCATTCCGACGACGACGCCCTGCACCTGGACTTGCGTCGGATCGAACAGCATCGGCTGCATGGACGGATTGGCCGGCTGAAGCCGCACGCGGCCGTTCTCGCGATAGAACTTCTTCAGCGTCGTGTCAGCCCCGCCGATGAGCGCGACGACCATTTCGCCGTTCTCGGCCGTCTTGCGATCCTCGACGATGACGAAGTCGCCGTCGCGGATCTGCTCGTCGATCATCGAGTCGCCCTTGACCTTCAGCACGTACGTCTCGCGGCGTCCGGCCAGGTCCTCGGGCACGGCGATCGTCTCGGTCGTCGTGACGGCCTCGATGGGCAGGCCGGCGGCGACGATGCCGAGGAGCGGCAGTTCGAGCGCGCGCTGACCGACGCGCGCCGAGAGCAGCTCGACCGACCGGCTGCGATTCCAGGACCGGCGGATGAAGCCTTTCTCCTGCAGATTCGTCAGATGCTTGTGGACCGTCGCGAGCGATGAGAGATTGAAGCGCCGGCCGATTTCCTCGAGACTGGGCGCGTAGCCCTGCTGCTGGATGAACTCTTGAAGATAGTCGAGGATTTCGCGTTGGCGTTTGGTCAGTGGCTGCACGGGCGGCGCCTCCCGTTCGATGTCGGTCGGACTATATGCAAAGAAAAGGCGAAGATCAACCTCGGGTATAACGGAACCATGAGGCGACGGCTCCTGATCTTCGGTCTGTCGGTCGCGCTGGCCGTGGCATTCGCGCCGGCGGGGCAGGACGTGGTGCGGACCGACGCGACGGCGATGCAGCAGAAGCTCGTCGCCATGGCGCTCCGCGGCGCAGCCACCCAGTCGAAGACCGCATCGCCGCTTCGGACGACGTTCACGGACCGTCAGGTCAACGCGTATTTCCAGCAGTACGGCAAGACGTTCCTGCCAACCGGCGTGACCGATCCTCGCGTCACGATCGTCGACGACTCGCACATCCGCGCGCGCGCGATGGTCAATCTCGACCAGGCGCTTCAGACGAAGAATCGGAGCTGGCTCGATCCATTGGCGTGGCTCACCGGCACGGTCGAAGTCTCGGCGGCCGGAAGACTCACGGGAGCGAACGGACAAGGCCGGCTGCTACTGGATCAAGCGACGGTCGGCGGTGTCTCGGTGCCGATCTCCGTTCTCCAGCAGGTCGTCGGCTACTACACGCGCACGCCGGACGAGCCGCGCGGCTTCGATCTCACGCAGCCGTTTCCGCTGCCGTCGCGCATCCAGTCGATCACGCTCGCGCCGGGGATGGCCACCATCGTCCAGTGACGCGGAACCGGATAGCATGACGCTGTGGCGTCCGATCCTCTGGCCACCCCGCTGCAATTCGTGCGCGGCGTCGGCCCGAAGCGGGCGGCCGACTTGGCGCGCGTCGGCCTGACCACGGTCGAGGACTTCCTGCTGCGGTTTCCTCGCCGTTACGAAGATCGCGCGCGGCTCGCGACGATCGCGACGTTGCGTCCGGCCGAGACTGCGACCATCGTCGGCGACGTCCTCTCGTGCGGCATCCGTCCGACACGGCGGCCGGGCTTTCGTCTCTTCGAGGTCATCGTCCGAGACGCGACGGGACACGTCCGCGCCGTGTTCCCGAATCAGGCGTTTCTCCGCGACGTGTTTCATCCTGGCCAGCGCGTCGTGATGTACGGCGCGCTCGAATACCGCTCGGGCAGTGGCCTGCAATTCACGAATCCCGAATACGAGCTCTTGTCCGATGACGGAGACGACGTGGACGATACGTCGCACACCGGGCGCATCGTGCCGATCTACGAGAAGGCGGGATCGGTCACGCCACGCATGCAGCGGACGCTCATGCGACGACTCCTTGCCGACCTGCCGGCCGACATCTTCGATCCGCTACCCGAACCCGTACGGCACGAACGCCAGTGGATGGATCGACGTACGGCTCTCGTCGAGGCCCACTTCCCGTCGCCGGGCACTGACATCGAGGCACTGAACGCCTTTCGCACGCCGGCGCAGCAGCGCCTGGTCTTCGAGGAATTCTTCCTCTTTCAAGCGGGCCTCGTCGTCCGGCAGCGACAGCACGCGTCAGTACGAAAGGCGCATCGCGTGGTCATCGACGATCGCATCCGCGAGTCGGCGCGGCGCGTGCTGCCGTTCAAGCTCACGTCCGGGCAGCGCACGGCGCTTGCTGAAATCGTCAAGGACCTGCAGCGGCCGGAGCCGATGAATCGGCTGCTGCAGGGCGACGTCGGCGTCGGCAAGACGATGGTGGCGCTCCTCGCGGCGATCGTCGCGATGGAGAACGGGATGCAGGTGGCGTTCATGGCGCCGACCGAGATCCTCGCCGACCAGCACTACCTCACGATCCGCCGCGCGCTCGACGCGTCGCGCTTCCGCGTTGCGTCACTGACGGGCAGCCTCTCGGCCGCGCGGCGTCGCGCCGTGCTCGCGGAACTCGCGAGCGGCGCCGTTCATCTCGTCGTGGGCACGCACGCGCTCGTCGAACAGGCCATCGGGTTTCACGACCTCGGCCTCATCGTCATCGACGAGCAGCACCGCTTCGGCGTGCTGCAGCGCGCGACGCTGCGAGCCAAGGGGCTCTCGCCGGACGTGCTCGTCATGACGGCCACGCCTATTCCGCGGACGCTTGCGCTGACGGTGTACGGCGACCTCGACGTCTCCGTGATCCGCGATCGACCGCCGGGCCGCCGGCCGGTGCAGACGATCGCGAAGCCCGAGTCGCGGCGCGACGACGTCTATGCGCTGGTCCGACGCGAGCTCGAAGCCGGCCACCAGGCGTACGTCATCTATCCGCTCGTGGAGGATTCGGAGAAGGTCGACTTGCGAGCGGCGACGGCGATGGCCGACCACCTGCAGGCTGAAGTCTTCCAGGACTACACCGTGGCGCTTCTGCACGGACGGCTGAAGCAGGAAGAGAAGGATCGCGTCATGGGCGCGTTCGCGCGCGGCGACGCGCACGTCCTCGTTGCGACGACCGTCGTCGAAGTCGGCGTCGATGTGCCGAATGCGACGGTCATGGTCGTCGAACATGCGGAGCGATTCGGCCTCTCGCAGCTCCATCAGTTGAGGGGCCGCGTCGGGCGCGGTCCCGCGGCGTCGACGTGCGTGCTCGTGTATCAGCCGCCGCTCGGCGAGGCCGGACGCGCGCGGCTCGATGCGCTCGTCGAGAGCGACGACGGCTTCGCGATCGCCGAACGGGATCTGGCGCTGCGCGGGCCCGGCGATTTCTTCGGTACGCGGCAGTCAGGACTGCCGACGTTGCGGGTTGGGGATCTCGTGCGGGATCACGCGCTCATGGAAGAGGCGCGTCGCGCCGCCGTGCGCTGGCTCGACGAGCACGAGCAGACGACGCCCCTCGTCGGCTATCTCACCGCGAACTGGGCCGCACGGTTCGGCCTCGTCGCCGTCGGCTGACGGACCACGTCGCGCGTCATCATCGACCTCATGCGCATCATCGCCGGAACGCTGAAAGGCCGCCGCCTCGCGGGGCCACCGTCGGATGGCGTCCGACCGACGACCGATGGCCTGCGCGAGACGCTGTTCAACATTCTCGCGCCGCGCGTGCCCGGCGCGCGTGTGCTCGATGCGTACGCGGGCACCGGCAGCGTCGGCCTGGAGGCGCTGAGTCGTGGCGCATCGGCGGTGACGTTCGTCGAGTGCGATCGGCGGACGCTCGCCGTGTTGCGTCGCAACGTGGAGGCGTGCGGGGCAACGACGCAAAGCGCCGTCGTGTGCGGCGACTTTCTGGATGCGCGCGCCCAGCACACGACTCACGATCCATTCGATATCGTCTTTGCCGATCCGCCGTACGAAGGGACCGACCTCGCGGTGGTCGCCGAGACCGCCGTCAGCGTCACCGCCGCGGGCGGCATCGCCATTGTCGAACACAGCCGCCGGCGCGCGTCGCCGGAACAGGCGGGGAACTTCACGCGCGTCCGGTTGCTCACGGCCGGCGACAGCGCGCTCTCGTTTTACACAGCGGCGCCGCCGCGGTAACGTGAGGGACAGCGGGGCCAGTCCATGTCCACGTCCGATCGCATTGCCATCTGCGCGGGGTCGTTCGATCCGCCGACGAACGGGCATCTCGACGTCGTCCGCCGCGCCGCACGGCTGTTTCACCGCGTGATCGTCGCGGTCCTCGTCAACAGCGAAAAGCAACCGTGGTTTGCCGCCGACGAACGGGTAGCGATGCTCGTCGAATCGCTTGAAGACGCGGGCGTCGAGGTCGCGACCTTCGACGGACTTCTCGTCGACTTCGCCCATACGCGCGGCGCTTCGGTGCTCGTTCGGGGCCTGCGCACCGCGACCGAATACGCCGACGAGCAGCAGATGGCGATGATGAATCGCCATCTCGGCGGCATCGAAACCGTTTTCATCCCAGCGTCGCCCGAAGTGGCCTTCATCAGTTCGCGCATGGTCAAAGACGTCGTGCTCCACGGTGGCGCGGTCGATGGGCTCGTGCCGGCATCTGTCGCACGCCGTCTCGTCGCGCGCGGCGCTTCTGCGAAAGGAAAGCCATGACGACGTCGACCTTGACGCTCGCGGAGCGCATGAGTCGCGTTGCGCTTTCGCCGACGATGAAGGGGACGATCGAGGCGGAGCGGCTGCGCCGGCAGGGTGTCGATGTCGTCGACCTCGGAGCAGGGGAGCCCGACTTTCCCACGCCGCCGCACGTCGTCGACGCGGCGCGTGCCGCGCTCGACGCGGGCTTCACGAAGTACACGGCGAACATGGGCGTCGCCGAGTTGCGCGAAGCCGTCGCGGCACGATACCGCGCCGACTACGGCGTCGACTACGCGGCGTCAGAAGTCATCATCACCGCGGGCGGCAAGCAGGCGCTCTTTCATGCGGCGATGGCACTCTTCGGGCCGGGCGACGAGGTCGTCACGCACGCGCCGGGCTGGCCGACGCTCGGCGAACAGATCCGGCTCGCCGGCGCGACGCCGGTCGTCGTGCGTACGCAACCGCGCGATGGGTTCCGCCTGACGGCATCCACGCTGCTCGACGCCGTGACGCCCGCGACGCGCGGCATCGTCATCAACGCGCCGACGAACCCGACGGGTGCGCTGTTCTCCGAAGCGGACGCGCGAATTCTGGCCACCGAAGCCGCGCGGCGCGATCTGTGGATCGTGCTCGACGCCTGCTACGAGCGCCTGGTCTACGACGGACAGCCCCCGAATCTTCCGGGTGTGATGGGCGCCATTGCGCGCGATCGCCTCGTGATCTGCGGGTCGACGTCGAAAGCGTACGCGATGACTGGATGGCGCTGTGGCTGGCTCGTCGGACCCGCGCCGGTCGTTCAGGCGGCTGGCGCGCTCCAGAGCCATGAGACGTCCAACGTCAACTCGATCACGCAGAAGGCCGCGATCGCCGCACTGACCGGACCACAGGACGTCGTCTCAGCGATGCTGGACGAATATCGCGTGCGGCGCGATCGACTCATCACGTGGCTCGCCGAGGAACCGCGGTTGCCGACCGTCGTCCCGGAGGGTGCGTTCTATCTGTTTCCGAGCGTGGAGGCGTGGCTCTCGCCATCCGGGTGCAGCACGTCGATTGAATTCGCCGAACGGTTGCTGGCCGCCGAGCGCGTCGTCGTCACGCCAGGCGAGGCGTTCGACAGCCCGGGATTCATCCGGCTGTCGTATGCCACGTCGCTCGATCGCCTCCAGGAAGGTGCGACGCGCCTCATCCGCTTCGCCCGCAGTCTGGATACCGCACGATGAGCACGTCAGTTGCCACGCTTGCCGATCGCCTGCGAGCGATCGTCGGTCCTGCGTTCGTGAAAACGGATGACGAGGCGCGGCGCACGTACGGTACGGACGCGCTTCTACGCGGCGCGCCAGCCGACGTCGTCGTGCTGCCGGCGAACACCGCGGAGATCGCGGCGATCGCGAAGCTCTGTGACGAGACACGGACGCCGCTCGTGCCGCGGGGCGGCGGCACCGGGTACACCGGCGGATCGGTGCCGGTCAAAGGCGGCGTCGTGCTGAGCCTCGAGCGCCTCAATCGCATCCTCGAGATCGACGAAGGCAACCTGTTGGCCATTGTCGAGCCGAACGTCATCACCGGCGATCTACAGGATGCCGTGGAGCGCGTTGGCCTGTTCTATCCGCCCGATCCGTCGAGCCTGCGCCAGTCGGCTATCGGCGGCAACGTCGCGGAATGTGCGGGCGGGCCGCGCGCGTTCAAGTACGGCGTGACGCGACAATACGTCCTCGGACTCGAAGCCGTGCTGCCGACGGGCGAGATCATTCATACCGGCGGCAAGACGGTGAAGAACGTCGTCGGCTACGACCTCACGCAGCTTCTCGTGGGGTCGGAAGGCACGCTCGCGATCATCACGCGGATCATCCTGCGTCTCATTCCAAAGCCGCCGGCCGCGGCGACACTCCGCGCGCGATTCCCGAGCATCGCGCACGCGGTCGATGCCGTGTCGCGTCTCATCCGCGCGCGCGTCGTGCCGGCCTCGCTCGAGCTGCTCGACCGCGACTCGCTCGACGCCGTGGCCGCGGCCTATGACGATGAATCGCTCGCGCCGGCGGGCACGGCGGCCGTGCTGCTCATCGAGGTCGACGGCCTCGTCGAGCAGGTCGGCGCCGAGGCCGATCGCGTGGAGACCGCGTGTCGCGAGGCGGGTGCGAGCGAAGTCGTCCGCGCGGCGACGACCGCCGAACGCGACGAGATCTGGCAGCTTCGCCGCCAGGTGTCGTTTGCGCTGCGGACCGTGTCGTCGCTGAAGATCAATCACGACATCGTCGTGCCGAAGGCCCGCATCCCCGAGCTGTTCGACCTCGTTGCGCGCATCAAGCGCGAGTTCGGCCTCAAGATGTCGGCGTTCGGCCACGTCGGCGACGGGAACATCCACGTCAACATGCTCGTGACTGCCGAAGACGCGGCCGAGATGGCGCGGGCACACGAGGCGGAAGGCGTGTTGTTCCGCGGTGTCATCGCGCTCGAGGGCGCGATCACGGGCGAGCACGGCATTGGTTTTTCGAAGGCCGCCTATCTCGACCTGGCGCTCGATGCGCCGACCATCGCACTGCTGCGACGCGTGAAGCAGGCCTTCGACCCGCACGGCATTCTCAATCCCGGCAAGATTTTTCCCGACGAAGTCGCCGCGGCCGGCGCGCCGGGCTTTTGGCGCTGAGCAGCGCTACCATCGAATCATGCCCGTCATTGCGGTGGTCGGCGCGTCGAGCGACCGGCGGAAGTTCGGCAACAAGGCGCTCCGCGCGTTCCGAGCGCAGGGCTACACGGTGGTGCCGATCAATCCGCACGAGGCGTCGGTGGAAGGGGAGCGCGCCTACGCGAGTGTCCTCGACTATGCCGGCACCATCGACGAAGCGACGCTCTACGTGCCGCCCGCGATTGGCGTGGAGGTGCTCGATGACCTCGCGGCGAAGCGCGTCGGAACCGTCTGGCTCAATCCCGGCGCGGACGGACCTGACGTCATCGCGCGTGCGCGTGCGCTGGGGCTGACCACGGTCGTCGCCTGTTCGATTCTGGGCGTCGGCGAAAGCCCCGCCGCATATTAGGCGCCTCGCGGGCGCGGCGGGTGCGCGATCTTCCGTCTTGCTCCTTGCAACGGCTGGTGTATACTCGGTCCTGTCAAACCACTGGCGTGGCCATTCGCGTGCCGCGCGCGTTTCGCTCCAACTCCACACAACTTCACTTGTCTGGTTCCAATCGCTATGGCGAATCATCAGAAGCGCTCCCCGGGGCGGCAGCCTGCCGACTCGGTCGTCACTGAAGCTCCGCAGGACAACGGGCCCGTCGCCGA
>DASZOV010000168.1:0-6152 GCA_035550595.1 Vicinamibacterales bacterium
CCTTCCAGTCTCACTCAAGATGCGCCACGACGAGCATTACGTCGACTCGCTCGCGAGCTCGGCCGGCAGTCCCATCGGGCGGACCGTGCCCATCGAGCTCGTGGAGCCCAATCCCGATCAGCCTCGCCAGGTCATGGGCGACCTCTCAGAGCTGATGGCGTCGATCAGCGAGAAAGGCGTCATTGAACCGCTGGTCGTTCGCCAGCGCGGATCCCGCTTTCAGATCGTGGCCGGGGAGCGGCGCTATCAGGCCGCCGTTCGCGTCGGCCTGCGCGAACTGCCGGTCGTCATCCGCGAAGTCGACGACACGGAGATCATCGAGGTCGCGCTCGTCGAGAATCTCCAACGCAAGGACCTCGGCGCCTTCGAAGAAGCCGAGGCCATGGCCGCACTGGCCAATCGCTGCGGTTACACGCACGAGGATCTGGCGCGGCGCCTGGGGAAGTCTCGGACCAGCGTGACGGAGTCCTTGTCACTCGCGTCGATGCCGGACGAGGTCAGAAATCTTTGTCGGCTGGCCGACATTTCCTCTAAGTCTTTGCTTCTTCAGGTGGTTAGGCAACAGACCCCTGAGAAAATGACCGCGTTCGTCGAGCAGTTGACGCGCGACGCAGATGGCCAGATCACTCGCGAGCTGGCGCGAAAGGCCGTTGCCAAACCGAAGCTCGGTCGGCCGAAGGCGTTCGTGTTCCAGTACAAGCCATCGCACAAGAGCTTCAATCTCAAGCTGCACTTCAAGAAGTCAGACGTCGACAAATCCGAAGTCATCGCCGCGCTCGAAGCCATCATCGCGGACCTGCGCCAGCAGTAAGCGTGCGAAGCGGCCTCGCGCGAAGGCGCAGGCTGCGAAGTGGCATCGCTGATACCGATGCAGGCAAATCGCTTGTAAAGGGCGCGAGCTGGCGTGCTGGTATGGTTCGCCGTGGCTAGTGTGCCAGCGGCGTATGGCTATGCAGGCCGGTGCATATGTTGCCGAGCTGGGAATGTCTGCGGGGCGAAAGCGAAAACGCGAAGATGATGGTCTCGCGCGAAGGCGCGAAGATCGCGAAGTAAGAATAAAAAAAGATGACACAAAGATGACACCGCGAGCCCCCGAGCGTAGCGAGGGCGGCGAAGCGCGTAGCGCTGGGGGTGGGGCCCCAGCGCACTGCAAAGAAGATGACTGAGCGAAGAAGATGCTTTACGCAGACCCTCTCAGGCCCCTGGCCTGCCTGTTAGTTAACATAACACTTCTTATCAGACGTTAGTGAAATGGCTAGAACATGCCGCCTGTGGACGTTCTGCGGACGGCCGTCCACGGCCGCCGGCCCGGATCGCGCGTCGTGCTATCGTGACGCCTGCTGGTCCGATGAAAACGCTCGATCGCTACCTGATTCGTGAGTGCCTGCCGCCGTTCTTCCTGGCGCTCGGGTTGTTCACGTTCCTCCTGCAGGTCAAGCCGATGCTCGAGCGCGCCCAGGACCTGCTGGCCAAGGGCGTCCCGATCCCGACCGTCGGGTTCCTTCTCCTGACGCTCCTGCCGCAGGCGCTCGGCGTCACGATTCCCATGGCGTTCCTGGCCGGGCTGCTCATGGGGATGGGACGACTCTCCGGCGACCGTGAGATCGTCGCGCTCCTGGCGTGCGGCGCGAGCCCCGTCAGGCTCCTGCGGCCGATCCTCCTGTTCGCGCTCGTGTGCGGCGTCGCGGACATGTACGTCCTCGTGTACCTGGTGCCGAACGCCAACCAGCGGTTTCTCGTGGAGACCTACAAGCTCGTCGCCCAGCGCAGCGAGGCCGACATCAAGCCCGGCTTGTTTTACGAGGGGTTTCCGGGAAAGGTGCTCTACGTCCGCGACAGCGCTCCGGGTGGTGGCTGGACCGACGTCCTCCTGGCCGACACGACCCAGCCGGGGCGCCCAATCGTGACCCTGGCGGATCGGGGATATCTCGAACTGGATCCGGAGCACCGGCAGGTCGCGATCGTGCTGCCCGGTGACTCTGTACGGTACCTGCCGGGCGAAGAAGACGGCGTGTACGACACGTCCCACGCCAAGGACTTCCGCGTCCAGATCCCGGCGACGTCAGTGTTCGGCACCCCGGACATCGGCCGGGGGCTGGCCGAGATGTCGATTGCCGAGCTCCGAAAGGCCGAGGCCGCCAAACGCGCCGCCGGCATCTCGCCGCACCCGGAGATCATGCAGCGCCACCAGATGTTCTCGTTCCCGGTGGCCTGTCCGGTGTTCGCGCTCCTTGGACTCGCGCTCGGCGTCCACACACGCAAGGACGGCAAGCTCGGCGGGTTCGCCCTCGGCATCGGCGTGCTGTTCGCCTATTACGGCTTCTTCGCGCTTTTCCAGAACCTGACCAAAGGCGGACATTTCCCCGCCGAATGGGCCCGCTGGGTGCCGGACATCGTTCTCGGCATCGCGGGGATTGCGGCGCTCTATTGGCGGACACGCTCGGTCGGCGGTGAGGTCACGCTGTCCTGGCCGGGCTGGCTCCGACTCCCCCGTCGTCGAACCGATCCTCTTGGCGCGACCGCGACCGCACCGCGTACCGTGCTCGTCATCCGCCTGCCCGAGTTCAACCTCCCCCGCCCGCGGCTGCTCGACCTCTACGTCGGCCGGCGGTACGTGAACGTCGTGCTCCTGGCCTTCGTCGGGCTGCTCGGTCTGTATTACATCGGGACGTTCATCGACAAATCGGAGCGGCTCTTCAAAGGCCAGGCCGATGGCTGGATGCTCGCGCAGTACTTCTACTATTCGACGCCCCAGTTCATCGCCTACGTCGTGCCGATGGCGACACTCGTCGCCGCGCTCGCGACGATTGGCGGCCTGACGCGGACGGGCGAGCTCGTCGTGATGCGGGCATGCGGGGTCAGCCTGTACCGCATCGCGGTGCCGGTGCTGCTCCTGTCGCTCATCTGGAGCGGCGGGCTCTTCGTGCTGGGCGATCGCGTGCTCGCACGCGCCAATCACCACGCCGACGTGCTCGAGGACGAAATTCGGGGCCTGCCGCCGCACACGATCAACACGCTCGAGAACGAGAACTGGTTCGCCGACCGCGGCCGCATCTACTACTACCGTGCCTACGACCCGGCGCAGCGGACGCTGCACGGCCTGTCCGTCTTCACGATTGCCGAATCGCCTTACCGGCTCGCGAGCCACACCTTCGCCAATCGCGTGACGTACCGGCGCGGCGGATGGCAGGGCGAACGCGGCTGGACGCAGCAGTTCGCCGCGTCGGGAGTCACGCGCGACGCGTTCGGCGTCCGGCCGCTGGCGCTCGTGCCGCCCGACAAGCTCTCGAGCGTCCGCAATCAGGCGACCGATCTGATGACCTTTGGTGAGTTGCGCCAGCACATCGCGCGTCTCGCGGCGAGCGGATTCAGCCTCGCCGACTCGCGCGTCACGCTGCAGGAGCGCATCGCCTTCCCTCTCGTCGCCGTCGTCATGACGCTGCTCGGCATCCCGTTCGGCGTGACGACCGGACGCCGCGGCGCACTCTACGGCGTCGGCCTGGCGATCATCCTCGGTGCCGCGTACTGGCTCGTGAACAGCTTCTTCATCGCCATCGGTCAAGCCGCACTGATGCCGGCAGTCCTTGCCGCGTGGGCGGCGAATCTACTCTTCCTCGCAATCGCCGCGTACATGACGCTGACCGTGAGGACCTGACAGGGTGAGAAGCGCCGCGTCAAACTTTGAACTTCGAACTTTGAACTTCGAATGGACGAGGCACCTTCGGCGCGTCCTTTCGATCGTTGAAGCACGCTCGTTCGGAGCTCGAAGCCGGAAGCCAGACACGCGATCTGGAGCACCCGTTTCGAAGTTCGAAGTTCTGAGTTCGAAGTTGACGCGTTCTTGCAGGATGTCGGCAGGCGGCTTTCCGCGGACGCGGACGAACCGCCTGCCGTGTGAGGACGTGGAGTGTTACAGCCCGGCGGCCGACTTCAGGGCAGCGGCCTTGTCGGTCCGCTCCCACGTGAATTCGGGTTCGTTCCGGCCGAAGTGGCCGAATGCCGCCGTCTTCCGGTAGATCGGCCGGCGCAGATCGAGCGCGTCGATGATGCCGCGCGGCGTCAGCATGAAGTGCGCGCGCACGAGCTCGGTGAGCTTCTCGTCGGCGATCTTGCCACTGCCGTCGGTCTCGATCAGGACGGACACCGGATCGGCGACGCCAATCGCATAGGCGAGCTGCACCATCGCGCGGTCGGCCAGGCCGGCGGCGACGACGTTCTTCGCGATGTAACGCGCCATGTAGCAGGCGGACCGATCGACCTTCGTCGGATCCTTGCCCGAGAAGGCACCGCCGCCGTGCGGCGCGTACCCACCGTAGGTATCGACGATGATTTTACGGCCGGTGACGCCGGCGTCGCCCTGCGGTCCGCCCGTGACGAAGCGGCCGGTCGGGTTCACGTAGATCTTGGTCTTCTCGTCCATCATCGCCGCCGGGATGATCGGCGTGACGACGTGCTTGATGAGGTCGCGGCGAATGTCGTCCTGGGTCACGTCGGGGCTGTGCTGCGTCGAGAGCACGACCGCGTCGATGCGCACTGGTTTCGTCCCGTCGTATTCGACCGTTACCTGCGACTTGCCGTCCGGACGGAGGTAGTCCACCGTGCCCGCGCGGCGCAGCTCCGACATACCGCGCACGAGCTTGTGCGCCAGCATGATCGGCAGCGGCATCAGTTCCTCGGTCTCGCGGCAGGCGTAGCCGAACATCAGGCCCTGGTCGCCGGCGCCGCCCGTGTCGACGCCCTGTCCGATGTCGCGCGACTGCTCGTGGATGGCCGAGAGCACGGCACACGTCTCGCAGTCGTACCCGAACTTGGCGCGCGTGTAGCCCACGTCGCGGATGACGTCGCGGACGATGCGCTGGTAATCGAGCGTGCCGGTCGTCGTGATCTCGCCCGCGACAATGGCGAGACCGGTCGTGACGAGCGTCTCGCAGGCGACGCGGCCCGTCGGATCCTGCGCCATGACGGCGTCGAGGACGCCATCGGAAATCTGGTCGGCAATCTTGTCGGGATGACCTTCGGTGACTGACTCGGACGTGAACAGATGGCGGCCGGTGCGCCCCATGGAACAACTCCTCACCGGCAGGCGGCTCCCGCGCCTGCCAAACAGCTAACGGTACCAGACCCTTCGAGATGCGGTCAAACCGCGCGTCACGATCGCGGATGAAACGCGTCGTAGGCCTGCCGCAACCGTGCCTCGAGCACGTGCGTGTAGATCTCGGTCGTCGACAGATCCGCGTGGCCGAGCATCATCTGGATGGCGCGCAGATCGGCGCCGCGCTCGAGCAGATGCGTCGCGAACGAATGGCGCAGGACGTGTGGACTCACCGGCGCGCGAATGCCCGCGCGCCGCGCGTACGCGGCGAGCCGCTTCCAGAACCCGACGCGCGACAATCGCGCGCCGCGCGCGTTGACGAAGAGCCATGGGCTCTCGCGCCGCCGCACGAGTCCCGATCGCGCCTCGGCGAGGTACCGCCGAACCCACGCGACGGCTTGATCCCCGAGCGGCACGATGCGCGCCTTCCCGCCCTTTCCCATGCACTGCAGGTAGCCGTCGTCGAGGCGGACGTCGGTGAGACGAAGCCCGACGAGTTCGGAGACGCGCAGGCCCGTCGCATACAGCACGTCGATGAGCGCGCGGTCGCGCAGGCCGAGGGGCGTCGTGACATCGGGCACTGAGAGCAGCGCGTCGACGTCGTCGATCGAGAGGAACTTCGGCAGCGGCCGCAACGCGCGCGGCGCGTGCAGGTCGTCGGCCGGATTGACGGTCGCGGCGCCCACGATGCGCTGGAATTTGAAGAAGCTGCGAGTCGCGGCAACGAGCCGCGCGGTCGACGCCGCCGACAGGCCCGACGCCATCTGGTCGCGCACGAACGCTTCGAGATCGGCACGCGTGAACGAGGTGAGCGGCCGATCGATCTCGCGCGCGTAATCGGCGAGCCGCCGGAGATCGCGGCCGTACGACTCGACGGTATTCGCCGCCATCCGCCGCTCGACTTCCAGGTGACGGAGATAACCGACAACCGCCGCCGGCAGCGGCGTCGGATCGGCAGGCGCGGCCTCGCGCCGCGGACGGGCCATGACGGCGTCCATCATCGCTCAAGTCGCCTCGGCGTCATCTTTTTTGCCGTCGCGCGGGGGGCCCCACCCCCGCG
>DASZOV010000169.1:0-5126 GCA_035550595.1 Vicinamibacterales bacterium
GATCCGCGCGCGGTCGTTGGCGTTCTTCAGGTCGTAGATGAGCTGCGCCAGGTCCTCGATCGAGTAGATGTCGTGGTGCGGCGGCGGCGAAATCAACGCCACGCCGGGCGTCGAATGTCGCACCTTGGCAATCCACGGGTACACCTTGAACCCGGGCAACTGGCCGCCCTCGCCGGGCTTGGCGCCCTGCGCCATCTTGATCTGCAGGTCGTCGGCGTTGACGAGGTACTCGCTCGTCACGCCGAAGCGCGCCGAGGCCACCTGCTTGATCGCGCTCCGGCGCGAGTCGCCGTTGGCGTCGAGCTTGTACCGCGCCGGGTCCTCGCCGCCCTCGCCGCTGTTCGACTTGCCGCCGAGGCGGTTCATCGCGATGGCGAGCGTCTCGTGCGCCTCCTGGCTGATCGAGCCGTACGACATCGCGCCCGTCGCGAAGCGCTTGACGATCGACTCGATCGGCTCGACCTCGTCGATGGGCACGGGCGTGTCGGCCGGCCGCAGGGTGAACAGCCCGCGCAGCGTGCCGAGCTTGCGGCTCTGGTCGTTCACGAGCGTCGCGTACTCGCGGTAGATCGCCTCCTGCCCGCTGCGCGTCGCGTGCTGCAGCTTGAACACCGTGTCCGGATTGAACAGGTGGTACTCGCCGTCACGCCGCCACTGGTAGTCGCCGCCGGGATCGAGATCGGGCACGGCCGCCGCGCGCGGTGCGTAGGCTCGCGCGTGCCGGCGACGCACCTCTTCCGCAATCACGTCGAGCCCCACGCCGCCGACGCGCGAGGCCGTCGAGGTGAAGTACTGGTCGACGACCGACGCGTCGAGGCCGACGGCCTCGAAGATCTGCGCGCCGCAGTAACTCTGCAGCGCGGAGATGCCCATCTTGGACATCACCTTGAGGATGCCGTAGTTGAGCGCCTTGATGTACCCGGTGACGGCCTCGCCGTGCGTGAGCCCCTCGAGCGAGCCGGCGCGGATCATGTCGTCGAGCGTCTCGAACGCGAGGTACGGATTCACCGCGCCCGCGCCGTAGCCCACGAGCAGCGCGACGTGGTGCACCTCGCGCGCGTCGCCTGACTCGACCACGAGCGCGCACTTCGTGCGAAGGCCCGTACGCACCAGGTGATGGTGCACGCCGGACGTGGCGAGCAGGCTCGGAATGGGCGCGGCCTCGGGACTCACGCCACGATCCGAAAGGATGACGACGTTCGCGCCCTCGCGGACGACCCGCTCGGCCTCGGCCTGGAGCGTCGTCATCGCGCGCTCGAGCCCGTCGCCACCCTCGCTCGCGTCGAAGAGCATCGGCAGCGTCACCGACGAGAACCCGGCCGCGCGCACGTGCCGCAGCTTCGCCAACTGATCGTTGTCGAGGATCGGATACGGAATCTTGATCTGCCGGCACGACTCGGGGCCGGGCGCGAGCAGGTTCCCTTCCGGACCAATCGTCGACTCCATCGACGTCACGAGCTTCTCGCGGATGGCGTCGAGCGGCGGATTGGTGACCTGCGCGAAGAGCTGCGCGAAGTAGTCGTAGAGCAGACGCGGCCGATCGGACAGAACGGCCAGCGCCGCGTCGTTGCCCATCGACCCGACGGGCTCTTCGCCGCGGCTCGCCATCGGACCGACGAGCCACTTCAGATCCTCGTCCGTGTAGCCGAAAACCTCCTGCCGCCGCGTGACCGTGTCGGGATCGGGCAGCGGCACGTCCGGCGCATCGGGCAGCTCTTCGATCGCGATGAGGTGCTCGGCGAGCCACTCGCCGTACGGCGCGGCCTTCGCCAACCCATCCTTCACCTCCGCGTCGTCGACGATGCGGCCCTGGGCCGTGTCGATGAGGAGGATGCGGCCGGGGTGCAGGCGCTCCTTGGCGCGGATGCGATCGACCGGAATGTCGAGGACGCCGGTCTCCGACGCGAGCACGACGAGATCGTCGGTCGTCACGACGTAGCGCGACGGCCGCAGGCCGTTGCGATCGAGTACGGCACCGATGACGGTACCGTCGGTGAACGCAATCGACGCCGGTCCGTCCCACGGCTCCATGAGCGAGGCGTGGAACTCGTAGAACGCGCGGCGCTCGGGGCTCATCTCCTGATGGCCGCTCCACGGCTCGGGGATCATCATCAGGATGGCGTGCGGCAGCGAGCGGCCCGACATGACGAGGAACTCGAGCACGTTGTCGAACGTCGCCGTGTCGCTGCCGCCCTCGCGGATGATCGGCAGCACCTTCTGCAGATCGTCGCCGAAGACGTTGGAGGCGACGAGCGCCTCGCGCGCCTTCATCCAGTTGATGTTGCCGCGCAGCGTGTTGATCTCGCCGTTGTGGGCGACGTAGCGGTACGGGTGTGCGAGCGGCCAGGACGGGAACGTGTTCGTGCTGAACCGCTGGTGCACGAGCGCGAGCGCCGACTGCAGATCCGGATCGGACAGATCCGGGAACATCGCGCCGAGCTGCACGCCGGTCAGCATGCCCTTGTAGATGAACGTGCGCGACGAGAGGCTCACGACGTACACGTCGCGCGCGCCCTGGCCCTCGAGCGCGTCGGCCGCGTGCTCGAAGCGCTTGCGGATGACGTAGAGCTTGCGCTCGAAGGCCGCATCGCCCTCGGCCGACGCACCAGCGGGCGCGAGCGCGGGGCCGCGGCCGACGAAGATCTGCTGGAACACGGGCTCGACGGCGACCGCGCTCGGGCCGAGCGTCGCGTCATCGGTCGGGACGTCGCGCCAGCCGAGGACAATCTGCCCTTCCTCGACGACGATCGTCTCGAAGAGCGCACGCACACGGGCGCGCGCATCGGCGTCGCGCGGCAGGAAGACGAGCCCCGCGCCGTAGCCGCGCTCGGGCGGCAGGGCGACGCCCAGCCGGTCCGCTTCCTTGCGGAAGAACCGGTCCGGCATCTGCAGGAGGATGCCCGCGCCGTCCCCGGTGTTGACCTCGCAGCCGCACGCGCCGCGATGCTGGAGGTTGACGAGGATCTGCAACCCCTGGCTCACGATGTCGTGCGAGCGCTGCCCCTTGATGTGCACGACGAAGCCCACGCCGCAGGCATCGTGCTCATGGCGTGGATCGTAGAGGCCCTGACGAGATGGTGCTCCTCGGTAGTCCACAGCCTTTTATGCACCAACCACCCGCGAAGTACCGAACGGAATTTGGAGATTGGGGTTATGCGTACAGGTTCTGGCGCGGGTCGGTTCCGGGTTCCAGGGTTCAAGGTTCGAGGAGGTTCCGGGTTCCGCGCGGGCGCGGCCTTCGGCGCGCCGCGCCGGGGTTCCGAGGTTCGCCGCGCGGTGCGTTTCGGACGCGCGGGTTCCCGGGTTCCGGGTTCTTCGCGCGCCTTCGGCGCGCGGGGGCCCGGGTTCCAGGTTCGAGGTTCCAGGTTCGCGTGGTCGTCGGCTTCCGGCTTCGAACTTCTAGACTGACCAGTGTCGTGCGTCGTGTGTCGTGTCTCGTGTGTCGTGGAGCCCTGGGTCTTCAGACCCAGGGGGAACCCGGAACCCACTTCTGGCTTCTGGCTTCAACCTTCTAACTTCCAAGAGCGTGTTTCAAAACTGAAAAGACGCGCCGAAGGCGCCCCATTCGTTCGAAGTTCGAAGTTCGAAGTTTTGAAACGCACTCTAAGCTTGTCCAGCGCTTTTCACTCCCCAGGGTGCAGCTTCAGCCTCGGTCTCAGCTCCTCGAGGATCCGACGCATCTCCTGCACCGCGCGCGGAAGCCGGGTCGCTCTTGGATGGACCCAGCCCGTTTCGCGGAACAGCTTCTGGCCGGCGATGCGCGCGCAGAACAGTTGGCCGGCGCTCACCTCTCGCGCGATGGCCTGGTAGGGCACGATCGCGATGCCCATCCGCACCCGCACGAGCGCCTTGATGATCTCCACGTTCTCGGTCTCGGTCACCACCTTCGGCTCGATCTGTTCGCGGACGAAGAACTCCTCGATGACGCGACGGCTGTTCGAGCCGGGCTCGAACAGGACGAACGGCTGCCGGAGCAGGTCCTGCGGCGTGATCTGGCGTTTGCGTGCGAGCGGGTGTTGGGGCGCGGTGATGAGCAGCAGCTCCTCGCGGATGACCGACTCGGTCGCGAGGCTCGGGTCGTCGATGGGCAGCGTCAGCAGACCGAGGTCGGCTCCGCCCGTGCGCAGTTGACGAATGAGTCGAGGCGTGGCGCCCGTCGTCAGCTTGACGTCGACGCCGGGGTGGACGCGACGGAACTCTTTCAAGAGTGACGGGAAGACGTACAGACAGACCGTCATGCCGCCGACCAGGCGCAGCGTGCCGCCGAGCGTGCGGCGGCTCTCGAGGATCGCGGCCTTGGCTTCTTCGATGTCCTCGAACACGCGCCGGCTGAGCGCGAGCAGCGTCGTGCCGGCGGGGGTGATCCGGATCTTGCCGCCGACGCGCAGGAAGAGTTGCTCTTCGAGCTCCTCTTCGAGCACCAGGATCTGCCGGCTCACGGCCGACTGCGACAGGTGCAGTTGATGCCCGGCCGCGGTGAACGACCCCGTGTCGGCAACCGCCCGCAAGATTTCAAGCTGTCTCAAGTCCACAAGCGGGCCCCCTCCTTGGAGGCGGCATCATATCCCGTACACACCACGGGCCGGACGGCATTGCCGCCCGGCCCGTGGCGCTCGGTGGTGCTGGCGTATCGCGCTCAGTGCGCGAGGACGTCTTCTTTCGCAGGCGCCTCGGTCTCGTCCTTGCGGGCGGACTTGAGCCCCTGGATCTGCAGGCCGGTCGCGAGCGCGGGCTTCGGCTCCTTCAGGACGACCTGACGGTAGAGCTCGGCCATGCGCTGGTTCTCCTGCTGCGCCTTGCGCGCGCGGAGCTTCTCTTCGCGCGCGTTCTTGGCGATGCCCTTCTCGTCGAGGTCGGTCTGCTTGCCCTTGGCCACGGCCTCCGGATCGAGCGCGAGCGAGTGCGACGTCGAGTCGAGCCCGACCGCCTTGCCGCCGGCGAAGATCTCGTGGCGGCCGTGCTCGTCGTACCACTTGGTGAGCGTGGCCGTCATGTGCATCTTCTCGATGATGTTCCGCCAGCCGATGCCCGTGTTGTAGGCGCAGAAGCTGATCTCGCCCTCCTGCGTCGCATACGGGATGATGCACCGCTCGGTGCGGCGGAAGTCGTAGTTGAAGAGATCCTGG
>DASZOV010000170.1:0-15814 GCA_035550595.1 Vicinamibacterales bacterium
ATCCGAAGATCTCGGTGGCACGCGGCAGCGCCGTCGCGGATCGCCCCGCGGTCCTGCCCCATTCAATGATGCTCTTGCTGGCCTCTTGGAGAGCTGACGATCCCATGGGTCGCATTCCTTCCTCAGGAAGAGTGACTGAACTATGCCGCCGGCCGCCCCGGCCGGATGGAATCTTATTCTGTACAGAAGCGATCAAAAGTAAAGAGTTCGCCAGCGACGGATCCGACAATTTTGACGGGCGATCGCAGCAAAATGCTCAAAGACAACAAAGTTGCGGAAAAGGCATCCAGCCTTTCCACAAATCTGTAGAAATGAAAACGCCGGCCGACCGCTTTGCACGACGACGCGCCGTGCGCCGCGCGCGGCTGCAAAAGAAATACTCCCCCGACCCTGAAGGGTCGGGGCTTCACAGTCAGATTTAAGAAAGGAAGCGGCGGATGCGACCGTGCCGGCACAGCAGCCCGAGACGCGTGCGTCTCGCGCGGTGATGAGGTCACGCCGGGGGAGGTCGGCCTTCGCGATTCTTCCCGAGCGGCATCGGTCTCGAGAAGAACAGGCGACAGGCGTGTCGCAACCCGCCGCTTTCGTGAAGTGCAAGGCTGGTGCCGCCCAAATCCACGCGCGATTCTGTCGCGCGGCCCGAAGGCGCCGGTGAACTTTCCCCAGGCGCCGGGGAATATGCCCCGCAGCGGCCGCTGCGCCAGCGAGGGATCTACACTGGACGCGCCGAGGCTTCCGCATGCGCCGATACGCCCGATTGCTGCTGACTGTCGTCGCGCTCGCCGCCGCGACCGTCGTCGTCCGCACTCAGCCGCCCGCACTCACGGTCGTCAATGCCGCGCCCAATGGCGAGGTGAACGAACGATCGGACGCCAACGAGATCCGCGTCATCTTCTCGGAGCCTATGGTCGCGCTCGGCCGCATTCCGGAACATCCGACGCCTGCGTGGATCCACATCACGCCGGCCATCACCGGCGCCTATCGCTGGTCGGGCACGACGATGCTGATCCTCACGCCGGATCCATCGACGCCGCTTCCCGCCTCGACGACCTACACGGTGACGATCGACGCATCAGTGACGAGCGCCTCGGGCCACTCGCTCGCGGCCCCGTATGTTTTCCGTTTCACGACGCCAACCGTGAAGCTCACGTCGATGCAGTGGTATCGCCGCGACGGGCGCTTCGATCGGCCGGTCGTGCTCGTCCTCGACTTCAATCAACGCGTCGACGTCGACGCGCTCCTCGCTCACGCGCGCCTGCGCTATCAGCCGCACGACTGGGACGTGCCCGCGCTGCCGGCCCGCGACCGCGCGCGCCTCCAGGCCGCTGATCCCGATGGCGTGCGGCGATTCGACGACAAGGTCGCGGCTGCCACACGTGCGGCCGCGCGAACGGACGCCGTCGGACTTCGCGCCGCCGCCGACTGGGATCGACAGCAATTCCCACCCGCCGACACGCGCCTCGTGCTCGAGACGACGACGGCGCCGGCGGCCGGGACGTGGATGGAGTTGACGATCGATGCCGGTGTCGCGGGCGTCGAAGGTCCCGCACATCCACCGCGTGCGCAGACGGCCACGGCCGAGCTCACACCAGTGTTCTTCGCCACGGGATTCGCTTGTCAGCGCACGTGCGATCCGTCGGGCTACAACGGACTGCAGTTCTCGCGCGAGATCGCGACGTCGGCCTTCGCGGCGGCGCTGACCGTGACCGACGTCACCGACCCGGCGCACGAGCGCGCCGTGGCGCGGAAAACGACCGTCCCGGCGACGTCGCTCGATCGGTCCGCATCGCTCAGTCTCGAAGACGCCGGGTACGAGCGGCAGCCGCCCGCGACGACGTACGCGTATCGCCTCGATCCGTCGCTCACGGCGCCCGACGGCCAGACGCTCGGCTACCCCTGGACCGGCCTCGTCGAGACGTGGCACGAGCGCGCGTTCACGAGCTTCGGCGACGGTCACGGCGTGTGGGAGACGACCGGCGGCCCGCTGCTGCCCTTCTCGGCGCGCAACTTCCGCGACGTCACACAGTGGCTGCAGCGCGTCGCGCCCGGCGATCTCGTCCCACGCATCGTCGCGCTCGGCAAAAACGATTTTCGCGACGTGCCGCCAGGCGCGGGAACCGCGCGGCGACTGACGGTCACGCCCGACGCGATCCAGGCGTACGGAATCGATCTGACGCCGGCGCTTCGGAACGGCACGGGCCTCGTGTGGGCGGGCGTGCGGCCGGGACAGCCGATCGCGCAGTCCGAGCGCGCCGTGCGGCCCGCGGACGCGGACCGCTCGACGGTCGTCCAGGTCACGAACCTCGGCATCAGCGTGAAGGACAGTCCGCAGTCCACGCTCGTCTTCGTCACGCGCCTCGACAACGCCACGCCGGTGGCCGACGCCGACGTGACGATCGTCAACACGGACAACCGCGTGCTCTGGCGCGGACGAACGGGCGCGGACGGCGTCGTCATGGCGCCGGCGCTTCCGCTGCGCCAGCCCGACAACTGGTACGAGCTCTCGTTCGTCGTCATGGCGGAGAAGAACGGCGACGTCGCGTACGTCGCGTCCGACTGGAACGAAGGCATTCAGCCGTGGGACTTCGGCCAGTCGTATCAGTTGTGGGAAGCGAACGACGTCCTGCGCGGCGACGTGTTCACCGATCGCGGCGTGTACCGGCCGGGCGACGACATCCACGCGAAGGCGATCGTACGGACTGACACGCCGAACGGCATCCGGCTGCTGCCCGCCGGCTCGACGATCGACATCCGCGTGACCGACAGCCGCAACCGCGAAGTCGATCGCCGCACGGTCACGCTCAACCGCTGGAGCAGCGCGGAGTGGACGTGGACGGTGCCCGCCACCGGCACGCTCGGCAGCTACACGATCCGCGCGCTGCTACCCGGCACCGTCGACTCGTCGGATGCGAACGCGCAGCAGCCGCGCACGCAGGCCGACTGGCTGCGCGAAGTGAACGGCACGTTCCTCGTCGCCGCCTACCGCCGGCCGGATTTTCGCGTCGACGCGACGCTCGGCGCCGGCACGCCCGTCGCGGGCGCGGCGCTCGCCGGCACGATCGACGCGCGCTATCTCTTCGGAAGCGCGATGCGCGATCGGCCGGTGCGTTGGTCCATCACGCGCGAGCCGGAGCCCAGCGTCCCGGCCGCCATCACCGAGCGCTATCCCGAAGCGCGCTACGCGTTCGGCTACTCGCCGGACCAGCCTGACGCGAGCCAGCGCATCGCGGGCGGCGACGGCACCCTCGACGCGTCGGGGCGGCTCGCGGTCACCGCGGCGTCGGCAACCGGCGTCGACCGGCCGTACCGCTACACGCTCGAAGGCGACGTCGAGGACGTCTCGCGCCAGCACCTCGCCAATCGCGCATCGGTCGTCGTACACCCGGCGCCGTGGTACGTCGGCGTGCGCCGGTCCGCGTATTTCGCCGACGTGGCGACGGGCACCGACGTCGATGTGGTCGCCGCGGATCTCGAGGGACACGCGGTGGCGGGTGTGCCCATCACCGTGACGCTGACGCGCATCGAGTGGAACAGCGTGCGCCGCGCCGAAGGCGGCGGCTTCTACACGTGGGACACCGAGGAAGTGCGCACGCCAGCCGGCGAGTGGCCGCTCGAGTCCGCCGACGCGCCGGTCGCGCTGCACGTGCCGGTGCCGGCGGGCGGCTACTACGTCATCACGGCCGTCGCGCGCGACGCGGCCGGACACACGACAAAGACCGAGACGTCGTTCTACGGCCTCGGCACCGGTTACACCGCGTGGCAGCGCTACGACCACAACCGCATCGATCTGCAGCCGGAAAAGACGACGTGGAAGCCCGGCGACACGGCGCGAATCATGATCGAGTCGCCGTGGGAGTCGGCGACCGCGCTCCTGACCGTCGAGCGCGAAGGCGTTCGTCAGTATCGTCGCTTCGATCTGACGTCGACGCAACAAACCGTCGAAGTACCGATCACCGAAGCGGACATCCCGAACGTATACGTGTCGGTCCTCCTCATCCGTGGCCGCACGTCGAACGATCCGGGGGCCGACGGCGCCGATCCGGGCAAGCCGTCGTTCCGCCTGGGCTATGCGGAACTGAAGGTCGAGGACGCGGCGAAACGACTGGACCTCCAGGTCAGCGCGGATCGACGCGAGTACCGGCCGGACAACCGCGCGCACGTGAGCGTCGACGTCACCGATGCCGCGAATCGACCTGCGGCGGCGGAAGTCACGCTCTGGGCCGTCGATTACGGCGTGCTCTCGCTCACCGGCTACGACGCGCCTGACCTGCTGCACGCGGTCTATCAGGAAAAGGCGCTGCAGGTCATGAACGAGGACAACCGACAGCGCATCGTCAGCCGGCGCGTCCTCACGCCAAAGGGCAGCGGTGAAGGCGGTGGTGGTGGACGAGAAGACGGCGCAGGGACGTTCCGCCGCGATTTCCGCCCGCTCGCCTTCTGGCTCGGATCGGTCGAGACCGACGCGAGCGGTCATGCCGTGCGTGACGTCGCGCTGCCCGAGTCGCTCACGACCTACCGCATCATGGCGGTGGCCGGCGACGCGGCGTCGCGCTTCGGATCGGGCACGGCCGAGATCACGGTCACCAAGCCCGTCACGCTCATCGCGGCCTTCCCGCGCTTTCTGACCGACGGCGACAAGGCCGCCTTCACCGGCGTCGTCACCAACACGCTCTCGACCGGCGGACAGGCGACGGTGACGATCCGCAGTCTCGACCCGGCGCTCGTCGCGTTCGATGGCGCGACGACACAGACCGTCCCGGTCGGAGCAGGCGCCACGGCGCCGATTCGCTTCGACGCCGCGACGCACGGCACGGGCACCGCGCGCGTGCAGATGACCGTCGCGCTCGCGGGCGAATCCGATGCGTTCGAGACAACGATCCCGATTCACGCGCCGGCGCCGATCGACGTGCGCGGCGCCTTCGGCGACACCGATGGCCGCGCGGTCGAACAGCTCGCCGTCCCCGCCGGCATCGCGCCAGGCACGGGCGGCCTCGACGTGCGTCTCGCGTCGACGGCGCTCGTCGGCCTCGACGAAGGCGCACGCTACGTCATCGACTATCCCTACGCCTGCGCGGAGCAGAAAGCGTCCGCCGCGCTCGCGTTGTGGCTCGCGTCCGATCTCGGCGATACGTTCCCGATGGCTGGCGTCACACCCGCCGACGCGCGCCAGCGCGCAAGCGCGCTCCTGAGCGATCTCTCGCGCTATCAATGCGGCGACGGCGGCTTCGGCTACTGGGCCGGAAGCTGCCAGACGGGCAACGCGTATCTGACGGCGTACGTGCTGCACGTCATGCGCGTGACCGCCTCGTCGGGTCCGGCCGCCGACGACCCGATGGTCCGCGGCGCGCTCGATTTCCTCGACGCGTCGTTGAAGCAGGCCGCGCCGCCCGGACAGCCGCAATGGTTGCCGGTCTGGACGGCCAGTCAGGCGTTCGCGGTCAAAGTGCTGGCCGAGTACGGACGCAACGAGGACTCGAACATCACGCGCCTCACGGGCATGGCGGATCGGCTGCCAATCTTCGCGGTGTCGTATCTCGCCGATGCGATGGCCGCGTCCAGCACGCGCGGCGCGCGGTACGACGACATCGTGCGGCGGATCACGAACGCGCTGCGCGTCGAGGGCGACCAGGCGCACGTCGAGGAAGTCGACGCGGACGCGCTCGCCTGGGTGTGGAACAGCAACGCGCGCGCGACGGCCGTCGTGCTCGACGGCCTCGTCCGCCGCGGCGATGCGCCAACGATGGTGCCGCGACTCGTCCGCTGGCTGCTCGGCGCGCGAAAAGACGGCCGCTGGACGAACACGCAGGAGAACGCCACCGCGCTCGAAGCGCTCGTCGCCTACTATCACGCGTTCGAAGCCGAAGCGCCGGACATGACCGCCACGGTCGCCATCGGCGATCGGTCGATCGGCACGGCGACGTTCCGCGACCGATCGACGACGTCGAATGACGTACGGCTCGCAATGCCTGATCTTCTGCGCCAGATCCCGGCCGGTGCCGAGCGCGATCTGGTCTTCTCGCGCGAAGGCACGGGACGTCTGTATTACGCAGCGCGGCTGCAATACCAGCCGACCACCACGCCGCCCGCGTCCGATCAGGGCGTGCGCGTCGAGCGCCGCTACGAACGCTTCACCGAAGCCGACGGCACGACAGGACCGGCGGCGACGACGTTCAACGCGGGCGATCTCATCCGCGTGACGCTGACGATCACCGTGCCGGTCGAACGCCGCTACGTCGCCGTCTCGGACGCGCTGCCCGCCGGCGTCGAAGCGATCGACAGTTGGTTCCAGACGACCGCGTCGGATCTCGCCAAGGACGCCTCGATCGAGACGAGCCGCGACGAACCGCAGTGGTGGTTCGCGCACGGCGGCTTCGATCACGTCGAGAAGTTCGACGACCGCGTCACGCTGTTCGCGACGCGCCTCGGCGAAGGCCCGCACGAGTTCTCGTACCTGGTGCGCGCGACGACGACGGGGACGTTCACCGCCGCTGGCACGACCGCCGAAGAGATGTACGCGCCGGAAGTGTCCGGACGCGCGGCGACGACGGTGATGGTGATCCGTTGAAGACGACGGCGGATCAAATGGCGTGCGTTTCAAAACCTCTCGCGGTGGGTGGCGCCGGACGGGGCGCCCCAGGGCGCGCGCAAGCCCACTCCCGTTGCGAGTGGTTTGGGGCGAGCACGGCCTGGGGCTGTCCGGCGACAGGCCCTACCGCCTCCGGTTTTGAAACGGTCTCTTTGAAGTTCGAAGCCAAAAGCCAGAAGTGACTGACATGGCCGCCTCGCGATTCGCTGCATGGATGCGATCGTTTGTGCGTCGTTGGCCGATCGTGCTGGCGGTCCTGCTCGTCGCGGTGGCTGCGGTGTGGATTCGCTGCGGTCCGCTGCCGGCGGGGCTGCTCGATCGCGCGGACACGCCGTCGACCGTTGTGCTCGATCGCTACGGCGAGCGTCTGTACGAGGCCCGCTCGCCCGAAGGGCTGCGCGGCGATCCCATCGACGCGTCGCGCATCCCGCCCTTCGTTGCCGCCGCGACAATGGCCGCCGAGGACGTGCGCTTCCGGTCGCATCCGGGCGTCGATCCGATCGCCATCGCACGCGCGGCGCTGCACGACGTGCGCGCCGGACGGCTCGCCGAAGGCGGCTCGACGCTGACGCAGCAGGTCGCGGACCTGCTGCTCGCGCGACTCGAGCCCGGCCCGCGGCGCCGCGGCTGGCGCGCGAAGCTGCGCGAGACGCTCATCGCGCTTCGCCTCGAACACCGCCGGTCCAAGAACGACATCCTCGCGCTCTATCTGGATCTCGCGCCGTACGGCAATCAGATCGCCGGCATCGAACGCGCGTCGCAGGCATACTTCGGCCGCGCCGCGGCGACGCTGACGCCGGCGGAAGCCGCATTCCTCGCGGCGCTGCCGCAGCAGCCGGGCCGATTCAATCCGTGGCGCGATCCGGCCCGCGCGCGAGCGCGCCAGCGGCGCGTGCTCGAAGCCATGGCCGCGCACGGCTGGCTCTCGCCCGCCGCGCTCTCGACGGCGCTCGCCGAGCGCCTCACGCTGACGCACGAAGCCACGGCGCTCCTCGCGCCGCACTTCGTCGAGCGCGTGCTCGCCTCGGTCCAGGGCCATCCGCGCGTCGTCGAGACCACGCTCGACGCGACCTTGCAGCGTACGATCCACGGCATCATCGACGCCGCGCGGACGGGGCTCGATGCGCACCACGCGTCGAACGTCGCCGTCGCGGTCCTCGACAACCGCACCAGCGAATGGCTCGCGTGGGAAGGATCGGGCGACTACTTCGACGCCGGCCACGGCGGCGCGATCGACGGTGTCGTCACGCCGCGCCAGCCGGGATCCGCGCTGAAACCGTTCACTTATGCCGCCGCGTTCGAGCGCGGCTTCACGCCGGGACACCGGCTCGCCGACGTGCCGTCGGAGTTCGCGACCGCGACGCCGGGCGTCCTGTACAGCCCGCGCAACTACGACGGCATCTTCCGCGGGCCGCTGCTCGCACGCGCCGCGCTCGCCGGATCCGAAAACGTGCCGGCCGTCGTCCTCGCGTCGGAAGTCGGCGTGCCGGCCATCGTGCGGCTGCTGCGCCGCGCCGGGTTCACGTCGCTCGACGCCAACGCGGCGCACTACGGGCTCGGGCTCACCCTCGGCAACGCCGAGGTCAAGCTCGACGAGCTCGTCGCCGGCTACGCGATGATCGCGCGCGGCGGCGAGCGGATCGCCCCGCGATTGATCCGCGCGATCGACGGGACGCCGCGTCCAGCCGCCGATGCCGAGCGCGTCATCTCGGCGCGGACCGCGTTCTGGCTGACCGACATCCTGTCGGACGCCGACGCGCGCGCGTACACCTTCGGCCGCGGCGGCAGCCTCGACTTTCCGTTTCCCGTCGCGGCGAAGACGGGCACGTCGCAGTCCTATTTCGACAACTGGGTCGTCGGCTACACGCCTGACGTGACGGTCGGCGTCTGGGTCGGCAACTTCGATCGCACGCCGCTGCGCGGGTCGTCGGGCATCACGGGCGCGGGGCCGATCTTTCACGCCGTGATGCTGGCGGCCGTCGAGCGCATCGAGGGCGCGCTGCCGGTCGGCGACACACGGCCGATTCTCGCGCCGACGCCCGACGTCCACCGCGTCGAGCTGTGCGCGATGTCCGGCATGCGCGCGACCGACGCCTGCCCGACGCGCGTGAGCGAATGGATGCCAGCCGGCGCCGTGATCCCCGACTGCACCTGGCATCACGCCACCGATCGCGGCCTCGTCACCGTGTGGCCGGAAGCGTTTCGCGACTGGGCGCGCACTGAAGGACTCGCAACGCCGGACGGCCCGCGAGACGACGCGCCCGTTGAAGTCAGAGCAGCGGACGTCGCGACGCCGGCACACGGCGATGCAGAGCGCACTCGCCAAGCCGCAGCCGAACCGCTGACGATTCGTCGCCCGCTTGGCGGCGCCGTGTTCCTGATCGACCCGACGCTGCGGCCGCAATTTCAGCAGTTGAGCTTGAACGCGCGAGGCGGCGCCGGCGGGCCGCTGACGTGGTCGATCGACGGGACGATCGTCGGCGAGGCTCGTGCCGACGAGACACTGAAGTGGCCGCTCGCGCGCGGCCGACACGAGATCGTCGTGCGCGACGCGGAAGGCGCGTCGGCGCGGACGCGCATCGAGGTGCGGTAGTTACAACACTTCTCGCCCGTGCGCACGAAGCCAGCGCTCCGCGGTCCGCCAGTCCGGGCACAGCCGTTCGACTTCGCGCCAGAAGCGGCGCGAGTGATTGGGCTGTCGAAGATGCGCGAGCTCGTGGAAGAGCACGTAGTCGCGCACCCACGGCGGCAATTGGATCAGCCGCCAGTTGAGCATGATGACGCCGCGCGTCGAGCAGGATCCCCACCGAGTCCGCTGACTGCGGACGCCGATCTTCGCGACGTGGAGCGACGCGGCCGCGGCGAGTGACGCCAGCCGCTCAGGAAGCTCGCGAGCGGCCATCCCGCGCAAGTGCGCCTCGATCGTCGTCCGAACGTCGCCCGTCCGCTCGGCGATCGGAATGTCCAAGGACGCCAGGCGCACGGAGTCGGTCCCGACCGAAAGCGGCACGCGCTCACCGTCGAACCACACGAGCGTGCCCTCGCCCCAGGCTGCCGCGCGTTCGGCGCGGCGGACGCGCTCGCGCCGAATCCATCGCGCCTGGCGCTCGACGAAGTGCACGCCGCCGGCAATCGACGCCCCGCGCGGCACGGTGAGCCGGAGTGTCCCGCGGTCCGTCATGCGCAGCACGTAGCGCCGCGCGCGCCGATGCCGCGCGATCTCGAGCACGAACGCGACGCCGTCGACGACGACGTGCCGCGGCTCGCGCGGCGGCGCAGGCGGCGTGGACCAGGGCAGACGGAGCTGCACGGTCTCCATAGTACGGCGCCCGGACGCCGGCCGCACTGTCGCCGGCCCTCGGGCGGCTGGCAGCGAGTCGTCTTCTTTTGCAGTGCGCTGGGGCCCCGCCCCCAGCGCCTGCCGGACGTCGCTCCGCCCTCAGCACGCGCGCCTTGCGCGCGGCTTCGGGCCTGTCCCTGTCTATGTCCTTCGCGTCTTCGCGACTTCGCGTGAGGTTTTTGTCGCGTTTGCTGTCATCTTCTTTGCAGTGGCGCGGGGCCCCACCCCCGCGCCTACGCGCTGCGGCACCCTCGCTACGCTCGGGGCCTTGCGGTGTCATCTTTTTTTACTTCTGGCTTCCCACTTCTAACTTGATCCGCCTGCCCGCCAACTTCTCCTTCCGCCGCTCACCGGGCGGGCGGCGCCGTTCGCCGATGTGAACGGGCGCTCTTGTGAAGCGGAGGAACAAACTGTCCAGAAATGGCGTCCTAGTGAGAACGACGACGCCGGAACGCGGTCGAGGATGCAAGTAACCACTTGCTTTCACGAGACCGCTGGCGGCCGGCGAGGCCTCTGAATTTCGATCACGATGGATGTACGGCACGCGCTCCTTCGAGCGGCGATGAAAGTGTTCGCCGAGACCGGCACCCGAGGCGCCACGACCCGGCGCATCGCGCAGGAGGCCGGCGTCAACGAGGTCACGCTCTTTCGTCACTTCCGGAGCAAGGACGAGCTGCTGCACGAGGCCTTCCAGCTCTTCGCCCGTGAGGCCACCGCGCCGACGCTGCCCGAGACGCCCGTGGATCCGCGAGCCGAGCTCATCGCCTGGTGCCGGTCGCGCCACCGCTCGCTGCACAAGGTCCGCGCCCTCATCCGGCGCTCGATGGCCGAGTTCACCGAGTACCCGGCCAACTGTTCGGCGGGCATGCAGGCGTCGGTGCGGATGGCGGACGAGCTCGCGGATTACCTGTCGCGGCTGCGCCGGCTGGGACTCGCCTCGGGCACCTGGCACGAACGCGTCGCGACCGCGATGCTCATGGGCGCGCTCTTCGCCGACGCGATGGGGCGCGATGCCATGCCCGCGCGCTATCCACTCGGCGTGCGCGACTCGATCGAACGTTACGTGGATCTCCTGCTGGAGGCGATCCACGTCGAAACCGTGACGCCCGACATCCGGGCCCTCGGAGGACACGCTGTATGAGGAGTGCATCGATCGTTCGTCTCGTCGCCGCCGGCTTCGTGTTGCTGGCCGGACGCGAGGCCACCGCGCAGACACCGGCTGCTCAGCCGCCGGCTCCGCCACCGGCGGCGTCCACGGCCCCCGCGCCGACCGCGGCCAAGCGCCTCACGCTCGAGGAAGCGATCCAGTTGGCGACGGGCCACAGCGAGCCGATCGACATCGCCCGCGCCGGCGAGTCGCGCGCCGCGGCCGACCAGGTGCGTGCGCGCAGCCAGCGCTTTCCGCAGGTGAGCTTCGACGGCTCGTACAGCCGCACGCTGGCCTCGGAATTCAGCGGCGCGTTTCAACCCGTCGGGCCGCCCTGCGCGCCGCTCGACGTGGATCCGTCGCGGCCCGTCGAAGAACGCGTTGCCGAGCTCGAGCGCGCCGCGAGCTGCGGGGCGATCGGTCCGATGCTGGACTTCGGCGATCTGCCGTTCGGCCAGCGCAACATCTACCAGGGCGCGTTGTCCTTCTCGCAGACGCTCTATGCGGGCGGACGAATCAAGGCGCAGATGCTACAGGCGGATCTGTCGCGCCAGATGTCCGCACTGCAGACGTCGGGTACCGAAGCGCAAGTCACGCTCACGGTGACACAAGCGTTTTACGACGCAGCCCTCAGCGATCGGCTCGTCGCGATCGCGGAGTCCGGATACGAGCAGGCTGCCGCGGCCTACGAGCAGACGCGTCTCGCCTACGAAGCCGGCCGCCAGCCAGAGTTCGAGCTGCTCCGCGCGCAGGTCGCGCGCGACAACGAACGTCCCGCGGTGATCCGCAACCGCGCGAACCGCGACATCGCCTATCTGCGCCTGCGTCAACTGCTCGAGCTGCCGTCCGACACGCCGCTCGCGCTCGACGTGAACCTCGACGCGGACACGCTCGCGACGCCCGCGCCGTTCGCCGACGGCCTGGCCGTTGCCGAGCGCACGGGCTCGTCGCTTCGCCGCTCGGTCGTCGATCAGGCGCAGCAGCTCGTGAACGTGCGCGATGCCGCCGTCACGGTCGCCCGCGCCGAGCGCATGCCGCAGGTCGCCGTCACCTCGTCGTATGCGCGCGTCGGTTATCCGAGCAATGGCTGGTTCCCGGGCGTCGGCGACTTCCGCACCAACTGGTCGCTCGGCGCGTCCGTGCAGGTGCCGATCTTCGACGGCCGGAAGCTGAAGGCGGACGAACTGACGGCGCGCGCCGATCTCGACGAAGCGAATGCCCAGCTCAAGCAGACGCGCGAGCTGGCCGTGCTCGACGCCGCAACCGCGCTGCAGGATCTATCGGCCGCCGAAGCCGCGTGGCAGGCAACAGCCGGCACGGTCGAGCAGGCGCAGCGCGCCTATCAAATCGCCGAGCTCCGCAACCGCGAAGGCTTGTCGACGCAGCTCGAGCTGAACGATTCCCGGTTGTCACTCGAGCAGGCACAGGCCAATCGCGCGCAAGCCGCACGCGACCTGCAGGTCGCACGTGCGCGGGCGGCGCTCCTGCCCAGCCTTCCTCTTTCCACTCAATGACCGTCGCGCGCTTCGCTGCTCCTGGAGTCTTTATGCGTCCTGTCCTGAGACCATCCGTCGTCGTTGCCGGCGCCCTGCTCGTCACCGGTGCTCTGTCCGTTGGCGCGTGCCGCGACGTGCCGCCAGCCAGCGCTGCCTCGTCGGCCACCGTGCAGCTCTCGCCAGAGAACGTCGTCACGGCTGCCGTGTCGCGCATCTCGTCTGGACCGACCATCTCCGGCCAGCTCACGCCCGCGCGTGAAGCCAAGGTGCGGGCGCAGGTTGGCGGATCGCTCGTGGCGCTCGCCGTCGATCGCGGCGAGCCGGTGCGCACCGGGATGGAGATCGCACGCATCTCGTCGCGCGATCTCGAGTCGTCGCTCGCCTCGTCGCAGGCGGCCGTCAAATCCGCGGAGAGCGCGGTGACGGTTGCCCATGCTGAACTCCAGCGCACCGAGAGCCTCGTCAAGGGCGGCGCGCTCGCCGAGCGCGACCTCGAGCAGGCGAGAAATGCCGCGGCCACGGCCGAGGCGCAGCTCGCCGCGGCGCGCGCGCGTGAACGTTCGGCCTGGCAACAACTCGACGACACGTCCGTCAAAGCGCCGTTCTCCGGCATCGTCAGCGAGCGGCCCGCCAGTCTCGGCGACGTCGTCTCGCCCGGCACCGAGATCCTGACGATCGTCGATCCGTCCAGCCTGCGGCTCGAAGCGCTCGTGCCGTCGGATCGCATCGGCGAAGTCCGCCGCGGCGCGGACGTGCACTTCTCCATTCGCGGCGTGGCGGGCGACTTCGTCGGCCGCGTCGATCGGCTCAGTCCGTCGGCCGATCCGGTGACACGCCAGGTGTCGGTGTTCGTCTCGGTGCCGAACACGAGCGGCAAGCTCATCGCGGGCGCGTTCGTCGAAGGACGCATCGAAGTCGCGACGCGCGAAGGCGTCGTCGTGCCGCTCGCGGCCGTCGACGAAACGGGCGCGGTGCCGACGATCACGCGCGTGAAGGACGGCAAGGCGGAGCGAGCGACCGTCACGCTCGGCGTACGGCGGAACGACACCGAGGACGTAGAAGTGGTCAAAGGCGTCGCTCCAGGTGACGTCCTCATCGTCGGGTCGCAGAAGGGCGTGGCGGCCGGCACGCCCGTGAAGGTGGTCGGCTAGCCGTCGGGCGACGCCAGCCGAGGAGCTCTCATCATGACGATTTCCGATTTCGCGATCCGACGGCCCGTCATCACCATCGTCAGCATGGTGGCGATCGTGGTCTTCGGCCTCGTGTCGCTCGTGTTGCTGCAGACCGACGAGTTCCCGGACGTCGCCGTGCCGATGGTCGTCGTCGCCGTGCCGTATCCCGGCGCGTCGCCCGACAACGTCGAGCGCGAGATCGTCGAGCCGATCGAGGAAGCCGTCTCGGGCATCAGCGGCGTGAAAAAAGTGACGTCGAACTCGCTCGACGGCTTCGCCACGATCCTCGTCGAGTTCAACTACGAGAAGGATCTGCAGGAGGCGACGCAGGAGATCCGCGACGAGATCAACACGATTCGCAACGACCTGCCGCCCGAGATGAAGGAGCCGGTGCTCACGAAAGTGAACCCGACCGACTTCCCCATCGTCTCGCTGGCGCTCGCGTCGAAGACGCTGTCGGTCGGCCAGCTCACGCTGCTCGCCGACCCCGGCATCACGCGCCGGCTTCGCACGATTACGGGCGTCGGCGAAGTGACGGTAGCGGGCGCGCACACGCGCGAGATGACGGTCGACGTGCGGCCTGACGCGCTGATGGCCGCCAACGTCAGCATGGCGGAAGTCGTCGGCGCACTCGCGGCGCAGAACCTGGCCGCGCCGGTCGGCCGCATTCTCGGCGTGAACGACGAACGCACGATCCGACTCGAAGGCCGCGCCGAGACGCCCGAAGCCTTCACTCAGCTCGTCGTCGCCGATCGCGGCGGCAAGCTCGTCCGGCTCGGCGACGTGGCGGACGTCCACGTCGGCATCGAGGAGCCCCGCACCGAGGCGCTCTTCTCCGGCCAGGAAGCCGTCGGCATCGACGTCAAGAAGTCGAAGGGCTACAGCACGACCGAGCTGGCCAACGCGATCCGCGCCGAGGTCGAGGTCATTCGTCCGACGCTGCCCGCGGGCGTGACGATCAGCATCGTGCGCGACTCGGGCCGCCGCGTCGCCAACTCCGTCGCGAGCGTCGGTGCAGCGCTCATCGAAGGCGCGCTCCTCACGGTGCTCACCGTCTTCCTGTTCCTGAACTCGTGGCGGTCGACGGTCATCACCGGCCTGGCGCTGCCGGTTTCGGTCATCGCGTCGTTCGTCGCGGTCCTGGCCTGCGGCTTCACGCTCAACACGATGTCGCTGCTCGGCTTGTCGCTCGCCATCGGCATCCTCATCGACGATGCGATCGTCGTCCGCGAGAACATCGTGCGGCACGTCGAGATGGGCAAGGACCATTACACGGCCGCGCACACGGGCACGTCGGAAATCGCGCTGGCGGTCGCCGCGACGACCTTCTCGATCGTCGTCGTGTTCGTGCCGATCGCGTTCATGGGCGGCATCGCGCAGCAGTGGATGGCGCCTTTCGCGCTGACGATCGCCTGCTCGGTGCTCGTCTCGCTGTTCGTGTCGTTCTCGCTCGACCCGATGCTCTCGGCCTACTGGCCCGATCCGCACCGGCCGATGGCGGAGCGCACCTGGATCTCGCGCGCGCTCGCGCGATTCAACGTCTGGTTCAATCACCAGGCCGACCGGTACAAGAACGTCATCGGCTGGGCGCTCCGGCACCGCATCGCGATGACGACGCTCGCGCTCGGATCGTTCGTCGTGGCGCTGGCCATGCCGGCGCTCGGCCTGCTCGGCGGCGAGTTCTTCCCGATCTCGGACAACTCCGAGTTCCAGGTGCCGATCGAGACGCCGCCGGGATCGAACCTCGAGTACACGAGCCGCAAGGCGGAGGAAGTCGCCGCGCTCGCGCGCTCGATCCCGGGCGTCGCCTACACCTACACGACGATCGGCGGCACGACCGGCGCGGTCGACGAAGGCCAGGTGTACGTCGCGCTCCAGCCGAAGGCCGATCGCGCGCACAACCAGGAAGAGATCGCGCGCACGCTGCGGCGTCGCTTCAGCGAGATCGGCGGCGTCACGGCGTCGATCCAGACGAGCGGCTTCGACAACCAGAAGCAGATCCAGGTGCAGGTGAGCGGACCGGACATCGCCACGCTCAACACGCTCGCCGATCAGGTGTTGACGATGGTGCGG
>DASZOV010000171.1:0-10764 GCA_035550595.1 Vicinamibacterales bacterium
CGCGCAGGCGAAGTATCTGAACTACGCGCTGTCGGTCATCACCTCGCGCGCGCTGCCCGACGTGCGCGACGGTCTCAAGCCCGTCCAGCGCCGCATCCTCTTCACGATGTGGCAGCAGAACCTGACGGCCGACGCCAAGCACCGCAAGTGCGCGAAGGTCGTCGGCGACGTGATGGGCAACTACCATCCGCACGGCGACGCGGCGCTCTACGAGACGCTCGTGCGTATGGCGCAGCCCTTCTCGCTGCGCTACCCGCTCGTCGACGGATCGGGCAACTTCGGCTCGCTCGACGGCGACAGCGCCGCGGCGATGCGCTACACCGAGTGCCGCCTCACGCGGCTCAGCGACGAGCTGCTCACCGAGATCGATCAGGACACGGTGCCGTTCCGCGCCAACTACGACGGCACGCGCGAAGAGCCCGTCGTTCTGCCCGCGCGGCTGCCGAACCTGCTCGTCAACGGCGCGACGGGCATCGCCGTGGGCATGGCGACCAACATCCCGCCGCACAACCTCGGCGAAGTGTGTACGGCGCTCGTGAAGATGATCGACGCCGACCTCGAGATGTCGCCGGCGCAGTTGTGCCGCTACGTCAAGGGCCCCGATTTCCCGACCGGCGGCGAGATCGTCAACACGCCCGACGAGATCAAAGCCATCTACAAGACGGGCTCGGGGACGATTCGCGTGCGCGCGACGTGGCAGCAAGGCCCCGAGACGCGTTCGAGCCAGACGGTTTACATCACGAGCGTGCCCTACACGCTCAACAAGGCCGTGCTCGTCGAGCGCATCGCCGACGTCGCGCTCTCGCGCAAGCTGCCGCACCTTCTCGACGTCAAGGACCTGTCGACCGACGATGTGCGGATCGCGCTGGAGTTGAAACGGGACGCGGATCCGAAGATGGTGATGAGCTATCTGTACCGGCACACGCCGCTGCAGTCGACGTTCCCCGTCAACCTCACCTGCCTCATTCCGACGGAGAACCCGCAGATCTCGAAGCCCGAGCGCCTGGACCTGCACCAGATGCTCTGGCACTTCCTCGACTTCCGCTTCCAGGTCGTCACGCGCCGGCTCGAGTACGAGCTGGCCGCGCTCGAGAAGCGCATTCACATCCTCGAAGGCTTCGAGACCGTCTTCGACGCGCTCGACGAGATCCTGCGCATCGTCCGCAAGTCGGACGGCAAGGCGGACGCGGCCGACAAGATCATGAAGCGCTTCGCGCTCGACGCGGAGCAGACCGACGCGATCCTCGAACTCAAGATCTACCGGTTGGCGCGGCTCGAGATCCTCGTCATCCAGCAGGAGCTCGCTGCGAAGCGGAAGCGCGCCAAGGAAATCGGCGCCCTGCTCGAGAGCAAGGTGGATCGCTGGGCGATCATCCGTGAAGAAATCGAGACGCTCGGCAAGACGTACGGCGACAAGCGCCGCTCGGCCATCGTCGACGCCGTCGAGGAAGACACCTACACGGCCGATGACTTCATCGTCGACGAAGACAACGTCGTCATCGTCACGCGCGATGGATGGGTGAAGCGGCAGAAGGAAGTGAAGGACCTGGCTGCGACGCGTGTGCGCGAGGGCGACGCGGTCCTCTACGCGCTCGCGGGCAGTACGCGCGCGACCGTCGTCTTTTTCACGAACTTCGGCGCGGCCTACACGATCCGCATTGCCGACGTGCCGGCCTCGACCGGATACGGCGAGCCGATCCAGAGTCTGTTCAAGTTCAAGGACGGCGAGCGCGTCGTCGGCGCGATGAGTTTGGACGCGCGCGTGGCTGGAACGATCACGGCGCCCTCACCCGACACGGCGCCGCCTGTTCACGCGCTGGCCGCGACGAGCGACGGCTACAGCCTGCGCTTTTCGATCGAGCCGTTCGTCGAGCCGAGCACGCGGGCCGGCCGGCGCTATGCGCGCGTATCCGATGGCGTGGAGGTCATCGGCGTCGCGCGCGTCACGGGCGACGAGACGGTCATCGCGGTCACACGCCAGGCGCATGCCATGCTCTGCAAGGCGGACGAGATCAACTTTCTGAGCGGGCCGGGACGCGGTGTCATCCTCATCAAGCTGCAACGCGAAGACGACCGTCTGCTCGGTTTCATTGCGTCGACTGGCGATCGTGACCTCTTGACGGTCGAGACGTCGCGCGGCGCGGAGCAGACGGTCAGCACCGCGAAGTACGACGTGACGAGTCGCGGTGGCAAAGGACGGGAACTGCTCCAACGCGGGCAGTTCACGCGCGTCGTGCCCGTGCCGCCCGAGCCGCCGCCCGTGCTCTCCGCCAGTTGATGAGATCCGGACCGTACGGACCACGCCGGACAAAAGTCAGACAATTGCCGTAAGATAGGCGGGCTCGTCCGTCGGAGGGACCCGCATGCGTGATCGTGTCGGTTTGTTTTTGACCGGTTCCTCGGTCTTCATCGCAGCGCTGGCGATTTCGGCCGCCCCCGCTGTCGTTCCCCAAGACGCGCCGTCCGCCCCCGCCGCTCAGGCGCGTGGCGGTGGCCCCAACGCTCCGCCCAAGAATCTCAAAGTCCTGCCCAAGGAGTGGACGACACGCCAGGTCGGGACCGTGATGCAGACGTTCACTCAGAGCCTCGGCGTGCGCTGCGATTACTGCCACGAAGAGGATCCCAACGCGCCGCCGCCAGGCCCTGGCCGCCCGCCGCGGCTCGACTACTCGCTCGACGGCAAGAAGGAAAAAGACATCGCGCGCGACATGATCAAGATGGTCATGGAGATCAACGCGAACTACGTCAAGAACGTGGGCGACGCGAACGAGCCCGAGAAGGTGAGCTGCTTCACCTGCCATCAGGGCGACAAGAAGCCGGCGTTCACGCCGGCCAACGGATGGGAACGTGGCGGCTTCAGCCTGCTGCCGGCCGGTCCGCCCATGCCGCCGCGCCGCGGTGGTCCGGGCGCGGGCCCGGGTGGTCCCGGCGGCCCTGGTCCAGGTCCCGCGCAACCTCCCTCTGGAAACTGATTGACGACCGCGGTGCCGTCGTGAGACGTCAGGTCTCGCGACGGCACTGCGACATCTTCATCCGTCCTACCGCCGCAGCGTCTTCACGTACTGAATCACCGTCCACACGTCGTCGCGAGTGATGTCCGTTTTGAACGCGGGCATCTTCGGATCGTGGCGGCCGTTCCAGATCTTGTAGAACATCACGCCGTCCGGGTTCCGCGACGCGCGTCGGCCGTCGGTCAGATCGCCTGGCGGATGGTCCGGGTCCGCGTCCGGGCCATTGCCGACGCCCGTCGCGCCATGACAGTGGCGGCACTTCGACTCGAAGATCTTCTTGCCCTTCGCGACGATCTCCGGACTGTCGGCGAGCGGACTCTTCTCGTCAGCCGCGTTCTGCGGGATCTGCCAGCCGCTCGATCGCGACTGCGCCGCTGCCGCGCCGACGTCGGCGCGCGCGGCGATGACCGCCGTGAGAGTGAGGGCCGCTGGCGCAAGAAGCAGCGCGGCCAGATGAGAACGTGAAGACACGAGGATTCAATCGCCTCCCGACGCCAGTCGATCCGCCTCGGTACGAGTCCAGTCGCACAGCGTCGTGATGTCGGCCGCCGACAGCCGCGCCTTCGGGTGCAGCAGCCGGTACGGCCAGATGGGCATGTCGCCGGACGATGCGCGCTTGCAGGCGTCGTCGAGCATGTCGGCGCGGTCGAACGGGTTGTAGGTGCGCCACTCGGAGAAGTTCATGTGCGAGCGGCCCTTGTTCACGTCATGCGCGACGAGGAGCGAGACGGGCGGCACCGACGCGTACCACGGCCAGCGTGTCTCGTCCGAGTGGCAATCGAAGCAGGCCTCGCGCATGACGGACACGACCGGCGCGGGCACGGATCCGACGTCGAGCGCGGCCGTCGGGTCGACGGCCGGATTCGTGCGATCCGGTCCGAACGCCGCGCTGGCCGCGACAGCCGCTACGACGGCCGCCGCGGCCAGCCCCACGCCTCGGTGCATGACCCGTCCGTTCAGCGCGTCGCCGCGACGAGCTGGCCACGCGACGCGCCGCCCGGATTGAGCTGCGTGTGCACGTTGAAGTAGTACGCCGACGGGTTCGCGATGATGGCCGTCGCATCGGAGGCGTTGATGCCCTGCCCCGTCTTCGTGAACGAGCCGCTGCCGTCGGCGAGCGTCACTTCACCAGACGCGAGCCCCGAACCGACGAGGACGCCGCCGCTCTCACCCAACGCGCCCGGATGGATGTGCGCAGCGGTGAGGACCGTTCCCGGCGGGAAGCCAGCGAGCGTCACGGCGAAGTCCACCGTCGAGCCGCTCGTGATCGCGCCGCTCGCGTCGCGAACCGGATGAATCGTGATCGTCGCCGTGCCCGTGCCGTTGGCGTCGGCGTTCGTGATGGGCGGCACTTCATTGGATGCCGCCATCTGCGCGGTGAAAACCACGTCAGCCGGCGCTGACGGGGGCGTGGGACTGGTCGGCGTCTGCCCGGCGGTCGAGTTGTCGTCGTTGCACGCGCCAGAGACCAGCGCGAGCGCAAGCAGGCCGACGATGAGCGTGGAACGCGTCATGGGCTGTGTCACTCCTGTGATGGATTAGAAGAACTTCCGTGCGAGGTTGAAGCCGAGGTAGAGCGCGTGCGACGTGCCGCCGCGCGCGATCTGCGCGTCGGTCGTGCCGAACGTGTTCGTGAAGGTCAGCGCGAAGACGTGACCGCCGACGCGCGTCTCGACGCCGAAGCCGTACTCGGTGACGTCGGGCGCGTAGCCCGCTGCGCGCGGCGACAGTTCGCCGACCAGGTACATCGCGGACGTCACCCGCGCCCGTCCGCCGATGCCGACGTAGAACGTGTTGCGCCGCGGACTCCCGAGGATGGCCGCGGCCGTGTTGCCGACCCAGGTCGGCACGACGTACGCCGCGTAGCGGTTGGCGATCTTCCGCGAGATCACCGCGCCCACCGCCGGCGCGTACTGTTGTTGGAAGTTGTTCGTGCCTTCAATCGACGCCGTCGCCGACACGGAAATGGGCAGCGACGCACTCTGGTGCAGCGCGTCGTACTTGCCGTGGATCTGAATCGTCTTGCTGAAGTTCGTGCGATAGACGGCGACCTGCGCGTGCCGCGTGACGCCGTAGCGGTATTCGAAGCCGATCGTCGCGCCCTGATCGAGGCCGAACAGATTGCTTGCTTGTTCGCCGAACGATCCGCTACGCAGGTTGCCGGCGAAGCGGTGCGTCAGGCGGAAGTTGCCCTTGTGTCTCGGCAACCGCAGCGTCGTCGGCAGGTTGATGATGGCGTAGTCCGTCTCCGCCGGATCGAGGACAGCCTCGTCGTCCTCATCGTTATCGTTGGTGGCCGCCGGTGCTTGCGCCGACGTGCTGGATGTAGAGGCAGCCTGACTTGTTGTCGCCGTCGCGGTCGAGACGGCTGTCGCGGCCGCGCTGGACGCGGGCGTCGAGGAAGAATCGGCAGGCCCGGCAAGCGCCGGACGCGGGAGGAGTCCGATCAGAAAGATCGCGGGAATCCATGACAAGCGAAGAGAGAGAGCTCGCACGAGCGCTCATCACGGCAAGCCGCGTGCCGAACCGCCATCGGCCCATTCCGCCGTCGCCGGCCTCTGCCGCTTACGCGCCGCGAAAGCCGCTTTCGTCGTGCGTTTACGCGCCGATGCAGCAAGGCGTCCTCTTGCGATACCGTCTCAGTCATGGCCGATCGTTACAGCGTGTTCCGCGAGCTCCACCGCACCGGATGTTTCGTCATCCCCAATCCCTGGGACGCGGGCAGCGCCCGCATGCTCGAGCGGCTCGGGTTCCCCGCGCTCGCGTCGACGAGCGCCGGCTTCGCGTGGTCGTGCGCGCGGCCGGACCATGACGTGTCGGTCGACGAGGTCCTCGCGCATCTGCGCACGCTCGTCGCGGAGGTGACGGTGCCGGTCAACGCCGACTTCGAAGATGGCTTCGCCGCCGATCCGGTCGACGTCGAGACGCACGTGGTGATGGCGGTCGAGACGGGTGTCGCCGGGTTGTCGATCGAAGATTCGACCGGCGATCCGCTCGATCCGTTGTACGAAGTCGGGCTCGCGGCCGATCGCGTGCGCGCTGCGCGAGCGGCGATCGATCGCAGCGGACGCGACGTCATTCTCACCGGCCGATCCGAAGGCTTCATCGCCGGCCGACCCGACCTCGACGCGACGATTCACCGGCTGCTCGTCTACGCGAGCGCGGGCGCCGACTGCCTCTACGCGCCCGGTCTCCGGACGAAGGAGGAGGTTGCCGCCGTCGTCCGAGCCGTCGCGCCGATTCCCGTCAACGTGCTGGCGGGCAGCTTCGCAACGGTCGCCGAGCTGGCCGAGTTGGGCGTCCGCCGCGTCAGCGTCGGCGGCGCACTCGCGCGCGCGGCATGGAAGGGTTTCCTCGACGCCGCCCAGGAAATCGCGACCGACGGCACCTTCACGCGCCTCGCGCAGGGCGTTCCAGGCAAGACGCTGAACGAGGCCTTCGAGGCGCCGGAAGGGGAGTAGCGCGCGACCGAAACACGTGTCGCCGCGCCGTCGAAGACGTGCCGTCTACTCGCTCACTACGACGGGCAGCGTGATCGTCATCGTCGTGCCCTCGCCCGGCGTGCTCGCGGCCGTGACGTCACCGCCGTGTGCGATCACGAGCTTGCGTGCGATGGCCAATCCTAGCCCCGACCCGCGCGATCCATCGCCCTTGTAGAAGCGGTCGAAGATCCGCGGCAGATCGTCGGCCGGAATTCCGTCGCCGGTGTCGCGCACGCGAACCGTCATCCGGCCGTCATCGCATGACGCGTCGATCGAGATGGCGTCGCCCGCGTTGGTGTGCTGCAGTGCGTTCGCCACGAGATTGACGAGGACCTGGCGCAGGCGCACCGGATCGACGTCGATGGGCGGCAGACGTGCGGGCGCGTGGACGTCGAGCGTCACGCCAGTCGCGTCGGCCTCGGCGCGGAAGGTCGTCGCGACGTCTTCCGCGAGATGCACGATGTCGGTGGGCTCGCGCGCGAGGACCAGCGCGCCACTGTCCGCGTTGGCGAGCGTGCGTAGATCTTCGACGAGCCGTCCCAACACGCGTATCTCCTCGAGGATCTCGCGCAGCCGCGCCTCGTCGCGCGCGTACACGCCGTCGATCAGGCCTTCGACACGACCCTGCATCACGGTGAGCGGCGTGCGCAGCTCGTGCGCGACGTCCGCCACGAGCTGCCGGCGCGCCTCGTCCTGCTCGCGCAGACGCGCGGTCATGAGATTGAACGCGCGCGTGACCGACCGCAGGAACGGCGGTCCGCCCTCACGCACGTGGACGGAGAAGTCGCCGTCACCCACGCGATCGGCGGCGCTGATGAGACTGCCGAGCGGGCCGCCCGCGCGCCAGGTGGCGCGCATGACGATTGCCATCCCCACGACGATGAGGACCACGATGGCCAGCGCGCCGGCCGCCACGGGCGCGGCGTGCAGATTGATGCCGGCCCGAGCCGCGCCGCTCGACAACAGATCCGCCAGACCGATCGCCGCGAGCACGATCAGCAACACGAGCACCGCCACCAGCCGGCGGATCACTCGTGGCCCGCGACGCCAGGCGTGACCGGGACGCCATGGCTCGTTCTCGGGCCACCACGGCGGCCGGTGAGAGAGGCGGGGACGAGTCACGGTTCGCAGAACTTGTAGCCGACGCCGTACACCGTCGCGATGTACGGCCGCCCGCGCCCGCCGGGATCGAGCTTGCGCCGGATGTTCTTGATGTGCGTGTCGATCGCGCGTTCGAACGACTCGACGGCCGTGCCGCGAACGACGTCGAGCAGTCGCGCGCGCGTGAAGACGCGTCCAGGCTGCCGCGCGAGCGCGGCGAGAAGATGAATCTCGGTGGACGTGAGATCGATCGTCTCCGTACCTCGCGCCACGGACATCCGGTCGACGTCGATCGTGAGATCCGCGGCGCGCACGATTGCACCAGGCTGCACGCCGGCAGCCGCGCGGCGAAGCACGGCCCGCACGCGCGCCACGAGCTCGCGAGGACTGAACGGCTTGACGACGTAGTCGTCGGCGCCGAGATCAAGTCCCTTCAGCCGATCGGTTTCCTCCGCCCGGGCAGTCAACATGACGATCGGTACGTCCGACTCGCGGCGGAGGACGCGCGCCACCTCGAAGCCGTCGACGCCGGGCAGTTTCAGATCGAGGACGACGAGCGCCGGCTGGCGCGCCCGCGCCAGCTCGAGCGCGGCCGTCCCGTCGCCAGCCGTGACGACGGCGTATCCGGCGCGCTCGAGATAGTCTCGCGCGATCTGCGCAATCCGTGGCTCATCGTCGACGACGAGGATCGTGGTCATGACCGGCCAGGCCGATGCGTGGAGAGCGACGCTCGATCATTGCACGCGACACGCGCGTCCGCGACGCCAGGGCGGCGGCGAGGCCGCGCCTGGCGCCGTGACGCATCGAATCACGCGCGGGGCGCGTCTCCGGCATCGCGCGCCATTCGCTCGTGCGCCTGACGATGCCAGTCGTCGAACGTCGGCGGCGGCCCGCCCCAACGGCCGTACCAGCCGTGGCGCCACGGCCCGCCCCAGAACGCGAACCGCGCGAAGGCGAAGAACACGAACAGGAAGAACAGCGGGAACACGAACCCGAACGGATGGAACCACACGTGCGGATGCCAGCCGGCCGCGGCCGCTTGTGGGCTGACCGCGAGTCCATGCGCGACGCCGGCATGGTAGGCGATGGCCACGGCAATGACGCCGACGACGGCGGTGACGACCCACGGCCACCATCGGTTCGCTGGATGACGATCGTTCATGGCGTACCTCCTGCGCAGGCGCCAATGCGCGGCGTCTGCGGCAATGACTCGGCGGACCGTCGTTGCGGATCGAACGCGACGTGCCGGCCGCCGGTCGGCCATGCATGCAGTCTGCGGTCCGATTGTGAGGAAATTGTGGATGTCGATCGCTCGCGTCAGTGCCGCTTTTGGGCGCGCGTTGACGAGTGCGGCCGGACCCGCAGGCCGAAACGCGCCCAGAACGCGTCGACGACTTCGGCCGCGAGATTGCGAGGGATTGGGACGTCCGTCCGTTGGCCGTTGAAGATGTGCCAGTAGAGCATCGGCCCGAGCAGGAGCGCCATTGCCGTCTCGTCGTCGACGGCGGCTCGCAACGCGCGCGCCCGGACACCGCGCGCGATGAGCGCGCGCATGCGCCGCTGCGGCAGCTCGATCGCGCGTTCGCGCCAGACGTCGCCGAATGCGCGGTGCCGCGCGGCATACGCCACGACGTGCGGCATCAGCTTGCGCGTCGCGTCCTGCCTGGCTTCGGGTCGATGGGTGAGCGCGTCGATGAAGTCGCGCCGCAGATCGCCCGAGTCGAACGGCGGCGGGTCGTCATAGAGACCGAAGGCAACTGACAGCGCCTCGAGCGCGAGCGCGTCCTTGTCCGCCCAGTGCGCGTAGAGCGTTGCCTTGCTCACGCCGGCCGCGCGCGCCACGGCGTCCATGCTCGTGGCGTCGATGCCATGTTCGGCGAAGAGCGCCAGCGCGGCGTCGAGGATGCCACGGTGCACGCTTGGGCTCTTCGTTCTGGCCATCTCGGTGTGTCGCGCTCCCGCGCCTTACGACAATCTTGAAGAGAGGAAAAGATGCGCCGAAGGCGCCTCGTTCATTCGCAGTTCGCAGTTCGCAGTTCGCAGTTCGCAATGCCATTCCATCGTCAGATCTGGATCTTCGAAAACAGCCGCGCGCCAGCCGCGAGGAAGACCGCGCCGAGCGCGACGAGCACGGCGAAGTCGATCGCCAGCCCGAAATGCGGCGCGTTGATAAGCGTGTGCCGGAGCGCATCGATGCCGTAGGTCAGCGGATCGAGCGCGGTGATGACTGCGAGGACCTTCGGCAGGTGATCGAGCGGGAACAGCGCGCCCGAGAGGAAGAAAATCGGCAGCACGAGGAAGTTCATCAGGAGCTGGAAGCCCTGCATGTCCTGCACGACCGATCCGAGCGCGGTGCCGAGCGCGGCGAAGACGATCGCGATGAGGATCATGATCGCCAGCGCGACGATGAGCGACGTCCAGTGCTGCGGCCTGAAGCCAGCGACCAGACAGACCGCGAGCACGAGCACACCCTGGATGGCCGCCACCGTCGCGCAACCGAGCGTGCGGCCCGCCATGATTTCGATGCGTGGCACCGGCGCGACGAGCGTCTCTTTCAAGAACCCAAACTGCCGGTCCCAGAGAATCGCGATCCCCGAGAACACCGACGAGAACAGGATCGCCATGCTGATGACGCCCGGCGCGATGAACTGGAGGTAACTGCCGCGGCCGGCCTGCTGGAAGACCGGTCCGAGCCCGAAGCCGAGCGCGAGCAGGTAGAGCAGCGGCTGGCCGAGCGAGGCGAGGATCTGCGCGCGCGACCGGACGTACCGTTTCATTTCCCGCAGCCACAGAATGTAAATCGCGCTCATCGCCGGCTCCAGAGTCTGGCGGCCTGCCGCATCCGATCGACCGATCCCGCGGCTTCGTCGCGGATGGTCGATCCCGTCAGCGCGAGGAACGCCTGTTCGAGCGAATCCTGTCCCGTCTGTTCCTTCAGCGCCTGCGCCGTGCCGACCGCGACGATGCGGCCGTGGTCGATGATGGCAATGCGGTGCGCGACGCGCTCGGCTTCTTCCATGTAGTGCGTGGTGAGAAAGACCGTCGTCTGCTCGGTCTCGTTGAGATGTTTGACGTGCGTCCACAACTGGTTGCGCGTCTGCGGATCCAGGCCGAGCGTCGGCTCGTCGAGGAACAGGATGCGCGGCGTGTGCAGGAAGCCGCGCGCGATC
>DASZOV010000172.1:0-3741 GCA_035550595.1 Vicinamibacterales bacterium
CCGAGCTCGTCGCGGGCCATGGCCAAAGCCTCCCGCACGGTGGGCGCGTAGACGCGCTTGACGTACATGTCAGTCGAGCGTGGCGACGGAAACCAGCCGCACCTGCGGTGGGACCTCGCCGTGTGACAGCACCGCGATGTGCGGCAGCGCCCGTGAGAGCAGCCGCCACAGATGGGGGCGCAGTGTCGGTGAGCACAACAGCACAGGTTGTGCCAAGTCTTCGGAGGCGAGCACTTCCCCCAGCCGGCTGGCGAGCGACTGCGCCTTGGCCGGGTCGACGGCGAGGACGACGCCGCGGTCGGTGCGCGTGAGCGAACCGGCGAGCGTGTCCTCGAGCGCGGGGCCGAGCGCGATCGCGCGTAGCTCGCCTCCGTCGGTCTGATAGGCGCGACAGATCGATCGACCGAGCGCGGCGCGCACGGCTTCGACGATGACGTCTGGATCCTTCACGGCGCCGGCTGGCCCGGCGGCATCCGCCATCGCCTCGAGGATCGTCGTCAGGTCGCGCACCGGCACGCGCTCGCGCAGGAGCTGACGCAGCACGCGCTGCACGTCGCCGACGGTCGCGATCTTCGGGATGAGCTCCTCGACGATCTTCGGCGATGACTCGGCCACGCGGTCGATGAGCTCCTTCGTCTGCTGCCGCGTGAGCAGGTCCGGCAGGAACGATCGGATGACTTCCGACAAGTGCGTCGAAATCGCCGTCGTCGGATCGACCACGGTGTAGCCGGCCGCCAGTGCCGCGTCGCGGCGATCGGGCGTGACCCAGACCGCCGGCAAACCGAACGCCGGTTCGCGCGTCGCCAGGCCTTCGACCGCGGCGCTGACCGTGCCCGGGTTGATCGCGAGCAGCCGATCGACGAAGAGATCGCCGCGCGCGACTTCGACGCCTTTGACGAGGATGGCGTAGGTGCGCGGCCCGAGCTGGAGATTGTCGGAGACGTGGACCGGCGGCACGACCAGTCCGGTCTCGGTCGCGATCTGCCGGCGGATCGATCGCACGCGGCTGAGGAGCGTGCCGCCCTGGCTCTCGTCGACGATCGTCACGAGCGCGTAGCCGACTTCGATGCCGAGCGGATCGACCGACACGACGGCTTCGACCGTCTCGGCCGGGGCGGGAGCCGATGCGTCGGTAGCGGCCGGCGTCGTGCGTTCGTGGCGATTGATGTACGCCGTGCCGCCGAGCACCGCCGCGACCGTGAGAAACGAGACCTTCGGCAGTCCGGGGATGAGCGCGAGTGCGACGAGCACGCCCGCCGCGACGGCGAGCGGCCGCGACCGCGCGAGCAACTGAGCCGCGACTTCTTCGCCGAGGTGCGACTCGGCCGACGCGCGCGTCGTGATGAGGCCGCCCGACATCGAGACGAGGAGCGCGGGGATCGCGGTGACGAGGCCTTCACCGACGGTCAGGATCGTGTAGGTCTCGGCCGCGGTGCTGATGTCGAGTCCGTGCTGGACGACGCCGATGATGAGGCCGGCGACGATGTTGACGCCGGTGATGAGCACGGCGGCGAGCGCGTCGCGCTGCGTGAAACGGATGGCGCCGTCCATCGCGCCGTAGAAGTCGGCCTCGCGCCGCACGCGCTCGCGGCGGGTGCGCGCCTCCTGCTCGTTGATGACGCCGGCGTTCAGGTCCGCGTCGATCGCCATCTGCCGGCCGGGCATCGCGTCGAGGGTGAACCGCGCCGTCACTTCCGAGATGCGGACCGCGCCGTGGTTGATGACCACGAACTGGATCACGATGAGGACGGCGAAGACGACGATGCCGACGACGAAGTTGCCGCCGACGACGAACTGGCCGAACGACATGATCACGTGGCCGGCCGCGTCGATGCCGTCCGCGCCGTGGAGCAGGATGAGACGCGTCGACGCGACGTTGAGCGACAGCCGGATCAACGTGAGGAGCAGGAGCAAGGACGGGAAGACGGAGAACTCGACCGGCTGCCGCACGTAGATCGCCGTGAGCAGCAGCACGACCGACAGGCCGATGTCGACCGAGAGCAGGAGGTCGAGGATGAACGGCGGCAGCGGCACGATCATCAGGAGCACCACCGCCAGCACGGCGATGGGCGCCAGGAGGTGCGCGGCGCGTCGGGCAACGGGTTTCGCGGATGTCGGTGTCGGCATGGGCGTCAGAGGACGAGCTGCTTCAGGCGCACGAGGTAGGCGAGCACCTCGGCCACGGCGCCGAAGAGCTCGGCGGGAATGACGTCGCCCACGTCCGCGCTCTTGTGGAGCGCGCGGGCGAGCGTGACGTTTTCGACGAGCGGCACGCCGTGCTCACGAGCGGCGGCGCGGATGCGCGCGGCCATCTCGTCCACGCCCTTGGCGAGGACGACGGGCGCGGCCATGGCCTCGCGCCGGTACTCGAGCGCGACGGCGACGTGGGTCGGGTTGGTGATGACGACGGTCGCGCGCTTGACGTCGTTGAGCATCCGGCGGCGCGTCATGTCGCGCTGCACGCGGCGCACGCGCGCTTTGATTTCCGGGTTGCCCTCGGTCATCTTCTGGTCGTCGCGCACTTCCTGACGCGTCATCTTCAACTGCTCGAACCACCGCCACTTCTGCAGGCCGTAGTCGGCGCCGGCGAGCGCGGCCAGCGCGAGGCTCGATCGCCAGAGCAGCGACCACATCCGATCCCAGGCGAACGACGCGGCTTCGGTGGGCATCATCGCGGTCAGTCGCGGCGCGTCGGTGTAGCTCGCGCGGACGAACAGGTACGCGAGCGATCCGATGACGGCCAGGCCGATGAGCGCTTTGGCGAGATCGGGACCGGCCTGGAGCGGCGCGAAGCGCGCGAAGCCGCTGGCCGGATTGAGCCGTCCCCAGTTGAGCTCGACGGCTTTCGGCGAGTACGACCAGCCGGTCTGCACGACGCTGGTGAGGATCGACACGGCCGCGGCGACGACGAGCACGGGCGCGAGCGCGTGCATGAACGTCTCGCCATCGGCCCAAAGAGCCGTCGTCAGATCGGTGGCATCGATGCCACCGCGCGCCTGGTCGCCGAACGTGGAGAGAATCGCAATCATGCGGTCGCTCAGGAGCTCGAGCATTCCGGCGCCGAACCAGGCCAGCGTGATCGTGGCCGCGCCGAGCGACAGCACGCCTGAGAGGTCGCGGCTGCGCGCAATCTGGCCGCGCTCCTTGGCCTCCTTGACCCGTCGTCCTGTAGGTCGTTCGGTACGATCGCCCGCGGATCCGGCAGCCATGGCGGGTTAACGGAAGGCTCCGGCCATGTCCGCTGCGGCGTGCAGCACGGTCGGCAGATAACGATCGACGAGGCCGGGTAGCGTGGCGAGCGCGGCGGCCATGACGAGCAGGCCGACAATGGCACGTGCCGATGCACCCGCGGTGATGACATTGAGCGATGGCGCGACGCGCGCGAGCAGGCCAATCGCGATTTCAACGAGCAGCAGCACGGCGATGACCGGCGCGGCGATACGCACGCCGATGACGAAGACCAGGCCGAGCAGACGGCCGACGTTCGCGCCAAGACTCGGATCGAGGCCGCCGAAGCCGACCGGCAGCGCGCGGTACGAGTCGGCGAGCGCGCGCAGGAGTGCGTGGTGCGCGTCGATGCTGAAGCAGATGACCGTGGCGAGGTTCGCGTACAGCAGCGCGAGGACGTTGTTGCGCACGCCGCTCTGCGGGTCAATCAAGGCGCCGAGCGAGAGGCCGATTTGAAAGCCGATGAACTGGCCCGCGAAGTCCGCGCCGGCGATGAGCACCTGGATGGCGAGC
>DASZOV010000173.1:0-22911 GCA_035550595.1 Vicinamibacterales bacterium
AGCACGAGGGCATCTACACGGTGCTCGACACCGGCCCGAAGGTCCAGGGCCGGCACCTCGACCTCTACATGTGGAGCTGCTACGAAGCCCTGGACTTCGGCCGCCGCCCCGTCCACCTGACCGTCCTCCGCCTCGGCTGGAGTCCCACCAACAGCGCGCCGGGGATGGTGGCAGGGGACTAGAAACTTCGAACTGGGAACTTCGAACTGGGAACTTCGAACTTCGAAATGGGTTCCCTGTTCCCCGCCGGCACCGAGCGTGGTGCCACAACGAACTTGGAACCTCAGTTCAAAGTTTGAAGTTCAAAGTTCGAAGTTGACGAGCGCTTTTTAGCCCTTGCTGTACTGCAGTTCGTACAACCGAAAATACAGTCCGCGCTGGGCGACGAGTTCCTGGTGCGTGCCCTGCTCGCGCAGCTCGCCTTTGTGGACGACGAGGATCCGGTCCATGTCCTGGATCGTCGACAACCGATGCGCGATGGCGATGACCGTCCGTCCGGCCATCAGGACGTGCAGCGCGTCCTCGATGAGCGCCTCGGTCGCCGCGTCGATGCTCGACGTCGCCTCGTCGAGCAGCAGCACCGCCGGATCGAACGCAATGGCGCGCGCAAAGGACAGGAGCTGCTTCTGCCCGACCGACAGCGACGCGCCGCGCTCGCCGACTGATGACGCGTAACCATCCGGCCGCGCCGTGATGAACGCGTGCGCATGGACGGCGCGCGCCGCGCGCTCGACGTCTTCGTTCGAGATGTCCTGCTGCCCCAGCCGGATGTTGTCCGCGATGCTGCCGGAGAACAGGTGTACGTCCTGCAGCACGAGTCCGAACCGCGCGCGCAGCGCGACGAGATCCCACTCGCGCACGTCGACGCCGTCGACGAGAATCCGTCCGCGGTTGACGTCGTAGAACCGCAGCAGCAGATTGATGATCGTCGTCTTGCCCGATCCGGTGGCGCCGACGATGCCGATGCGCTGCCCCGCCTCGACGACGAACGACACGTCGCGCAGCACGAACGCGTCGTCGTGGTACGCGAACCAGACATGATCGAACTCGATCCGTCCGGCACGCGCCGCGGTCGGCTGCACGGACCGCACCGGGCCGACGATGACCGGCGGCGTGTCGAGGACGTGGAAGATGCGCTCGGAGGCCGCCATGGCGGCCTGCATGATGTTGAACTTCTCGGATAGATCCGAAATCGGCTGAAAGAACCGCCGCGAGTACTGAAGAAACGCGACGAGCACGCCGAGCGACACGATGCCCTGCTCGGACCAGCCGCCGCCGACCCAGATGATGAGCGCTGATGAAATGGCCGCGAGAATCTCGATCGCCGGATAGAAAACTGCGTAATAGAAAATCGAGTCGATGTTCGCGTCGCGATGGTCGCGGTTGATGCGCTCGAAGCGATCGAGCGTCCGCGGCTCCTGTCCGAACATCTGCACGGTGGCCATGCCCGTGAGGTGCTCCTGCAGGAACGCGTTCACGCGCGCGATGAGCCCGCGGACGCGCCGATACGTCTCGCGCACGTGCGTGCGGAACCAGTACGCCACCCACGCGATGGCCGGCAGGACGACGAACGCGACGAGCGCGAGCCGCCAGCTCATGACGAGCATCGCGATCATGATCCCGACGAGCACGAGCACGTCGCCGAAGACCGTGATCACGCCCGACGTGAACAGATCGTTCAACGCGTCGACGTCCGTCGTGACGCGCGTCATCAGGCGCCCGACCGGGTTCTTGTCGTAGAACTGCACGTCGAGCCGCTGGTAGTGCGCGTACACCTGCATGCGGATCGTGTGCATGATCCGCTGGCCGGTGAGCTGCAGGATGGACGTCTGCACGTACTCGGCCGCGAAGCCGGCGAGCAGCAGCACGAGGAGCAAGGCGGCGAGTCGGCCGAGGCCCGCGATGTCGCCCGTGGCGATGTCGTGATCGATCGCGAGCTGCGTGATCCAGGGCTGCGCCAGCTCGACCGCCGATGCGACGACGATCGCGACGAACGCGATCGCCACGACCACGGCGTGCGGCCGCAGGTAGGCGACGAGCCGGCGCATCAGGCGCGCGTCGTAGGCCTTGCCGAGGACGTCCTCGGCGACGTGGTCGACGGCCGTGCTCATGCAGCGATCCTCGCAACGGCGCTACGCATGCTCGAGCTCCTGTTCGAGCTGCTGTCGCCGGTGCATCTCCGCGTAGCGTCCGCCCTCGGCCACGAGCGCCTCGTGCGTGCCGCGCTCGACGATGCGGCCGGCCTCGAGCACCAGGATCTGGTCCGCGTCACGCACGGTCGAGATGCGATGCGCGATGATCACGCACGTCCGCGACTGGCGGACGCTGCGCAGATGCTGGAGGATACGCTCCTCAGTCGCCGTGTCGACGGCCGACAAGGCGTCGTCCAGAATCAGGATGCGCGGGTCGACGACGAGCGCGCGCGCGAGCGCGACGCGCTGCTTCTGCCCGCCGGACAACGTGATGCCGCGCTCGCCGACGCGCGTGTCGTAGCCGGCCGCGAAGTCACGCACGTCCGCGTCCACGCCGGCCATCGATGCCGCGGTCTCGGCGCGTTGCCGCCGATCCGCCGCGTCGCCCGCATCCGGCGCACCGAACAGGATGTTGCCCTCGACCGTGTCCGAGAACAGGAACGGCTCCTGGAGCACGGCGCCCATCGACGCGCGCAACGACGCGAGCGGCTGGTCGCGCACGTCCACGCCGTCGATGAAGAGCGTGCCCGGCGGCGGCTCGAAGAGCCGCGGCAGCAGTTGCACGAGCGTCGACTTCCCCGCACCCGTTGCGCCGACGATCGCCGTCGTCGTACCCGGCTCGATCGTGAAGGACACGTCGGTCAGCGCGTCGTCGGAGGCGCCGGGATATCGGAACGTCAGGTGCCGCGCTTCAATCCGTCCGGCCGCGACCGACGAGGCCGCGATCGCGCCAGCGGCCGGATGCGGCGCTTCGCCGACGGGCGCGTCGAGCACCTCGAGCATCCGTTCCCAGGACGCGACGCCGCGCTGCACGAGGTTGATGACCCAGCCGAACGCGATGAGCGGCCAGCTCAGCAGCACGAGATATCGGCCGAACGCGACGAACTCGCCGAGCGTGAGCCGTCCGCCAATCACCTCGCGGCCGCCGACCCACAACACGAGCAGCCCGCTCAGGCCGAAGCACAACGTGAGGCTCGGATAGAACGCGGCCTGCAGCCGGATGAGGCCGCGGTTGCGCGTGACGTACTCGTCGTTGGCGGCGCGGAACCGCGCGAGCTCGTGTGGCTCCTGCCGATACGCGCGCACGACGCGCACGCCGGCCATCGCTTCCTGGACGACGGCGCTGAGATCGGAGAGCTGGGCCTGGATGCGCTCGAACCGATCGTGGATCGCCTTGCCGAAATAGCGCGTGCCGAGCGTGACGCCGGGGAGCGGGAGCAGCGCGACGAGCGTCAGTCGGACGTCGATCCAGAGCATGATCGCGACCGCCACGACGAAGCCGAGCGCGGTGCTGGCGAAGTACATGACGGCGGGTCCGACCATCATGCGCACGGCGCTCAGGTCGCTCGTGGCGCGCGACATCAGGTCGCCGGTCCGATTGGCCTGGAAATAGGCCTGCGGCAGCCGTTCCATGTGGGCAAAAAAATCGTTCCGGAGGTCATATTCAATCTGCCGGGACGCGCCGATAACGTAGCTGCGCATCAGGTAGCGGAACAGGCCGTCAGCCACCGCGAGGCCGACCACTGCCAGGGCATAGACGCCCAGACGCGCCCGGTCCACGCCCGTGGTCAGACCGTCGACCACGTACTTGAGGACCCACGGCGACGCGAGCGACAGGCCGGTGGCCGCCAGGATGCACGCCAGGCCGAGCACGAGCTGTCGACGAACGCGAACGAGGTACGGCAGGAGGCGCAGAAGCGCCTGGATCATGAGAGGCAGTATAACAATGCAGTTTTGGACCGACCGCGCGGTGTGCCGCCCCTCGGGGCCGACGTCTGCGCCCGTCTTCCGTTTCCGACGTCTCGAAGGCGTCATGATCGCCGGGGTGGCCGCGATCGCGCTGCTCGTGCCGGCCGTCGCGCGCGCGCAATACGCGCGACCCGAAACGCAGGCCTCGTCGGCCGTCGGCGAGAACTATCACGTCGAAGTCGGCGGCACGCTGTGGAACCCGGACGTCGCCGGCCAAATCTCGAGCGAACAGTTCGGGATCATCGGCAGCAACATCGACTTCGTGGACGACCTCGCGTTCACGAAGACGCGCTTCAAGGACCTGCGCATCGTGCTGCGGCCGACGCGCAAGGCCAAGTTCCGCATCGAGTACACGCCGATCGAGTACACGGCCGAGACGACGTTGAAGCGCGACATCATCTTCAACGGCCAGAAGTTCCCGGTGAGCCTGCCGATCTCGTCGACGTTCGACTGGAAGGTGTGGCGCTTCGGCTACGAGTACGACCTGCTCTACCGATCGCGCGGCTTCGTCGGTCTCCTGCTCGAAGGCCGCTACACGCAGATGAACGCCGAGCTCAACTCGCCCGTCGTCGACGAGTTCACGACCGCGAAGGCGCCGCTGCCCGCGCTGGGCATCGTAGCGCGTGGGTACGTGCTACCCGACGTGGCGCTGAACTTCGAGCTGAGCGGGTTCAAACTTCCCCCCACCTGGGTCAAGGGCTACGAGGCGAACTACTACGACTGGGACATCCACGGCACCGTGAACGTCACGAACAACTTCGGCCTGCAAGCCGGATGGCGCCGCGTGACGACGTTCCTCAGCATCAAGAGCGACCTGGGCGACGTGAAGTTCCAGGGCCTCTGGTTCGGCGCGGCGCTGAGGTACTGACGAGTACGAACTTCGAACTTGGAACTTCGAACTTCGAACGGGTTCCTGGTTCCCGGGCAGCGTTTCGCACCCGATGCACCGAAGGCGCTTCATCCGTTCGACGTTCATAGTTCGAAGTTCGAAGTTGATAGCGCTTTAGCCCTCGGCTCTGGCGCTCACCCTCACTCCCAAATACCGCCGGTCCTGGCTCGACGAGACGTCCGACGGGCGGAATCCAGCCGCTGACCGGATGTGCACGGGCAACGCGCCTGATGCCGGGACGGTCAAGGCGACGTCGTGTGTCTCGCCGGGTGCGAGGTGCAGGGGCTCGTCGTTGATCGTGACGTCGTTCGCGACGGCTCCATTCGCGACGGTCAGCACCACGCGCGTTTCTCTTCCTGTCGCGACTGCCACCGCGATATCCGTCGCCTGCCCACCCCGTACCCAGAACCCATCGTCTTCGACGAACACCTGCTGGTCGTAGAAGAACACCTCGGCGTTCCCTGACGAGAGACTTGTCACGGCCGGCGGTCGCGAGGATCGATCGATTGTGAGCGGCGCGATGTCGATCGTGCGTGTCGCGCGCGCGGACGTGGGGTCGAGTGTGAGCGTCAGAGTCGCCGCGCCTGCGGGCAAATCCAACGTCACGACTTGTTCGGATGCGCCGCGAAGCGTCATGCGGCGCAACGGTGCGCGGCTGCGGCCGACCGTCGCCGTGAGCGTGCCGCCAGGCATGTTGCGGCCGGTGGTGGTCGCGGCATAGCGTCCGGCCGGCAGCCCCTCGATGGGGAGCCACGCTGGCGCGTCCGGATTGTCGGTGCGGCTAAGGCGCAGGTGCAATGAACCGGACAGGTTCTGCGGCCGCGTCATCCGAAGCGGCTCGATCCGCACGAGCGTGCGTCCGTCGGCCGCCGCGTCGAGTACCTGGACACCTGCGGAGACCGGTCCGAGTCCACTCGTCGACGTCAGCCACCAGCCGCTCTGCACGAGGCCGGCGACAAGGGCAGCCGTACACCAGGCAGCGATGGGCGCGGCGGACGCCGGGGGACGGCGTCGCGCGAGGCGCGCCGCGATCGCAATCACGATCGCGCTGGCGGCGCCCCAGACGAGGACGTGCAGCGCGAACGGCCACTCCGTCTTGACGTCGCCGGGCGTCAGCCGCCAGAAGAAGCTCGGCCAGCCGCGCGACAGATCCACGGCGGGCCCGAGCCAATCGAGCCACGCCGCGACGACGCCGCGGACGTTCCAGGCGAGCGCGCCTCGATCCACGGCGAACACGATGACGGCGATCGCCAACGACAGCGTCAGGACCGAGCGGACGAGCGCGCGCCCCCATACGTCCATCCGTCGCCAGCTCACGGCGAGTGGCGCGGCGAGGACTGGAAGCACGACCGCGGCAAAGCGCGCGGGCGTCGCCGGTACGCCGGCCCACCACATCCAATAGGTCGCGACGGCGGCGAGGTAGAAGAGCGCAATGACCACGGCGGCGCGCACGGACCGCGTGCCATCGCGGCTGCGCGCGACGAGCGCCACGACCGCGGCGACGAGCACAGGCGTGTAGACGAGCAGGCCGAACTGCTCGTCGAACAGCAGCGCCAGGAGTCCGCCCGGTACATAGGCCAGTCGAGCCTCCGGATTCGGACCGTACGGCGCCGCCGGATTCGGCGTGCCGTAGATGATCTGGAAAAACGCGAACCAGCCAAACGCGCCGACAACAGGAATCGCGAGAAACGCGGCGGCGTGACGCCAGCGGACAGCGGCCGATCGCGTGTCGTCGCGCAACACCGTCCACAGGATGACGAGGCCGAAGCCGGCCGCCAGCACGGCGAAACGCGTGTGCAACCACGGCAGCATCGCGAGCAGCGCCGACGTCACGACGAGCCTCATCGTGCCCGCCGATCGCAGGCGCAGCAGGAGCACGATCGACGCGCACACGATGCACGCCGCCGGTCCATCGGGAAAGATCGTCACGCCTTGGATGAGGAACGTCGGCGACAGCACGATCGCCGCCCATGCGAGCCAGGCAGCGCGCGCGTCGCCGGCCGCGAGCCAGCCGATGGACCAGACGAACGCGCCGGCGACGGCCGAGATCAGCACGATCGTCGCTTGCGCCCCGCGGTACCCGAACAGCCAGTACGCGGGCAGCACGAGGACCGACGTGCCGGGCGCGTGGACCGAGTAGATCGCGCCGTCCCTGCCGCGCGCGAGATAGTCGGGCGCGAGCGTGCCGCCGAAGAACGCGGCGTAGTCGCGGTTGGCGTGGTTGTTCTCGATGCGAAGGTCGCCGTCGCGAAGCAGGCTCTCGGTGATGACGAGATAGTGCGGCTCGTCTCCACCGGGCAGTCGCGGCGCGAGCGTCCACGCCGCAGCGACGAGCGCGACGAGCGTGAGTGCGCCGGCCACCAATGCCTGCCACTTCGCGCTCGACGTCCTCGACACCCCATCCTCGCCTGCCGAAACACCACGTCGCTCGCCCACCTGCGGCCATGCCGCGACCGCGGCGAGCAGGATCGGCAGCCACGCGAGTGGCCCCGTCCAGATCAAGGCGATGGGTGGCAGCGATACGGGCCACCACGGCACGGTGGCGAGGAGCGCCGGCGCCGCGCATGACGGTCGGCGTCTCCAGGCCGGCACGAGGGCGGCCGTCGCGATGAACAACACCAGCCAGCCCCAGGAGGCCGGCGCGGCGAGCCGAGCGCTGGCGGCGTCGAGTCCGACCGGCGCCAGGTGCCCGAGCGCGCACCAGGCGCCCACGCCCACCATGACCGGTCCGATCCCGCCCCGGACCCGGGCCTGCCAGGGCGAGCTGGAAATGAAGGAGAGGCCCACGCGGCGGGTCATTCTAGCGCCAGGGCTATCCGTCAAGGAATCGAACGCCGATTACAGTTCTGAGGCCCCAGGAGCGGTGGCTTTCGAAAGTGTCGGCGCGCCGACCGGCCACTTGTCGAGGAATCGACTCAGACCGGCGCGTTTTTGATACTTCGCGGCCTGTCGTCAGATGACGACGTTCGGCGCGGTCTGGCATCGTCGTTGCTTCTTCACTGGGACCTTGGTCACGGAGGACCTCCACCCCATGCCTCGACATCACGTTTTCATTGGCATTGCGGCCCTGTTGTCGGTGTCGCTCGTCCTGGGCATCCCGGCGCCCGCCGCGGCGCAGAGTCCGACGGGCACGATCTCGGGGAGGGTCGCCGACACGAACGGCGGCGTGCTGCCCGGTGTCACCGTCACGCTCTCGTCGCCGGCCCTTCAGGGCACGCAGGTTGCGGTGGCCACGGAGCACGGCGACTACATCTTCAGTCTCCTGCCGCCCGGCGTCTACACGGTGCGGTTCACGCTCAACGGCTTCGAGCCGTTCGAGAAGCAGACCCGGCTCGGCGCGACTGAATCGGTGACCGTGGACGCGACGCTGCAGACGGCGCGCGTCACCGAAAACATCACGGTCTCGGCCGACGCCGACACGTTCGTCAACACCGTCCAGGTCGCGACGAACCTGAAATCGTCCGATATCGACCTTCTACCGGTTACTACACGTACGATCGGTGCCTACCTGAACCTGACACCCTCGGTCCACGGGACGGGGCCCGGCGAGGAGACGTCGATTGCCGGCGCGCCGTCGTACGAGAACGTCATCCTCGTCAACGGCGTACAAACCCAGGACAACGTCCGTGGGGACCCGCTCAACCTGTACATCGAGGATGCGATCGAGGAAACGACGGTCGCGACCTCCGGCGTGTCCGCGCAATACGGCCGGTTCAACGGTGGCCTCGTGAACGCGGTCACCAAGTCGGGCAGCAACGCCTTCAGCGGCTCGTTCCGCACGTCGTTCACGAACGATGCCTGGCGGACGAAGACGCCGTTCGGCGAGCCGAGGATCGACGCGACGGTCCCGGCCTACGAGTTCACGCTCGGCGGGCCGATCCTCCGCGACAAGACGTGGTTTTTCGGGGCGGGCCGGATCGAGAACCAGGATCGCGCCGCGCAGACGTACCTGACGAACATCCCGTACACGACCGGCCAGGACGAGTCGCGGTACGAGGCGAAGGTCACGCAGAGCCTCGGCATGGGCCAGCGCCTGCAGGTGGACTACATCGGCGTGTCACACAAGGACATCACCGCCGACACGGCCTCGATCGTGTTCGGCGCCATGGATCTCGCCAGCCTCGTCACGCGCGAACTGCCCCAGCGCCAGATCTCGGCGCACTACACGGGGACGTTCGGTTCACGGTTCTTCGTCGAAAGCCAGTACTCGACGCGCCGCCTCGCGTTCAAGCACGCCGGCGGGCTCGACACCGACCGCATCATGGGGACGCCGCTCCTCGATCAGCAGACCGGTGGCTCGTGGTGGGCACCGGCGTTCTGCGGTGTCTGCAAGGACGAACAGCGCAACAACGATGAGTTCATCGCCAAGGGCAACTACTTCATCTCAACGCCAACCGGCGCGCACAACATCACGTTCGGGTACGACACCTTCAACGATCGCATGATCGAGGACAATCACCAGTCCGCGTCAGACTGGCAGATCTGGTCCACGGCCTCGACCGTCGAGGATAGCGTCGTCTACCCGGTCATCCTTCCCGGCGAGAGCACCTACATCATCTACTGGCCGCTCTTGGCTTCCAGCCAGGGCACGAATTTCCGGACGCACGCGCTCTTCCTCCAAGACGACTGGCGAGTGGACAACCACCTGACGTTCAATCTCGGCGTGCGTTATGACAAGAACCACGGCGAGGATGCCTCCGGCCACGTGGTCGCCAACGACGCGATCGTGAGCCCGCGGCTCGGCGTCGTGTGGGACCCGACCGGCGGGGGCACGACGACACTGAGCGCCAGTTACAGCCGCTACGTGGCGGCGATTTCCAACCCGATTGCCAGCCAGGGATCTGGTGCCGGCCTGCCCGCCATCTTCGCCTACTTCTACGACGGCGATCCCATCAACGCCGACGCCAGCCAGCCGCTCGTGCCGACCGACCAAGCGCTCGAGCAGGTCTTCGCCTGGTACGACGCCACGCAGCCCGATCCCTTCCAGGTCACGATTCCCGGACTGCAGACCCAGATCCGCGGTTCTCTGAAATCGCCGCACGTCGACGAGGCCGCGTTCGGCGTGAGCCGCACGATCGGCGATCGCGGCGCCGTCCGTGTCGACGTCGTCGACCGCCACTTCGGAGATTTCTACGTCAATCGGACGGACACGACGACGGGTCAGGGCACCGACGAGTTCGGCAATGCCTTCGATATCTCGTACATCGAGAACTCGAACCTCATCACGCGCCGCTACACGGCCGTCACCGCGCAGGGCAGCTACCGGCTCGGCACGCGCGTGAGGCTCGGCGCGAGCTACACGCTGTCGCACCTCCGCGGCAACGACGACGGCGAGGATCTCGGTTCTGGTCCCGTTGCGGCCACGTTCCTCTACTACCCCGAGTACAGCGAACCGTCCTGGGATCATCCGGAAGGCGACCTGTCGGCTGACCAACGTCACAACGCGCGCCTCTGGGGCACGGTCGTCATTCCAACGGGGAGCGCCGCCGATCAGGTGTCGGTGAGTCTCGTCGAGCAGATGCAGTCGGGCACGCCCTACGGGGCCGTGGCCGATGTCGAGCTCTCCGATGCCGACGGCAATCCGTTCGTCCAGAATCCCGGTTATCTCACGCCGCCGCAGACGACGCCGTATTACTTCACGGCGCGCGATGCGTTCCACACGGCCGCGATGTACCGGACGGACCTGTCGCTCAACTACACGCGACGGATGGGAGCCGGGCCTCACGCGCTCGAACTGTTCGGGCGATTCCAGGTGTTCAACATCTTCAACCAGTTCCAGGCGTTCAACCTGACGGCAGGCCAAATCAACACGACCGTCTTGACAGCCGTCGACGACCCGGACACGTATCAGATCTTCAACCCCTTCACCGAGACGCCGGTCGAAGGCGTCAACTGGGCCAAGGGATCGAAGTTCGGCCAGGTGGTCGACGACGGCGCCTACACGCTGCCGCGCACATTCCAGTTCTCGGTGGGCGCGAGGTTCTAGCGGGTCTCGCGCGAAGACGCGAAGACGCGAAGAAAAAAAGTTGATACCGCGAGCCCCCGAACGTAGTGAGGGTGGCGAAGCACATAGGCGCGGGGGTGGGGCCCCGCGCCACTGCCAAGAAGATTGACCTACTCTCTGAGCCGCTGCAGCCGCTCGGCTGCGGCGGCGATCGTCTCGGCGCGTTTGCAGAAGCAGAATCGCACGGCGTGTCGGGCGGCGCCGGGCTCGCGGAAGAAGCTGCTGCCCGGCACGGCCGCCACGCCGATCTCGGTCACCAGGTGCCGGACGAACGCGACGTCGTCGGCGAAGCCGAACGACGCCGCGTCCGTCATGACGTAGTACGCGCCGCGCGGCAGGAAGCACGTGAACCCGACGCCAGCGAGAACGTCCACGAGCCGGTCGCGGCGGACGCGGTACGCGCCCGCCAGGCCGGCGTAGTAGTCGCCCGGCGAGGCGAGCGCCGACGCTGCGGCGGCCTGCAAGGGCGCCGCGGCGCCGACGGTCAGAAAGTCGTGGACCTTGCGGATCGCGGACGTGACGTCGGGCGGCGCGACGGCCCAGCCGACGCGCCAGCCGGTGACGCTGAACGTCTTCGACACGCTGTTGATCGTCACCGTGCGCTCGGCCATCCCGTCGATCGTCGCCATCGGCACGTGCGCCGCCGGCTCATAGACGATGTGCTCGTAGATCTCGTCGGTGACGGCCATCGCGCCCCAGTGCTGGCACAGCCGCGCAATCTCACTCAGCTCGTCGCGCGTGAACACCTTGCCCGTCGGATTGTTCGGCGTGTTGACGATGATGGCGCGCGTGCGGTTCGAAAACGCCGCGCGGAGCTCGTCCGGATCGAACCACCAGTCGCCATCGACCACGCGCGCGCCGCTCGCGGCGGGTGGCCGCAGCCGCACGAACCGCGGTGTCGCGCCCGAGAGAATCGCGTCCGGCCCGTAGTTCTCGTAGAACGGCTCGAACACGATCACTTCGTCGCCGGGATCGACGATGGCGAGCAGGGTCGCCATCATGGCTTCCGTCGATCCGCAGCACACCGTCACCTGCCGATCGGGATCGACGGCCAATCCGTGACGAGCGCCGAGATCCGCGGTGATCGCCTGACGCAAGCTGGGCGCGCCCCACGTGATCGCGTACTGATTGACGTCGGCCTGGATCGCCGCGCAGGCCGCGTCCTTGATGGCCGCCGGTGCCGGAAAATCCGGAAAGCCCTGCGACAGGTTGACTGCGCCGTGCGCGAGCGCGAGGCGTGTCATCTCGCGAATCACCGACTCGGTGAACCGCGAAGCCTTGGCCGACGTCCGCGCGCGGACGTCCGGCGCGGTCGGATCGGTCATCGCGCGGCCGATCGGGTCGCGCCGCCGTGCTCGCTGCCGTACAGAACGCGGTAGTCCTCGGCCGTGCCGAGGATGCGCTTCACGTAGTTCTGCGTCTCGGGGAACGGAATGTCGTCGATGAACTCGTCGCGATCGAGCCCCGGCCGCTCGGCCTGCCACGCCACGACGCGGCTTTCGCCGGCGTTGTAGGCCGCGAGGGCGAGCGCAGGATCGCCGAACTGCGCGACGAGATCCGCGAAATGCGCCATGCCGATGCGGACGTTGACGTCCGGCTGTATGAGCGTCCGCGTCGTGAATCGCCTGATCCGGAGCTGGCGCGCGTACTGGCGCCCCGTCGTGGGCACGACCTGCATGAGCCCCCACGCGTTGGCCGACGACCGGATGTCCGCCTGGAAGGTCGATTCCTGTGCGATGAGCGCCGTCATCAAGTACGGATCGAGATGATGGGCGGTCGCGTACTTGTGGATCAGATCCCAGTACGACCGAGGAAAGATGACCGTCAGCAGACTCTCGGGCAGCGCCTCTCCGCCGGCGGCCATGAACTGCGGATACGCGCGCCGCATCGCCGTGATGCCGGGACGCAACGCGCCCTTCAGGTACAACGCATGCGCGATCGTCGCCTGGATGAACGGCGACGCCCCGGACTCGGCCTGGGTCTTCTTCAACTCGAAGACTGCATCGTCATACAAGCCCGCGCCCATGAGCGCGCGCACCAGCGGCGCGTTGTCGGGCGGCGCACCGGGCGCGAGGTCGACGAGCGCATCGCGCGCCACGACCGGCAGCGTCTCCGCCCCGCCCTTCACGAGCTCGCCGAGGCGCTTCGTGGCCAGACGTCCGTAGTACGAGTTGCGATAGTCGGCGACCACCTGCCGATACGCGGCAATGGCGGCGTCGCGCTCACCGAGCTGCGCGTGCGCACGGCCCGTCCAGTAGAGCCACGCCGGCCGATAGTCCGCCCGACCGAGGTTGGCGACCGCGTCGTCGAACAACCGAATCGTCTCGCGATAATTGCCCTGACGATACGCCCACCAGCCGGCCTTCCACGCCGCACGGTCCGCATACGCGCCACGCGGGAAACGGCGGTACATCTCCGTGAAGGTGTCGGCCGCCTGCTGGTCCTCGTCCTGAATGATGAAGTACGTGCCGAGCTCGTTCAGCGCGCGCTCGGCGAGGGCGCTGACCGGATTCGCGTCGACGAACGCGCGGACGAGACGCAGATATTCGTCCTCGTTGCCGAGCTGACGGCTCGTGCCGAGGACGTAGAACTCCGCCTCGAGACGACGGGCCGGCGATCCCGACAGGTAGCCATCGAGCGCGCGCCGCGACGCCGCATATTGCCCGCGAAAGAAGTCGCACTCGGCGAGACGAAGATCGACGCGGTCGCGATCGTCGCCCGTGACGCGGTTGCGCACCACGGTGAACGCCTTGCGCGCATCGTCATAGCGGCCCGCGCCGTAGAGCGCCTGGGCGCGATCGACGTCACGTACGGCCGGTTCGGGCTGCGCGTCACCGGGCAGCGAGCGTAGCTCGTCGGCGGCTTTGGCTGCTTCGTCGGTGAGGGGGAAGTCGTAGTAGACGGTCGTGAACGACGCGCGCGCCAGGTCGACCTCGTGCAGCTTCGCCTCCGCGCGTCCGAGACGCAGATACGCGAGCGCGGGATTCGTGGAGCGAACGCCGGTCAGCACGTGAAGCGCCGTCTCGGCATCCGCCCACGCCTCGTTGGCTTCAGCGGCGTCGGCGAGCAGCCATAACGCCGCTTCGCCGAGATAGCCACCCGGCTGCGCGTTCACAATCGTTTGCGCTGTCGTCTGGGCCGCTTTCGCGTCGTCGAGCGCGAGCTGGGCGCGCCCGACGTACAGACGAGCGTAGCTACCAAGGACGGGATCGGCCGTCGCCCGGCGGAAGACCGGCAAAGCCTCTCGCGCATGGCCGTCCGCGAGATCGGCGACGGCGTCGCCGAGGCCCTGCGTCAGCCGGGTCGGCGTCGACGGCACGAGCCACAGATCGGATTCTTCGAGACGGACGGCGGAGGCCGAAACCTGGTCGACCGTGAGGGGACGCGGACCGGGATGCACGAGCGTGAACGCCAACGTGGCGGCGACGATGACCCCGCCGCGCACGTGCGTTCGGCGCCCGGCGGCTCGAAGGCGCGCCAGTCGCCGATCGATCGCATCGCGTATCTGCTGTACCCGTGACATGACCGATGCCGTTCATTATGCCGTATCGGTCGATGCGGAGTACAGCGCCAGCGTGAGCCGCCCTCGCTGGCGCTGGAGAGTCATCTTTTTAGCAGTGGCGCGGGCCCCACCCCCGCGCCTACGCGCTTCGCCGCCCTCGCGTGTCATCTTCTTTGCAGTGCGTTGGGGCCCCACCCCCAACGCTACGCGCTTCGCCACCCTCGCTCCGCTCGGGGGCTCGCGGTGTCATCTTTGTCTTTACTTCTGGCTTCTGTCTTCCCACTTCTAACTTGACTGTCTGTCCCCCTATCTCGCCCCCAGCAACACTTCCATCGTGAGCTGGTCGAGCCGCTCGTACTTGAGGCCGCGGCGGGCGAGGGCGACGCGATCGAGCGGCGCGTTCAGGAGTTCGTCGCGCTGGGTCGCGGAGTACTTGGCCACCGATGGCGCCGACTGCCCCGCCTGGTGCGCTTCCTTGACGAGCGCCTGGATCTCGGCGTCGGCGTTCCACCGCGCGGCGCGCTCCTTGAGGATGAGGTAGCTCCGCATGCACCCACGCGCGAAGTCCTTCACGCCCTCGTAGTCCTCGGTGCGATAGGCGTGCGCGTCGAAGTGGCGCGGGCCGTCGTAACCGACGTCCTCGAGGAACTTGACGAGGAAGAACGCCATCTTGACGTTGGCCGACCCGAAGCGGAAGTCCTGGTCGTAGCGGCCGATCACCTGGTCGTTCAGGTCGATGTGGAACAGCTTGCCCGACTCCCACGCCTGCGCGACCGCGTGTACGAAGTTCAGCCCGGCCATCGTCTCGTGCGCGAACTCCGGGTTGACGCCGACCAGCTCCGGGTGCGCGAGCGTCGGAATCAGCCCGAGGTAGTTGCCGGTCGTGGCCATGTAGATGTCGCCGCGCGGCTCGTTCGGTTTGGCCTCGAGCGCGAACTTGTAGCCGTAGCCCCGGTCGATCGAGTACTCGCACAGGTAGTTGATGGCCTCGCGCAGGCGTTTGACCGCCTCGTCAGGCCGCCGGCACGCGTCGGTCTCGGTCCCTTCGCGTCCCCCCCAGAGCACGAAGATCTTCGCGCCGAGCTCCGCGCCGATGTCCATCGCGCGCATCGTCTTCTGCACGGCGTAAGCGCGGACGGCCGCGTCGTTGGCCGTGAAGGCGCCGTCGCGGAAGACCGGATCGAAGAACAGCGACACGGTCACCATCGGCACGACGATGCCGTGCTGTTCGCAGGCCTGGCGGAACTCGCGCACGATGCGATCGCGCTCAGATGGCGTCGCGTCGATCGGCACGAGGTCGTTGTCGTGCAGGTTGACGCCCCAGGCCCCGACCTCGCCGAGCATCGCCACCGCGTCGTTGGGCGCCAACGGCTCGCGTACGAAGTCGCCGAACGGATCACGGCCGCGGTTGCTGACCGTCCACAGACCAAAGGAAAACTTGTGTTCGGGGCGAGGCGAAAAGTTGTCCGACATGAGTCCTCTCGTGTGACAGCGGCGCCACGACGTCCGAAGCGCCGAAAGGTCGACCGAACGCGGCGGGTTCGTCCCGCCGTCTCTCTCATCCAGCCGTCGTGTGCGGCTGGAAAATCTGGCGGAGCGCCGGATAGATGCGCCGGTACTCCGCGTAACGCGCGTCGAGCACGGGCTGCTCGGCTGCGTCAATCGGCGTGACCGACGCGCCGCGCACCACGGCATCGCAGGCTTCGTCGACCGACGGCCATAGGCCCGCGCCGACGCCGGCGAGAATCGCCGCGCCGTACGCCGCGCCTTCTTCGGCCGCGACCGTCTCGACGGGATAGCCGTAGACCGCCGCCTGAATCCGCCGCCAGAGCGCCGATCGCGCACCACCGCCACCGACACGTACGTTCGTCACCGGCACGCCGAGCTCCGTGAAAATGCCGAACGTGTCGCGCAGGCTGAACGCCACGCCCTCGAGCACGGCGCGCACGATGTGTCCGCGCGTGTGGCTGGCCGCCAGACCGACGAGCGCGCCACGCACGTCCGGATCGGTGTGCGGCGTGCGCTCGCCCATAAGATACGGCGCCCAGATGACGCCTTCCGCGCCCGCAGGCACGGCAGCGGCTTCCGCCGTCATCTGGTCGTAAGCCGTGTCCCCCGCGCCGACCTGCCACTGATCGCGCAGCCAGCGGAGCGACAGCCCCGCGGCCTGCGTCACGCCCATGACGTGCCAACGGCCGGGGATCGCGTGACAGAACGTGTGGATGCGCCCTTTGCGATCGAGCGCCGGCTCATCGGTTGCCGCGAAGACGACACCCGACGTGCCGATCGTCACGCTCACCGCACCTGGCCGCGTGATGCCCATACCCACGGCACCCGCCGCCTGATCGCCGGCGCCCGCGACGATCGGCGTCCCCGCGCGAAGCCCGGTGACGGCTGCCGCCTCGCGCGACACGCGCGCGCAGACGTCCGGCGACTCGTAGACGGCCGGCAAAATGTCGCTCGAGATGCCGACGGCGTCCATCATCTCCGCCGACCACCGCCGCCGCGCGACGTCGAGCATCAACGTGCCCGACGCGTCGGCCATGTCGATCGCGTACTCGCCGCTCAGCCGCAGGCGCACGTAGTCCTTCGGCAAGAGCACGTGCCGCACGCGCGCCCAGATCGCGGGCTCGTGCGTCCGCACCCACAGCAGCTTCGTCAGCGTGAAATTGGTGAGCGCGGGATTGGACGTGAGCTCGAGCAGCCGCGCCGCGCCGACCTCGCGATCGAGCCAGCGGCATTCCTCCGCCGTCCGCTGATCGCACCAGATGATCGAGGGCCGCAGCACCTCGCCGTCCTCGTCGAGCAGCACCGCGCCGTGCATCTGTCCCGACAGGCCGATGCCTTCGATGTCGGCTGCCGCGACGACGCCCGTGGCGAGTACGGCGTGAACGGCCTCGACGGCCGCGCGCCACCAGTCGGACGGATCCTGCTCGGCCCACGCGGGACCGGGCGATCGAAAGGGCGCGTGCGCACTCGTGGCTGACGCGAGGATCGCGCCCGCCCGGTCCACAACGATGGCGCGGGTGCCTCCCGTGCCGATGTCGATGCCGAGAACCGGCATGGCAGGCTCCTTCGGGCGGCTACGACCGGTACGCTTCGCGCCCGATGCCCTGGACGGGAATGCCCTGCGCGGCGAGCACCTCGTGCTGCAACGCGAACAGACACGCGGCCGCTTCGTCGATGTGGCGCACGAAGGCGATCGATCCCTGCAGGATCGGCGTCAGCCGCGCGCGATCCTGGATGCGCGCCTTCGGATACTCGTGTTCGACGACGAGATGCGTGTTCGCGACGTCGAGCGAGAGCAGTTCACGCGCCGCGAGCTGATGATCGAGCCAGTCGACGGATCGATTCTGCAGGTACGCCAGCGGATCGTGCCGCGCCGTGCCGGGCAGCTCGTGCTCGGCGATGATGACCTGCTTCTTCCACGCGTTGACCTGGTCGGCGGGATTCGGCGACGGCTTGCCGTTCTTCCAGTCGCCGCGCTCGATCGTCTGGCCGCCGTAGCCCCAAGCCGAGACGCCCTTCGCGTCGATGACCTGTCCCTTCACGTGGAAGCCACCGATGAGGAACGCGTACCCCTCGTCCTTCAGGTATTGGAAGATCGACCGCGTGTCCTGCCCCATCAGAATCGCGTGCGACGGATCGTAATGGATGCGGAACTGGTCACCGACGCCGTGCTTCTCGCAGATGCGGTGCAGCGCGATCCACGGACCCGGCGCGTAGGCGATGTTGTTGTGCCAGTTGTCGCCCGTCGTCCAGCCCGGCATCGGGCACTGCTCGACACGATAGGTCAGCCCGCGATCCTTCGCCGCCTGGAGCAGCGGGACGAACTGTTCCTCGAAGTCGACGAGGTTCTCGTCCATGCTGTGGCGCTGGTTGCGGCCGACGAAGCCGCAGACCGCGTCCACGCCCAGAAGCGCCGCCGCGTCGAACACGCGCAGCATGAAGTCGTGCTTCTTCTTCCGGATCGCCGGGTCGTCGTGCAGCATGTTGTCGAAGTAACCGATGTCGGACAGCCCGACGCCGGTCGACTGCATGGCCGCGAGCACGCGCTTGGCGCGTGCCTTGTCGAATGGCGCCCGCAGGTCGAGCGTGTTCGCCACCGGATCGAGCATGGCCTCGGCCGGCACGTCCGACTCGCTCGGATGCAGCGCCGACGAGAGCTGCACGTAGCTCGCACCGAGCTCGCGCGCGAAGTCCAGCCATTCCTCGATCGCGCGATCCGGATCGGGATCGCGCACGCTGCGTGGGGTCAGCTCCTGCAGGGCGGCCGTGAGCACGCCCACCTTCATGAACTTCGGCTCGAAGGCTTTCGTCGTCGACATGATCAGTACTTCACTTTCGTCCAGACGCTGCCCGCTTTCGCGCTGTCGAGGATGGCCTCGACGATCGCGTTGGCGCGGAACCCGTCTTCAAAGGTGGCGAATGCCGGCGGATGCGCGTCGGTCGGCTTCTTCCCCTCGGCGATGAACGTGTAGATGTCGCGCATCAGGTTGTAGAACGCGTCGGGCCACGCCTCCTGATGGCCGCCCGGCATGTGCACGTAGGGCCGCACCTCGGCGTCGACGAGGCCGGGATCCTTCATCAGGATCTGGTTCGCCTCATCGCGATGGCCAATCCACAGGTTGTTCTGATCTTCCTGCTGCCAGCGCATCGAGGCTTCGGACCCGCAGACTTCGACCATCAGATCGTTCTTGTGCCCCGCGCAGATCTGCGCCGCCGTGAACACGCCCTTCGCGCCGCTCTCGAACTTGAGGAGCACTGAGGCGAGGTCCTCGACCTTGATGTCGACCAGGTCGTACTCCTCTTTGCCGGTCGCCGCCGCGAAGGCCTCGCGCGCGCCCTTCGGCCGCTTGCGCTTCGGGACCGCCGTCGTGATGTCGCCGAGCACCTCGGTGATGCGCAGTCCGCTCACGTGCTGCGCGAGATCGCACCAGTGCGACCCGATGTCGCCGAGCGCCGACGACACGCCGCCCTTCTCCGGCTCGAGCCGCCACGAATAGTCCGTGTCCTTCAGCAGCCAATCCTGGACGTACTGGCCGTAGACGAACCGCGGCGTACCGATCTTGCCGCCAGCAATCGCGTGCCGCATCTGCTGCACGAGCGGATTGCCGCGATAGCTGAACGTCACGGCGTTGACGACACCGGCCGCCTTCGCCTGATCGCGCAGCTTGCGTGCCTCGTCGGCCGTGAGCGCGAGCGGCTTGTCCGAGACGATGTGCTTGCCCTTGGCAATCGCTGCGGCGTTGACGGGATAGTGCAGGAAGTTCGGCGTCGCGTTGTGGACGACCTGCACGGCCGGATCGTCGAGCAGCGCCTCGTAGCTGCCGTAGCCTTTCGGCACGTTCAGCGCCTCGGCCTTCTGCTTGGCCAGCGTGTCGTTCATCTCCGCGAGCGCGACGATGTCGACGAAGCCGAGACGCCGGACGGCGTCGATGTGATGCGGCCCGATGAACCCGGTGCCGACAATGCCCATGCCGATGCGTTTCACTGCCTGCCTCCATTTCCCGCCGGCGCCTCGAGCAGGCGCACGTTTTCAATCCGGAGCGGCGCGGTCCCCGCGGGCGCGGCCGTCTCGGTGATGCGCACGAACTTCGCACGGACCGGCGTGAACGCGACTTCGTTCAACATCCCGATCGTGCCAGTCCCCACGGCCCGGCCCCACGACCGGCCGTCCATGGACACCTGTATTTGATAGGTTCGCGCGGCTGGCGCTGCGCCGGCTCCGCGGCCATCTGGCGCCGGGGCGCCGCGTCCACCACGTCCCCGCGCGCCGCCGCCGAATCCACGGCCAGCCGGCACGTTGAACTGCACTTCGGCCAGCGCGATTGGCTGTGGCAACTCGACCTGCAGCCACATACCGGCCGCTTCCGGCTCGCCGGAGTTCCAGCCGGTCAAAGTCAGCGCGTTGGCCGCCGTGTCGCTGTTGTGGCTCGCCGTCACCTTCCAGGTCGGCTGTGCCGGCGCGAGCGTCGGGAGGAGCGCTTCGATCTCGGGCACCGTCCAGCTCGTCCGCCGGTTGGTCGACGCCGCGCGTACGCGCGCGACATCGGCCGGCGAGACGAACGACGCCGAGTTGCCGAAGCTGTTGCGCACGTAGGAGGCGACCGACGCGATCCACTCGTCGTTCTGCGATCCCATCGGGACCATGACTTCCGTGTAGTTGCGATCGCCCACCGGTCCGGTCAACCCCTGCAGCAGCACGCGAATGATGTAGTCGCGATGGCCCTGCACGCGCGGCGACCCGGCGAGCGGCGGCGCCATCGTCGTGCCCGCCGGCGCGCCGGCGAGCGGCGCCCCGCGTCCGTCACTGCCGTGGCAACTGAAGCACAGCTCGTTGAAAACCGTCTCGCCGCGCTGCAGGAGCGCCTGCTGCTCGGGTGTCACGCCCGGGCCAAAGCCCCCACGCCCGCGTCCCGGTGGATTCAACAGCGCCGTCCCAATCTGCTGAATCCCCCACGCCTGATTCGACGCCATCGTCGCTTTGATCACGTCGTCAGCGCCGTCGACCTTGAGCGTGTTGAGCGTGAGCAACGCTTGCAGCGCGACGTCGACGTCCGTGTCCTTCGCGAGCTTGCGATAGTCGTCGGCGAACGACTTGTCGCCGGCCTTGTAGAGCGTCTCGCTCGCGCGAATCGCCTGGATGCGCATGCGTGGGTTCTGGTCGGCCATCGCCTCGCGAACCAGGCCCGCGTCGAGCGCGCCGAGACCTTCGAGCGTCCACAGCGCATGGAACCGGCCAACGAGACTGTCCGACGTCCGTGCCAAGTGCTGCAGCGCGGGTACGACCGACTTGTCCTGCCGCTGCACGAGGAGCTGCTGCGCCGTGTCACGCCACCAGCCGTTCGGGTTCGTCAGGTGCGTCACGAGCTCAGCCGGCGTCTCCTCGAGCATGCGCGGCTTCGTGAAGTCGAGCGGAATCGCCGGCTGTGCCGGCACACCGGGCAACGCGCGCGCGGCAGGACCATTCGGCGTTTCAGGCACGGCGGCCGTGCCGTCGAAACGCAGCCGCCAGATGCGGCCGTGGCCGACGACCTTGTCCAACTGGTACTGCTGGATCTTGTGCCGCAGGTACGATCCCGGCCCCGTCCACTGTGCTTCCTGGATGATGCCGCGGTACATGTCCGCGATGTACACCGTGCCGTCCGGCGCGGTCCGCAAGTTGACCGGGCGGAACAGCGGATCGCGGCTGAGGATGAACTCCGATCCCGGATACGCGTTGCGCAGTTGTGTGAGGCCGGTCGGCTCGGTCGATCGGGTAGCGATGTCGTCCTTGCGGATCGTCACCGTCCCCTCCGTGTCCCACGGCTGGAGTTCGATCGACACGGGCGATTCGCCGACGAGGCCGCCTCGCACCGTCTTGCCGTCCTTGGTCGTGACGATGACCGTGTCGACCTTGACGATCTTGGCGCGCCGGATGAGACGGCCGACCGGTTCGGCGAACAGCAGGTCGCCCTTCAGATCGTCCGGCACGCGATCGCCGCGCACGATGTCGGGACCAGCGGTCGCCGTCGCGTGATTCAGCACACCGAGTGGCATGCGCACGCGGCCCATGCCACCCTGCATGTCGCCCAGCCCTTCGATCGGCCAGACCACGTCGAAGCCCGGTTCGTATTCATCGAACGTGTTCGCCGGCCCGTTCGCCGTGGCCGGGTGCGGGCTGATGCGGAACGCGCCGTACTCGATCGGCACCTGGTAGTTCAGCGGCCCACGCTCGCAGCCCGCGCACACGAACCACATCTTCCCGTCGTCGTCCATCGACAGGCCCCACTGGCCGCCGTTCGATCCGGTCGGCTCGCGCAGGATGCCGTGTGGCGTCCAGCGGAAGCGGAACGCGTTGTAGGTGCTGTAGATCCAATTGTCCAGGCCCCAGACGAAGCCGCTCTGCTCGTGCTCGAGGTTGCCGTCGCGGTTGAGGCCGACGCCGCTGAAGAACACCTCGCGCTTGTCGGCCACGCCGTCGCCGTCGGTGTCCGTCCACTTGACGACGTCGTCCGAGTCGGTCTCGTTCGTCAGGATGCTGTCGTGATCGAGCGGCAGGATCATGCGCGGCAGGACGAGATGATCCACGAAGACCGTGTGTTTGTCGTACGTGCCGTCGCCGTTGGTGTCTTCCCACCGCGAGATGCGGTTGACGGGCGCGCGCTGGTCGGTGCCGTCGACGTCCGGCATGTAGCTGCGGAACTCGGCCACGTACATGCGGCCGTCGCCATCGAACTCGATGACCGACGGCGCGACGATGTCGGGATCGGACAGCACGAGCTCCATGCGATAGCCGGGCGGCAGGACGAAGCTTTGCGCTTCCTGTTCGGCCGTCTGCGCCTGGATCGGCGTCTTCGGCGAAAAATCCGCGCCGTCGTTGCTGTTGCCGGCCGTCTGCGCGAACAGCGAGAGTCCAGCGGTCGCAACCAGTCCGGCCGCGACGACCGCGGCACACTGGAACCGGCGACGAGTTCGATTCGACATGGTGGGAACCTCTCCCTGGGGACCGGACGGGAGCCGCACGACCATCAGCGCGCGCTCGATATGGAACCGCTTCCACGCGGCTTATATCATTGCGATCGCAGAAGCG
>DASZOV010000174.1:0-3887 GCA_035550595.1 Vicinamibacterales bacterium
TGCCAACGAGGATTGCCTTGTTCACGCTGCCCATGGGGAGTCCTTGTCTCAGTTCTTGACGGTGCCCATGGCCTTCAGCTTCTGATTGGCCATGATGGCGGCTGTCGAGTTGGGGTACTGCTTGACGAGCAGCTCGAACACACGCTGCGCGTTGGCCCGTTGGCTCGGCCCGAGATTCTGATAGGCGAGTCCCTCCTGATAATACGCGTCGGGCACCTGATCCGAGTCCTTGTAATTCGTGACGACCTTGTCGTAGGCCGCGATCGCGTCCTGGAACTGGCCTTTCTGGAAGTACGACTGGCCGATGAAGAACTGCGCGCGCGGCGCGTCGGGCGCGTCGGGGAACTTCTGGACGAACTCCGTGAAGCCATCGACGGCGTTGTCGAGCCGGTTGCTCATGTAATCGCTCGACGCGGCGTCGAAGATCCGCGTGGGGGATTCAGGCAGCCGGAGCGGGGCCGAGGACGTGCTCGTCGGCGCGTTCGACGCGCTGTCGGGTGTCGACGCCGGCGTGCCGCTGGGCGGCGCGGCCGCGGTCGATCCCGTACTCGGCGCCGCCGTCGAGCCGGACGTGTCGGGCGCGCCTGTCGTCGTGCCCGCGCCCCCGGGTTGCAGCGTGTTGACGAGCGACGTGATTTGCTCGGCGAGCATGCTCAGGCCGGAGCGGAGGCTCGGCACCTCCTGCATGACCTGTTGCACGCGGACCGTGTTGTCGTCCAGCTTCTCGCGGACCGTGTTCACCGTCGTCGTCAAGTCCTTGATGAGGAGCTGGGAGTCGGCCGACGCTTTCTGACTGGCCGCGGCGTTCTCGTCGAGACGCTGATTCACGGTCGAGACGAGCGCGGTCAACTGGTTGGTGGCGAGCTGCAGCTTGGCGACTTGCTCCTGCAGCATGCGGATGTCGGCATTCGTCTGGAGCTGCTCGCGGTTCTGCGCGCGGGCCAGACCCGGCGTCAGGCTGAACAGGCCGACGAAGACGAAGAGGGCCGTGCGTGTCATGTCAAGCACCACTCGGAAAAGGCCGGCCGGATCGAACTACTTCGAAGTCAGCATGAAGTGCGCGCGCCGGTTCTGCGCCCAGGCCGCTTCGTCGTGGCCCGGGTCGAACGGGAACTCCTTGCCATAGCTCACGGTGCGAATCCGGTCGCCCGAGATGCCGAGCGACACCAGGTAGTTCTTGGCGGCCAGCGCGCGCCGATCGCCCAAGGCTAGATTGTATTCGGCCGTGCCGCGCTCGTCACAGTGTCCTTCGAGCGTGACCGCCCACGTCGGATACGCCTTGAGGATTTCCGCATCGGCGTTCAGCACGCCGCGCGCCGTGTCGTCCAGTTCATCGCTGTCCAAGGCGAAGAACACCGGTTTCAGCGGCGAGTCGGGGCCATTGATGACGTCGATCGGCTTGTCGGCCCAGTTGCCGAGCGGCGTCGAGGTGACGGCGTTGTCCGAGGGGATGGCCGGCGGTTCGGGCGGCGCCTCGGGCGTGGGCGGCGTGGCCTCGCCGGCCGACGGGAACGCCGTCGGACCGCTCGGAGGCGGCGGGGCCACCACCGGCGGCTTCTTGTGGCAACCCGCGGCCGTAACGGCGACGAGCCCGACCAGGGCGATGTACTGGCAGACGTGTCTCATGGCGGTGTCCTCGGCGAAGTCCTACGGTTGGGGAATGGGACCCCAGTTGGGATAGTCGTTGTTGCCGGCCGTGGTGATCTGTCGGATCCCACCGCCGGCGACGTCCACGATCGCGATTTGCTCCTTGCCCCAGCGATTCGTCACGAACGCGACGTGGCGTCCGTTGGGCGCGACGGCCGGGCTCTCGTTCTTGCCGCGGCCATCGGTGAGCACGCGAATCGAGGACGTGTTGAAGTCGTAGATGGCGATCTCATAGCCGGGACCGGTGCCGAGCGTGAACGCGATGAAGTTCAACCGCGACCACGTCGGCCGATCGACCTGTTGGCTCACGAGCAACTGCTTGCCCGTGCCGTTGGCGCTCATCACCCACAGTTGCTTGGTGCCCGCGCGATCGGAGGTGAACGCGATCTTGCCGCCGTCGGGCGACCAGGTCGGCGCGCTGTCGATGCCTGGCGTGTTCGTCAGGTTCTGCAGGCCGCTGCCGTCGCGATTGACCACCCAGACGTCCGAATTGCCGGCCCGCGTCGAGACGAAGGCGAGCTTCGTGCCGTCGGGCGACCAGGCCGGCAGCCAGTTCTGTATAGCCGTCGTGCCGTGCGCCGGCCGCTCGAGCGCGCGACCCGGCTGCGCCAGATTCGCGATGTAGATGTCCGGCGGCCCGGTCAGCCATGACGTGTAGGCGAGCAGTCGGCCGTCGGGCGACCACGCGGGCGCGATGTTGAGGTGCCGGTTGACGGTGAACCGCCGCTGGTTGGCGCCGTCATAGTCCGACAGATAGATTTCCTTCGCCTGCGCCCCCGCCTGAATGGGCCGGCCGCTCACGCGCCCCGTGTCACGGTCCGACGAGAAGGCGAGCTTCGTGCGCGCGACGCCGTCGAGGCCCTTCGTCTGCTTGTGGAAGTCGTCGGCGATCGCGTGCGCGCAGTAGCGCGGGTTGTCGACCTTGCAGTTCGGATAGCGCGCGCCGAACGGCTGTCGGCCCTGCGTCTCGCCGCGCACGGAGATGAGGCGCAGTTCGATCGCCATGTCGCCGCCGCTCCGGCTCGCGGTGCCGACGAGCACGAAGTCCGCGCCGATGTCCGTCCATTGCTGATAGGGGAGCGCGTCGGCGGGCCGGACGGGGATCGACGCGGTCTCGGCGCGCGGGATGACGTAGTACTCGCGTTCGAAGTCGATGTCGTTCCAGAGCACGTCGGCAACCGTCTTCGCTGCCGCCGTGAGATCCGTGTCGCCGCCCGTGATCAGAAAGTCCGGGATGCCGATCTTCGGATGGTAGGCGGGATTCGACAGCGTGATCGTCACGTCGGTCTGCGAGTCCTGCCCGAGCGCTTCGACGCGAAACGCGCCGTCCCGTCCGCCAGTCGTGACCGCCACGGCCAGCACCGCGCCCACGATCCCCACCGAGAAAATACGCCTCATCGTCATGCTCACGATCACTGCACCCCGTACGGAAACCTGAGGTGAACGGTCAGCGCGTCGAACGCATAACCGGGAGGAAGCGGCGGCAGGCGCGAGTCGATCAGCGCGCTGCGGGATGCGCGGTCGAGCAGGCCGCTCCCGCTCGACTGCTCAATGGTGATATCGGCGATCGTGCCATCCTTCTGAATAGTAAATCGGATGATGGTCAGTCCCCGCTCGTCCTGCTGCCGCTGCCAGTGGCTCGCGATCGTCGACGCGACCTGCGCCAGGTAGTCCGGGCAGCAGAAGTTCGCGAGGTTCGTCTCGCCGCCCGTGCCACCGCCGAAGCTCAATCCCGCACCGTTCTGCAGCACGCCCGTGTCGACAGGCGTGTTGCCCTTGAACACCTGCCGGCCGGTCACCGGTGGTGGCGGCGTGGGTGCGGGCCTCGGTGTCGCACGCGCCGCAGGTTTCGTCGCGCGCGGTGGCGGTGGCGCCGGCTTCGGCGGCAAGGGCACGGGCGCGGCCGGCGGCGGTACCGGACGCGGCACGACGGGACGCGGCGGTGGGGGCGCCACCTGTTCGACCGTGTGTCCCCCGATGCTCGTCTGTCCGGTCGTTCGAGGTCCGGGCGTGCCACCGAGGCTGATCGTCATGACGTGCGCGGGCGGCTTATGGTGGCTCAGCCAGTCGCGCGGAACGACGATCAGCAATCCGACGATACCGAGGTGAACGGCGAACGACCAGGTCAGCGCGCGGTTCAGCCGGCGCGCGTCGTCCTGGACGGGGCCGAGGCGCGAGGAAGCCGCGTGCGTCATCGTCCGGTGGCCGGCTGCGTCTGCACGTTCACGGTATGGACGCCG
>DASZOV010000175.1:0-44574 GCA_035550595.1 Vicinamibacterales bacterium
CCGGCGAAGACCGTGGTCAAGGCTCGCATCGCCAAGCAGCTCAAGGACGCCGTCCTCCCGCGCAAGTAGGTGTATCGGGGTCTCCGGAGCCCCGCCGGTCGGTCGCGACCGGGCTGGTTTTCCCTGTGTTCTTCGTGGCTACGCGCCCGTCGGCGGCCCATCCGCCGGCGGGCGTCATCCGGTCCCCGCCGCACCCACGCCTCGCTCGGCCATAGTTGAAGTAGGAAGTAGACTGGTCGGATGGCGCGAGCTCCGCTCCGCCGCTCCCCGGAGTCGTCGATGCCCACAGACGTCTTCATGCCCCAGATGGGCGAATCGGTGGCCGAAGGGACGATCGTCCGTTGGCTCAAACAGGTCGGTGACGCCATCGACAAGGACGAGCCGCTCTTCGAAGTTTCCACCGACAAGGTCGATGCGGAAATCCCGGCGCCCGACGCGGGCGTGCTGCTGGACATCCGCGTCAAGGAAGGCGACACGGTCCCGGTCAACAGCGTCGTCGCCGTGATTGGAAAAGAAGCGGACCGCGAGGCGGTGGCCGCTCATCCGGCCTCGGCGCCAGCCGCCGTGACCTCGCCCGCCAGCGCGCGCGTAACGTCCGACGCGGCGCCCGTCGTTCGCGGCGCGGACGCTGCCGCCACGTCGACCGGTGCGAGTCTCGACGAACGGCGCCGGACGCGCTCGTCGCCGCTCGTGCGCCGCATGGCGAAAGAGCACGGCGTCGACATCCGCGCCATCGCGGGCACGGGCGTGTCGGGCCGCGTGACGCGACGCGATCTCGAAGCCGCGCTCGCCGGCGGCACGGCTCCGGCACCGGCGTTCGCACCGGGCGAAGACGTCCGCGTCGAAAAGATGACCGTGATGCGGAAGAAGATCGCCGAGCACATGGTCATGAGCGTGCGCACGTCGCCGCACGTCTACGCGACCTACGAGGTGGACTTCGGCCGCATCGACGACATCCGCCGCGCGCACCGCGCGAGCTACGAGGCCGAGGGCCTGAAGCTCACCTACACCGCGTTCATCACCAAGGCCGTCGCCGACTCGCTGCGCGAGTTCCCCATCGTCAACGCGTCGGTCGACGGCGACACGGTCGTCTACCGCCGCGACATCAACCTGGGGATTGCGGTCGCACTCGAGCAGGGGCTGATCGTGCCGGTGATTCGCGCGGCCGATCGCTGCGATCTCCGCACGCTCTGCCGCACGATTCAGGATCTCGCCCAGCGCGCGCGCACGAAGCAGTTGAAGACCGAGGAAGTGCAGGGCGGGACGTTCACGATCACGAACCCCGGCATGTTCGGCGCGCGGTCGGGACTGGCCATCATCAGCCAGCCTCAGGTCGCGATTCTCGCCGTCGGCAGCATCGACAAGCGCGTCGTCGTCGTCGACGACATGATCGCGATCCGGCCGACCGGCGAGTTCACGCTCGGCTTCGACCATCGGCTCATCGACGGCGCGGACGGCGCGCGGTTCCTCGCTGCCGTGAAGCATCGCCTCGAACACTTCGACGAGGCGCTCGTATGACAGGCGCGGCCGGCGCCTCGCGGCCGGCCGCTGCGCCGACCGGACGAACGTTCGACGTTCGTCGTCTCGGCCGTATGGGCTATGACGAGGCCGTCGCGCTTCAGGCCGCGCTCGTCGAAGAGCGCCGCGCGGGCGTCATCGGCGACACGCTGCTGTTCGTCGAACATCCGCCGGTCATCACGCTCGGCGTCCGGACGCGCACGGGCGCGTCGCACATCGTGGCGTCCGCGACCGAGCTCGAAGCGCGCGGCGTCATCGTGCGCGAAACGGGCCGCGGCGGCGACGTCACCTATCACGGCCCCGGCCAGCTCGTCGGCTATCCCATCTTCGATCTGCGCCCCGACCGCCGCGACGTGCACCAGTACGTCCGCGATCTGGAAGAAGCGCTCATTCGTGCCGTCGCGACGTTCGGTATCGAGGCCGGACGGCTGTCCGGCCTCACCGGCGTGTGGACGGGGCCGGCCGGCGGCGAAGAAAAGCTGGCCGCGATCGGCGTGCGCATCAGCCGCTGGATCACCTCACACGGTTTCGCCCTCAACGTCACCACCGACCTCAACGACTTCGCGCTGATCGTCCCGTGCGGCATCGCCGATCACGGCGTCACGTCACTCGAACGCCTGCTCGGTCGTACAGTGCCGATGGCCGACGTCGAAGATGCGGTCATCAAAGGGATGGGGATGGTGTTTGGGAGATGAGAGCTGTGTCAACTTCGAACTTCGAACTTCGAAATAGGTTCTTACTGCTGAACAAGACTGGTCGAACTTCGCGGAACTTCGGAACCAATTTCGAAGTTCAAAGTTCGAACTTCGAAGTTGATCTCAACCCAGTCCGTTCACCATTTCCGTCCGCTCCTGCGGGCTGAGCGACGGCAGCGCGTGTGCGAGGACGCGCAGGCGGCCGAGTTCGAGCGGGAGCATCACGGCTTTGCCGCGTGCACCGAGTTCACCGTCGAGAAGCGTGAGCGCGGGGAGATGATGCCGCGCGCCGTGGATGATCGCGTCCACGATGCGCGCGGTTGCCGCGCCGATGGCGTCTGGGCCCGGCGGCCACAGGCGTGGCAGCGCATTCGAGATGGCCAGCAGCCGATGCGCCGGCACGCGCTCGCTGACGAGCGATCCATCTGCGGTGGCAGCACTCCAGCCCACGACGAACGAAGGCGGCCGTCCCACGACCGTGACGTCCGCGGCCGCCGCATCCATTTCCACTCCGGCCAGCATCTGCACGGCGGAGGCGAGCGCGGAAGGCGCCGTGCCGACGAGCCGGTGCGCAGCCACGCCGAACTCGGCGTATGCGTGCTCCATCAACGCGAACTGTGACGGTCCCGCGAAGACGATGGGCGCCTTCGTGCCCGCGCGCGCAAGCGTCGCGACGAGATGACGGCCGTCGCCATCCCGCCACTCGCCTTCGACGATGCGGTCGGCCACGACGATGACGTCCGCCGCGGCAGCGGCGAGAAGATCGGCGGCAGCCGAAAGCCGCGTGTTGAAGTTCTCGACCGGACCCGCCTGCTGGATGTCGAGCGCCTTACCCGACGCGGCGTCGACGCTCGCGTCCACCAGGCGGACGTGACGCACCGAATCGCGGCAGGCGAGGCGATGAGCCGTTGCCGCGCCAATCGGCCCGGCGCCGACGATGGCGACCACGGACATGGACGGCTATTCTAACGAATGCTTCGCGCGGCCTCCTGCGAGGCCGGCAACGTGCGTGGCGACACCGAGAAAGGACAGGCGATGCATCGAGCGATTGTGACGGGCGGGACGCGCGGGATTGGCCTCGCGATTGCGCAGGCCATCGCGGGCAGCGGGAGCCACGTGATGGTCACCGGACGCGACCATGCGCAAGTGGACGCGGCGGTTCAAGAGATTGGCGCCACGGCCGGCAGCGATCCGTCGCGCGTCGCGGGAACGGCCGTCGACGTCCGCGACCGAGCCGGCGTCACGGCGCTCGTCGCCGATACGGTCACGCGCTTCGGCGGGCTCGACGTGCTCGTCAACAACGCCGGCGTCGGTGCCTTCGCCGAGGTCGCCACGATGAGCGACGAGGACTGGGCGCGCGTCATCGACACGAACCTGACCGGCGTTTTCTACTGCACGCGGGCTGCGATTCCGGCGCTGAAGCAGGCCGGCGGCGGATGGATCATCAACATCGCGAGCCTGTCGGCTCGCAATCCGTTTCCGGGCGGAGCCGCCTACTGCTCCTCGAAGGCCGCGCTCGTCGCGTTCACCGAAGCGTTGATGCAGGAAGTCCGCTTCGACGGCATCCGCGCGAGCGTCGTCTTGCCGGGATCGGTCGCAACCGAGTTCAGCGGCGGGTCAACGGCTGTCGACTGGAAGCTGTCGCCCGAAGATGTTGCCGAAGTCGTGATGGATCTGCTGCGCCATCCCGGCCGCAGCCTGCCGAGCCGCGTCGAGATCCGGCCGTCGCAACCGAAGAAAAGATGAGGCCTATCCTTGCGCGATCGAAAATTCGACCCGTCCGACCGTGAGGACGTCGCCGGGTTTGAGGAGCGATCGCTCGACGCGCTTGCCGTTGACGAGCGTGCCGTTCGTGCTGCCGAGGTCGTCGACGACGAGCTGATCGGATTTGTCGGCGGTGAGGCGGCAGTGGACGCGCGAGACGAGCGCGGCGTCCAGGATGAAGTCCGCGCGCGCCGTTCGGCCGATCGTCTTGACGTGACCCGGCATCAGCCGGAACGTGACCGGGTCGTCGTCGCGGCTCGTGAGAATCCAGCCGGCCACGTCAGGCGACTCCCTGCGGCTGCGCGACGCGCGGATGCACGATCTCGCCGTCCTTCGTGACGACGATCTCCTTCGTGATCTCGTCGTTCATGTCGATGACGAGCGCCGCCGGCCCGGTGGCTTTGCCGTCCGGTCCTTTTTCACGTTTGACGAGATGTTGCAGCAGCGTCGCGACGTTGCGCGCGTACATCTGGCTCGAGTGATAGGGAACGGTCGCGGCGAGATTGGTCGGGCCGAGAATCGTGACGCCGTGCGCGACGACCGTCTCGTCCGGCTTCGTCAGCTCGCAGTTGCCGCCGCGCTCGGCCGCGAGGTCGACGATGACCGATCCGTGCGGCATGGCGGCGACCATCTCGTCCGTCACGAGGATGGGCGCCTTCTTGCCGGGAATCGCGGCGGTGGTGATGACGACGTCGGAGGCGGCCATGGTCTTCAGCATCATCTCGCGCTGGCGACGATAGAAGCTCTCGTCCTGCGCCTTGGCGTAGCCGCCCGCGTCCTGCGCGTCGCCCGCCTCGAGCGGCATCTCGACGAACCGTGCCCCGAGACTTTGAATCTGTTCCTTGACCGCAGGACGCACGTCGTACGCGTCGACGCGCGCGCCCAGCCGCTTCGCCGTGGCAATCGCCTGCAGCCCGGCGACGCCCGCGCCGACGATGAACACGCGCGCCGCCGCGACCGTGCCGGCCGCCGTGTTGAGCATCGGGAACATGCGGGGCAGCGCGCTCGCGGCCAAGAGCACGGCCTTGTAACCGACGATGGTCGCCATCGACGAGAGCGCGTCCATGCTCTGCGCGCGCGTGATGCGCGGCACGAGCTCCATCGCGGCGAGAATGGCGCCTCGTCCGGCGACGTCGCGTGCGGCCTCAGCGGCGGTGAGCGGCTCGGCGAAGCCGATGACGAGTTGTCCGCGTCGCATCGCGGCGACGTCGGCGGCCGCGCCGGGCGGGTTCGCGCCGGGCGTCCGCACCTGGGCGACGATGTCGGCGTTGAACACGTCGGCGCGCGATCCGATCGCGGCCTGCTGCTCGACGTACGCCGCGTCGGGAAATCCGGCGGCCTCGCCCGCGTCGTGCTCGACGATGACGTCGATGCCGATCTTCTTCAGGATGGGCACGACGGCGGGGACCATGGCCACGCGCCGCTCGCCCGGAAACGTCTCACGCGGAATCCCGAGTTTCATCGTCGAAAAGTGTAGTCGATCTACTTTGCCGGCAGCGTGCGATCGAGCCATCCGGTAATCGCGTCGACGACGCCGGGCGCGATCGTCCGCGACGGCAGCGACACGTACTCGTCGATGTCGCCGGTCGTCGCCGCCACGAGAAGATGGTTGACGCCGGGCACGACGACTTTGCTCGTGTCCGACGCCGGCTGCTTCTTGCGCGCGGCGGAGAGCGACGCGAGGTCGTCGGCGGCCGACGGCGCCGTCTCCGTGTCGAGCGCGCCTTGGATGATGAGGAGCGGCTGCTGGAGCTTCGCGATGACGTCGGCCGGATCGAACTGCAGCCAGTTCTTGAACCACACCGTGTCGGACTGGCGGCGAACATCGTCGGGGATGCCGTCCCAGCCTTTGCCGGTCAGGGTCGCGTCGATGATGCGCGTTTGGAGCGCGACGCGCGCGGCTTTGTCGGCGTCGGGCAGCGTCAGCCGCGCGAGCAGCCGGCGCTGCGTATCGAGCGTCACGTCGCGCCCATTCCGTCCGGGTGCCGCGATGAGGACGACGCCGTCGATCTGCTTCTCGCGGCGAGCAGCCGTGAGCGCGATCGGTCCCGCGTCGCCGTAGCCCACGACGACGATCCGATCGCGATCGACGTCGTCCTGATCTTTCAGCCAGTCGACGATGCCGATCGCGTCTTCGGCGTATTCGGGGACGCCGGCCGACTCGGGACGTCCCCCGCTCTGGCCGACACCGCGGCCGTCGTAGCGCACGACGACCGCGCCGTGCGCGGCCAGCGCGCCGGCGAGTTGACCGAAGATGGAAACGCCGTAGGTCGAGTAGTCGCGATCCTGCGGTCCGGGACTCGCGACGAGCACCACGGCCGGGTGCTTGCCCGCGGCGTTGGACGGCCGTGTGATCGTGCCGGCCAGGCTGAAGCCGTTCGACGGAAAGAACGTCTCCTTGTCGCCCGGATTGTGGACCGGCTCTTCGCGCGCGGAGACCGAGGCGAGATCGTCGCGGATCATCACGAGCGCGACCGCCGGCAATGAGACGCGCGCGAGACGGCCGCGGGCGTCGATCCAGAGATCGATCTCCGACGGGCCGGACTGACCGGGGACCGAGAGCGTGAACGCGCGCAGGTCCACGGGCCCTTCGGGCCGCGTGACGCGCGTCGGCGCGACGCGGGCGACGGTAGCGGTCACTTCGCCGGCTGGCGCGATGAAGAGCGGCACGCGCGCGCCGGCCGCGAGCGACGAGAGACGGATGGCCAACGCCTCGTACGCGCCGAAGAAGTTGTTCGGCAGCACGATGGTGCGCGGCGAGATCTGGACGCTGTTCGAGCCGTGCTGACCCGCCTGCGTCAACTCGCTCATCGCCGTTGTCACGCCGAAGTTCGTCGAGAGCGAGAGTTGCTGGCCGCCGAGCGTGCTCTCGATCGCGAGCTGTTGCGGCTGCCAGTCGGCGCCGTAGCGCACCTCGAATTTCGACGTGACGAGATCGATCGGCGGATCGAGACGAGAGGTCGACTCGAGGAGCCAACCGCTGCCCGACGACGAAATCGACGTGCTCGTCGTGCCCACGCGCGTGCCACGCAGGAGCACGACGAAGTTGGCGACGCCGGTGATGTCCGGAGCCGCCGGCGGCTGCGCGAGGGCGCGCGGCGCCAGCATTGTGAGGCCGAGAAGCGCGACGCTAAGATGGCAGACAGGTCCCCGAATGGCGCGCATCGCGGAAGGATATCCCATCGTCGAGAACGGAGCGGGCTGGAACGACCAGTCCGCGCGCGGACGGTTGACGTTCGACGGAACGGACGCCGTGTCGTTTCTCCAGGCGCTCATCACGAACGATTTGTCGGCCGTTCCGGTGGGACGAGGCGTCTACTCCGCGTACCTCACGCCGCAAGGACGGATGATTACCGACGTCGGTCTGTATCGTCGCCGCGAGGATCTCGTCTGGGCCACGGTCGAGCCGGGTCTGGCGGTCGATCTCGCGAAGCGATTCGACAATCTCATCTTCGCAGAGAACGTCCGCGTCACGGACGTGTCGCCGTCGACGATCGAGTTCGTCGTCGTCGGCCGCGACGCCGTGGATGTCGTGTCACGTGCGTTGGAGATCGACGCCGAGTCGCTTGCCGCTTTGCCGGAACTCGGACAGATCGACTGGCGCGACGGTTTCGTCACGCGCACATCCAGCACGCCGTTCCCGATGTTCGCGATCTTCGCCGGCGCCGCGGAGCGCGAGGACCTGGCGGCGCGCCTCAGCATCGCGGGCGCGCAGCTCATCAGCGACGACGTGCTGGACGCCGTGCGGATCGAGGCGGGACGGCCGCGGTTCGGCGTCGACATGACCACCGACACGATCCCGCTCGAGGCCGGTCTGCTCGAACGCGGCATCAGCACGAGCAAGGGCTGCTACGTCGGACAGGAAGTCATCATCCGCGTGCTGCACCGGGGCGGCGGGCGCGTCGCGAAGCGACTCGTCCGGCTGCGCGCGTCGGCCGGGCCGGACGTGGAGATCGAAGCCGGCGCGACGCTGTGGCACGACGGCCGCGAAGTCGGCCACGTGACGAGCGCCGCACGTGTCCCCGGCGCGGTGCATTGGATGGCGCTCGGCTACGTGCACCGCGACGCCGCCATCGAAGGCGCGCGCGTGTCGATCGGCCGCGCGAACGGGCCGGTGGCGGAGATCACGGGGTTTGCGGGGTGAACACGGCAAGTTAGCGGTTGGAAGCCTCCCGACCTACACGGTCACATTCATCGATCCCGCGTGTCTTTAGAACTGAGCATTCGGCATGGAGCCGCTGGCCGCGTTGGTTCGTCGGGCACAGGCAGGGGACCTGAAGGCCTTCGGGGATCTCGTCCACGCGACGCAGTCGAAAGTCTACGCACTCGCGCGCAGTGTGCTCCACGATCCAGCGTTGGCCGAAGATGCCGCGCAGCAGGCCTTTCTGCGCGCATTTCGTCGTCTCGGTGAGCTCCAGGAGCCCGAGGCCTTTGCGGGTTGGCTCCGCCGAATCGCGATCACGGTCGCGCTCAACATCAGACGCGGTCACCGGACGACGCTGTTGCGGCTCGATGACGTGCCGGAAGTACCGGTGCTCGACGAGGCGGAGAGCCGCTGGTCGGATCTTCAGCGCCATCGACTCTCAGCGGCGTTGCTCTCGTTGAGTCCCGAAGATCGCCAGGTCTGCGACCGCCGCTATCACGGCGGCTGGAGCACCGCACGGTTGGCCGCTGCCTCGGGCGTGGACGATGCGGCGATGCGCAAACGCCTGCAGCGGATTCGCCAGAAATTGCGGAAGGAGATGGAAGCCATGGAGGAGCGCACCGTGCCGCACGGAGAATCCCGTCGCGATTTCCCGACGCAAATCGTCGAGCTGCTCGCGCGTCCCGCGCTGATCGATTTGCCCGAGAATCCTGTTGGCCATCTCGCGGCCATGCTTCGAGAGTCGTTCGTGGATTTTCGTGACGTCACGCTCCCGGAGCTGTTCGATTTCGAGCAAGCCCGCGAGACCATCGCGAACGAGGCGATCTATGTCGAGGCAACGGAACTGCATCGCGTGGACGAGCGCCGCATTCTTCGCTACGACCTCACGCTCCCGCTCCTGCTGACGGTCCGCTACGAAGCCGCGCCATTGAAGATCTGGGCGTCCGGAAAGTGCTATCGCGCCGGGACGATCGACGCCACGCACCTCGAAGCCTTTCACCAGGCCGAAGTGTTCTGGCTCGACGACGCCGCGCGGATCGATCCGTGGGCGTTCACCGGCCGCGTGCTGGCCGCGACCGATCGCATGCTGCCCGGCCGCACCGTGAAGCTCGTGCCGACCGAGTACACGATGTGTCGTCAGGCGTGGGAGCTGTCGGTGGACGTGGACGGCGACTGGTTCGAAGTGCTGGCCTGGGGCATCTTCTCGGACAAGATCGTCGGGCATCTCGGCGGCGATCCGTCGCGTCACACCGCCGTTGGTTTCGGGTGCGGCCTCGAGCGCATCGCCATGCTGCGCTACGGGATCGACGACATCCGCAAGGTGGAAAGCGCCCGGGCGTCCTGATGTCGTGATTGCCGCGGGCGCAGGGGCGTGTTGAGTTACATGTAACTCAATCGGAGCGATCATGCCTGTCTCCACTCGTTCGACGTCCCGCGACAAGGTTCGCGCGCACCGCCTGCGCCTGCGCGGGCAGGGCCTGCGTCCCGTTCAAATCTGGGTCGCTGACGTGCGCTCGAAGAGCTTCGCTCGCGCGGCGCACCGTCAATCCCTGGCCGTGGCGAAGAGCCGTCACGCGGCGGACGATCAGTCCTTTGTCGACGCTATTTCGGCCTGGGACGCCGAATGAGACGTGGCGAGATCTGGACCGTCGCGGGCGGTTCGGCCTATGCGGGCAAGTCACGCCCGGCCGTCATCGTTCAGGATGACCGATTCGACGCGAACGACTCGATCGTCGTGTGTCCGTTGACGACCGATCCGACGCCGGCCCCGATGTTCAGATTGCCGATTCCATCCAATGTCCGGACTGGACTGCGGGTGCCGTGCCGACTGATGGTGGACAAACTGACAGCAGTTCCGCGGAAACGGCTCGGCACCATGGTCGGGACGTTGAGCCCGGACGAGTTGAAGGCCCTCAATCGCGCCATCTTCGTATTCTTGGGCCTGTCGGAAACAGAGCTAGCGCAGGACTAACAGTAACGAGAATCATGTCTATTCCGCCCGTAGCGCGATGACCGGATCGACGCGCGCGGCGCGGCGGGCGGGGATGAGCGCGGCAACGAGCGCGACGCCGACGAGGAGTCCCACCGCGATCGCTAGCGTGGGTAGGTCGGTGGCGCTCACTTCAAACAGGAGCGCGCGCAAGGCGCGTGTGGCGGCGAGGGCGAGGACGATGCCGGCCGCTGCGCCGGAGAGCACGGCCGCCGCCGTGTCACGGACGAATGTGCGGATGAGGGTTCCCGGCGCCGCGCCAAGGGCGATGCGAATGCCCGCTTCGCGTTCACGCCGGCGCACGGCCTGCGCGACTACGCCGTAGACGCCGATCGCTCCGAGCAGCAATGAAACGAGGGCCGCGAGGAGCAAGAGCACGGCCGTGAAGCGCTCCACTGCGCGCGATCGGCCTACGATGTCGTCGAGCGTGCGAACGTGCGCAATGCTCATCGTGTCGTCGACGTCGCGGACGACCTGTCGCACGGCACCCGCCAGCGAAAGCGGCGGCGCGTCCGTGCGGACGACCAGGCTCATGTCGGTCGGCACGATCGATTGCTCGACGGGTGGATTACGAATGGGGATGTAGAGAATCGCCGATGGCGCCGTGCGCAAGGACTGGTCGTGTACATCCGCGGCTACGCCGACGACGGTGAAAGGCGGCGATGGCCGAATCGTACCGGTGGCATCCGGTCTTTCGACCGGCTGTCCTCCTTGGAGTCGGACGAGCTGACGTCCAATCGCTGACCCGTTCGGGAAGAGATCGTGCGCGAGCGCGCGGCTGATGACGACCGGGTTCGGCGCGTCGACGTGCGCATCGGCCGCCACACCGATGCCGGCGACGATACGCGTCCGCATCGCGTCGAGGTAGCCCGGCATGATGAAGCGGGTCTCCACTGGCGCCGCATCAGGATCAATCGGCCGGCCTACGACGGCGATCGGATACGCCTCGACACCGTTGTCCAGCGGCAACGTGCTGATCGCTGACGCGCTGCGCACGCCCGGCAGCGCGCGAACGTGCGTGACGATCTCGCGGAAGATCGCTTCGTGCCGCTCGGCGTTCCGATGCGCGAGGCCGATGTCGACGGTGAGCACGCTCGTGGCATCGAAGCCCGGATCCACGCGCGTCAACCGCCAGAAGCTCTGCGCCATCAACGCAGCACCGACGATGAGCACGAGCGCCAGCGCCATCTGCACGGCAATCAGGATGTGGCGCGAATAAATTGACGTTCGCCGCCGCACGCCGGACACGCGCTGTGTCTTCAGCGCGCCCGCGACTTCCGTTCGTGCGAGATCGGTTACGAAGGGCAACGTGGCGCAGACCGCGGTCGCGAGAATGCCGAGGGCGCCCGCGAAAGCGAGGACCCATCCGTCCACGCGCACCTCGGCCAGACGAGGAAATGAGACCGGTGTGAACGCGACGGCGGCGCGGAGACTGACCGCCGCGAGCGCAATACCGGCGGCCACGCCGGCGTACGAGACGATCGCCGCTTCGCTCACGAGCAACCTCGCGACGGCCGCCGGCTCGGCGCCGAGCGCCATGCGAAGCGCGATCTCGCCGCGCCGTTCGACCGCGCGGACGAGCGCGAGGTTGGCGGCGTTCGCGCACGCGATGAGCAGGACGAAGGCCATGCCGCCGAAGAGCAACCAGATCGTGCTCGCCGCCATGCCCACGATTTCATCCTTGAGCGGCACGACGACGGGCGCGAGCTGTAACTCGGCCAGCCGTTCGGCGGTGGCGTCCGGATAGGCGCCTTGAATCGATGGCAGGATCGACGCGAGCTCGCGCTCCGCGGCGGCAGGTGTGGTGTCGGGACGTAGACGTGCGATGGCGCGATCGCCGAGTCCCGTTCCGACACGTGCGCGCGCCTCGGGATATTCGAGCAGCATCCAGATATCGGTCGCTGGGCTCGGAAACGCGACGCGTGCCGGCATGACGCCGACGACGAGACGCGGACTTCCAAGTGAGATCGTCCGCCCGACGACATGCGGATCGCCGCCAAAGCGCTGCAACCAGAGATGGTGGCTGAGCAGGACCGGCACGGGCCATGTCATGTCCATGAAGCCCGGCTTGGCGTCTTCTTCCGTGAAGAGTCGTCCGATCGCGGGTGATATGCCAAGCGTCGCGAAGAATGCCGGATCGACGTATGCAATGTTCACGCGCTGCACCTCGTCATCCGGGCCTTCCAGATTCGCAACCGTCTCGCTGTACGGCGCCAACGTCTCGATCGTGCGCGCGTGGCGTCGGAAGTAGTACAGCAACGCGGGTGACGGTCCGGTGTCGTCAGCGCGCAAGGACTGTGTGCTGCGAATGTGAATGGAGACGAGCCGATCCGCGTGCGGATACGGCAGCGGCTGGATGACGATCGCGTTGACGAGCGCGAAGGCGGCGGTCACAGTGCCGATACCCAGCGCCAGCGTGGCGACGGCGGCCAGCGTGTAGCCGGGCGTTCGCGCGAGACGACGCGCCGAGTGGCGCACGTCGCGCAGGAGGCCGTCGAGCCACGGCAGCAGCTTCACGTCGCGATTGGCCTCGCGATGCCGAATCGGCGCGCCGAGCTCCCGGCGCGCCTGGGATGCGGCTGTGTCCGGATCGAGGCCGCGGCCGATGAGGTCGCGCATGCGCTCCTCGAGGTGAAAGCGCAGCTCCTCGTCCAGTGCGGCGTCGACGCGTGTCCGGCGGAACGTGTTCGCGAACCGCGAGAGCCAGGACATCCGGCCTCCTCTGAGCGCGTTGTCAACTTCGAACTTCGAACTGTGAACTTCGAACGGACGAGGCGCCTTTCGGCGCGATCGTTCGCTCTACGCGTGTTTCAGGATGTGACCGATGGCGCCGGTCACGGCCTGCCAGCGCGTTTCTTCCGCGTCGAGCTGCTTGCGCCCCGCGGCCGTCAGCTCGTAGATACGCGCCCGCCGGCCGTGGGCGGTGACTTTCCATCGCGCCTTGATCCAGCCGGCTTCTTCCATCCGGTGGAGCGCAGGATAGAGCGATCCCTGTTCGACGCGCAGCACCTGCGCGGACATCGTCTCGATCTCGGTCGTCAGGCCGTAGCCGTGCAGCGGGCCGCGGCGGGCGAGGATCGTCAGTACGAGCAGCGGAAGCGCACCCTGGAGGGCGTCGTAGCGCGACATGGATAGATATCTTACTAACGAGACTGATTGTGTGGCGAGTGGCGGCCGGGAGTCAAGACGCTGCGGAGGCGGGCCGGCGATCTTCCGTCGGAGGCTCGCTTGACGGCTTGGTGAGGGAGTCAATATAATACTCCTGAATAGGAGTCCATCCATGGCCCGAACCGTCAGCTATCCCGCGAGCCGCCATCGGCCCGATCCGCTGCCAGATCTGACCTCGCGCGAGGAGCGCGCGCGGCTGTCGGCGCCGGGACTCCAGGCGTTTTTCGCCATCATGGGGCATTGGAAGGTGCGCGACGAGGATGCACGTGCGCTGCTCGGCGGCGTCACCAACGGGCCCTTCTACGAAATGAAGCGCGCGCCCGATCGCGTCCTCGACACCGACCGGCTGACGCGCGTCTCGTACCTCATCGGCATCTTCAAGGCGCTGCGCATCCTGCACAGCGCCGCCCTCGCGGACCGATGGGTGCGATTGCCCAATGCGCATCCGATCTTCGACGGCCAAACACCGCTCGCCTACATGATTCGCGGCGGCCTGCCCGCGATGCAGACCGTGCGCCGTCTGCTGGACGCGCGCCGCGCGGGCTGATGACGCGTCCGCCGACGACGCTCGTCCGGCAGTTCGATACGCACCGGCTCATTCCCTCGCGTCACCTCGCGCACGAGGACAGCGTGTTGATGGCGGTCGCACGCAACGAGGCGCACCTGGCCGCGATTGCCGCGCTCGAATCGGCGACCAACGACCGGCTGCTCGCCGAACGGCAGTTGTTGCCGGGCATCGGCCTCGAGGAACTCGTCTCCGGCGTGCCGCACGCTGCCGTCGTCAACGCGAGCTTCTGCCACGCGCGTCCGCTCGGCAGCCGGTTCAGCGGCCCGGATCGCGGCGCGTGGTACGGGGCGTTCGACGTCGAGACCTCGCAGGCGGAAGTCGGCTTTCACAAGACAGTCCAACTGGCCGAAATCGGGATCTTCGAAGACTCGGTCACCTATGACGACTACCTCGCAGATTTCAGCGCGAGCTTCCACGATCTGCGCCACGCGCGCGGCTTCAAGGCGTGCCTCGATCCGACGAGTTACCTCGCGTCGCAGGAACTGGCCGAGGAACTGCTTGATGAGGGATCGCTCGGCGTGATCTACCCGAGCGTCCGCCACAAGGGCGGCACGTGCCTCGCGTGTTTCCGTCCGGCGCTCGTCGCCAACGTGCGGCGCGCGAAGACGTATCGCTTCACCTGGTCCGGCTCGCCGGCGCCGGTGGTCATCGAGGAGGCGATCCGGATAACCTGAGCGTCACGCTTTCTCTCTCTGTGACGACCGGTGTCTCCGGCCAGGGCACTTGCTCATTGAGCGCCGATGAGACAACGTGATTCACTGGATTCGATCCGCAAGGAGCCGCGCGTGCCATCGGCCGTCCCACAACCCGTCATCGCCCAGCTCACCCGGGCCGCCATCTTCCTCGTCGTGACGATCGACCGGGAGCAGGGCAGCGACTCGGCGGTTCGCGCCGTGTGCAGCGACCTCGCCTCGCTCGTGCGCGCGGTCGGCTTTCGCGATCTCGACGGCCGCCTGTCCTGCGTCGTCGGCGTCGGTTCCGACGTATGGGATCGCCTGTTCGGGGCGCCGAGGCCCAAGGACCTGCATCCGTTCAGGGAAATCCGCGGCCAGCATCATGCGGTCTCGACGCCGGGCGACGTCCTCTTTCACATCCGCGCGACGCGCATGGATCTCTGCTTCGAGCTGGCCACGCAGATCATGTCGCGGCTGGGCGACGCCGTGTCGGTCGTGGACGAAGTGCACGGCTTCAACTACTTCGACGACCGCGACCTGATCGGTTTCGTCGACGGGACCGAGAACCCGTCGGGGCAGGCGGCGCTCGACGCGGTCATCATCGGCGACGAGGATGCCGCATTCGCGGGCGGCAGCTACGTGATCGTCCAGAAGTATCTGCACGATCTGACGCGATGGAACGATCTGCCGGTCGCCGAGCAGGAGCGCATCATCGGTCGGCACAAGCTGTCCGACGTCGAGCTGGACGATGCCGTCAAGCCGACCCATGCGCACAACGCGTTGACGACCATCGTCGAGAACGGCGAGCAGCTCGAGATCGTGCGCGACAACATGCCGTTCGGCGAGGTCGGCAAGGGTGAGTTCGGCACGTATTTCATCGGCTACGCCCGGTCGCCACACCGAATCGAGCAGATGCTCGAGAACATGTTCATCGGCCGGCCGCCGGGCAACTACGATCGGCTGCTCGACTTCAGCCGCGCCGTCACCGGCACGCTGTTCTTCGTGCCGTCATCGACGTTTCTCGATCAGTTGGTGCCCGTAGCGCCGCCATCGTCTGACGTTCAACGCGCGAGTGTCCCCGCGCACGTAGATTCATCGTCTCGGCCGTCGAACGACGGGTCGCTTCGTATCGGTTCCCTGAAAACGAAAGACAGGCCATGAACAATCTTCATCGCGAACTCGCTCCAATCTCCGACGCCGCCTGGGCTCAAATCGAGGCGGAAGCATCCCGCACGCTCAAGCGGCACCTGGCGGCGCGGCGTGTCGTGGACGTGCCCGAGGCAAAGGGGCTCGGACTCGCGGCGGTCGGCACGGGTCACGGACACGAGATCGCCGCGAACCGTGACGGCATCCGGGCGTTCTTGCGCGACGCGAAAGCGATCGTCGAGCTGCGCGCGCCGTTCGAGCTCACGCGTCAGGCCATTGACGACGTGGAGCGCGGCGCGATGGATTCGGATTGGTCGCCGCTGAAAGAAGCGGCGCGGACGATCGCCTTCGCCGAAGATCGAGCCGTCGTCGATGGCTACGCCGCGGCGGGAATTCAGGGCATTCGCGAAGGCAGCAATCACGCGCCCATCGTGCTGCCATCGAGCGTCAAGCGGTACCCGGAGGCCGTCGCGCACGCGATCAGCCAGTTGCGTCTCGCGGGCGTCGAGGGTCCGTATGCGCTCGTGCTCGGCGCCGACGCTTACACCATCGTCAGCGGCGGAAGCGACGAGGGATATCCCCTCCTGCACCACATCGAGCGACTCGTGGACGGCGGCGTCATCTGGGCGCCAGCCATCGAGGGCGGACTCGTGCTCACGACGCGCGGCGGCGATTTCGAGCTGGATCTCGGGCAGGATCTGTCGATCGGCTACCAGGGGCATTCCAATGCCGCTGTCGAGCTGTATTTCCTCGAGACCTTCACGTTCCGAATGCTGACCGCCGAAGCGGCGGTCTCGTTGGCTCCTGCGAAGGAGAAGTAGCAGCCGCCGCGCTGCGTTGGATCGGCTGCGTTCACTCCGCCCGCAGCGCGACGACCGGATCGACGCGTGTGGCGCGAAGGGCTGGGACGGAACTCGCGATCGTGGCGACCGCCAGCATCAACGCCGTGCACACGATGAACGTGGTGACGTCGAGCGGCGCGATGGGGTAGAGCCAGCTCGAGAGCAGGCGCGTCGAGGCGAAGGCTATGCCGAGTCCGATTGTGATACCCGCGGCGACGAGCACGAGCGCCTCGGCGAGAACGAGTCGCGTGACATGAACGGTCGTGGCGCCGAGCGCGACGCGGATGCCGATCTCCTTCGTCCGCTGCGTGACCCACCACGTGACGACCGCGCCAAGGCCGGTCGCCGCGAGTACGACGGCGATGACGCCGAACGCGCCGAAGATCCACGCGCTGAACCGCGATCCTGAGACCGAGTAGTCCACACGCTCCTGGAAGCTGTCGATGCGGTCGACGACCTGGCCTGGACGTTCCGTGTCGACGATCTGGCGGATGGTCTTCGGCAGATCGCGCATCGCACTCTTCGATGACGTGATGACGAGGTCGAGAGCGGGTGTCGGACTTTGCGCGTACGGGATGTACATCTCCGCCCGTTTGCGCAGGTCGTAGCCCAGCGTCCGCGTGTCACGCGTCACGCCCACAATCCGTCTCGTCGTCGTGCTGCCGTCGAGTTCGCTCAGCGTGATCGACTGATTCAGCGGCGACTCGTCCGGCCAGAACACGCGCGCGGCGGTTTCGTTGACGATTGCCACCGGCGGCGACTGCGGACTATCCGCGTTGGAGAACGCGCGGCCTTGCACGACCGTGATCTGCACGTCCTTCAGATAGTCCGCCGTTATCCCGGAAAGCCAGACGTCGCGCGTGACGCCATTCGCGACGGCCTGACGGTCATCGACGCCCGAGACCATCGGGGCATGCGTCACGCCGCTCGCGTCAACAACGCCAGGTTGTTCGAGAAGACGCGCGAGGACACGGTCGAAGAATGCGGCGTTGTTGGCGTTCGGCACGAAGGGCCCGTCGAGCTGGACGAAGGCGAGGAGTTTGCCAGCCGGATTGAATCCGGGGTTCGCGGGACGGAGCGCCAGGAACGTACGAACGGTCAGCCCCGCGCCGATGAGCAGCGCAACCGAGAGCGCGATCTCGACGATGACGAGGAGGCGGCGCGGCCATTGTCCGGTGTGCGTCGCCGAGCGGGACGTCGTACGCGTCGCATCCGCCAGTGCTCGAGACGTCGCCTGCACGGCCGGCAACAGACCGACGACGGCGCTCGCGGCCAACGCCAGGACCAGTGCGGCGCCAAGGACCTCCGGCCGCAGCACGATCTCGCGAAGGTGAGGGATGTAGCCGGGCATCAGGCTGACGACAAAGGGCAGCGCGAGATAGGCGATGCCGATGCCCACCGCCGCGCCGATACCGCCGAGCACGACGTTTTCAGTGAGCGTCTGTCGCACGATGCGACCCGTGCTCGCGCCGAGTGCGCGACGAAGGGCGATCTCGTGCCCGTGGCTGACGATTCGTTCGAGCTGGAGATTCGCGACGTTCGCGCAGGCGATCAGGAGCATGCAGGCGACGGCGCCGAGCAGCGCGAGAAACGGCGCGCGCAGGTCCCCGAACGTCTGCTCGTCGAGCGTCGTGAGCCGAACGGTGGCACCGGTCGCGCCGTTCCAATCCGGGAGATCGGCGACGGCCACGTCCGCCGCACGTCGCCGCGCAGCATCGAACGTGATTCCCGGCGCGAGACGCGCAAACAGATTGACGATGGCCGGCGTGTGGCAGCCAATCGGGCTCGTACCATCGATCGCGGGGCCGAGTGACGCCCACATTTCGGTGGAGTTCCGAGAGAGCGGACCGAGAAACCCGCTCGGCATCACGCCGACGATCGCGGTCGGTATGCCGTTGAGATGGATCCGTCGGCCGATGACGCCATTGTCGCCGCCGAAGTCGCGCTGCCACGTCGTGTAGCTCAGCACGATCACCGGCATGCTGCCGGCGTCGTCATCGCGAGTCTGCAGCGTGCGACCGAGAAGTGGCGGCGTGCCGAGGACGTCGAACATCGAAGCCGACACGCATTCGAGATCCTGCCGACGCGACGCGCCGCTGTCCGTCAGGACGGCGCTTCCGCCACCAAGGGCGGCGACCGATGAGAAGATCGGAGCCGAACGAATACGGTCGACGTGCGAGAGCGGAAAACCATTCGTGACGCGGCCAGCATTGGCTTCCTGCACGATGACGAGCCGGTCGCCGTTCAGGAACGGCGATCGCACGAGGACCGCGTCGATGATGCTGAGCGTCACCGCACTGGCGCCCATGCCGAGCGCGAACATGACGACGGCGGCAATCGTGAATCCGGGCGACCGCTGCATCGACCGCATGGCCATACGCGCGTCCTGTACGAGATCGTCCAGCCACATCCGCGCCGCCGTGGCGAGCAGCCCGAGCATCGTGCGTCCCCACAGCCGCGCGAGTGTCAGGCGCCCGATCCCGCGTGCGTCGGCGCGCTGGTCGCTGAAGTCCGCCAGCATCTCGCTGCCGAAGTCGCCTCGGAACTCGGCGGGAAAGATCCGAAGCAGCCAGCGGTACACGCGATCGCCGAGAGAGGGTCGCGGCATGAGCAGAAGATATGACGCCACACGATATGTCGTGTGGCGACTGTCAGTCAAGGCTCATTGGGCCGGCATGTCTCGGGCCGGCACGGGGGCCGGCCCCTACGAATTGGCCAGCATCCGCACGAGTTCGAGATCCGCGGCCGGGAACTCCAGCGTCTCGAGCTCCGCGCGGTCGACCCAGCGGATTTCCTGGCCCATGACGGGCTGCGGCGGGCGGTCGATCGTGCAGCGACGGAAGTGAAGGCGGACGGTGCGTTCGGGATACGTGTGCTCCGTCGTGTAGATCTCTTCGCCGACGGTCGCCGTGACGCCGAGCTCCTCGAGGAGCTCGCGTGCGAGGCAGGCCTCGTGCGCTTCGCCCGGCTCGCACTTGCCGCCGGGGAACTCCCACAGATATTCGAGGTGCGTGCCCTTCATCCGGCGCGAGAGCAGGAAGCGGCCGTCTTCTTCGATGATGGCGGCCAGAACGACGATGGGGGTGGGCGAGTCGGTCATGAACGAATGGTGGCCTTCGAGCTGCGACGCGGAGACGTCGCGTCGAATGGATACGTCCGGCATCGCGACGACAGCGGACACGGTTTGCACTGCGGCGCGCGCGCGGAGCAGACCGTCGCGCCGAAGTCCATCAGTGCCTGGTTGAAATCGAACACGTGCTTGTGCGGCAGAACCGCCCACGAGATGTCCCACAGACGTCGCTTCATCGCGTGCGACTTCGGATCCCCGCGTCCGACGAACACGCGGAACAGCACGCGCGCGACGTTCGTGTCGAGAATCGCCGCCCGTTCCCCGAACGCGAAGCTGCGAATCGCCCCGGCCGTGTACTCGCCGATGCCCTTGAACGAGAGGAGCGTTTCCTCGTCCTGCGGAAGCTGTCCGCCGTAGCTCTCCACTGCTTCACGCGCGATGGCGTGCAGCCGGCGCGGGCGGATGTTGTACCCGAGCGGATACCACGTCGTCACCGCGTCGTGTTCGGGCGCGTCGGCGAGCGCCTCGAACGTGGGATAGCGGTCGAGCCACTCGCGATACTTCGGCAGCACGCGATCGACCTGCGTCTGCTGCAGCATCACTTCGGACACGAGGATGTGGTACGGGTCGCGCGTCTCGCGCCACGGCAGGTCGCGGCCGTGTTCGTCGTACCACTGCAACAGCCGGCGCCGGAACCATTGGCGGAGCGCCGGGGCCGGCAGGAGCGGCGTCGTTCGCGCACGTGGCACGCCAGCATGATAGGCGACAGATGGCGTCCGCCGATCGCCCGCGTCGCGATTCGCGGCCCGGACCGCGGCCGCCCCGATGCGATAATGACGATCTCCCGTGGCGACGAGATCGGCCCCTCGCATCTACACGCGCACCGGCGACGCCGGCGAGACCGGACTGTTCGACGGCACTCGCGTGTCGAAAGCCGATCCACGCGTCGACGCGTACGGTGACGTCGACGAGCTCGCCTCGTGGCTCGGCGTCGTACGCGCGCGGCTGGTATCGGCCGGCACTGACGAAGACGTCGCATCGATGCTCGAGCACATTCAGCGCGATCTCTTCGCCGTCGGCGCGCTCCTCGCCGATCCTCGTCATCGCATCGCCGATCGTGTCGTCAAGGCGACGCTCGGTCCCGACGACATCGCGCGACTCGAAGGATGGATCGACAGGTTCGACGCCGAACTCGCACCACTCCGAAAATTCATCCTCGCGGGCGGAAGCGAGGCAGGTGCCTGGCTGCATCTCTCGCGCGCCGTCTGCCGTCGCGCCGAACGCCGCATCGCCGTGCTCGGTGAAGACGCGCATCCGATTGCACTGACCTACGTGAACCGTCTCTCCGATCTGCTCTTCACCATGGCGCGCGCCGTGAACGCGCGCGCGGGCGCGCCCGAGCTCGAGTGGTAAGCGCCGCCGCCTACGACGTGTGCTTCCGCCTCGCGCGGCAGCACTACGAGAACTTTCCCGTCGCCTCCGTGCTCCTGCCGCGTGCCGCGCGCCGGCACATCGCCGCCATCTACGCGTTCGCGCGCGTGGCCGACGACATCGCCGACGAGGGCGATCGCGCGCCCGCCGATCGGCTCGCGGCTCTCGACGCCTGGGGCGCCCGTCTCGACGCCGCGGCTGCAGGTCGCGTCGACGACGACGGATCAGACCATACGGCGATCTTCACGGCGGTCGCGGAGACGATGCGCGAGTGTCACTTGGACGCGTCGCTCTTCCAGGATCTGCTCAGCGCCTTTCGACAGGACGTCGTCGTCCACCGCTACGAGTCGTGGCGCAACCTGCTGGACTATTGCCAGCGATCGGCCAATCCGGTCGGCCGGCTCGTGCTGCGCGTGTGCGGCTACGCGCCCGGTCCGATCGACAGGCATGCCGACGCGCTGTGCACGGCGCTGCAACTCACCAATTTCTGGCAGGACGTCGAGTCGGATTGGCGCCGCGGTCGTCTCTACGTGCCGCTCGCGGTCGCCCGTGAAGTGGGCGCGGACGAAGCCGACCTGGCGCGCGGCGAGTTGACGCCGGCCTGGCGCGCGGCGCTCGCATGCGTCGCGGCCCCGACGCGCGAGCTCTTCGGGCAAGGTCGCGCGGTCATCGACGACGTGCGCGGGCGTCTCAGATGGGAGCTGCGCGCGACGTGGCTCGGAGGCGTGCGGATTCTCGACGCGTTGGAGGACGCGGGTTTCGACGTCTTTCATGCGCGGCCCACGCTCGGCTGGCCGGATGCGGCGTCGATTGTCTGGCAGGCGATGACCTGGCGCTGGTCGTCGCGATCGCTTCTCGACCGAGACGGGTAGGATCGGACGCGGATGGCGCGCAAGACGAGCTTCTACTATTCCTTCCTGGTCCTGCCAGCGGCCGAGCGCCGAGCCATCACGGCGTTCTTCGACTTCTGCCGCGGTGTCGACGACGCGGTCGATCTCGAGCCGGATCCGGTACGCGCTGCACTCGCGATCGATGAATGGCGGCACGAGGTGGACCGCATGTACTCGGGCGGCGGGCCGACGACGTCCGAGGGCCGCGCGCTGCAGCCGTTCATCGAGCCATTCCATTTGCCACGCGCCCAGATCGAGGCGCTCATCGACGGCGTGGCGATGGACATCACGCCGCGCCGCTACGAGACGTTCGCCGATCTCGAGCCGTACTGCCATCGCGTGGCGTCGGCGGTCGGTCTCGTCTGCGTGGAGATCTTCGGCTACCGCGACCGCCGCGCGCTCGACTACGCCCGCGATCTTGGCGTCGCGCTGCAGCTCACGAACATCCTGCGCGACGTTGGCGTCGACTACCGTCGCGGGCGCGTCTATCTGCCCGTGGAGGACCTGGCGCGTTTCGGGTGTACCGAGGACAACATCGCGCGTGCGGTCGCCGCGCCAAGCAGCGGCCTTCGCGACGAGCCGCTGCGCCGTGCGCTCGCGCATCACGCGTCGCGCGCACGTGAGTTTTTCGCGCGTGCGATCGCAGCGCTGCCCGCAGAGGACGCGCCGCGCTTCGTCGCCGCGGAGATCATGCGCGCCATCTACTGGGATCTTCTGCGCCGCATCGAGGCCGCGCGCTACGACGTGTTCGGCGACCTCGTCCGTGTGCCGCGACCAGCACAGGCCCGCATCGCTCTGGCGACGTGGTGGCGTACGCGCAAACGAGGCGCGCGCGTCGCTGCGACCGAGACTCGCGCATGAGCGATGAGCCACTGCCCGCACGCGCGGACGTCATCGTCATCGGCGCCGGCGTGGCGGGCCTCAGCGCGGCCGCGCGCCTGGCCGACGCGGGCCGGCGCGTCGTCGTGCTCGAGGAGGCGCCGCGGCTCGGCGGCCGGACCACTGCGTTCGAGGATCGCGAGACCGGCGAGCGCGTCGACAACGGACAGCACGTCCTCTTCGGCTGCTATCGCGACACTTACGCGTTTCTCAGGCGCATCGGATCGGATGGTCTTGCGCCGCTGCAGCCGCGGCTTGCCTTGACGATGGCGAATGGCGATGGCCGCGCGTGGCGGCTGCAGTGTCCGCGACTTCCGCCGCCGTGGCACCTGGTCGCCGGGCTGCTTCGTTGGCGCGCGCTCTCGTGGCGCGATCGCGCGAGCGCGCTTCGCATCCGCCCGCTCCTCGACGCGGCGCGGCGCGGCAGCGCCGAAGCGGCCGTGCGTGACGTTCCACCAGACCAGACGGTGACGACGTGGCTCGATGCGCACCGGCAATCAGCCGGCATCCGTCGCTGGCTGTGGCACCCGCTCGCCATCGCGGCGCTCAATCAGCATCCGGACGTCGCGGCCGCGCGGCCATTCGTGCGCGTGCTGGCGGAGCTTTTCGGCCCGCGAGTCGAAGACTCCTCGGTTGGATTGCCGACGGTGCCGCTCGACGATCTGTATGCGGCTTCCGCGCGGCGGTTCATCGAAGCGCGCGGCGGTGTGGTCGCGACGAAAGCGCCGGCGCGTCTGGCTGCCGCTGATTCGAACGAGCGGTCGCGGCGCGTGTCCGTCCGTGGCCATTCCATCGAAGCGCCAGCGGTCATCTGCGCCGTTGCGTGGCACGCGCTCGCGCGAGTGTTCGGTGAGGCCGTGCCCCCTCCGCTCGACGTCATCGTCTCTGCCGCATCCGCTCGTCGAGCGTCACCCATCGTCACCGTCAACGTGTGGCTCGACGGCCCACTCTTCGATGGTCCGTTCATCGGCCTGGTCGACGGGCCGATCCAGTGGGCGTTCGACAAGAGTGAGATCTTCGGCGAACGCGCGGGGCACTTGTCGCTCGTGGCCAGCGGCGCCGATGAGTTGGCCGAGATGGACGCCGCGTCGATTGTCGATCGAGCGACCGCTGAGCTTCGCCGCGCGCTGCCGGCCATGACGTCACGTCGCGTCCTCCGTTCGGTCGTCGTCAAGGAACGCCGCGCGACGTTTTCACTCGCGCCCGGCGAACCGCCGCGTCCCGCAACTCGCACGTCGCTCGCGGGCTTCTATCTGGCGGGCGACTGGATCGAGACAGGCTTGCCCGGCACGATTGAAAGCGCCGCGCGAAGCGGACATTTCGCGGCCGAGGCCGTGCTGGCCGATGCCGCGCGCTGAACGAGCCGCACGGGAATCGCGCCACCCGCGGCCGGCGGCGTCATAATTCCCGGATGCTCTCGGTCGTCGTCCACTACGGCGAGCTCGCGCTCAAGGGCCGTAATCGCCCGTGGTTCATCAAGACGCTGGTTCGGTCGATCGCGACGTCGCTCGGTGATCTGCCGCTTCGCGACGTCCGTCCGCTCATCGGCCGGATCATCGTCACGCTCGAAGACGACGCGGATTGGGACGAGGTGCGCCGGCGGCTGGCTGTGCTTCCCGGTATCGGCAACTTCGCGCGGGCCGAACGCGTGGATCCCGATCTCGACGCGATGACCGCGCGCATCGGCGAAGCGGTCGCGGGACACACGGCAGAAAGTTTCCGTGTGCGCGCGCGCCGCGCGGACAAGCGATTCGCGACGCCGTCGCCCGACATCGAGCGCGTCATCGGCCGTCGCGTGCAGGACGTCACTGGTTGGCCGGTCCGACTCTCGAAACCCGCGCTCGAAATCCGAGTGGAAGTGCTCACGAACGACGCGTTCTTCTTCATGGCGCGCGAGCCGGGGATGGGCGGGTTGCCGACCGGCACGAGCGGAAAAGTGCTCGCGTTGCTCTCGGGCGGCATCGACTCGCCGGTCGCGGCGTGGCGTCTCATCAAGCGCGGCTGTCGCGTGTCGTTCGTCCACTTCCACAGCTATCCGATCCTCTCGCGCACGTCGCAGGACAAGGCGCGCGAGCTCGTGCGGACGTTGACGCGGCATCAGCTTCGATCGCGGCTGTCGCTCGTGCCCTTCGGCGCCCTCCAGCAGCAGGTCGTCGTCACCGTGCCTCCGCCGTTGCGCGTCGTGATCTACCGGCGGCTGATGGTGCGGATTGCCGAGCGGTTGGCGGCGAAGATTGGCGCGCACGCGCTCGTGACCGGCGACTCGGTAGGACAGGTCGCCTCGCAGACGGTGGAGAATCTCGCGGTCGTCGGTGGCGTGGCGACGCTGCCGATCCTGCGGCCGCTCGTCGGCATGGACAAGGAAGAGATCACGGCCGACGCGCAGCGGATTGGGACCTACGAGACGTCGATCGTCCCGGACGAGGACTGCTGCACGCTCTTCACGCCGCGTTTTCCGACAACGAGGGCGTCGGCGGCGGCAGCCGAAGCGGCCGAACGGGCGCTGGACGTGGACGGGCTCGTCAGGCGCGCGCTGGAAGAGGCCGTGGTAGAGGACTTCAGCTTTCCGATGCTACAATCGTCGGTTCTTGAAGGAGATATCACAGCGTGACTCTGACACCCGGAAAGCTCGCCAGCATGAAAGCCGTCTCCGACGATCGCGGCGTGATTGCCGCCGCGGCGATGGATCAGCGCGGTTCGTTGAACAAGTCCCTGGCCAAGGAGCGCGGCGGCGAGGTCTCCGACGCGATGATGGAGGAGTTCAAGTCGCTCGTGACCGAGGTGCTCACCAAGCACGCGAGCGCGATTCTGCTCGATCCTGAGTGGGGCTTGCCGGCGGCGAAGCGGCGCGCGAAGGGTTCAGGGCTCCTGCTCGCCTACGAGAAGACGGGCTACGACAAGACGGGTGCCGGGCGGCTGCCGGACCTGCTGGATCACTGGTCGGTCAAGCGCCTCAAGGACGCCGGCGCGGACTGCATCAAGATCCTCCTCTACTACTCGCCCTTCGATCCGAAGGACATCAACGATCAGAAGCACGCCTGGGCGGAACGCATCGGCGACGAGTGCCGCGCCAATGACATCGCCTACTTCCTCGAGCTGGTCGGCTACGAAGAAGGCATCGACGAAAAGGGCCTCGAGTACGCGAAGAAGAAGCCCGAGGTCGTCACGGCCAGCATGGCGGAGTTCACCAAGGACCGCTACGGCGTCGACGTCCTCAAGGTGGAAATCCCCGTCAACATGAAGTTCGTCGAAGGCGCGAAGGCCTGCACCGGGCCGTCGGCCTATACGCGGGACGAGGCCAAGAAGCTGTTCCTCGAATCGGCGAAGGTCGTGACCAAGCCCTTCATCTATCTCTCGGCCGGCGTGAGCAACGCCGAGTTCACCGAGTCGCTCGCGCTCGCCGGCGAGTCGGGTGTGAAGTACTCCGGCGTGCTCTGCGGCCGCGCGACGTGGAAGGACGGCATGGCCGTCTACGCGAAGCAGGGCGCCGACGCATTCCGTCAGTGGCTCGAGACCGAGGGCGTCGAGAACATCGAGAACGTGAACGCCGCGCTGAAGACGGCCACGTCGTGGCACTCGTTCTACGGAATCTAGTGAACTGACCCCTGAGCCTGAAGGTGCAGGGCTCCAAGAAGCAATGCTGTGGAGCCCCGGGCCTTCAGGCCCAGGGAGAACCCGCAACCAACTTCTGGCTTCTGGCTTCCAACTTCTGACTTGATCCCATGTCGATCCTGAAGGTGGCGCGGCTCGGGCATCCGGTGCTTCGCGCCAAGGCGCGGCCGGTGACGCCGGACGAAATCAAATCGCCGGCCTTTCAAACGCTCGTCGACGATCTGTTCGAGACGATGACCGAGTACTCCGGCATCGGGCTGGCCGGACCGCAGGTCCATCAGGGACTACGCGTGTTCGTCGCCGGCGTGCGCGAATCGGACTCGATCTCGCCGATGAGCGACGACGCCGAGATGCCGTTCGTCACGATCGTCAATCCGGAGATCACGGTCGTCGACGAGGCGCGCGACGAGGCGTGGGAAGGCTGCCTGAGCATCCCCGACATCCGCGGGCTCGTACCCCGGCCCGTCGCGATCAAGGTCCGCGCGCTCGATCGTCATGGCCGTCGCATCGAGATCGCGGCGAGCGGACTGCCGGCTCGCGTCATTCAGCACGAGACCGATCACCTCGACGGCGTCCTGTTCTTCGATCGGATGAAGTCGCTCGAGACGCTCGCCTTCATGGACGAGTTCCGCCGCTACTGGTCGAAGGACGACGAGGCGTGAGCGTCGCGGCACCGGGGCTGTCGGAGGCCGAGGCCGCCGCGGCTCGGCCGTATTTCACGAACCTGGACCGTCCCGTCTTCGCGCTCGTCAATCTTCCCGAGACGGTCAAGGGTGCGCTCTTCGCGCGCTACTCCCGATCCGCCAAATCGCTGCGCCGGCTGTTCCTCGATGAGTTCCAGCCGGCGATCAGCGACGCGCCCACGACGTCACAGGCGGGCATCGAGCGCGCCGAGCGCCTCTATCAGCGCGTGTTCAGCGAATTCGGCGACGACTCGGTGGCGCAGCTCGGCGGCGTGCATCTCGCCGTCGAGGACGCGTCGAACATCCTGACGAAGGTGCTCGAGCGCGGCCGCCTGATGGCGTACCTCGAGCAGTCCACGCGGTACATCCCATACACCGAGCGGCGCGGCGACCGCTGGCGCTATCTCGTGCCGGCCGAGCTCGACGGGCACCCGTTGCGTGAGTCGTTCATCGAGACGATGAACGAGGCGTTCGAGATCTACGCGCGGTGGATCGATCCCATGCGTGCGTGGTTCGAGCGGCGGTATCCGAAGACGGCGACCGATTCGGACGCGGTCTATCGATCGGCGATCCGTGCGAAGGCGTTGGACACACTCCGCGGGCTGCTGCCGGCGGCCACGCAGTCGAACGTCGGCATCTTCGGCACGGGACAGGCGTACGAAGCGCTCATCCTGCGCATGCGCGCGCACCCGCTCCTCGAAGTGCGCGCCGCGGCCGACGCGATCCTCACCGAACTGCGCCAGGTGATTCCCGCGTTCCTCACGCGCGTCGATCAGCCGGAGCGTGGTGGCGTGTGGGTGGCGTACCTCGAAGAGACGCGACGCCGGACGGCCGAGATCAGCGCGCGGATCGACGCGGCGCATCCGTCGGGCGAACCGGCCGGTGAAGTCACGCTGACGGATTTCGATCCCGATGGCGAGGTCAAGGTCGTCGCGGCCTCGCTCTATCCGGGTTCGGGCCGATCGGACGCCGAACTGCTCGCGATCGCGCGCGGCCTGTCCGCCTCGGAGCGCGAGGCCGTCCTTCGCGCGTACACCGGCACGCGGGGCAACCGGCGTCATCGGCCGGGGCGCGCCTTCGAGCGGACGTCGTATCGCTTCGACGTCCTCACCGACTACGGCGCCTTCCGCGATCTCCAACGTCATCGCCTGCTGACGATCGACTGGCAGGCGCTCACGACGCAACACGGCCATATCCGCCCGGACGCGGTCGTCGAAGCCGGTGCGTCGGACGACTGGCAGCGCGTGATGGATCGATCCGCGGATCTCTACGAGCGGATGACGGCCGCCGGGCTCGGTGCGGCCGCGCAGTACGCCGTTGCGATGGCGCACCGCGTGCGATTCGTGATGGACATGAACGCGCGCGAGGCGATGCACGTCATCGAGTTGCGCACGGCCCCCGCGGGGCATCCGGCCTACCGCCGCGTCTGCCAGGCCATGCATCGCGCCATTGCCGACGTCGCTGGCCATCAGGCGATTGCCGCTGCCATGACGTTCGCCGACCACTCGGCCGTCGAACTCGAACGCCTGCAGGAAGAACGCCGCCTCGAAGCCAAGCGCGCCGCGCGCGAACGAAGTTAGAAGTTCGAAGCCAGAAGTTGTTCTGAAGTCCCCTTCGCGATCTTCGCGCCTTCGCGTGAGGCGATCTTCGCGCGATGTCCCGGGCGGAACGTTTCCCGGGCGGCCATGTGTCCGGGCGGCCACGGGGGGCCGCCCCTACAAACGCCATCGCGTCTACTTCTTGTCTTTCTTGAAAATCCTGCCGACTTCGAGGCCGAACTTCGGCGCGTCGCGTGTGCCGGTGATCTTGATTGGGACTATCGCACCCGCGTGTTTGCCGCGGAACAGCCGGTTGAACGGCTTGATGAAGATCGACTTGAAGCCGCCGACCGCGTCCGAGACCGAGGCCTGCATCGTGAGCGTGCCGTGGAAGTCCATCTCGCCGCTTGCGATCCCGTACGTCCCGTTCAAGTTCACCGACGCGCCCGGGACCTGGAACGTCAGTCCGGTCAGCCTCGCTCTCGCATTCGCCAGCGCGAAACGGCCGCGCAGGTTCGTGACGACGCGCGGCATCGGATCGTCCTTGTCCTTGCCCTGACTGCGCCGGCTCAACTCGACGATCTTCTCCTGCACCTGGCCGCCGGTGAACGTCGTGTTCGCGAGGCCGAACGTGCCCGAGAGCTTCAGGCGATTGCGTACGCGCGTCGGACCCGGCGGCAGTGAGAACTGCGCCTTGAACCGGACGTCGCCGACCATCACCGGCTTCGGCGCGTCGATCACGAGCGCCAGCAAATCCTCGATGCGCCCATCGTCGACCTGCACTTGCAGATCCACGGCGTGGTTGCCCGGTCCCGGCAAGTTACGAATCGCGCCCGTCACGATCATCGGCGTCTTCGCCATCGTCGCGTCGACTCGTTTGAGCGTGGTGCTACCGTCCGTGCCATCGACGACCGTCTGGAACTCGGCAGTGAGCTGTTGCGGCCGTCCGCCGAGATCGAGGCTGAAGTCCGGCACGGTCGCGCGGCCCTTCACGTCGATGGCGGTCAGCGTCCCTTTGAATGCGCCGGTCGATTCCAGCGTGCCGCCGATCCCGTTGATCGTCGACAGGTCGGCGTGCGTGAAGGTGTACTCGCCTTCGAGTGGCGTCAACGAGCCGGTGTCGGCGTCCCACGGGCCGATGCGGCCCGTCGCGTCGACACGCCCTTCGGGCACGGGATTGGTGAGCTGCGCCTTGAACGGCATCGCCAATCCGAACCCGACGTCGTCGACCGCGAGCGACGCGATGGCGAAGACGAGCGGCGTGTCGTCGCTCTCGCGCGGCACGAAGCGTAGTTCTGCATTCTTCGTGATGAAGTGATCGACGATGACGTCCGACATGCCGCCGCCCGTGCCGTTCTGGCCCGGCAGGCCGCCGCGGCTGTCGCTCGGCGGCACGGCGATCGTCAATCCCTCGGCGTACACCGTGTTCACGTGCTTGCGCAGGATCGAGAGCGGTCCGATGTTCACCGAGAAGTGCTCGATGCGGATGAACGGCGGCAGATCGGGGCGATGCGGCTGGCGCAGCGCGAGACCGCTGCCGCTGATGTGTGGCCGCGGAAGGAGTCCGACTTCGACATGGTCGATGGCCGCGTCCATGTGCAGGTGTTCGGCCACGCCTCGAACGACGAGCGCCTTGATATGAGCGGGGCGGAGCGCGATGGCAAGGACGATGCCGAAGGCCACCACGGCCACGAGCGCCGCGATGGCGCCCCATACGAGGATGCGTCGGGCCACTGCGATCCAGCATAGAGGATCGATCCGGCCGGCGCCGCGCCGGCGGCGTGCGATCCGGCCGCCGCGCTGGACGACGGGCACGATCAATGGGCGTCGAATACGCGTCCGTCTGGCCGTGGATTGGACAGATGTAACCGGGGGCGGCGATTCAGAAAGGAATCGCTTGACGGTTTGTGAAACATTTCACATAATTGGGCTTGGTCGTTCCCGGTCCCCTGTTCTTTGGTTAGCGACCCGCGCGGCGCCCTGTTCCCGGTCGCCGTTCATCAGCGTAAGTTCCACCTCGCCTTTCCTGCTTCCTCTTGACAACACTCCTGAAATACCGGGGGCCGGGAACGAGCTTCCACCGGTCCCGTCCCGCTGGCTGATCCCGTCGCTTCGCCTCTCGATCACAATCCTGAAATCCGTCCGCGGACGACTCATCTCCTCTTACAATGTCGCGGTGCCTCACGCCTCGGGCCCGCTCGTCGATCCCCCTCGGCTTCACGGCGAGCTCGCGACGTTCACGCCGCCGCTCGTCATCGACGCGCGGCCGGCCGAGGCGTTCGCCCACGGCCAGATTGCGGGCGCCGTCCATCTCGATCTCTGGGGCGTGAGCCTCATCGACACGAGCGAAGCGCCCCTCCGCGCGTTCATGTGGATGATCGGGCACTTGTTCGCGTCCCGCGGCGTCAGCCCCGATCGGCCGGTCGTCGTCTACGAACAGAACTCGGGCCTGCGCGCGGCGCGCATCTTCTGGTTCCTCGAATGTCTCGGCCATCCGAACGTCCGCGTGCTCGACGGCGGCATGGGCGCGTGGACGAAGGCGGGGTTGCCCGTCACGACCAATCCGCAGCCGCCGTCGGCCGGCACCTGGCACGGCGCGGTCGATCCGTCGCGGCTCGCGACGTGGCGCGACGTCCGGGATCGGCTCGGCCACGCGGACACGGCCATCGTCGACACGCGCGGCGAGGAGGAATACCGCGGCCGGCTCGTGCGCGCCAAACGTGGCGGCGCCATTCCCGGCGCGGTGCACGTCGAATGGACGCGCAATCTCGACAGCGACGGCCGGTTCAAGACGCCCGGCGATCTCACGGCGCTCTACACGGCGGCTGGCGTCACACCGGACCGTGAAGTCGTGACGTATTGTCAGGGCGGCTATCGTGCGGCGCACACCTATCTCGCGCTGCGGATCCTGGAGTTTCCTCGCGTGCGCAACTACACGGGCTCGTGGAAGGAATGGGGCGATCGCGACGACCTGCCGATTGAAAATACGGACGTCCGTGCGGGCGTCAGTCAATTGACAAGCCAGATCCCGCCCGCCTAGACTGCGTTTCTTTCCTGGCGGGACGACATCCCGAGAGAGTGGAGATGGTCGGGCAGAACATCGGGAAGTACCGCGTGTTGGATCGTGTCGGCCGTGGCGGCATGGGCACGGTCTACCGGGCCATCGACGAAACGCTCCATCGGGAAGTCGCCATCAAGGTCCTCAACGCCGAGCTGAACGACGAGGCCGTCGCGCGGCGTTTCCGCGCCGAGGCCGTCACCGTCGCGCGGCTCAATCACCCCGGCATCGCCACCGTCTACGAGCTTTTCCAGCACGAAGGCGAGTGGCTGATGGTGATGGAGTTCGTGCGCGGCGAGACGCTCGAGCAACTCGTCGCGCGCAAGGGCGTCGTGCCCGTGCCCGAGGCGGCCGAGCTGTGCATGCAGGTGCTCGGCGCGCTCGCGCACGCGCACAGCCTCGGCGTCGTCCATCGCGATCTGAAGCCCGCCAATCTCATGGCGACCGAGTCGGGCACCGTGAAGATCATGGATTTCGGCATCGCGCGCGTGGCCGGCACCGAACACCTGACGAGCGCGGGCTTCATGATGGGCACGCCGGCCTACATGGCGCCCGAACAGGTGCTCGGTCAGGACATCGACGCGCGCACCGATCTCTTCGCCATGGGCGTCGTCCTCTATTACTTGACGACGGCGAAGCTGCCGTTCAAGGGCGAGACGCCGATCCAGATGGCGCAGTCGCGCATTCACGATCAGCCGACGCCCGTGCACCAGGTGCGGCCGGAGCTGCCGCCGTGGCTCGGCCAGGCGCTCAACACGGTGCTGCAGCGCGAGCCGGCGCAGCGATTCCAGACGGCGCCGATTTTCCGCGAGGCGCTGCGTCGCGGGCTCGCGAATCTTCCGATCGAAACGCCCGAGACGACCGCCATTCCGCCGGAGCTCATCGCGACGGCGGCACCGCGGTCGATGCCCGTCATCCAGTCCCCGCCGGTCCCGAAGGAACCGGCGGGGACGTCCGTTCCCGCGCCGGCCGCCGTGCCGCCGCCCGGCGCGTCGCCCGCCATGGTCCAGACGGCCGCGGCCCACGCGCCCGCGGCCGTCGCGTCCGTCACCCACGCCGCGGCCGGCCATGTGCCGACCGCGCCGGCATCGTCCGCGCCGGCCGCGGCGCATCGCGCCGCGACTGGCGCGCGGCCGCCGCTCAATCTCGCCCTCATCGGCGCGATTGCGGCCGTCGTCCTCGTGATCCTCATTGGCGGTGGATTGTGGCTGCGATCGCGCGGCGCGGCGTCGACCCCGCCGCCCGATGCCACGCCCGTGGCTGACGCGAGCTCTACGTCGACGCCAGTGGCCGGCACGCCGGCCCCGGGCGCGCCCGACACGGCTTCGTCGCCCGCGACCGGCGAGACGCCGGCCGCGGGCACTGACACGACGCCTGCGGCAGAGACGCCGGCGTCTCTGCCGCCCGCGTCGGGCACGGCGGCTGACAACTCGTCGGCGGCAGGAGACACGGCGGGCCGCGGTGCGCCCGCCGTGCCTCCTGCCGTCGGCGCGACCACGGCCGGCACGCCGGCCGCGGTCGCTGCTGCGCGCGGCCGTGGTGCGGCGCCGGAGGTCGGGTCGACGTTCGATCTGCGGTTGCTCGCCTTCACCGGAAAGAAGGCCGAAGAAAAACCGGCGGTCCTGCGGCTCGCGGCCGATCGCCTGTCGATCGTCGGCCCGAACGGCGCCGAGCTCGCGACCCTGCCGTATCGCGAGATCACGTACGCCGTCTACGTCCACGCGAAGGATCCGAAATGGAGCGTCGTCCTCGCGGCGCCGCCGGCCGACGCCGATCTTCCGGGCGGGCTCTTCCGATCATCGCGGCACTGGCTGACGCTGCAATCGCGGTCGTCGTTCGTGATCCTCCATCTCGACGACGGCACCTGGCGGCGCGTGCTCGAAGCCGTGGGCAATCGATCGGGCGTCAAGATCGAGCGGCCATAGCCGTCCGGCCATGCTGCAACTGCGGTACGAGGAACAAGGCGCCGAGAAGACCCACGAGCTGAAGCAAGGGGTCACGCTCATCGGCCGTCTGCCGACCTGCGATCTCGTGCTGAACGACCCGAGCGTCTCGCGCCATCACGCGAGCCTGCGCGTCATCGGCACCGACTGTCATCTGCAGGACGCCGGCAGCCGGTTCGGCACGTTTCTCGAGGGGACCCAGATTCACGAGGCCACGGCCGTCGCGCCCGGTGCGGCGATCAAGCTCGGCGAGGTGTCGCTCGTCCTCGAGCAGCACGTCTCCGAGCACGATCTGCTCAGCGAAGAGCACGAGATCTCCGAAGGGCCCGGCACGATCATGCGGCCCATGACGCCCGACGCGCCGGCGGCCGAGGGCAGCGACGCGCGGCTCATCAAGCTGCTCGCCGACGTCGGCCGCGCGCTGCTCAGCACGCAGTCGCTCGGCGACGTGCTCAATCGCGTCGTGGACCTCGCCTTCACGGCGGTGCCCGCCGAGCGCGCGTTCCTGATGCTGCGCGAGTCGGCCGAGGAGGCGCTGGCCGCGCGCGTGTTGCGGCATCGCGACGGATCGACGCCGCCCAATCCCACGCTGAGCCGCATGGTCGTGCGCCGCGTGATGCGCGAACGCGTCGCAATTCTCGCCGCCGACGCGACGGCGGATCCCGGGCTCGGCATCACCGACAGCATTCTGCGGTTCAACATCCGGTCGTTCATGTGCGCGCCGCTCTGGAACCGCGAAGAAGTCGTCGGCGTGCTCTATGTCGACAGCCCGCGCAGTTCGCAGTTCAAGGAAGCAGACCTCGACACCTTCACGGCGCTCACCAACGCGGCGGCTGTGGCCATTGAACAAGCGCGGCTGTCGAGTCAGTTGCTCGAGGAGACGCGGCGTCGCGAGCGATTGCAGCGCTATCACTCGCCGTCGGTCGTGAGCCGCATCATCCACGCCTCGGAAGCCGAGGCGGGACTCGGCGCGCAGGAACGCGACGTCACCGTCATGTTCTGCGACCTGGTCGGGTTCACGTCGCTCTGTGAGCGCATCCCGCCGGCCGAGTCGGCGGCGTTGCTGAACGCGTTTCTCACGCGCATGACCGACGTGGTCTTCGAGCACGAGGGCACGCTGGACAAGTTCCTGGGTGACGCGCTGCTCGCCGTGTTCGGCGCGCCATTCGACCAGCCGCAGCACGCGATGCGGGCGGTCGAGGCGGCACTCGCCATGCGTCGCGCGCTCACCGAGCTCAACGCCGCGCAGGAGGGGCCGAAGCTCGCGATGCGGGTCGCAATCAACACCGGCGTCGCGCTCACCGGCGACATCGGGTCGCCTCGCCGCCGCGAGTTCACCGTGCTCGGCGACGTCGTCAACACCGCGTCGCGCATCGAGGACGAGGTCGCTGGTCCGGGCGAGATCGTGATTTCCGGCGCTACCTACGAACGCGTGCGCGGGCGGGTGACCGTCCGGTCGCTCGGTTCGCGCGCCTTGCGCGGCAGGGTGGCCGCGCTCGACGTCTACGCCGTCGAAGGCTGACGCGGCCTGACAAATCCGTCAGCGGCACGGGCGTCGGACGTTTGACAACCCCGGGCCGGCAGCCTAGACTGCGAAGTCCTTCACGGGGCGCACGAGATCGCCAATGGTCGGGCAAAACATCGGCAAATACCGCGTGCTGGAACGCGTCGGACGCGGCGGCATGGGCACGGTGTACCGCTCGATCGACGAGACGCTGCACCGTGAAGTCGCCATCAAGGTCCTCAACGCCGAGCTGAACGATCCGGAAGTCGCCAAGCGCTTCCGTGCCGAGGCCATCACCGTCGCCCGGCTCAGCCATCCCGGCATCGCGACCATCTACGAGCTCTTCCAGCACGAAGGCCAGTGGCTCATGGTCATGGAGTTCGTGCGCGGCGAGACCATCGAGCACATGGTCGAGCGCATGGGCCCGCTCTCGCCGCAGCGATCGGCCGAGATCAGCATGCAGGCGCTGGCCGCGCTCGCGCACGCCCACAGCATGGGCGTCGTGCACCGCGACTTGAAGCCGGCGAACATCATGATCACCGAGACCGGGTCCATCAAGATCATGGACTTCGGCATCGCGCGCGTGGCCGGCACCGAACACCTGACGAGCGCGGGCTTCATGATGGGGACGCCGGCCTACATGGCGCCCGAACAGGTGCTGGGCCACGAGATCGATGCCCGCGCGGATCTCTACGCGATGGGGGTCGTCTTCTACCGGCTCTCGACGGCGAAGCTGCCGTTCAAGGGCGACACGCCGTTCGCCATGGCTCAGTCTCAGGTGAACGATCCGCCGACGCCCATCGGCACGGTGCGCGCCGATCTGCCGCCGTGGGTCGAACAGGTCGTCGTTCGCGCGCTCGCGAAGAATCCGGAAGAGCGGTTCCAGTCGGCGATCGAATTCCACGAGGCGTTCGCGCGCTGCCTCGCCGGCCTGCCGATGGCGACGATGTACAACTCGTCGGCGCCGACCGAGTTGATGGTCACGCCGTCGCGTGCAATGCCGACGGGCACGCTGCGAACGGGCACGCCGCCGGCGTCAGCCGCGCCGATGTCGGCCGCGCCCGTCTCGGGCGCGATGCCGCTCGAAGGCGCGCCGACGGTGGCGAGCGGTCTCACGCCGGTGAATCTCGAGGCCGCGAGCGCGGCATCGGGCGCCGTGCCGGCGGCGACCGGCACGGGCGTGACGTCGCCGCCGGTGCCCGTTGTGCCGGCCTCGCCGGTACTGCCGGCTGCGGCGCCGCACGCAGCTCCGGCCCATGCGGCCGCCTCGGCCGGCTCCGCGAAAAAGAAAAGCAACAGCACGCTCGTGATTGCCGCGGCGCTCGCCGGGCTCGTCGTCATTCTCGCGATTGCGGGTGGGTTGTGGCTGCGATCGCGCCGCGCCGCCCAGGCCGCGGCTGACGCCGCGGCCGCAGCGGCGACCACCACGGGCACGCCCGCCGCGGGCGCGCCCGTGCCCGACGTGCCCATTCCCGAACCGCAGCCGCTGCCGGGCACACCGGCCGCGGCTGCCGCAACGCCGCCGACACCGGCGCCGCCCGTATCGGCGCCGCCGTCATCTTCCGAACCGGCGACCGCACCGGCCGCCGTGCCGGCGACCGATGCGATGGCCGCTCGCGAGACGCCGGCGACAGGGACGCGTGCGGGTGGACCGGCTGCGTCGGCGGGCGCGGCCGCCGCGGCTGGCCGCGGCGCCGCGCCCGTCGACGACGCACCGCAGATCGTCGCGGACGCGAAAGTTCTGCACGTCACCGGCAACAAGAGCGACGACGAAGACGCGCTCATCAACTTCGCGAGCGGCCAGATCTCGTTCGTCAGCAAGAAGACCGGATCCGCGCTCGGCGCCATTCCGTACAAGGGGCTCGTGCACGCGACGTACATCCACGCGCGCGATCCGCGATGGGACGCATCGCTGCCCGGTCCGCCCAAGGACCTCGACGTCGGCGGCATCCTGCGCACGCCGAAGGACTGGCTCGTGCTGCAGACGGCCTCGTCCTATCACGTGCTGCGACTCGACAGCTCCAACTGGCAGCGCGCGCTCGAGCTCGTCGAGCAACGCACGGGCGTGCGCGTCGACCGCCAGAAGTCCAGCGACAACTGAACCGCCGGCCGCTCAGCGCGCCGCGACCGCTGATTGATTTCGCGTAGGGGCCGGCCTCTGTGCCGGTCCTGACGTCGAACCGCACGGCCTGGCCGCAACGCCCAGGCAATGGCGGCCTTGCCCCCGTCGCGGTGCAAAAAGGTCTCGACAGGACGCACGTTCAGCCCCACCCCTTCAAAAATTGGCCTGAATTTTCAAGTTCCGCAACGCGCCCGCGCCGATAGCGGCTTGGCATGCCTCTTGATGTTCAGGGGGCATCGGGATGGTAGGGAGCCACGACATGTATCCGGCGCGCATTCTCCTCGTCGACAACTATCGTGACGCGCTCGTCACGTGGGCGTTCTTTCTGCGCACGCGCGGCTACGAAGTCATCACGGCCAGCGACGGCATTGCGGCGACGCAGATCGCCATGGACATGCAACCTGATCTCATCATCATGGATCTGGAACTGCCAGGATTGTCGGGGTGTGACGCCGCGCGCCGCATTCGCGCCGCGCTCGCGCCCGCGCACGTACCAATCATCGCGACAACGAGTGATACGCAGCCGGCGCATCTCGACGAGGCGCACGCCGTCGGGTTCTTCCGGTTGATGGTCAAACCGTGCGATCCGCCGCGATTTCTGCGCGAGATCGATCGCGCGCTCTCGGCCAGCGTGACATTGGCCGGCCGGCGTCCGGCACCGGCTGCCGCCGTTGTCGCCGCGGCGGCGAGCCACGCCGATTGACGAAGGGAGCGAATTGACATGCTGATGACGATCTTCGTCCTGCTGCTCGTGTTGTGGTTCCTGGGCGTCGTGAGTTCGTACACGCTCGGGGGCTTCATCCACATCCTGTTGCTGCTGGCGATCGCGGTCGTCCTGATTCGCATCATCCAGGGACGCAATCCCATCTAGTCCGCGATCGGCAGTCCTTCGCCGATGCGCATCGCGGTAAACTGGCGGACGCCGGTTACCGCGGTGCGCCCCACCGTCCGTCCGGCCCGGACATCATCCATGCTGCCGATCATCGATTTCATTCACACCAACCGCGACCGCTACGTCCAGGAGCTCGGGACCTATCTCGCGATCCCGTCGGTCAGCGCGCTGCCCGAGCACCAGGCTGACACGCGCCGCTGCGCCGAATGGACCGCAGACGAGATGCGCCGCATCGGGCTCGAGGACGTGCAGGTCATCGAGTCGGGCGGCCATCCGCTCGTCTTCGGTCAGTGGCTGCACGCCGAGGGCGCGCCGACCGTGCTCATCTACGGCCACTACGACGTCCAGCCCGCCGATCCCGTCGAGTTGTGGGAGTCGCCGCCGTTCGAGGCGACCGTGCGCGATGGCGAGATCTACGCGCGCGGCGCCGCCGACGACAAGGGCCAGGTGTTCATGCACCTCAAGGCCATCGAGGCGCACCTGCGCGGGGGCGGACGACTGCCGGTCAATGTGAAGCTGCTCATCGAAGGCGAGGAGGAAGTCGGCTCGGTGAACCTCGATGCCTTCGTCCGCGCTCACACCGATCTGCTGGCGGCTGACGTCGTCGTGGTGTCGGATTCGGCGATGTTCGATCGCGGCGTGCCGTCGATCTGCTACGCGCTGCGCGGTCTCATCTACTACCAGATCGATCTGCGCGGCACGTCGAGCGATCTGCACTCGGGCGTGTTCGGCGGCGCCGTCGCCAATCCCGCGAACGTGCTGGCGCAGATCCTCGCGCAGATGAAGGACCGCAGCGGCCACGTGAAGATTCCCGGTTTCTACGACGACGTCCGTCCGCTCGCCGACGACGAGCGCGCGGCGTGGAAGACGCTGCCGTTCAACGAGAAGAAGTATCGGAAGGACATCGGCGCGCCGAAGTTGGCGGGTGAGTCCGGCTACAGCGTGCTCGAACGTGTCTGGGCGCGGCCGACCTTCGACGTCAACGGTATCCTCAGCGGCTTCACGGGCGACGGCGCGAAGACGGTCATTCCCGCCGTGGCCATGGCGAAGGTCAGCATGCGCCTCGTGCCGAATCAGGATCCGGATCGGATCGCCGCCGCGTTCGAGGCTTACGTCCGCAAGGTGTGCCCGAAGACCGTCGAGCTGACGCTCACGCGCATGCACGGCGGCCGGCCATGGATCACGGAGTACGACCACCCATTCGTCGCCGCGGCCGGACGCGCGATCGAGCAGGGCTTCGGCCGTCCACCGGTCTTCTGCCGCGAGGGCGGTTCAATCCCCGTCGTCTCGACGCTCACTGAAGAACTGCACGCGCCGGCCGTCCTCTTCGGCGTCGGTCTCCCGGACGAAAACGCCCACGCGCCGAACGAGCACCTCGACCTCGGCAACTTCCACAACGGCATCGTCGCCTCGGCCGTGTTCTATGACGAGGTGGGGAAGACGGGGAAGTGACGAAGTCAAACTTCGAACTGTGAACTTCGAACTTCGAACTGGGGGCCAAGTTCTTTTCGCTTCGTAGCTCGACGTTGAAGGGGCGTGCTACGAATTAAAGACGCGCCGAAGGCGCCTCCTTCATTCGAAGTTTGAAGTTCACAGTTCGAAGTTGACCCAGGCCTTTCACACACTGAACCCTCTCACCTCGTGCGGCTCGTACGGCGCGTCGAGGGAGGCGAGCTCATCTGACGTCAACGTGATCGTCAGCGCGCGCAATGCGGCCTCGAGGTGCGGCAGCTTCGTCGCGCCGACGATCGGGGCGACGACGCCAGGCCGCGAGAGGACCCAGGCGAGGCCGATTTCCGCCATGCTCACGCCGCGTGCCGCGGCCACCTGCTCGAGGGCATCGACGACGGCCCAGTCCGATGGATGGTCGTAGAGGCTGGGCGACAGGTTGTCGCTCGCCGCGCGCGTCGTGTTGCCGCCGCGTGCGCTGCGGTCGGCCGGCGTCGGGCGCGTCAGCAGACCTCGCGCGAGCGGGCTCCACGGGATGAGCCCGATGCCCTCGTGCAGGCACAACGGGATCATCTCGCGTTCCTCTTCGCGGTAGAGCAGGTTGTAGTGGTTCTGCATCGAGATGAATCGCGCCCAGCCGTGCCGCTCCGACGTCGAGAGCGCCTGCGCCATCCGCCACGCCGATCCTGAGCTCGCGCCGATGTAGCGCACCTTGCCCGACCGCACGAGGTCGTTCAACGCCTCGAGCGTTTCATCGATCGACACGTCGGGATCGAACCGGTGAATCTGGTACAGGTCGATTGCGTCGATGTCGAGCCGACGCAAGCTCGCCTCGCACGCCTGGACGATGTGTTTGCGCGAGAGGCCCGACATGTTGGGGCCGGGCCCCATCGGAAAGTTCACCTTGGTCGCGATGACGGTCTCGTCGCGCCGCGTGAACTCCTTCAACGCGAGGCCGGTGATCTCTTCGCTGCGGCCGTCCGAGTACATGTCCGCCGTATCGAAGAAGTTGATGCCAGCTTCGACCGCGCGCCGGTAGAAGGGCAGCGACGCGGCTTCGTCGAGCACCCATGCCCGCCATGACTGATCGCCGTAGCTCATGCACCCGAAGGCGAGGCGCGACACGCGGAGGCCGCTCCTCCCGAGTTGTACGTAGTCCATGACGGCGCACGGTACCACGGACGCGCGATCGGGCGACAGCCTCGTCTGCACGGATCGGCGTCGTCACGCGCACGGCGCTTACAAAGCCGAACGCGATCGCACAGATTCGAAATGGACGCGCGTGTTTTGCGCCGACGTGCGACGCGCGCGGTGGACGTTCTCTCGAGATCGAAGGAATCGCGCCGGGATTCATGTGTTTTCGAGACGGGATGACGGCGACCCCCCAACACCGTGGTACAGAACCTGCACCCCCTCGACCTCGCCATGTCGAAGCGGGGGGCCTGGGAGGGGGTTCGAGCGCGTCTCGCCCGCGAACAGACCATCCTCGTTGCCGTCGTCATTCTCTCCTTCGTCACCGGCAAGCTCGGTCTGACGCTCGCCTACGGCCACGCCGCGGTCACGCTCGTCTGGCCGCCGGCCGGCATCGCGCTCGGCGCCTTCGTCATCCTCGGCTATCGCATCTGGCCGTTCATCCTCTGCGCCGCGCTCGCGGTTTACGCGTCGACGATCGGTCCACTGCCGGCCGCGCTCATGCTGGCGGGCACCGGCACGGTCGAGGCGATGCTCGCCGCCTACCTCGTCAACCGCTACGCCGGTGGCCGGCACGCGCTCCAGAATCCGCGCAACAGCCTGCGTTTCGCCGGCGTCGTGCTGCTCGCGTCGGCGGCCATCGGATCGACGCTCGCGACGTTGAGTCTGGTCTTGAACGGACTCGCGTCGTGGATGCAGTACGGCGTGCTCTGGTGGGAGCTGTGGCTCGGCAGCGTCACGAGCATGGTCGTCGTCGCGCCGCCGGTGATTCTCTTCAGCCAGGGATCGAGCCTTCGCTGGCGCACGGCCCAGTTCGTCGAAGGCGCCGCCGCGCTGCTCGCGGTCGTCGTGGTCGGCGTGCTCGTGTTCTGCCAGGTGCCGGTGGAGCTCCGCACCTTTCCGGGCGAGCTCCTGTGCATGCCCGTTCTCCTGTGGGTGACGTTCCGGTTGGGTCGCCGCGCCGCCGCCGTGTCGCTGCTCGCGCTCGGCGCGCTGGCCATCTTCGGCACGACGACCGGTTATGGACCGTTCGTCCGCGCGACGCCGCTCGTCTCGCTCGTCGTCGTGCAGCTCTTCATGGCGACGACCGCGGTGATGACGCTGTCGCTCGCGGCGCTCGCCTCGGAGTATTCCGTCGCCGAAGGACAGTTGCGTGAACTGGTCGTCACCGATCCGCTGACCGGCCTGCCGAACTATCGCCGCCTGCTCGACGTGCTGAGCATGGAGATCGCGCGCGCCGACCGGCACGACCAGCCGTTCGCCGTCGTCTTCTTCGACATGGACGGCCTCAAGCGCATCAACGACGACCACGGCCATCTCATCGGGAGCCGGGCCGTCTGCCGTTTCGCCGAGACGCTCCGCGCCGCGTGCCGCACGACGGACACAGCCGCGCGTTATGGCGGTGACGAGTTCGTCGCCGTCCTGTCCGAAACGGATCAGGACGGCGCCTACATGGTCGTCCGCCGCATCGTCGAGCGACTGGCGGAGGACAAGGACCAGCCGACGCTCTCGGTCAGCGCCGGCGTGGCCGTCTATCCGCGCGACGGCGGGACGCCAACGACGCTCTTGAGCGCGGCCGATCGCGCGCTGTACGCCGTCAAGGCGGACAAGGCCAACGCGCGGCGGCGGAACGTCGTCGGTCTGCGTGAATGGACGAGTGGTCGATGACGGTCCGTCTCGCGCGCAATCCCGCGGTTCTGGCCATCATCTTCGGCGTGTATTTCGCGCTGGGGAAGCTGGGGCTGGCCGTGGCCGGGTTCAACGGCGCGGCAACGGCGGTCTGGCCGCCGAGCGGCTTCGCGCTGGCGGCGATGGTGCTCATCAGCCCGGGCATCTGGCCGGCGATTCTCGCGGCCGCGTTTCTCGTCTCGCTCGCCGCGCTCGGTCATCCGGGTCCCGCCGCCGCGATTGCCGTCGGCAACACGATCGAAGCCGTCGTCGGCGCCGCACTCATCGAACGGTTCGCGGGCGGTCACACCGTCTTCAACAGCGCGCGGACGATCTTCCGCTTCGTCGCGATTTCGGCGCTTTGCAGCACGCCAATCAGCGCCACGTTCGGCGCGGCCGGCATGAGCCTGGCCGGCGCCGCCCCGTGGCCCGACGCGCCGTACCTCTGGATGACGGCGTGGCTCGCGAATCTCACCGGGATCCTCGTGGTCGCGCCGTGCGTGCTGTTGTGGGCGACGTCGAAATTCAAGCCGGAACGCTGGCTGGCGCCGCTCGAAGGTCTCGTGCTCTTCACGCTGCTCGTCGGATTGGGAATGGTCGTCTTCGGCGGGCACTTTCCCTCCGACGTTCAGAACTATCCACTCGAGTTCCTGTGCGTGCCGTTCCTGCTCTGGACGTCGTTTCGATTCGGACGACGTGAGACGGCGACGGCTGTCGTCGTGATTTCAGGTGTCGCCGTGTGGGGCACGCTCCACGGCTTCGGTCCGTTCGTGCGCGATACGCAGAACGAGGCGCTCGTCCTCGTCCAGGCGTATACGAGCGTGATGGCCGTCACCGGCGCCGTGCTCGCGGCGGCGGTGTCCGAGCACAAGCACGCGCAGCGGCAGTTGCGCGAGCTCGCGACGACCGATCCGCTGACCGGCCTCGTGAACTACCGGCGGCTGCTCGAAGTGCTGCGCGCCGAGATCGCACGATCGCAGCGCACGAAGCGGCCGTTCGCCGTGCTCTTCTTCGACATGAACGGCCTCAAGCGCATCAACGACAAACACGGTCACCTCGTCGGCAGCCGCGCGCTTTGCCGCATCGCCGACACGCTCCGCCGATCGTGCCGCAACACGGATACCCCGGCGCGCTACGGCGGCGACGAGTTCGCCATCGTGCTGCCCGAGACAGGCGAGGAGGGCGGCCGGCTGGTGCTCCGACGTGTGTGTGATCGGCTCGCGGCCGACAACGACAAGCCCGCCGTCTCGGTGACAGGCGGCGTCGCCGTGTATCCGAGAGACGGCGAGTCGCCGACCTTGCTCCTGCGCGCGGCCGACCAGGTGCTCTATCGCGCCAAATCGGAGTTGGCGGCGCGCCGCGCGGCCGTCAAACCCGAGACGCTGAAGACCGGCACGCTGTTCTGAGCCGTTCCGGCTACCATAGGCGGCATGGCCGATCCTCTTGTCCTTGCCCGCACCGCAGACGGGCACGACCTCACCCTGCTCCCCGCGCTCGCCAACCGGCACGGTCTCGTCACCGGCGCTACCGGCACCGGCAAGACGGTCACGCTCCAGGTTCTCGCCGAGCGGTTTTCCGCCATCGGCGTGCCGAGCGTGCTGGCCGACGTGAAGGGCGATCTCGCCGGGCTGGCCGAGGCGGGGTCGGCCACGCCGAAGCTCTCGCGCCGGCTCGAGTCGTTGAAACTGCCGGCGCCCACCTGGGCGGCGAGTCCCGTCACGTTCTGGGACGTGTTCGGCCGAAGCGGCCATCCGATCCGCGCCACCATCTCGGACATGGGGCCGCTCGTGCTCGGCCGCCTGCTCGGGTTGAACGAGACACAGGACGGCGTGCTCGCGATCGTCTTCAAGATCGCTGACGACAACGGCCTGCTGTTGCTCGATCTGCGCGACCTGCGGGCGATGCTCCAGTACGTCGGCGACAACGCGCGCCAGTTCACGACCGCCTACGGCAACATCTCGAGCGCGTCGATTGGTGCCATTCAGCGGGCGCTTCTCGCCGTCGATCAGCAGGGCGGCAGCCAGTTCTTCGGCGAGCCGATGCTCGACATCCACGACTTCATCCGCACCGACGCGAACGGCCACGGCATGGTCAACGTCATCGCCGCCGATGCGTTGATGCAGGCGCCGAAGGTC
>DASZOV010000176.1:0-6846 GCA_035550595.1 Vicinamibacterales bacterium
CGACGCCCGCTGCGAGATGTGCAACAACTGGAAGTGGGGCAACCGGAAAGAGGACCTCACGCTCGACCAGTTGTCGACGGTCGTGGACGGCGAGTTCTGGCACGCGGTCGAGAACCTCAACATCTCGGGCGGCGAGCCGACAACGCGGAACGATCTGCCGGAGATGGTTGAGCTGTTCCACAGCCGGCTGCCGCGGATGCGCAAGCTCGGCATCAACACGACGGGGCTCACGCCCAAGCGCGGCATCCCGATGCTCACGCGCATCGTCGAATTCTGTCGCGCGCACGACGTGCTCCTGAGCGTGCGCGTCTCGCTCGACGGCATCGGCGACGTCCACAACCAGGTACGCCACGTCGCGCGCGGATTCGAGAAGGCGTCGGAAACCATCGAGGCGATGCAGGCGCTCGCCGCGCGCTCGCCGCATTTCCAGTTCGGCCTCGCGTCGACCATCTTCGCGAAGAACCTCGACGATGCGGCGCACATCCACGAGTGGGCGCGGGCCAAGGGCCTCGACATCGTCTTCAACATGCTGCGGTTCACGGACAACATGCTCCACAACCGTGAACTCCAGTCGACGATCGGGTTCGGCACGCGTGAAGAAGAGTTCATGCGCAAGTTCTTCCTCGACCGCGTGGCCGAGGAATCGATCCTGAGCGGCCAGGCGTTCACCTACCTGCACTACGCGGACATGATCGCCAACGGTTATCACCGCACGATGCCGTGCCCGTTCCAGCGCCAGGGCCTGCTGCTCAACCCGAACGGCGATCTCTTCTACTGCGAGAACTCGGCGAAGCTCGGCAACGTGCTCGATACGCCCGCCGCGGAGCTGTACTACCAGGCCACGAATCTCGAGGGCCGCGAGCGCCTGAAGCACGACACCTGCCCGACCTGCCTCAGCCCCTGCCAGGTGAACGTCGGCGCCATGAAGCAGGTGGTGCCCTACGTGAAGTTCCTCCGGCGCGCCTATCAGGTGAAGCACGACCCGACGCGCCATCAGGAGACCTTGCCGGACCCGGTCCGCTGAGGATCCCGATCTGCCCGCCGGCCGCGGACATCGCTCCATCCTGCTGCGACTCGTCGTCGCGATTGGCCTGACGTGGTTGTCGGTCCGTCACGTCGATTGGCACGCGCTCCGAACGGCGCTGGCCGGCGCGGCGTGGCCGTGGATCGCGGCGGCGTGTTCGACGGTCGCCCTGGATCGCGCGCTCAACGCGTATCGATCGATCGTGCTCTTGCGAGCCGTGCCCGAGCGTCCGCCGATCGCCGAGCTCGTCCGCATCTTCTTCGTCAGCACGTTCGCCGGCACCTTCCTGCCCTCCACGGTTGGTGCTGACGCCGTACGCGCCTGGAGCCTCGCGCAAGACGGCGTGCCGTCGTCGACGGCCGTGGCGTCGGTCGTGATGGACCGGCTGCTCGGCGTCGTGTCGATCCTCATCGGCGCGCTCGTGGGCTTCGCGCTGATGCCGGCCGTGCTCGAGAACCGGCAGCTCGTGTGGGGACTCGCTATTGTGGCGGCCGCCTGTGTGTTCGCGCTGGCGATCATTTTCAGTCCGAGCGTGGACGAGCGGCTGCGGCGGTATCTCAGGTACTTCCCCGCGCGGATTCAGCACATGGCCGGCCGGTTCCTCGACGGGCTGCAGGCATATCGCCATCAGCGCGGCGTGCTCGCGGTCGTCCTCGTCGCGTCCGTGCTCGTACAGGCGCTGCGCGTCGCGCTCGGGTGGATGCTCGGCCGCGGCCTCGGCCTGTCCGCGCCCGGACTCGCCTACGTCGCGCTCATCCCGATCATCGTCCTCGTCATGCTGCTGCCCGTGACGATCAACGGCCTCGGTACGGGGCAGCTCGCGTTCGTGTGGGGCTTCCAACGCGTCGGCGTGAGTGCGGCCGACGCGTTCGCGCTGTCGATCCTCTTCGCTGGGCTCGGGATCATCGGCAATCTGCCCGGGGGGATCTTGTACGCGGCTGGAAAGCGACCGGCGTCTGACAAGTTCGCGAAGGCCTCACGCGAAGGCGCGAAGATCGCGAAGAAGGGCATCAAAAAAGATGACACCGCAAGCCCCCGAGCGTAGCGAGGGCGGCGAAGCGCCGTAGCGCTGGGGGTGGGGCCCCAGCGCACTGCAAAAAAAAGTTGACTCGCGAACGTAGTGAGGGTGCCGAAGCGCGTAGCGCGGGGGGGCGCCCCGCGCCACTGCAAAGAAGATGACTCCCGTCTACGCGTGCGACTTGTCCGGCGGCGCAGCGGGAGCCGCGACGAGAGTGTCGGGCCGTGGCGTGCGCGTTACGGCGGCTCGCGCGAGGTTGCCGAGGATCGTCGGATACGCCTCGCACGGCGTCCAGCAGTGCGCGCAGTTTTCGTTGACGACGTCCTCGCGAAGCTCACGACGCCGCGCGCTGTCCCAGATTTCCTGCAGGTCGAAGTGGCTCTCGCGCAGGTTGCCGACCTTCGCGTCCCAGATCGAGCACGGATAGACGTTCCAGTACGTGTCGATGAAGCACGACGACGAGAGCGCCGTGCACGGCAGCGGTGAGCGGCCGGTCTGGTAGTACTTCGTGATGAGCGCCTGGTAGCGGTCTTCCAGGAACTTCACCGGATGCAGCGGCGAGCCCGTCTTGCGCCGGTGATCGTCGACGGCGCGGAGGATCTCCGCGTGATGGTCCGACACGCCGAGCCCGGACTGGCCGACGTTGTTGAAGTAGTGCCCCGACTCGTGGCCGACGTTCAGGTGCAGCTCGCTCTGCTGGAAGTCCGGGATGACCTGACGGATCGCCGCAATCGTCTCGTCGACCCGGCTCGCGTTCTTCTCCATCAGCGTCATGCCGACGACGGCCTGGTAGTTCGAGCGCTTGATGCCGCGCAGCCGGCGGAACGTCTCGATGCCGCGATCCCAACTGCCCGGCAGGCCGCGCAGCTCCTCGTGCAGCGCCTTCGGCCCGTCGATGCTGATGGTCGTCATCAGCCGGCCGACGCCGCGCTTCAGCGTGGCCTCGACGAGCGCGACCGTCTTGTCGCCGAACCAGCCGGTCGTCGGAAAGTTGAGCAGGAAGAGCGACGAGCAGCCGCGCTGAATGGCCGCGATCAGGTCGTCGATGTCGCGGCGCATGAAGAGCTCACCGCCCGTCAGGTGCACCCAACGGAACTGCGGCCAGCGGCGGAAGAACGCCTCGACCTCGGCCGGCGTCATCTCGTCGGTGCTCTTCTTCTTCCAGATGTTGCACATCTGGCAGCGAAAGTTGCAGTGATAGGTGCCGACGAAGGTGACCTTGTAGGGCAGGGCCGGCGATCGCAGGTTCGCGCCGAGGACCGCCGCGCCGAGTCCGATCTGGTTGATGTGCATTCAGGTGCGGAGACGCCTGGGAACGTCCGGCCGATTTCAAGAATAGCAGCCGGTCGGAGGACGGTCAACGCACGCCGGGGCCGATGGAGATGCGGCGAACCGCCTTCCGATCGGGCGTGGCTCGCGCCGACCGGCCTCGGCGGTACGCGCTTGCCGACGGCATCGGCCATTGACTCCCCCGCTATCCGCGTATATAAGTAATATGCTTATAGTCAAAGTGCTGGCATGGACACCCCGTCACCACCCTCAGGGCTCAAACCCGTCGACTTTCACGTGCTGCTCGCGCTGACGAGCGGTCCGTGCCACGGCTACGGCATCATGAAGGCCGTCGAACGCGACTCGGTCGGCGCCGTACGACTGGAAGTCGGCACGCTCTACCGCGTGCTCGGGCGGATGCTCGACGACGGCCTGCTCTGCGAAACCAGCGGCGACGGCCGGCGGCGCAACTACAGCCTCACCGCGCTCGGCCGCGAGGCGCTCACGAACGAGGCCGCACGGCTCGCCGGACTCGTGGCGCGACTCCGGGCGCGCAAGCTCGTGCCGCGCGCGAACGGCTGAATGCGCGCGCTCGTCGCCTGCCTGCTGTGGCTGTTCCCACCGCGCTTCCGCCACCGCTTTGGTCCCGATCTCATCGCGACGTTCGACGACCGCTGGCGCGACGACGGCGGCGGCTGGCGGCGCGCGCTGCGTACGGTCGCCGATCTGCTCCGAGCCGCGGCGGCCGAATGGCGATCGACGCTCCGGGCCCGACCGTCGGTCTCGCCTGAACCGTGGTCCATCTATCGACGCTCGAGCTATTCACCATCGAGGACCTGGATGATGCCCAACTTCCGTCTGGCGTTCCGCTCGCTCGTGAAGACGCCGCTCGTCACGACGGTGGCCGTGTGTTCGCTCGCGCTCGGCATCGGCGCCAACACGGCGATCTTCTCGCTCTTCGACAAAATCCTGCTGCGGCCGCTGCCGGTCTCCGCGCCGGACGATCTCGTGAACCTCGCCGCGCCCGGACCGAAACCGGGCTCGACGAGCTGCGGCCCCGCCGGGACCTGCGACATCGTCTTCAGCTATCCGATGTTCCATGACCTCGAGCAACGGCAGACGGTGTTCACCGGCATCGCCGCCCACGCCGAATTCGACGCGACCTTCGCCTACGACGGCGAGGCCACGACCGGACAAGGGATCATGGTGTCGGGCAGCTACTTTCCGGTGCTCGGCCTTCAGCCGGCCCTCGGCCGCCTGTTGGCGCCCTCAGACGACGCCGTCGACGGTGAGCCGCACGCCGTCGTCGTCGCGCACGACTTCTGGCAAGCGCGCTTCGCGAGCAACCCGGACATGATCGGCCGGACGATGCTGGTGAACGGCGTTCCCCTGACGATCGTCGGCGTGGCTCCGATGGGATTCCACGGCACGACGAAGGGGGCGACGCCGCTGGTGTTCGCGCCGGTCACGCTGAGGGGCCTCCTGCAGCCATTCAGCGGCCACGACGTACTCAACGATCGGCGATGGTACTGGCTGTTTCTCTTCGCGCGCGTCCGTCCCGGCGTGTCGATCGATCAGGCCCGCACGGCCATCAACCAGCCGTATCACGAGATCATCACCAGCGTCGACGCGCCGCTCCAGACGGGCATGAGCGACGAGACGTTGGCGCGCTTCAAGGCCAAACGCATCGTCGTGACGCCAGGCGCGCGCGGTCAGAGCCGCATGGAGACACAGGCGCGCGCACCGTTAACGTTCCTTCTCGCACTCACGGCGATGGTGCTGCTCATTGCCTGTGCGAACATCGCGAACCTGCTGCTCGCGCGATCGGTGGCGCGTCGCGGCGAGATGGCGATTCGGCTGTCGATCGGCGCGAGTCGACGCCATCTCGTCATCCAGTTGCTGACCGAGTCCTGTCTCATCGGCGTGATTGGCGCGGCGCTCGGCCTCGGCGTGGCGTATGGCACGCTGGCCGCACTGCAGTCGCTCTTGCCCATGGCGCTCGCGACGCCCCTCGACGTCCGGATCGATCCGACGATGCTCGGCTTTGCGGCCGTGCTGGCCGTTGGCACCGGCCTGCTCTTCGGGCTGTTTCCGGCCATCCACAGCACGCGGCCCGATCTCGTCCCGGCACTCAAGAATCAGGCGGGCCAACCGTCGGGTGGCCGCACCGCTGGGCGTTTCCGCGCCGGCCTCGTGACGGCACAAATCACGCTGTCGATGCTGCTGCTCGTCGGCGCCGGTCTCTTCACGAAGAGCCTCGTGAAGGTCAGCCGCGTCGATCTCGGCATCGACGTCGAGCACCTCGTCACGTTTGGGATCGCGCCGAGCATGAACGGCTATACGGCGTCGCGATCGCGCGCGGTCTTCGATCAAGTGGAAGAAGGGATTCGCGCGCTGCCGGGCGTGACGAGTGCGAGCGCGGCGGCCGTGCCGCTCGTCGCGGGCAACGACTGGGGCACGAGCGTCGTCGTGCGGGGATTCGATGCGGGGCCGGATACGGACATCGGTTCGGAATACAACCTGGTCGACACGGACTTCTTTCGTACGGCCGGCATGCCGATGATGGCGGGCCGCGACTTCACGCGCGCGGACGTCGTCGGCGCGCCGAAGGTGGCCATCGTCAACGAAGCGTTCGTCAGGAAATTCAAGCTCGGCCAGGCCGCCGTTGGCGAGCATCTGCGGCAGGGCACGCTCGAGAGCGACGGTCCGTTCGACATGGAGATCGTCGGTGTCGTTCGCGACGCGGCGTACAGCGACATCAAGGACGTCGTGCCGCCCGTGCTGTACACGCCGTACCGTCAGGACTCGCGTGCCGGCGCCGCCGGCACGTTCTACGTGCGGACGTTGACCGACCCGGACACGCTCGTGCACGCGATTCCCGAGGTCATTCATCGGATCGACCCCAACCTGCCCGTCGACGCGCTGCGCACCATGCCCCAGCAGGTCAGCGAGGACATCGCGGTCGATCGGATGCTGACGACGCTCGCCGGGACGTTCGCCGCGCTCGCGACGATCCTCGCCGGGATCGGCCTGTACGGCGTGCTCGCCTACACGGTGTCGCAGCGCACGCGTGAGTTCGGGCTGCGTATGGCGCTCGGCGCCACGCCGCCGTCGATTGCGCGGCTCGTCCTCGGCCAGGTCGCGCGCATGACCATCGTGGGCGCCGCTGCCGGCACGGCCGCCGCGCTCCTCGCCGGCCGCTCCGTGGGATCGCTGCTGTTCCACATGGAGGGGCGCGACGTCACGGTGACGGCCGGCGCGCTCGCGCTGCTCGTCCTCGTGGCCGCGATCGCCGGATGGATCCCGGCGGTCCGGGCCTCGCGCACCGACCCGATGCGCGCGCTTCGCCAGGAGTGAACGCACGTCCGATCCCGACCGCGTCGGTTGCTTGCGCCTATCCAATCGCCTATAGTGCGGAGACTTGCGGCCCCTGCGGCGCGCCCCGCTACGCCCGCGGCCGACCGCGGCGTGCGGGCGTGAGCCACCATCTCGATGCTGAGCACCCGCGTCACCGTCGTCATCCCCACGCGCGACG
>DASZOV010000177.1:0-6086 GCA_035550595.1 Vicinamibacterales bacterium
GTACTACAACTGACATGAAATACCGCTACACCCGATTCGTCGCGGATCTCCTGGACGACGTCGACTTCGAGTCGCTCGTCTCCCAGTTGTCCGATCTGCTGCTCTCGAGCGGATTCAACAATCCGTGGGATCCGCAGAATGACGACGATCGGGATCTGCAGGCGCTGCACGACGCGATTCTCGACGCGCTGCTGAACGGCGGCGTGCTCTCCGAGGAGATGCTGCAGCAGTTGCTCGACGGCATGGCGCCGCACTCGTCTGACGAAGCGCGCGAGGGCCAGCGCGATCAGATCGAAGATCTGATCCAACGGATCATCGAGCGGCTGACCGAAGAGGGGTACGTCAGCCTCGCCGGTCAGCCGGGCCGCCAGGGCCTCGGCGGGCCTGGTGGACGGATGGACGGATCCACGCGGTTCGAGGTCACCGACAAGGCGCTCGACTTCCTCGGCTATCGCGCGCTGCGCGACCTCTTGGGATCGCTCGGCCGCAGCTCGGTCGGCCGGCACGACACGCGTGAGCTCGCGACAGGCGTCGAGGCCGGCGGCCCACCGCGACCATACGCGTTCGGCGACACGCTGAACCTCGACGCGGCGTCGACGGTGCTGAACGCCGTGACACGAGCCGCCCGCGACCGGGGCGCCGCGCCGCACGGCACGCGTTCGATTGCGATCGAAGAGCAGGACCTGATGGTGACGCAGGGCGATTACCAGAGCTCGTGCGCCACGGTGCTCCTGCTCGATTGCAGCCACAGCATGGTGCTCTACGGCGAGGACCGCTTCACGCCGGCCAAACGCGTCGCGCTCGCGCTCTCGAATCTCATTCGGCACCAGTATCCGGGCGATGCCTTGAACGTCGTGCTCTTCCACGACTCGGCAGAGGAAGTGCCGCTCGCTCAACTCGGCCGCGTGCGCGTGGGTCCGTACTACACGAACACACGCGAAGGCCTGCGGCTCGCGCGCCGCGTGCTGGATCGCCAGCGCAAGGACATGCGGCAGATCATCATGATCACCGACGGCAAGCCGTCGGCGGTCACGCGGCCCGACGGCCGCATCTACCGCAACGCCTTCGGCCTCGATCCGTTCGTCCTGCGCGAGACGTTCGCCGAAGTCGCCGCCTGCCGCCGCTCCGGCATCATGATCAACACGTTCATGCTCGCGCGCGATTACGATCTCGTGGCCTTCGTCCGGCGTGTGGCGCGGATTTGTCGGGGAAAGGCGTACTTCACGACGCCATTCACGCTCGGGCGGTACGTGCTGCAGGATTATTTGACGAACAAGACACGGACGGTTCAGTAGAAGCTCGAGAGCCTTGTCGGTTCCGGGTTCCAGGTTGGAGGTGCCACGTTCTTCGACCGGGTTCTACGGGGTTCCGGGTTCTACGGGTTCCAGGTTGGTCGGCGCGGCCTTCGGCGCGCCGCTCTCTGGTTCCTGGTTCCGGGTTCGGCTATTTGGTTCCGCGGTTCGATATTCCGGCATCAGGCTTCATCAACACTTCTGTCTTCCTTACTTTCTTTCCTTCGCGCCTTCGCGCCTTCGCGTGAGCGCCTTCGCGTGAGCCCAGAACCCACTTCTGGCTTCTGGCTTCGAACTTCTAAGCTTGATAGCGCGCCCTGCTCTTCACCGCGCGCGAAAATCAATCCGTGCGTTGCTGACGATCGCGATTGGCCGGCCGGGGGCGTCGAAGGTTTGATCGCTGCCGCTGCGCCACACGCGCAGACTCGTGCCGACCAGGCCGACGGTGGACACGCCAGCCGGGACCGTCACGCGGATGGGCTCGGGTAGGCCGGGCGCCACGGCCTTGACGCCGCCGGGACGGCCGCCGCCGCTGAGGCGATCGAAGAGATCACGTGGCGTGCGGAAATCATGTGAGACGGCGGCGCGCGCGATGATCGATCCGTCCGATCGCACGACGGCCATCACGGCCTCGTCGTGCATGAACGTCAGCGCGCTCTGCGTCATGACGGCAGGGACCGCGAAGCGGTTGTGGAGGTCGAACTGCAGCATCGCCGTGCCCGTGTGCGGCGGGATGGCCATGGCGACGCTGTCCTTCGGGTGCGTGCCGATGAGGATGTCGCAGAAGGTGCGGCGGCTTTCGACGCCCGTGCCGAGGCTCGCCGCGCACTCGACGGCCGTCGTGATGCCGTCGGCGCCGCCGCGTCCGATCGCCGCCCGTTGCGGCGCCACCGCGGCCGCGAGACCGAGAGGCAGCATCGCGAGCACGGTTGTCGTGAACACTCCACGCATCGCGTTCCCGCAGTATATCGAACCCGCCACGCGCGACGACCACGCGATCGTACGCGGCACAGCCGCGGGATGAGGCGAGGACGTGAGCGTGGGCGAACGACGCTCGGCTAGTCCGGCACGTAGTCGGCGCCCATCGAGACGCCGGCGCCCATCGTCATCGTTCGGCCAGCCGGCTGGCGGATGAGCTCGAGGAACTCATGACGCGTGCGCGCGTCGCTGTGGAACACGCCCAGCATCGCGCTCGTCGTCGTCACCGAGTTCTGCTTCTCGACGCCGCGCATGGCCATGCACAGGTGCGTGGCTTCCATGACGACCGCGACGCCGAGCGGCATGACGCGCGCGTTGAGCGTTTCTGCGATCTGCGACGTGAGGCGTTCCTGGACCTGGAGGCGCCGGGCGAAGACGTCGACGAGCCGCGGAATCTTGCTGAGACCGAGCACCTTGCCGTCAGGAATGTAGGCGATGTGGCACTTGCCGAAGAACGGCAGAAGGTGATGCTCGCAGAGACTGTAGAAGTCGATGTCCCTGACGATCACCATCTCGTTGTACTCGACGGTGAAGAGGGCGTTGTTGATGACCGCGTCGAGGTCGGCCGTGTAGCCGCCCGTCAAGAATCGGAGCGACTGCTCCACGCGGCGCGGCGTCTCGAGAAGGCCCTCGCGCGCGGGATCCTCGCCCAGCGACTCGAGCAGCCGGCGGATGACGTCCTGCATGCCCGCATTGTATCTGCTGCCCGCGGGCGCGGGCGACCGCGGCGTCTTCTAGTGCGCTTCGGCCGGACGACGCGGCCCCATCATCCCGCGATCGGCCAGATCCACGATCTCTGGAGGCAAGGCGAACGAGAGCTCGACGTCCTTGCCCGTGCCGACGGCCGAAAGTGAATTCAGCACGCTCGTGAGCCGCGCGTCGCTCGCGCCCATGAGCCGAACGGCCGCGAGGCCGCCGTTGATCACCGATCGCAACTGATCGCCCGCCGCATCGTCACGCGCCTCGGCACGCACGTGGCCGCGGACGCCGCGATCGACGAGCGCACTCACGGCGAACCAATCGACCGGCGGCACGTGGTCGCGGATCTCACGAGGCAGCGCGTCGGTGTGCGCGATGGCGTCGAACTGGCCGACGATCCATGCGTTGCCGTCGCCCTCGACGCCGGCGATGAATCCCATCATCTCGGCGTTCTTCGTCACGTCGTTGCGGCTGGCCGCGGTATCAATCGCCGTGCGGACGGCCGGCTCCGCGCCGAAGGCCACCAAATCAGGCTCGAGAAACGCGAGGGCGGCCTGATGGCGTCCGTCAACCTCGGCGGCCGCTGGCGGCGCGCCGTTGGCGCCGGCCTCCGGCTCGGGTGCCTTGACCGCGTCATCCGGGCCGTCGAATTTGGCGACGAAGAGCGTCTTGCCGCCGTAATCCTCGCGCGTGGCCCCGTGCTGGTTCGCCAACGCCTCGATGCGGGCACGATCGAAATGGCCGCGTAGGAGCACGAGCGCGCCGTTCGTCGTGCCGCCCGGAGCGAAGACGGCCATGACCGTTTCGACATCGCGTCGCACGTCAATGCCCGTATTGTCCTGAAGCCAGTCCTGCCGGTCACCGTGCGGCAGCGCCTGTTCGAGGCGCTGGTGGAACTGAGAATTGACGATGGCGTGGACGTTGGCGAAGGCCAGGGCTGCGCTGTCGCGCGGCACGTAGGCCAGTTCGGCCGGGCCGGTCGTCGACGACCGGAGCGGCAGGCTGCCGTTGTAGTAGGCGACGACGCCGATACCGAGCCCGACGCCGACGAGCAGCGTCGAACACACCAGAAAATACCGGGTCCGCTGGGTCATCTCGACATACTCCCCAACTGGCAACGTGCTCCGACGCGTCGAAGACGCCTCGTTACCAACGAGGTCCGGCCTTCGACGTGTGACGTGCGCGAGTCCTCTTCGTTAATACGAGTCCTCGCCGCTAGGGTTCCCGCCCGAAGACCGTCCTTTTACGATTCGAGCACATATTCCCGCCCCGCGACCACCCGGGCCGCCAGCCACAGCGACACGACCGTGATCCCGGCCATCGTGCCCAGACTCGTCCCGACCGTGGGCGTCTCCCGGAAAATCATCTGCACGAGGGCCAGGGGCGAGTCGTTCGGCAGCGCGTGCGGCACGAGTCCTTGCAGGTAATAAGCAACCGTCAGGCACTTGAAGTCGCCCGGCAACGCGAGCACGAGCACTTCCCAGCCGAACACGAAGAGCAGCCCCACGAGGAGCGGCCGTTTGAGCGCGGCCCCGGCCAGCGCGAACACGGCGCCGTAGACCACGAGCCCGAGTGCCAGCAATCCGAGGTCCTTCGCGAGATCCGGGAACGACTCGCCGAGCGATCCGCCAACCGGCACGATGAGCAGCCACACCAGCACGACGGCCGGCAGCACGACGAAGATCGTGGACACGAGATACGCGAGGTACTTGCCGACGAGAATCGATCCGCGCGGAATCGGGCGCGTGAAGAGATAGGTGATCGTGCGGTCCTCCACTTCGTCGGCGATGAGCGCGGTGCCGTAGAAGAGCGCGAGCACCGGCACGCTGAAGCGGATGAAGAAGGCCCAGATCATCAACCCGAACACGACCGATCCTGACACGGGCGTGCGGTTGACCTGGAACACGGGCGCGCCGAGCTCCACGAGCAGCCGAACGACGGCGGCCATGACCACTGGCATCCCGACGACGAGCCCCATGAAGATCGTCCGGCGCGACCACAACATCTGCCCGACCGACAGATCGAACACCCGCCAGGCCGCGCCCATGGCGCCCGGCGTCGCGACAGGCGCCTGGGGCGTGGGCGACACGGGAATGGACGAGGCGGTCGGTTCGGTCATCGCAGCCTCAGTTCTTGACGAGGTACTTGAACACGGCCTGCAGGTTGTCGTCGGGCGACGTCAGCTCGTCGACGGCGCCGAACTCCCCGCTCGCGACCATCTCGGTCAGCGCGGCATAGAACTCGTCGGGCGTACCCGTCTCGACGACGAGCGCACCGGGCTCGAAGCGAAGGCTGAGGACGTCGGCTCGCGCGAGGAACTCACGCGCGAGCCGTCTCGGGTCCGACGCACGGATGTGCACGGTGTGCGGGTGTTCGTCGATGAGATCGCGAATCTGGTGGACGTTGCCCTCAGCCAGAATGCGGCCGTTGCTGATGAGCAGGATGTTCGACGTCATCGACTCGATCTCGTGCAGGATGTGACTCGAGACGATGACGCTGCGGCCCTGGCGCGCCCAGTCGCGGATGAGCCGGATCGTGCGGCGTCGCGCGAGCGGATCCATGCCGGCGAGCGGCTCGTCGAGGACGAGCAGTTCCGGATCGTGCACGATGGCCTGCGCGAGCTTGACGCGCTGGCGCATGCCCTTGCTGTACGCGCCGATGCGCTTGCCCGCCGAGTCGAGCAGGTCGACCGCGCCGAGCGCGCGCCGCGCCGCGGCTTCCGCCGCCGTCGCGTCGAGTCCGCTCAAGCCAGCAAGCGCGGTCACCCATTCGAGACCGGTCATCCGGTCGTAGAACGCGTCCTGTTCGGGACAGAACCCCATGCGTACGTACAAGCGCGGGTTGCGCCAGACCGGCTCGTCGAGCACGCGCACCTGTCCCTTGCTCGGCTTCAACTGACCGGTGACGAGCTTGAGGAACGTGCTCTTGCCCGCGCCGTTCGGCCCGAGCAGCCCCGTGATGCCGCGCGGCACGGTGACGCTGACGTCGTTCAGCCCGATGACCTGCCCGTACCACTTGGACAGGTGGTCCACGGCGACGACCGCGTCGCTCACGACACCACCTCGACGCCGCGGACCTGACGGTCGAGCACGGAAATCGACAACACGACGAGGCCGG
>DASZOV010000178.1:0-1833 GCA_035550595.1 Vicinamibacterales bacterium
GCGGCCTCGGCCTGCCCTGATGGCGCGCCTCGATCCGCTGGCCGACCTGGTGGCGGCGCTGCAGCGGCTGCCGGGCATCGGCGCCCGCAGCGCGCAGCGGCTGGCCTATCACCTGCTGAAGACGCCGCGCGAGGAGATCGACGCGCTCGCCGCCGCGATGCTCGGCGTCAAGGATCGCGTCACCTACTGCACGATCTGCAACAACATCACCGACGTCGATCCGTGCGGCTACTGCACGGCCGACGATCGCAACCCGCGCCTCATCTGCGTCGTCGAGCAGCCGGAGAACGTGGGCGCGGTGGAGAAGACGCGCGGGTTTCGCGGACGCTATCACGTGCTGATGGGCGCGATCGCCCCGCTCCAGGGCGTTGGGCCGGACGATCTGAAGATCAAAGGATTGCTCGCGCGCGTCGCCGACGACGTCGACGAAGTCATCATCGCGACCAATCCCACGGTCGAAGGCGAAGCGACCGCGCTCTACCTCGCGCGGCTCATCAAGCCGCTCGGCCCGAAGGTGACGCGCATCGCGATGGGCGTGCCCGTCGGCAGCGACCTCGACTACACCGACGAGTTCACGATGTCGAAAGCGATGGAAGGCCGGAGGGAGATGTGACTGTGACTGGCGCGGTCAACTTCGAACTTCGAACTGTGAACTTCGAACTTCAGACGATGAAGGCGTTTCGGTTCTGAACCGTAGGGCGGCCCCAAGTGGCCGCCCGAAACTTCCTGAATAGACGCGCCAAAGGCGCCCCATTTGTTCGCAGTTCGAAGTTCGCAGTTCGAAGTTTGGAAGCGAGCGCTCAATCGCGCGAGTCTGCATCCCTCCGGCCGCGTAACGCCCATAAGACCAACCCGACGATCGCCCAGGCGATGATGCGCACCTTGCGCACGAGCGCCAGCACCAGTCCCGTCCCGCCGTCGAGTCCGATTGCCGTGGCCAGCGCCGTGGCCGACACTTCGTCCACGCCCGCGCGCAGGGGGATCACGCGGAACGCGATGTTGATGACGCGGTTCAGGCTGTCGAGCGTCAACGCTTCGAGCGGCAGCGACCGGCCCGTCAAAAGCGCGAGCGTGAACCAGCATTCGCCGAGGCTCATGACGTGGAAGGCGAGCTCGGCGAGCACGACCGATCGCAGCCGCGAGGCTCGGCCACCGACCGCGCCGTAGGTCTGCCGTTCGAACTCGCGCACGCGTTCGACGAATGCGGCCGCGCGACGAAAGGGCAGGCGCGCGACGACGGCACTCGCCGCCGCGGGCCGCTGCCACGCGATCCACGCCGCCGCGCCCAGCACGCACGCCATCGCCGCGACGACGACGAGTCCGGAGAGGCGGACGGTGTCGGGCAGCGTGAACGCCACGAGCAGGACGGCTGCGCCGAGGACGATGTAGATCGCGACCGAGACGCTGTAGAAAAAGTTTTCGGCGGTGAGTGCGGCGAGCGCGCGCGCCGGCTCGATCTGCGGTGCGAGGTACACGGCTTTCGCCGGCTCGCTCGCGATGAGTCCGAGCGGCGTCAGGTTGCCGAGTGCGTCGCCGCTCACCGTGGCGGCGACGGCGGTCGAGAGCGGGGCCGGCGTGTCGAGCAGTCGCATCCAGGCGTACGACCGTACGGCGAAGCGCAACCACTGGAGCAGCAGGATCAGCAGAATGCCGGCGCCAACCGTGGCGAGGCCGTTTCGGACGGCTGCGAGCCCGATGCGATCGATCTGCCAGACGAGGAGCGCCACGCCGCCCAGCGTCAGCAGGGCGTTGGTCGCGGTGCGGCGCGTCATTTCGGATTGATGATAATGGCATAATCCCCGGATGCTTCCGGCCTCGTATGCCACGCCGACG
>DASZOV010000179.1:0-3532 GCA_035550595.1 Vicinamibacterales bacterium
CTCGAGCGGCCGTTCGTCCATCCAGACCATGTCGGCGGCGAAGCGGCGGCCGAGCTCGATGTGGCTGTCGACGAGCACGTCGCCGCGGCTGATGTCGAGCTCGTCCTCGAGCACGAGCGTCACCGACATCGGCGCGAACGCGACGTCCAGGTCGCCGTCGAACGTGACGATGCGACGGACGCGCGAGGAGCGGACCGAGGGCCATGCCGTGATCGTGTCGCCGACGCGCACCGTGCCCGACAGAATCTGCCCGGCGTAGCCGCGGAACGTGTGGTCGGGACGCAGCGCGAGCTGCACGGGGAAGCGGAACGGCCCGTTGGCTGCCTGCCGCTCGATCTCGACCGTCTCGAGGTACTCGAGCAGATTCGGCTTGTCGAACCACGGCGTGCGGTGGCTCGGCCCCGTCACGTTGTCGCCCATGAGCGCGCTGATCGGAATCGCGTGCGTCGTGGCGCCATCGAGGAGCGCGGCGAAGTCGTTCGCGATGCGATCGAACGTCGGACGGTCGTAGTCGACGAGATCCATCTTGTTGACCGCGACGACGAAGTTCGTGATGCCGAGCAGCCGCGCGATGCGCGCGTGGCGGCGCGATTGCTCGACCAGGCCGTGCCGCGCATCGACGAGCAGGATGGCGAGGTCCGCCGTCGACGCGCCGGTCGCCATGTTGCGCGTGTACTGTTCGTGCCCGGGTGTGTCGGCCAGGATGAACTTGCGCCGGCTCGTCGCGAAGTACCGGTACGCGACGTCGATCGTGATGCCCTGTTCGCGCTCGGCGCGCAGGCCGTCGGTGAAGAGCGAGAAGTCGATCGGGCCCGCGTCGCGGTTCTTCGACGCGCGCTCGACCGAGAGGAGCTGATCTTCGTAGACCGATTGCGAGTCGTACAGCAGCCGTCCGATGAGCGTGCTCTTGCCGTCGTCGACGCTGCCGGCCGTGCAGATGCGGAGGAGGCTCGAGTCCATTAGAAGTAGCCTTCCCGCTTCTTGATCTCCATCGAGCCGTCTTGATCGTGATCGATGATGCGGAGCTGGCGCTCCGACTGCCGCACGGCGACGAGCTCCTCGATGATCTTCGGCACGGTGTCGGCCGTCGAGCGGATGGCGCCCGTGCACGGCGAACAGCCGAGCGATCGCATGCGGCACATCACGCGCTCGGTGTGCTCGCCCGGCCGCAGCGGCACGAACGGCTGTTCGGGCACGATGAGCGACTCGCCGCGGACGATGACCTCGCGTTCCTTGGCGAAGTAGAGCGGCACGACCGGGATGCGCTCTTCGTGGATGTACTGCCACACGTCGATCTCGGTCCAGTTCGAGAGCGGAAACACGCGGATGCTCTCGCCGGGCCGTACGCGCGCGTTCAACAGGTGCCAGAGCTCGGGCCGCTGGCGCTTCGGATCCCACTGGCCCTTCTCGTCGCGCAGCGAGAAGATGCGTTCCTTCGCGCGCGACCGCTCTTCGTCGCGGCGCGCGCCGCCGAACGCCGCGTCGAACTTGCCCTCCTCGAGCCCGTCGAGCAGCGACCGCGTCTTGAGCAGCCCGCAGCAGCGCTGCGTGCCGACGGCGAAGGGCTGCGTACCCGCCTTGAGCGCGGCCGTATTCGAGTGGACGATGAGCGTCGCGCCGATCTCTTTCGTGTAGCGATCGCGGAACTCGATCATCTCCTTGAACTTGTAGCTCGTGTCGATGTGGAGCAGCGGAAACGGAATCGGGCCCGGGTAGAACGCCTTCTGCGCGAGACGCAGGAGGACCGACGAGTCCTTGCCGATCGAATACAGCATCACGGGCCGCTCGAACTCGGCGACGACCTCGCGCATGATGGCGATGCTCTCGGCTTCGAGGGCGCGCAGGTGATCGAGCACGGGCGCCGGCGTCGCGGACGATGGCTGGCCGGCCGCGGACGGACGGGACTGAGGACGAGCGGTGTTGAGCGTGGGCATGATGATGACGAGCGGACTAAGAGCGCATGGCCAAACTTCGAACTTCGAACGACGAACTTCGAACGGACGGGGCGCCTTCGGCGCGTCTATTCGGCGTTGACACGCGCATCGACCGCGCGCTGGCCAGGCGTCCGGCGATCGAACGTCAGGAAACGAACTCCTCCTCGAACGCGGAGCGGTCCGCCTTCAGCCGCCACGAGCGCAGCTCTTTCGGCTGGCCCTGACGGACGGAGAAGATGATGTAGCTCAAGTTCGGCCACGCGTGATCGAGGTCGAACTGCGATGGTTCGGCTGGATGATCCGGATGCGAGTGATAGAAGCCGATGAGCTGCAGACCGGTTTCCGTCGCGCGCGCTTCGGCACGCCGGTATTCCTCCGGGCCGACGAGGAACCGCCGGCGCTGCTGTTCTTCGGCGAACGTGTTGTCGAGCGAGAACGCCTCGGTGACGTGTCCCGGCGCCGTGCCGAGGAGCGCGCCGCAGCACTCGTTCGGATAGACGCGTGCGCCGTGGCGCCGGATGCTGGCGAGCGCCGCTTCCGGCAGGTGCAGCCGGACCGGCTCGTTCTCGCCTTCGGCGTGCGCGGGCGCTTCGTTCGTGCCCGGATGATCCCAGAGCGGATCGGACAGATACCGATCGCCGCCGTCGGGGAAGATCGCGACGATGATCCCGGACTTCAGATCGGAAGCGAGATCGATCGCCGCCGCGAGCGCCGCGCCGCTCGACGGGCCGACGAACAAGCCCTCTTCGCGCGCCAGCCGGCGCACGAGCGTGTGCGCGACGTCGGTCGAGATGCGCAGGTCGATGTCGGCGAGCTTCGGATCGTAGATGGCCGGCACGATGGCCGACTCCATGTGCTTGAGGCCTTCGAGCCCGTGCAGCGGCGAGTCCGGCTGCACCGAGACGAGCTTCACGTCGGGCAGGTCCTGCCGGAGCCGGCGTCCCGTGCCCACGAACGTGCCGCTCGTGCCGAGGCCGGCGACGAAGTGCGTGATGCGGCCCGCGGTCTGTTCGAGGATCTCGACGCCCGTCGAGTGGAAGTGCGCCTGCCAGTTCGCGTCGTTGCTGTACTGATCCGGATAGAAGTAGCGCTGCGGATCGCGCTGGTAGATGGCGCGCGCCTGGCGGATGGCGCCGTCGCTGCCTTCCATCGGATCGGTGAGCACGAGGTCCGCGCCGTACACCTGGAGCAGGCGCTTGCGTTCGGGCGTGACGTTCGACGGCACGCACAGCCGGACGCGGTGGCCGCGCGCGGCGCCGATCATGGCGTAGGCGATGCCGGTGTTGCCCGAGGTCGCGTCGAGCAGGATGCGGCCGTGGCCGAACGCGCCGCTCCGTTCGCCGGCGAGCATCATGGCCAGGGCCGCGCGGTCCTTGACCGAGCCGCCCGGGTTCTGCATCTCCAGCTTCGCGTAGATCGCGACGCCGGGCTTGGGCTCGAACCGCGGCAGGCGGACGAGGGGCGTGTGGCCGACGAGCTCGGGCAGCGACGGCGTTTCGACCTGGCGCGATTCCTCGATCAATGGCGGCATGCGGCCTCGAAAAACAAAAAAGCCCGGAACCTGGGTTCCGGGCCTGTGTTGGCGCTCGTTGCAGCGA
>DASZOV010000180.1:0-24695 GCA_035550595.1 Vicinamibacterales bacterium
GCGCGCGAACGGTCACCGCACGCGGCGCGTGCTGATCGTGGGCGCGGGCGACGCCGGCGTGCTCGTCGCGCGCGAGATGCAGCGCAACCCGCAGCTCGGCATGATCCCGGTCGGCTTCCTCGACGACGAGCCGGACAAGCGAGGCAAACATCTGCTCGGTCTGCGCGTGCTCGGCAGCACGACGGACGTCGAGACGGCGGTCCGGCGGCACGACGTCGACGAAGCCGTCATCGCCATGCCGACCGCCAGCGGCCAGACGCTTCGCGCCATCGTCGAGGGCTGCCGCGAGGCGCGCGTGCCATCGCGAACGATCCCGGGCGTGTACGAGCTCATCGGCGGCACGGTGACCGTCAGCCGGCTGCGCGACGTCGACATCGCGGATCTCCTCCAGCGCGCACCGGCGACGACGAATCCCGAGGCGCCGATGTACCTGCACGGCGCGACCGTGCTCGTCACCGGAGGCGGCGGATCGATCGGATCGGAGCTGTGCCGCCAGATCGCGCGCGCGCGGCCGGCCACGCTCGTGCTCCTCGGCCACGGCGAGAACAGCATCTTCGAAGCGCGGCAAGCGCTGGCCGAAGCGTTCACCGATCTGTCGGTCGTTCCGATCATCGCGGACGTCCGCGATCGCGCGCGGCTCGAGCGGGTGTTGCGGCAGTGGCGGCCGTCGGTCGTGTTCCACGCGGCCGCGCACAAGCACGTGCCGTTGATGGAGCGCAATCCCGAGGAAGCACTGTCGAACAACGTGCTCGGCACGTACAACCTCGTCGAAGCGGCCATCGCGTCGAACGTCGAACGGCTCGTGCTCATCTCGACCGACAAGGCCGTGTCGCCGGTCAGCCTGATGGGCGCGTCGAAGCGACTGGCCGAGACGATCGTCCGCGCCGCAGCCGAGCGGACGGGTCGCGCCTTCATGGTCGTGCGCTTCGGCAACGTGCTCGGCAGCCGCGGCAGCGTCGTGCCGGCGTTCAAACGTCAGATCGCGCGCGGCGGTCCGATCACGATCACGCATCCCGACATGACGCGCTTCTTCATGACGATTCCCGAGGCCGTGCACCTCGTGCTCGAAGCGGGTGGCATGGGCACGGGCGGCGAGGTCTTCGCCCTCAACATGGGCGAGCCCGTGCGCATCGTCGACATGGCGAAGGATCTCGTCCGGCTGTCCGGCCTGCGGCCGGAAGACATTCCGATCGTCTACACCGGCATGCGCCCGGGCGAGCGGCTGGACGAACAGCTCTGGGAAACCGGCGCCATGGTCGACGCCACGTCCCATCCGGAGATCCTGCACATCGTGGAACCGTCGGATGCGCCGGCGCTGTCGCGCGAGACGATCGAGACGCTGTCGTCAGCCGTCGCGAGCGGCGATCGGATGGAGATCGAAGCGGTACTCGCGACGCTCATTCCGACGTTCGTGCCGGGAGCCGCACCGGCCGTCGTCGCGTCAGCCGGGATTGAGTCCGATCTCTGACGGTTTCCGCCGCATCGCATAGAGCGTCCGACTCGTGCCGGGCACCAGGGTTCGACGCACGATCTCGAACCGTTCCCCGAACGTTCGCTCGAAGTCCTCGATGGTATAGGTCGGAAAAATGTCCTTGCGCGTGGCGAGCAGCCGTTGGACCTGCGAGTCCTCCTTCGGCACGAACTCGATGACGAGCGCGGCAGCGAGTCGCGCGAAGAACGCGGCCAGGCGATCCAGCGGGACGTTGTTCGATATGGCGAGATGGTGGATGAGCGCCAGTGCCACGACGGTGTCGCCGGCCATGCGATCCGTGATGGCATCGCGCTCCTCGAGCGCCCAGCCTCGGGCGGGCGACGGATTCGTCAGATCGAGCACCAGCGGCAGCACCCCTTCGCTCTTGTCGGCGACGACGTGGCGATAGTGGTGCTCAACGGCCATCTCGTCGACGTCGTGCGCAACGACGTAGCGATCGGGTCGTGCGATGAGACGGCTGAACCGCCCCGTGTTGGCGCCGAAGTCGTGAATCGTGCGGGCCGCCACGGCGACCGCATCGACGAACTCGGCCACCAGCGATTCCTTGGCCGTCATCGATTCGTCCGAGTAGTTCGTGTCTGAATAGTAGTCACTCCATTCAGTCCGTCGCGCCGGCAGCGTGCATGCGGCTACCGTCCGGCGCAGGCCGTCGATCAAGGCGACCAGTGCGGTTTTCGACACGCGGATCGCCCGCGCAGAGGCGGCGCCCCCTCGTCCGGCTGCCTGATGCTTCTGCTGCGAGCGCGCGTGCAGATGGACGTGCGTGAGCAGACCGGGCCGCGCCCACGTGCGGCGCGGCAGCAGCCGGCTCGCGAGATCGAGCGGCACGCCGTCGATGAACTCGCCCGACAGCCGGCGCAGGCGCGGATCCACCGAGGACTCGAGCGCGAGCGGCGCGAGGAAGTGCTGGCAGAACTGCCGGTAGGCGACCCACGGCGCCCCGTCCTCGTAGATCTCGAAGGAGAGCGTGTCGATCAGCACCGGCCTGTAGCCGACGAACTGGATGTTGTAGGCCGACGCGTCCTTCAGCACGAGGCCATGCGTCAGCGCCTCTTGCTGGAGGTCGAGCGTCAGCAGCGCTGCAGCCTTGAGCTGGCCGAAGCACCACTCGTAGGGATACGAGATGTACGGGATCTCGGCCGGGCGCAGCGTGCGGTACGCGCCGGGCGCGGCCGGCACCTCGTCGTGCGGTACGAGCCAGCGCTTCTTCGTCAGCCGATCGTAGAGGCCCGAGGCCAGCAGCGCGTCGAAGTGCGGCTGATAGACGTCGTTGACCTGACGGTACAGGACGCCGTCCGCACGATAGACGAAGCCCGAGGGATCGCGGAAGGACGCACCAAGGCGCCCGGGGGTGGTGGAAGTCACGTCGGGATCAGGGAGTCGGTGAGGCGCCGAAGTCCGGCATCGGACGGAGCACGACGGATCCGCTACGCGAATCGATGACGACCGTTCGCTCGTCCGGGCCAAGTTCGTCGGGCGTCTTGCCGCTGAAGAACTCGGCGGTCAGCCGCTGGACGGAGGCCTCGCGCAGATGGTATCCGGGCGCCAGACCGGGCTTGCGGACCGCGTAAAGCGCGGCGTAGTTGTCAACCATGTCGCGATCGGACAGATCCTCCGCGTACTGGCCCGCTGAAATCCGTGCGCCATGATCGCCCTGAATCACGATCGTGGCGTCGGCGAACGCCGGATCCCGATCGATATCCGAGAGCAGCGTCTCGATCTTGTTCGCCGCGCAGCCGTATTGAGCGACATATCGCGAATATGTCTGCTCGCGCACAGCGTCGAGCGCGGCGTCACGGAGTCCCTGCTGCTCCTGCAGAAAGTAGCCGACGGCCGATGTCCCGCTCTCCTGACAATCCGGAGTCAGCACGTATGGCGCGTGCGGCATCAGCAGGTGCGCGAAATACGCACGACCCCGCGGTGAGGACAACACGTCGGCTCGAAACCGATCCACCCACGAGGGAAAGGCGTGTGCATCCAAGGCGGACAGCTCGGCAACCGGAGGGAACTGGGCGCCCCAGAAGAGCCACGACGGACGATAGTAGATGAGATAGCTCTCGACGAGCGCATATCGAACGATTTGCCGGAGGAACGCACTGCGGTGCGAGGCGTCAGCCGGCGTGTAGGGGCTGAAGGGATTGAATGACGGCAGCGTCTCGCATCGCGATGACCCGTCGAAGCAGAAATCGATGTGCACCGTATCGTAGACGACGGTCCGGTATCCGCGCTGCATCAGTTGGCTGAAGAGCGCCGACTCGACACGTCCGGCGCGACTGTGGCGAAGCAACGGACCGAAGCTGTCGTCGCGAAAATCGAAATTGAGAATATTAGGGATTGAGCGCGCCGACACGAAATGTCGACTGAATGCTCGACCGAAAACGTGAAAGCCGTGGCCGACGAACAGCGCCTGCAGCCGATCGGCGAGCGTGCCGCCGCCGGGCACGCTGCGCAGTCCCTCGATGCCCATCGCCTCGTCGAGCACGATGTAGATGAACGGCGGCTGGTCGGTCGGCGCCGGAGTCAGAGCCGGCGGACGCGCGTCGCCGGACGGCTGGACGAACGCACCCGCGCGCGTCCAGACCGTCGAAACGAGAAACACCGCCGCCAGCACGAACAGGATGCGTGCGGCCTGCGCGCGAATCACCCAAAGAATCCCGAACGTGATCGCGGCACCTGCCGCCAGCACGGCAAGCCGTCCCGCCCGTTCCGGCGCGACATGGGTCAGCAGTTGATGGCCGCTGAACGCGAGGTCCACGACCACGAGCACGACGACCGTCAGCACGCCGGCGAACGCCAGGCCGCGCAGCCACTGCCCGCGGCGCGACGGCCGCAGCAGTGCGGCGACGGCGCCGAGCGTGATCCCGGTGAGCGCGGCCTGTCCGAGCAGGCGAATGGCCGGCCAGGTCAGGATTGGAATCGAGAGGCGTCCGAAGGTGTCGATGAGCGGCGCCAGAATCGCAAGCGCCGGCACGAGCACGAGCAGGACGCGATCGACGGCACCGGAACGGTCATGGACCGAGGGAGCCGACGCGGACGCGTCGGCGACGTCGTCGGTCACCCTCACTCCTCCGCCGCCGGCCCGTCCGTGGGATGGGACGGATCATCCGTGCGGCGCGAGAACAGCCCGCGCAGCTTGCGCCAGTAGACGCGCACGGCGTACGCCGTCGCAGCGAGCGCCGCCATGGCCGCCTGGAAGATCATGCTTCCGGTGCCGGGATCGAGATATGCGTAGACGTGGCGCGGGAGGAACACCACCATCAGCGCTGCTAGTGCCACGACGTGTGAAACAGTCCGTCGCAATGTTCACCGCGCTTTCGGTTGTCGGCGGCTCGGCCACCCGTGCCGCCATTGTTGGTCATCCGCCGCGGGCGAGCGTCCTCACCGCGGCGCTTCGTACCAGGCCGTTCGCCGCACATAGTCCACGTAACTGAGGACAATGCGCAGCACTTTCGTCGACACGTCCGTCGCCGCGTAGTCGGCCACCGGAATCTCGGTGCCACCCGGGCGACTGGTTGCCACCTCCACCGCTTGCGCGATCCGCACGGCCGACAGGCCCGCCAGGATCGTCGCGCCCGCTTCCATCCCTTCCGGCCGCTCGTGCGCCTCTCGGATCATCACGCCGGGAAATCCGAGCAGCGCCGATTCTTCACTGAGCGTACCGCTGTCCGACACCACGCAGAACGCCTCGGTCTGCAGCTTGATCCATTCGAAGAAGCCGAATGGCGGCAGGAACTCGAGGACCGATGCCCCGGCGCGCCCGCGACTCCGGAAGAGCACGGTCAGACGTTTACGCGTCCTGGGGTGCGTGGAGACGATGATACGACGCCGGTACCGCCGCGCCAACACCGAAAGTGCCGAGACGAGCGCCGAGAGCCGGTCCGGATCGTCGACGTTCTCTTCCCGATGAGCACTTACGACGAAGTACTGCCGGGGCTGCAGCTTCAGCCGATCGAGGGCGTCCGACGCCTCGATTCCTGGCCGGTAATACTCCAGCACCTCGCGCATCGTCGATCCGATCTTCAGCACGGTCTCCGGCCGCAGGCCTTCGCGGAGGAGATACGTGCGCGCGTGTTCGGTGAGCGGCATGTTGATGTCGCTCAAGTGATCGATGATGCGGCGGTTCACTTCCTCGGGGACGCGATCGTCGAAACAGCGGTTGCCGGCTTCCAGGTGGAAGACCGGGATGCGGCGGCGTTTGGCGGCAATGGCCGACAGACAACTGTTCGTGTCGCCATAGACGACGAACGCGTCGGGACGGACCTTGGCGAGCAGATCGTCGGTGCGCGCGATGACGTTGGCGATCGTCTGCGCGGCCGTGCGATCCGCGACGTTCAGGAAGTGATCGGGCTTGCGAATCTCGAGCTGCCGGAAGAACACGCCGTTCAGGCCGTCGTCGAAGTTCTGGCCGGTGTGGACGAGCGTGTGGCGCGTGTGGCGATCGAAAGCCGCGATGACGCGGCTCATCTTGATGATCTCCGGCCGCGTGCCGACGACCGTCATGACCGAGAGCGGCGCGGGCCCGGCCCGCCGTGCGCGGCGCGGGCTCATCGCAGCAGCTCGGCACCGGACGGATCGACCTGGTCCAGCATCAGCTCGTTGTGGCGCAGCAATGTGATGAGGCCGTCGAAGTCCACCGGACCATCACCGGAACTGTACTCAGCCGTCAACGCCTGCCGTCCCGCCGAGGCGGACGCGGCGAGCTCGGGCAGCATCGGCGCGATGGCGTAGTAGTCGCCGCGCGCATACGTGTGATGGCACTCCCCTTCGGACACCAGGATCTCGTGTTGCTTCTCGCCCGGCCTGACGCCGGTGATCTTGATCTCGACGTCGCGGTCGCCGATGAGCGCCCGCGCCAGGTCGATGACGTTCGCCGACGGCGCCTTGGGAATCACGATCTCGCCGGCGAGCGCCCGGGCGAGCGCCTCGAAGATCGTGTCCACGGCCTGATCGAGCGACATGAGAAAGCGCGTCATCCGATCGCTCGTCACCGTGACCGGACCGCCGGCGCGAATCTGCTGATGGAAGAGCGGCACGACCGACCCGCGCGAGGCGAGCACGTTGCCGTAGCGCACGCAGACGAAGCGCGTGTCGGGGTTGAGCACGTTGGCCGCGATGAAAATCCTTTCGGCGACCGCCTTCGACATGCCCATCACGTTGACCGGCTTGCACGCCTTGTCCGTGCTCACGCCGACCACGACCTCTACCGGCAATCGACACTCGCGGATCGCGCGCACGATGTTGGCCGCACCATCGCAGTTGGTCAGGACCGCCTGTTCGGGAAAGTACTCGCAGACCGGCACCTGCTTCAGCGCCGCCGCGTTGACGACGACGTCGGCGTCGCGCAGGGCGGAACAGACGTCGGCGTAGCTTCGCACGTCGCCGATGCGGAACTCGAGAAGACGGTTGAAGTTCTGGTAGATGACTTCGTCGGTGCTGCCCTCGAGCTGCTGGTAGGACAGTCGCATGTCGTGCTGTTTCGCTTCGTCGCGCGAGAGCACGATGATTTTGCTGGGCGTGCCGCGCTCGGCGGCCAGCAGGCGCCGCACGAGCACCTTGCCGAGCGATCCCGTCCCGCCCGTCACGAGCACGCGTTTCCCGGTCAGATCCATGTGATGGCCGTTCGTCCTTCCTGCCGCGCGGTCCGTCACGCGCCGGCGCGCCGGCGGTCGCGCGCACGAATCTCGTCCGCGAGGCCGGCAATCATGTCGCGCCACGCCGGGGCCGGGTAACCGACCTCCCGGGCGAAGGCGTCCGCCGACAAGCTCCGATCGCACGCGAAGTCATCGTCAGGCACGATGTCCACGTCCGTGCGCCCGAGAGCGGCGGCAAGCTGGGTGAGAAGATTGTATTTCGTGATGGGCGCCGACGCGACGTGCCACAGCCCCGACAGATCAGGGCGTGACGTGAGCACGTGCTCGATGAGCGCCGCCATCGCGTGCGTCGTGAAGCCGCTGTAGATGGCCCGGCGGAAACCGCGGATCGTGCCGCACGCCGCCAGGAACCACTCGACGAGTCCCGTGCAGCGCGACAGCTCCAACCCGATGATCGACGTGCGCAGCGTCAGGCCGGGCGCATAACCGACCTCGCCGAGCAGCTTCGATCGGCCGTAGAGATCGACCGGATCGGGCACGTCCGTTTCGCGATAGTTGCCCGCGCGACCGGAAAACACACAATCAGTGCTGATGTGGACGAACCGCGCGCCGTGCTCCTGGCAGACCTCGGCCAACCGGTGTGGGAGCAGCGCGTTGATCTCGATCGACGGAATCGCCGCCTTTGCCTCCGCACGCTGTTTGACGATGCCGATGCCGTTGATGACGGCGTCGGGCCTCACCTCGCGCACGATGGCCTCGAACGCCGCCACGTCACGCGCCTCGACGCCGCCGAACGCGCGGACACGCGTCAGATCCAGCACGCCGTCGTAGGCGGCAAGCGGCCGATGGAACGTCGCGGCCACGCGGTGACGCTCCTGCCATTCGTGCAGGAGCTGGTGCCCCAGCATGCCGTCACCGCCGAGTACGAGCAGGTTCACGAGCGTTCCTCCGCGAGGTTTCGCAACCAACCATCGAGCCGTCCAACGAGCGTGTCGCGATCGAAGTGGCGCAGGGCGTAATCGCGGCCACGCTGCCCCATCACGCCACGCGCGGCGGCGCTGGCGTCACGCAGCGCACGAGCACCGGCCGCGAGCTCGGTGGCATTCTCGGGATCGACGACCGGACCCGCGCCCGACTCCAGGATGACACGTGCGCCTTCGCCTTCGAGCGCGGCGAGAATGGGCCGTCCCATCGCGAGCGCCGACTGCACCTTGGCGGGAATCGTCGGCGCGAAACCGCCGCCGCGCCGAAGGCTGATGAGCAGCGCATCGGCGAGCGACAGGTATCGGGGCATTGCCTCGTTCGGCCGCCAGCCGAGAAAGCGGATCGCATCGCCGAGACCACGCCGCGCCGTTTCTCCCTCGAGCCGCTGGCGGTCGTTGCCGTCGCCGATGAACGCCCAATGAATGTCCTCACCACGAAGCTCGTCCGCGGCGTCGAGGACGATGCCGAGTCCCTGCGCGGATCCGATGTTGCCCGCGTGGACGATCGTGAAGCCGCTCGGCAGTTCCGCGCGCTCCGGCGCGTCGGCGGGCACGTCGACGGGTTGATAAATGCCGTCGGCCCAGTTCGGCAGGACTTCGACCGCGCGCACGTCGGGACAGAGCGTCCGAATCGGGTCGACGAACCCCGGCGACTGCGCGAGCACCAGATCGCAGTGTCGATAGATCCAGCGGCACAACCATCCCGCAGCGCGCAGCAGGCGCGTGGATTGCACGGCGCCGGTCGCGCTCAGATTCTCCGGCCAGAGATCTTGGACCCAGAGCGCGAGCGGTGTCCGCCACCGCCGCCGCAGCGCGATAGCTGGCAGGCAGACGGTGATGGGCGAGGGCTCATAGACGAAGATGACATCGGGGCGCCGGTGGATCGACGCGAGGCCAGCGATCGATGCGGACACCACGAACGATAGATAGTTGGCGACGAGACGGACGCCGCGATGAGGACCACGCGTGATGATGGGCACGCGCAGCACGCCCGCACCGGCATGGCGCTCGCGATATGGCCCACGCCACGTATAGCCCGGAAACAGGCGTCCCGCCGGGTAGTTGGGCATCGCGGTGAGCACTCGAACCTCGTGCCCGCGCTCGGTCCACGCACGAACGAGGTCGTTGATGCGAAAGGACTCCGGCCAGAAGTAGGTCGTGACGAGCTGGATGGTCACGAGGATCGATGGCCAGCCAAGGACGTCCCACGGAGTTCGTCCCGTCGTCGCACGGGCGAGGACGCCGCCGCGGCCAGACGGTCGCGCCCGCCCGTCACAAGGGCTCTTCGGCACCACGTCATGTATCCGGACAGGCCGACGTCGAGCGTCACGCTCGCCTCGTAGCCGAATGCGACCCGCGCGGCGGAGATATCCGCCAGACTGTGGCGCACGTCACCGTTGCGTGGATCGACGTGGACGATTTCGACCGCTCGGCCGGAGGTGGCTGCGACCAGATCGGCGAGGCGGTTGATGGTGACACGCACGCCGCTCGCGACGTTGAACGCGCCGGATACGCCCGGCGCCCGCGCGGCTGCGAGATTGGCAGCGGCCACGTCGCGCACGTTGACGAAATCGCGCGTCTGTTCGCCGTCGCCGAAGATCGTAATCGGCTCGCCGCGGAGCGCACGGTGCGCGAAGATCGGAATGACGTTGCCGTACGCGTCGTAGCGCTGATGCGGACCGTAAACGTTGAAGTAGCGGAGCGCGACGCAGTCGATCGGATAGAGCTTCGCGTAGGCGAGACACAGCTTCTCGCCTCCGAGCTTGCTGGCGCCGTACGGCGTGTCCGGTTCGAGCGGATGATCCTCGCGAATCGGCAGTGTCTTCAGTTCACCGAAAATCGCCGCCGACGAGGAGTAAATCACCTTGTCGATCCCGGCATGGCGGGCCGCTTCGAGCACGTTCAGCGTGCCGAGCACGTTGATCTGCGAGTCCGCGACCGGATGATCGATCGACCGCCTGTTGCCGACCGACGCGGCGAGATGGAACACCGTGTCGCATCCTTCGATCGCGGATCGCACAGTGCCGGCATCGCGAACGTCTCCCTCGACGAACGTCACGTGCTGCCGCTCGAGATTTTCGCGATCGCCGGACGACAGATCATCGAGGACGACGACGTCGGCCCCCGTCTCTTTTTGGACGAGGTGAGTCAAGTTGGATCCGATGAATCCAGCACCACCGGTAATGAGGACGCGCTTCAAGGTACGGACGGGCATGATAAGAGGCTCGCCGCACGAACGCGGGAAGGGATTACCGCGAACGGCAATCGCGGGGTGCCGCGGCGCGCCGATCTTCCGTGGTTTCGACGAACCCTGTCAACCGTTCTGCCGGCGGCGCGCGCTCGACGTGCGCTATCCGTCATCGCCCACTCGCGGCTCGCACGACGCGCTCGAACAGATCCCGGTACAGCCGGGCCACGCTCGTCCACGCATACGTGGCCATGGCGTGTTGCCGCCACGCCTCGCCTGCACGCGCCAGTGCCGACGGATCGGCAACAGCGCGTTCGATACCCGCAGCCAGTGCCTCCCTCGTCGCGGGAACGATCCATCCCCCACCCGACGACTCGACGTCCGGCACGCCGCACGCGTCCGAGATCAACACCGGTCGGCCGAACGATGCCGCCTCGAGCACGACGATCGACATCGCTTCCATGCGCGAAGGCACAACGAGCAAATCCGCCGCAGCGAGGGCGTCGCCCTTCGCCTCGGCGTCGAGGAATCCGGTGAAGTGCACGCGCGATTCCATGCCGGCGCGATGCACGGCGTCCTGTAGCGCCGCCTGCTGGCCATCATCCGGACCGGCGAGAACGAGATGCCAGCGCGGCAGCGCGTCCGCGAGGCCGATGAACGCGTCGACGAGGAGATCGGGCCCCTTGATCGGCGCCAGACGCCCGAGGAACAACAGAAATGGCGCATCGCCAAGGCCATGCGCCGCCCGAAATCTTCGCGCATCGCCGCCGGCTGGCTCCGGAATGCCGTTGGGAATGACCGTGACGCGCTCGGAAGGCACGCCATATGGGGCGAACTGTCGTATTTCTTCTGGCGTCACGGCCACGTGCGCCGCAGCGTGCGCGACGATGCGCCGCCCGTATGCGGCGTGATACATCGTCTTGAGAGCAATCGAGCGGCCCATGATCGGCAGCGCACCAGCCGGCGACACGACGTAGGGCGTACGCGTCTGCCGTGCTGCGCGATAGGCCGCGACGTTGAGCGGCGTCCAGTGGTTGACTAACAGCACGACGTCGGCCGCTGTGACAGCGCGACGCAGCGCGCGGAACCCCGACACCGGCATGCGGAAGCGGCCGCCGATCGCCGGCAGACCCAACACGTCGACGCCGTCGAGACGCGCGGGCGGTCCGCCGATGCCCGTCGTCGTGGCGATCCGGCATTCCACGCCGATGTCGCGCAGGGCGCGAGCCGCCTGCCGCGTCCTGGCCGCCGTGCCGCCACCACGCGCGAGGTCGATGGTCATGTTGACCATGAGCACCGTCATCTGGTGGCCTCGACGACGATGCCGCGTGCCGCGGACGCGGCGGCCTTCGCGTAGCGCGCAAGCGCCTCGGGAAACGTGACGGGCGCGACGAACCCGGCCGCCGTGAGCCGCGCCGCACTGAATCGCACATCGACGGGTAGCGTCCGGCGTCCGGTCATGCGCTGCGCCATCGACAAGAGTACGCGGGGCAGCGGCACGACCGGCAGCGCATGCGCGCGCGACGGCAACGCGTGACGGATGGCGCACTCGACCCCGCGAAAATCGTTGCCCTCGGCGTCATCGTCCGAGACGATCCAGACCGGCGCGGCGCGTTCACAACGGGATGCGGCAAACAGGACCGCCGCGGCGACCGTCTCGACCGGAACGAGATTCATCGGGCGCCGTCCGAAGAGACAGGCACGCGCATAGTTTTCGATCGTCGGACGCGAACGAAGATCGGCGACGAGCTTGCGAAGATTGGCGCCGCCATCGCCGAACACAGCCGTGGGCCGAAGGATGACGAGCGGACACACGCCGCTGAGTCGCGCGGCGAGCCGCCGTTCAATTTCGAGTTTCGTGCGTTGATAGGTGGTGACGGGCCGGCAGGGCGTGTCCTCGTCAACGCGGCGCGGCGCGCGCGGGCCGACGACGACCGCCGTGCTGAGATGGACGAGCCCGGCTGCCCGCGTCCTCGTCGCGAGATCCACCACGGCTTCCGCGAGCGCGAGGTTCTCGGCCGCGGACGCCGATGGCCCGTACGCCGCGTTGACGATGACGGCTCCTGGCGGCAGTGTCGCCACGAGCGCGGCGACGTCGCAGATGTCGCCTTGAACCGCGACAATCGGCGCCACTTCCTCGCGGCCGCGGCGGCCGACGGCGACAATCGGCGCGGCCCAGTCGGTCCGGGCGCGCGTGAGCACGTGGCGCCCGACGAAACCCGTGGCGCCGAGGACGACGAGCGGACTCACCCGGGGACCTCGGCGGCGCGAGGGCTCTCCGCCTTGACGTACTGGCGAATCGCCGGTCCCTGCGCTTCCCATGTACGGTGTTCGAGCATGAACCGCCACGCGCGGCGCCCGCGCTCACGCCGCTCGTCGGGTGGAATGCGCGCGATGGCGGCAATCGCGTCGGCAACGGCCCGAGGCGTTTCCTCCGACAGGAAATACGGCAGCGACCCGAACTCGGAGACGATGTCGGGCGACCTCGTGGAGAGGACCGGCACGCCGCTCGCGAGCAGCTCCATGAGCTTCGACGGAAAGAAGTAGTGCGTGTCGATCGCCTGTGTCAGTCGAACGTTGAGCAGGAGATCGGCCGAACGATACAAGTCGATGAGCGCGCCGAAACCGAGCTCGCCGACATAGGTAATCCTCGGATCTCCGGCCGCCGCCCGCGTGACGCGGTCGACGGCCGACCCCTTGCCCGCCACGATCAGCGCGACATCGTCACCGAGATCGTCGAACGCCTGCAGCACGACATCGACGCCGTTGTACGGCTCGAGGCTCCCGGCCAGCACGACGCGGAACGGCTTCTCACCAGACCGTGCCACCGGCGCGGCGGCAAAGCATTCACCGAGGATGCCGCCATTGATCTGGCACACGTGTCGGCCGCGCGCCAGTTCGTCGGCAATCGCGCGCGACTGCAGGAGGATCCCGTCGAATCGCGGAATGATCTGCCTCTGCAGCCAGTAGTCGAGACGCCAGGCCCACGTGTCGGGGACAATCGCACCGGGCTTGCAGACGTCCGCGAGTGAAACGAATGCCCGGCTCCCCGTGAGCCTCGCCGCGAACAAGAGGAAAATGCCGGGCGGCATCGTCAGGTTGAAACAGTGAATGATGCGCGGCTGCTTCCGATGGCGCCACGCCCATCCGATCAGCGTCCCGACGGTGACCAGACCGGCCGTGATGGCCTTGAGCGGATGCACGTTGACGAACGGCAGGAATCGGACGATGCGCCCGTCCTCGACACCGACGTGCCCTCGGCGTCCAAACAGCCGCGCACTGCGCGGAAACGCCGGCAGCGGCTCGATGCTGTAGATCGTCGACGGCGCCAAGCCCGCCGCCGACCAGGCGCGCGCCAGCCCGCGTTGATACATTTGACCGGCACGATTGAACGCCGAGCCATGGAACACCGGCAGGTCGGGAACCCAGGCGCCCACGAAGACCACGGCCGGCTCGACGCGCTCGGCGCCATCCATGGTCACGAACGCGTCGCGGCATCGACGGCGGCCGCTCGCCGGCTCGTCAACAGCCACACGGCCAGGAGTCCCCAGAACGCGGTGACGCCCTCACCACTGTGCATGACTCGATTGTGCGCGGGAACGTAATACAGAAGGATGAGGATCTGGCCGAAAAAGGCCACGGCCGCGACATTCCCGCCTCCGAGGACATCGACCCAGACGCGCGCGACGAGATAGCCGATGAGGAACATCACGACCACGGTTCCGGGAAACCCGACGTCGGACGCGATCCAAGGATAAATCGTCGCCCAGTAGACCTCGGCGTTCCAGCCATGCGCCTCGATGCGGACGGGATAGGGCATCTCGAGAATCTGCGGGGCATGAAGGAGGCGCGCCGCCTGCCGTTGGAGGAATACCGAGTTGCCGATGCCGAACATCGGCACGAAGGGCTCTTGGAGACTCAGGTAGACCGCGAAATAGCCCTGCGTCAAATAACTGATGAGGCCGTCGACGCCGACGCGCGCCGCCGACGGTGGCAACCGTCGCGTTGCCGACGTCGCCGGCGTGCGGCCGGACGCTGGTACGGCTGTCGACGGCCCTTCAAGCGTCGCGCCGACGTTCGGCAGCACGCCGATGCGGACATATGACCCCTTGCGAGCCATCATCGTCGCGGCGAACAACGAAGCGAACAGCGCGATCGACAGGACCATCACGCAGCCACTCGCGATCCACCCGCGCCAGGAGAGTCGCTGCACACCCGACAGATGGCCCGCAACGACGAACCACGGAAAGAGGACCATCCAATGGGCCGCGCCGGCATTGGCGCCGATCGATACGTACAAGACGATCGTGCCGACGACCGACAGCGCGAAGACGATGCGCGTCAAGGGCCTCAGGCGTTGCCAAAAGAACACGCCGAGAGGAATGGCCGTCGCAAGAAGCGGGGCGACGAGGATGCGGACGTAATTGACGTAAGGCGTCGTGCGATCCCGCAGCGCAAGGCTCTGGGTGTACACCGTCCCGAGATCGCTCAACGCGGCACCCGGCCGCGGGATCCAGTGACCACTGTCGAGCCATGACGTCGGAAAAAGAAGCAGCAACTCGCACGCTGCCGCGACGAGTACGACCGTGCCCACGCGAACGGCCGGCGCGGTCGTCGACCGACGCCGAGTGCCGGCGAGGTACCCGACCGCAAACGCGATGTTGACCGCGACGAGGAACGCAATGAGCCGGCCCTCGCCAGCACCAATCGGATAATCCCAAGGCCCCCAGAAGAACAACAGCTCCGTCAGAATCCAGTACGCGAGAAACGCGCCGCCTGGCAGAAGACGCGTCGCCTGAATCCGCGCACCGGCCCGCGATCCCGCGGTGACGACCGCCGCGTCCGGGACCGTAGAGTCTAGGATCGGATCCATCGCAAGAGCGCTACCCCTTCTTCGGATGCGGCCGGCTGTGCGGCCCACAACACGAACGCACCGGCCACGCCCACTGCCGCGCCCGCGCCGAAAAACGTGAGCCACGACAACGGCAGCGCGGACAGACCGACGATGATCCCGACCGCCAACACGACGACCGGAGCGACGTCGCTCACGGCCCGGCGCGTGAAGGCACCGCTGCGTCCGGGCGGCAACGTCCGACCGAGCCGCCGCAGGTTGACCAACAACCCTACCGCGCTGACCACTGCCGTCGACAGCGGCGCGCCGATGAGGCCAAACACCTGTAACCCTACCGCAATGCCCGCTGCGCGCGCCGCGGCCTCAGCGGCGAGCAGCCAGGATCCCTGCCGTACCTGTCCGGCCGCCCGGAGCAGATAGTTCGCCAGGAACGACTGGCCGCCGATGACCATCTGCGCGACGAACGCGGCCGTCAACCAGACGCCGCCGAATTGCGCCGGGCCGAAGAGCAGCGTCACGAACGGACGGTTCACGGCAATCGCGATGGCGCCGGCGAGCGAGGCCAGGGCCAGTCGAATCCACAGCATCTCGTGCAGCACGACGCGCGCGCGATGCCGGTCGGCCGCCGCGACGAGGTGCGCAAAGCCGCCGTTGACGGCGAACGCGATCGAATCGAGCAGGTTGCGCAAGCCGTCGATCGCGCGCCGCGTCAGCGCGTAGACGGCCGCGGCCACGGGCCCGAACACGGTCGTCACGAGGACGATCTCGCTGTTGGTCGCGAGCACGTAGCCAACGCTGCCCGCGACCATCGACGGCGCAAGGCCGCCGATCTCGCGCGCGGTCGCCATCGAGGGCGCCGCGCGCCAGAGCGCTCGATCGCCCTGTCGCGAGAACGCGAAGCCGCCCGCAAATGCGATGGCGCCGCGCACGGCGAGCCCTGAGGCGAGCGCCCACAATCTCCAGCCCGCCAGGATGAGCACGACCGAGGTGACCAGTCCCGCCAACGCGCCAGCCGCCTGCGACGCGCTCGTGATCTCCGTGCGTTGGACGCCGCGGGCGATGCCCACGAAGCCATTCGCGCAGAGCAGGAGCGCGCTGGCCGCGGCCCCCACGCGGAAACACGCGATGAACGTCGGCACGTCGGCCGACTCGACCTGCGCCCAGCGCGCGACCAGTGGCGCGGCCGCGATCCCGATCGCGGCGAGCAGACCGCCGATGGCCGACACGAGGACGAGCCCGGTGATCGCCCAGCGCGCGGCCTCCGTCCGATCGCCGCGTCCGATGGCCGCGCCAACGCGCTGTGTCAACAGATTGGGGATGCCGGCGTCGAGCGACTGGATCCAAAGAAGCAGCTCGGACGCCCCTAGCCACGCGCCGTACAGATGTGTGCCGAGCGCCCGGAGGCACAGCGGGATGAGCACGACCGCCTGTGCGATCGTGATCGTCACCGTGAGGCTGGTGCCCGCGAGCGTCGCGAGCGCCGCGCGGCGTCGGCTCTCACCCATCGTGAACCATCGTGACTGAAACGGGGCCGTTCGGCGACCGCTCCGGGAGAGGAGAAGCGGCGTGTGAATCCGACCGGCGCCCCATACTACAACGCGTTTACCCGCGCCGCCGTGCCGTGCCCCACTCCACCGCGAACACGACGACCGCCGCCGCAACCGCCGGCCAGCGCAGCGCCGGCACGTGGAACGCCCATGCGGCCAGCACGGATAATCCCGCCGCTGCCGCGACGAGCGCGAAGACGACACGGCCGTGTGGACGCCCCGGCACGATGAGCCGCTGATAGACGTGCTCGCGATGCGCCACGCCAATCGGCTCGCCGCGGCGCGTGCGCGCGACGAGCGTCACGATGGGATCGAAGAGGAAGAGCGACAAGCTGATTCCGACGACGAACACGACGTCAGGCCTCGCGTCAGGCGGCGTGGCGAACGGCAATGCCGCCAGCAGGAAGCCGAGGAACGCGCTGCCGACGTCGCCCATGAAGATCCGCGCCGGCGCCCAGTTCCGCGAGAGAAACGCCATCGTCGCCACGGCCGTCGCGAGCGCCACGAACGCGACACCGTCCGAGAGCGCGGCGGCAAGTGCCGCGAGCGTGACGATCCCCTGCCCCGCAGCCAACCCATCGGCGCCGTCCATGAAGTTGAAGAAGTTGGTGACCGCGACGATCCAGACGACGGCGAGCGCAATGCCAGCGACACCGAGAGGCACGTCCGCCGGCGCGGGCAGTGGCAGTCGATCGACGCCGCCGCACATGGCGACGACCCACACGGCAGCCGTGGTCTGCACGACCAACCGCGGTCCGATGCCAAGTCCACGCACGTCGTCCCACAGTCCGCTCGCGGCCACGAGCAGCGCGCCAGCCAAGACGATGACCGTCGACGCGGGCGGTCCGACACCGAACGCGGCCATCAACGCAAGAGCGATGACGACGCCGACGACGATCCCGAGCCCGCCGCCGCGCGGGCGCGGCTCGACGTGCGAGCTGCGCGCGTTGGGCAGATCGATGAGCCCCAGCACACGCGCCCGCCGCTCGATGGCGCAGACGACCGCCAACGAGACGACGAACGCGGCAACCAGAGCCGCGATGGCGACGACGCTCACGCTGGGATGATAGACGGCGCGAACGATTTTGGGATGCGGAAGATGCAGGGCCACCGCTGTTGACGGCCGCAGTTTGGCGGGTACACTGACGACATGGAACTACATCTTTCGCGCGAACTCGAAGGCAGGCTGGCGGCCGAAGCGAGCCGCCGAGGGGTGTCGGTCGAAACGCTGGCGCACGAGACGCTCGAACGAGCGCTGGACTACGACGACTGGTTCATTCGTGAGGTCGAGACCGGGCTGTCACAGGTCGAAGACGGCCAGACGATGCCCCACGAAACCCTGAAAGCGCGACTGGAGAAAAAGCTGTCGGAGCACGAAGCGGAACGCTGATGCACCTACGCTGGACAGAGGCCGCAGCGTCCGACCTGGAACACATCGCCGACTACCTTTCCATCCACGCCCCTCATCGAGCGTCCCGTCTCGTCAAGTCGATCTACGAAGCTCCCGAAGCCTTACTGTCATTTCCGCACCGCGGACGACCGGGAAAGAAAACCGGGACGCGTGAGCTCGTGCTTTCTCCCTTGCCGTGGATTGTGGTCTATGCAATTCGCGAGGAGGCGATCTACATCGTCCGCGTCCTGCACGGAGCGCAGCGATGGCCCTGAGTGGTGATGTGGAGCCTGGCATCGCGGGCGGCCACGGGAGGCCGCCCCTACAGGTCGTGGCCTGTCCTCTCTGCCCTTGCCCCTTGTCCAGGCCCTTACACGACCTTCAGTTTCAATCCTTCATTCAGGCTGCCGAGGCGGTAGCCGCGCAGGTCGAGGGCGACGTGCTTGAAGCCGAGTGCGCGCAAGGCGGTGTCGGCGGCGGCGGCGATTTCCGGATCGAGCATCCGCGGCATCTCGTCGCGGCCGATCTCGAGACGCGCGACGTCGCCATGGTGGCGAACGCGCAGCACACGGAATCCAAGTCCGCGCAGTGCGTCCTCGGCCTGCTCGATGACACGAAGCTTGGCTTCGGTCACTTCCGAGAAATACGGGATGCGTGACGAGAGGCAGGCGGACGCGGGCTCGTCCCAGGTTGGCAATCCCGCCGCGTGCGACAACTGGCGGATGTCCGACTTGGTCAGCCCGGCTTCGTCGAGCGGGCTGATGACGCCGAACTCGCGCGCGGCGCGGCGACCCGGACGATAGTCGCCGCGATCGTCGGCGTTGCTGCCGTCGGCCACGGCGGCGAACCCGCGCGCGGCCGTGAGCGCGGCCAACTGCGAGTAGAGCTCGGTCTTGCAGTGATAGCACCGGTCGGGCGCATTCGCGCGATAGGCGGCGCGCTCGAGCTCGCCGGTGCGAATCACCTCGTGCTGCAGATGGAAGTCGCGCGCGATGGCGAGCGCCATCGCGCGATGGCGCTCGGGATAGCTCGCGCTGTCTGCGGTGACGCACAACGCGCGCGATCCAAGCACCTGGGTCGCCGCCCACGCGAGATACGCGGAGTCGACGCCGCCGCTGTAGGCGACGATGAGAGACGGCAGCGCGCGGAGACGGTCGAACAGGGCCGCTTCACGCGCACCCAGATTCGAACCAGCCGGCGCCGCCGCCTCGCTCACTCGTCCCAGTCCCCGCCGTTGTCGTCGGCGTCATCGTCCTCGTCGTCGAGGTCGTCGACATCGTCCTCGTCATCTTCGTCGTCGCGATCCTCGTCGTCCTCGTCGTCGTCTTCTTCGTCGCTGTCGAACTCGAGCGGATCGAGCGTCGCCACGCGGAGCCGGCTGCCGCACGCCTCACAATCCCACGGATCGCCGACCTCCATTTCTTCGAGATCGTCGTCTTCGATTTCCAGTTCGGCGTCACATTCCGGGCAGGTCGCCATACGGTCTCCTTGGAGCCCGCGCCCTCGACACGACGAGGCGCGCAGGCGGCCCCGTTTCGGGCAGCGATGCGATCGCTCCAGCGATTATATCGACCGGTTCGAAACGAACGTCAAGAGGTGATCGCGAGCGCGATCGTCAGGGACGCAAGGTGAGATATCGTGTCGACGGATACGCTTCGTGATGACGCCCGTCGCCGCCAAGACCGTGCTCGTCGCGCACCGGCAGGCCGCCGTGCGCGACCGATTCGCCGTCGCACTGGCCGACGCACGTCACCGTTTTGTCGCGGCCGACAGCGAAGCCACCGCGATTCGTGCGGCTGGCGACCCGGAGGCGCAGCCGAGCCTCGCGCTCGTCGATCTCGGACTCGCCGCTGATGCGGGGGCGTTCGTGCGCGCATTGCGCACCGCCGCCACCAACGCGCTGCCGGTCGTGGTCTTCGCCGGATCGGTCGCGTCGGCGGCCGACGTGCCGTCACTCGACGCGCTCGGCGTCGGCTACGTGAACGAACACGCGAGCACGCCGCAGATTCTGCCGGCGCTCGCGCCGCACCTGTTCCCGGACAACTTCAACCGCCGCGCGAGTCCGCGCGTCCCGGCCGGCGTGCCGGTCGCCTATCGCGCGGGCACGACCGTCGCCGCCGCAGTGACGCTCGACATCGGCAAGGGCGGCCTCGCCATCCGCACGATGACGCCACTCGCGCGCGACACGCCCATCCACGTCAAGTTCCGCCTGCCCGGTGCGACGAACGAGATCGAAGCCACCGGCCGCGTCGCCTGGGCCGACCGCAAAGTCGGCATGGGCATCCAGTTCGAACACGTGTCGTCGAACGACCAGCGCGCCATAGACGCGTTTCTGGAGGAGAAGCGCGCGCAAACTTGATAGGCGTGTCAACTTCGAACTGCAAACTTCGAACTTCGAACGGATGAGGCGCCTTCGGCGCATCTTCACGTTGTTGAAAATGCTGGGACCGCACTTCGACAGCGGAAGCGGCACGGACCAAAGCGAACGAAGGAATGTCGTCGACGCGAACGTCGAGCCCTGAACCATTTCGAAGTTCGAAGTTCAAAGTTCGAAGTTGACACTTTCGGTGCTTTTTTAGCGCAGTCTGTCCTTCACTCCCAGCAGTCTCAGGCTGTTGGCCGTGACCAACAGTGACGCGCCGGTGTCGGCGAGGATGGCCATCCAGAGCGTGGCGAGGCCGGCGACGGCGAGGACGCCGAAGAGCAGTTTGAGGCCGAGCGCGATGGCGACGTTCTCGCGGATGTTCGCGACCGTGCGACGGCCGAGGCGCAGCGCGTAAGGAATCTTCGAGAGATCGTCGGACATGAGTGCGACGTCGGCCGTCTCGAGCGCCGCGTCCGTACCAGCCGCGCCCATCGCGATGCCGACATCAGCGGCCGCGAGCGCGGGCGCGTCGTTGATGCCGTCGCCCACCATCGCCACCGGACCGTACTCGGCCCGCAGACGCGCGACGTGCGCCACCTTCTCGTCGGGGAGCAGCTCAGCGTGCGCGGCGTCGAGCCCGGCCCCGGCGCGTGCTGACGCGGCGGCCGTCTCGCGATCGCCGGTGAGCAGCACAATGTGCGCGACGCCTTCGTCACGCAGCGCGTCGATCGCGCCCCGGCCGTTGCCGCGCAGGCCGTCGGTGAGGCCGATGACGCCGAGCGCTGCTCCACCATGGCCGACGAGCACAGGCACGGCGCCGTGTTCCTCGACCTCGTCGATGCGCGCGTGCAGTGACGGCGTGCAGAGCTGTCGCGTCTCGAAGAGCCGATGACTCCCGACGACGGCGGGCGCGGCCGCGACGACGGCTTCGGCGCCGAGTCCGGGCAGCGCGCGAAACGCATCGCCAGGCGCGAACGCCAAGCCATCGGCGCGTGCACGGCTGACGATGGCGCGGCCGATCGGATGTTCGGACCGCGATTCGAGCGCGGCGGCGACCGACAGCACGCGATGCGAGGTCGCGCCCTCGACGCCGAAGACGTCCGAGACGACGACGCGTCCGTCGGTGAGCGTGCCGGTCTTGTCGAGCGCGACGCAACGGATCGAGCCGAGCCGCTCGAGGTGCGCGCCGCCCTTGATGAGCACGCCCGCGCGCGCCGCGGCGGTGAGCGCCGAGACGATGGCGACCGGCGTCGAGATGACGAGCGCGCACGGGCACGCGACGACGAGCAGCGCGAGCGCGCGATAGCTCCACAGCGTGAACGCGGGCGTCCAGGCCGCGCCCGAGGCGGCGGCGACGAGCGTCGGAATGACGACGACGAGGAGCGCGGCGATGACGACGGCCGGCGTGTAGACGCGCGCGAAGCGATCGACGAGCCGCTGCACGGGCGCGCGCTGTTCCTGCGCGTGTTGGACGAGATGGATGATGCGCGCGAGCGTGCTGTCCGACGCGGGACGATCCGCGGTGATTTCCATCGCGCCGGACCCGTTGATCGTTCCGGCCAGAACGGCGTCGCCCGGCGCTTTGTCGACGGGCCACGACTCGCCGGTCACCGGCGCCTGATCGACGGCCGACGCGCCCGCGCGCACGGTGCCATCAACCGGAATCCGCTGACCTGGGCGCACGATGACGACATCGCCGGGCACGACGCTGTCGACGGGGATCTCGCGTTCGGCCGCATCAGCGCCGCGACGGACCGTCGCGACGCGAGGCGCGATCGTTACGAGCGCACCAATCGCGCGCGTCGCGCGCGCGAGACTCTTTGCCTCGAGCCATTGCGCGATGTCGAACAACCAGACGACGGCGGCCGCTTCCGTCCAATCGCCGAGCGCGGCCGCGCCGACGACGGCGATGATCATGAGGACGTCGATGTCGAGCGAGGCGCGACGCGCTGCCGCCCAGGCGCGACGAGCCGGCCCGGGCACCGTGAGCGCAATCGCGGCGAGGCTGGCGGCAATGTGCCAGAACGGATGTCCTGTGCGGCCCGCGGCCATGCCCGCCGTGATGAGCGCGCCGGCCAGACCGATCCGCCACGCGTCGAGACGAGCCGTGTCGTGCGTGCTGCCGTGATCGTGGCCGTGGGGATCGGCGGACGGTGCCGCGACTGGCGTCGCGCACGCGCCACCGCAGCAGGTCTCGCTCATGATCGTTCGTCTTCCTCGACGTGCTTCCGGGTGTCGTGCAGCAGGCCGACGACGTGGTGGTCGTCGAGCGCGTAGAAGGCGAGACGGCCCGCGCGGCGAACGCGCACGAGGCGCGCGGCGCGGAGCAGCCGAAGCTGGTGCGACAGCGCCGATTCCGACAAGCCGACGAGCGATGCCAGCTCGCAGACGCAGCGCTCACCGTGCGTCAGCGCGTCGACGATGCGGACGCGCGACGGGTCGCCGAGGAGCTTGAAGACGTCGGCGATACGGTCGACCGTGCGCGGTTGGAGCAACTGTTCCTGCACACGGGCCAGCGCGTCCGGATCGGCATGGTCGGCGCCACAGCGGCCGGTCGCAGGAGAAGACGGCGGGGCGAGGGTGGTCGGCATCCATCTATGAATATATGAGCAGTTGCTCAGACAATCAAGCGTGCTGTCGTCTTCTTTGCAGGGGCGCGGCTTCACCCCGCTCGCTGGTCATCTTTCTTTGCAATGCGTTGGGGCCCCACCCCCAACGCTACGCGCTTCGCCGCCCTCACTCCGTTCGCAGTCATCTTCTTTGCAGGGGCGCGGGGCCCCACCCCCGCGCCTACGCGCTTCGCCGCCCTCACTCCGTTCGGGGGCTCGCGGTGTCATCTTTGTTTGGTTTGCCCCCCTTCGCGATCTTCGCGACTTCGCGTGAGGCTCCGGGGCTGTCCCCTGCCCCCCTTCCAAACCATTCCCCCGGTTGACACGTCTTTTCGGCTGGAACTAGGATTCGTGGCTGTCTCCTAACTGGGCCGGTCTCTGCCAGTTAGAGCCACTCCACTTCATCCGCGGTCGACGCCCCTCGAGGGAGTATTCATGATTGAGGTGCAACACCTCACCAAGCGCTACGGGCCGTTCACAGCCGTCAACGACGTCAGCTTCAAGGTCGAGAAAGGCGAAATTCTAGGGTTTCTGGGCCCGAACGGGGCCGGCAAGACGACGACGATGCGGGTCCTCACCGGCTACATGCCGGCCACCGAGGGCACGGCCGTCGTCGCTGGCTACGACGTCTTCGCCAACCCGCTCGAAGCCAAACGTCACACCGGGTACCTGCCCGAAACCCCGCCGCTCTACCCGGAAATGACCGTCCGCGAATACCTGACGTTCGTGGGCAAGCTCAAGCTCGGGCCCATGGGCGCGGCCGAACGGGGACAGCGGGTCGACACGGCGATGCGCAAAGCGCACGTCGACGACATGGCGAACCGCGCGTGCGGGAAGCTGTCGAAGGGCTATCGACAGCGCGTCGGCCTGGCGCAGGCGCTCATCCACGACCCGGACGTGCTCATCCTCGACGAGCCGACGGCCGGGCTCGACCCGAAGCAGATCATCGAAACGCGCGACCTCATCCGCAGCCTGGCCGGCAACCACACGATCATCCTCAGCACGCACATCCTGCCCGAGGTCTCGCAGACCTGCCAGCGCGTCGTCATCATCAACAAAGGCCGCGTGGTCGCGGTCGACACGCCCGACAACCTGACGCACCAGCTCAAGGGCGCGGCCTCGCTCTACGTGCAGGTGGACGGCCCGGCCACGGCTGACGCGATTGCGGGCATCGCGGGCGTGCGTCGCGCGACGGCGTCCGAGCAGCACGGCACGCTCGTGAGCTTCGAGGTCGAAGCCGAGCCGAACCGCGACGTGCGACGCGACGTGGCGCGCGCGATCGTCGATCGCGGCTGGGGGCTGCTCGAGCTCCGGCCGATGCGCATGAGCCTGGAAGAAATCTTCCTGCAGCTCACGACCGAAGAGCATCCGCAGGAGGCGCAGCATGGGTAGGTCGTACCGCAACGTGATGGCGATCGCGTCCAAGGAGCTGCGAAGCTCGTTCGCGTCGCCGGTCGCCTGGGTGATGCTCGGGCTGTTCGCCGTGATTTTCGGGTACTTCTTCAACACGTACCTGTACTACTTCGTGCGGCAAGGCATGCAGTCGCAGTTCGGGCAGACGCCGCAGGTGAACGTCAACAACGACATGATCCGGCCGCTCCTGCAGAACGCGAGCGTGCTCGTCCTGTTCCTGCTGCCGATGATCACGATGAAGACGTACTCGGAGGAAAAGCGGTCC